>PSMG01000049.1:0-15169 GCA_040290035.1 Chitinophagaceae bacterium
TGTACCTCCGGTGCACAAGGATGCGCCTTCGTTTTATATGGCCGGTATTTTCTGCCCAATAATGTTTTCTGGCTTATTTACTTCTTTCTCCTACATGCATGCAACATATATTTCGGGACAGGTTTCTACCGGCACAAGCAATAAATCTATTGTAGGAAATAAAGTAGAGGCTGTTCCGCAATACATAAGCCGAAATGGTTTGGATGTATTATATAAAGGTTTTAGCTGCACACTTTTGCAGAACTTCACTTCTTCCTCCTTTTCCGATGCCTTAAATACTGTAACGGCACCTGCAAGTGGCGCAAAAGGGTTCACTCCCGCTTATACAATTTGGGATTTTAATACTTCTGAAGCCTTCCCATATTTAAGACATTGCATAATTTAGACTTTTTATCCGGGGCCCGGCATTTGGCCCAGCGATGGCCGCAATTTAAATATAACGCTTAGCCTTAAAATATAGCGTGCCGAAGAAATTCGAAATAATCCGGTATCCTTTGAAAACACAACTTTAAAGGTTTTTGAATGAAAAAACTGCAATAAACATCATTAGGAAATGAAGCGATATGTATATTCTTTTGAACAAATTAAAATCGCCAGTCATCTTATTTACTGGACAGCTTTAATAATGCCTGTTTCTATTGTAATAGGTTCATTAGTTGCCTTTTTCCTTTGGCTGCTGGATATAGCCACTGTTGCAAGATGGGGTAATATGTGGCTTATCTACTTTCTACCGTTTGCCGGACTTCTAATCACTTTTTTATACAAGAGTTACGGAAAAAACTCAGATGCAGGAAACAACCTCATTATGGATGAAATTCATAAACCTGGTGGCGGCATCCCTGCACGAATGACACCGTTGGTTTTATTTGCTACTGTTATCACTCACTTATTTGGAGGTTCTGCCGGAAGAGAAGGAACAGCGGTTCAGATGGGGGGCAGTATTTCATCCCTATTTTCTAAATGGTACAAGCTCAAGCATAGAGACAAACGCATCCTGCTCATGTGCGGCATGGCAGCAGGCTTTGGAGCCGTATTCGGAACACCGATAGCTGGAGCAATTTTCGCAATGGAGGTATTAGCCATCGGAAGGATTAAGTATGATGCATTGATACCTTGCTTTATTGCCAGTATACTTGCAGATATTACCTGTTCCGCCTATGGCATTCATCACACCCATTACAATATTGTCTTTGTAAAGGATACCAGGCAATGGCTACCTAATTTTTCCTTTGATTTACTTTTATTGGTTAAAGTGATTGTTGCCGGAGTGGCCTTTGGTTTAGTGGGCTATTTATTTGCCGAAATCTCACATTTTATAAAAGACAAATCAGCTAAATATATTCATAACAAATGGCTCACCCCTGTAGTCGGTGGTATTGCCGTAATTGCCATCAGCTATGCTTTAGGTACATTTGATTATTTGGGCTTGGGTGTAACAAACCCTTCTGGAGGTGTTAGCATTCTTTCGTCCTTTGCACCTGGTGGCGCTAAAACCTGGAGTTGGTTGTGGAAGCTGCTTTTAACAGCCATTACATTAGGCACTGGTTTTAAAGGTGGTGAAGTAACGCCATTATTTTTTATTGGCGCTACACTTGGTAATATATTAGCTTCTATAAGCGGCTCCCCTGTTGATCTTTTTGCCGGTCTTGGTTTTATTGCTGTTTTTGCTGGAGCTACCAACACGCCAATTGCATGTACTTTAATGGGTGTGGAATTATTTGGTTCGAATAACATCGTCTATTATGCAGTAGCATGCTTTACAGCTTATTATTTCAGTGGTCATTCCGGTATTTATGGATCTCAAAGAGTAGCTGTCTCGAAATTTCATTTAACACATTCTGAGGAACATACAATTAAAGACATCAAACTAAAAAAGCAATCAAATGGCAGAGGAATTTAAAATAACCAAAATAGGCAAGCTACGTATTTACATGACTACTGGCGAATCCATTAAATCTAAAAATCTTTTAAGGAAGATGTTTCCAAAAAGCAAGTATTTGAGAATAATTCAGGAAGCTAAAGCTTCAGACATTATGAATGCTCATGTTTTCAATACACACGCTGCCGTACAGAAGGGTGGCAAAATTGCTCATCATTCTGTAGAGGGTGATACTTCAGGCTTAACGGTTTGTGTTGAATTGGTAGATAATAAAAGTAAGTTGAAGCAATTCTTCAATACACATAAAGACTTGCTTAGAGAAAATACAGTGATTTATAAGGAGGTAGAGTTCTGGGAATATGCTTAATAATCAATTATGCTAAAGCTGTTTTTCATTATAGGATTAGGGGGTGCAATAGGAAGTTATTTACGCTATTTAACTGCACTTTTATTTGCTAAATATTTTATGGCTGCTTTTCCCTATGCAACTCTCACGGTCAACGTTGTAGGTTGTTTTATTATTGGCTTGGTTTATACTTTATCTGAAAGGTTTCACTTCCTGTCGGCTGATTGGCGGCTTTTTTTAATTACAGGCTTTTGTGGTGGCTTGACCACCTTTTCCACTTTTGCTTATGAAAATATAAAGCTGATACAGGAAGGAAATACCATGCTGTTTTTGATGTATAGCTTTGGAAGTTTTGGTTTAGGATTATTGGCTGTTTTAGCCGGTATAAATATGTTTAAATTATTTAATTAACAATCAATCTCATATATGAGATTCAAAAAAGTTCTAATTGCAGTTGATAGTAGCTCTTTTTCCCTAAAAGCTGCCAAAACAGGCTTTGACTTAGCACACCAATTAAATGCGGAAGTGGCTTTGCTTTATGTAATTGACAGAACAAAAGAAAGTGTAAACATAGAAGCAGGGCCAACGAGAGAACAAAGCGAAATGATCTTATTGAAAGAAGCCCAAGAAACTATTGAGCAGCTAATCAAGATGTACAACGGCGCAAAGAAGCTATATAAGTTCACCCCCGAAGGCTTCCCTAAAGAAGAGATACTGAATACCGCTAAAGGATGGGAGGCGGATATTATTGTTATGGGCACACATGGACGTACTGGTCTCTCTCATTTTTTTTCCGGCAGCATTGCAGAGCATGTAGTAAAACATGCTTGTGTTCCGGTGCTGGTGATACCGCCTAATATGTCTTAATAAATTAAATAATAAAGTGATAATTAGTACAAAAATCAAAACAGCTACAAAATTTGTGGTGCTTTTGGGATGCGTAAGCTTGTTTTCTGATATGACCTATGAAGCGGCCAGAAGCATTAGCGGTCCCTATTTAAACATACTTGGTGTTTCAGGAGCTACTGTAGGCTGGGTGGCAGGATTAGGAGAGTTATTAGGTTATGGACTGCGAATTGTTTCAGGCTATATAAGTGACAAAACAAAAAATTATTGGACAATCATCATTATTGGTTATACACTAAATTTATTTTCTGCTCCCTTGTTAGCATTCGCAGGTTTTTGGCAATTGGCGGTGGTATTATTGATAGCCGAAAGAATAGGTAAAGCAATCCGTACACCTGCAAGAGATGCCATGCTTTCGTACGGAGCCAAAGAGATGGGTCGCGGCTGGGGCTTTGGTTTGCATGAAGCTATGGATCAAACCGGCGCTACTGTAGGCCCCTTGTTAGTAAGTGCCGTATTATTTTACCAGCATCAATCATACTATGAAGCTTTCTTGATATTGGGTATACCGGCTATCATTGCTTTAACCATCCTTTTATTTGCCCGTTCACAATATCCTAACCCACAAGATTTAGAAATAAAAAGTACTGGTATAGAAACCAAAGGGTATCCAAAGCTCTTTTGGATGTATCTGTTTTCGGTCATCTTTATTGCTGCGGGTTATGCAGACTTTCCCTTGATTGCTTATCACTTTAAAAAGACAGCTTTGATGCAGGATGCCACTATCCCTATTTTGTATGCCGTTGCTATGGCTGCTGATGGAATTGCAGCATTGTTGTTGGGCAAACTATTTGATAAGTTTGGAATGAAAACGATGGTTGGTGTCACCTTTCTTTCTCTGTTTTTTGCACCTATGGTGTTCTTAGGCGGATTTGGATGGGCTGTTGCGGGAATGATTGTTTGGGGCATAGGCATGGGGGCACAGGAGAGTATTTTAAAAGCGGCTGTAGCCGAGTTAATTCCAGCTTATAAACGAGGTACAGCATTTGGCTTGTTCAATACAGGCTTTGGTATTTTTTGGTTTTTAGGAAGTTTAGCGTTGGGCTATTTATACGATTTTTCAATAGTAGGGCTTATTGCTTTTTCAGTAGCTACACAAACCATTGCTGTTATTATTCTATCTATACTTATTTATCGTTCAGGAAATGTAGAAAAAGGGGCTGTTATCCATTAAAAATAATCTTATGCACGATATTTCTGAAAATTATTTATGGGCTTTCAGTTCTTTAGCTCATGTAATAGAAGGGAAGTTGCTGGAAATGCAAATAGAACTTGCAGCCCATCGGCAGCCACTTCGTTTTGTGCATATTGAATACCTGCCTTCTATTACCAGTTAGGAATCAGCCCATATAAAAGAAAAAATTAATCATATATATGACTTACTGCAAAAGTTCTGTAATGATTATAACATTCGAAAAGAAAAAGCAAGTTTAAAAAATGAACTCAATATAAAAGCGAATTTTTTATGGGAAGATGTTACAGTAGCAACCGCAAAGCACCTTAGAGGTCATGAAACGATAAAAGAGCCTTTAAAAGAATTATATGACCAAAAAATGATGAAATGATTGAAGCGGTAAATAATTTAATTCAACAATTTAAATAAAAATAATGTGAAAATTACCAACATTTATGCACGGGAAGTGCTTGATTCAAGAGGCAATCCAACCGTAGAAGCCGAAGTAATACTGGAGGGCAATTTTAAGGGAAGTGCCATTGTTCCCTCAGGTGCGAGTACGGGCGAAAAGGAGGCGGTGGAGTTAAGAGATGGAGACCCCAAACGATACAACGGTAAGGGGGTAACAAAAGCAGTTGATAACGTCAATACGAAAATTGCCAATTATTGCAGAAATAAGGAATTTGAAAGCCAGGAGCAGTTAGATAATTTATTAATCACTTTAGATGGTTCAGAAAATAAATCAAACCTTGGCGCTAATGCTATCCTTGCTGTTTCTATGGCGTTTGCCAAAGCTAAAGCCATTTGTAATTCCATTCCTCTTTATCAATCGCTCTATAAAAACGAAAGCTATGTTATGCCGGTGCCTTGTATGAACGTAATTAATGGCGGCAGGCATGCAGATAACAATGTGGACTTCCAGGAATTTATGATTGCACCGCATAATGCTTCTTCTTTTAAAGAAGCTATCCGCATGGGCGAAGAAACCTTCCATACCTTAAAAAGCATTTTATCTAAAAAAGGTTATTACACAGGTGTAGGTGATGAAGGTGGTTTTGCGCCTAACCTTAAATCCAATGAAGAAGCAGTAGAAGTGATATTAGAAGCTATTGCGAAAGCAGGTTACCAACCAGGTACGGATATTTCCATTTGCCTTGATCCGGCCAGCAGCGAAATGTGGGACAATGGTAAATATATTCTTTATAAGTCCACAAAAGAAATACTTAGTTCGGAACAACTATTGGAATTGTGGAAGAACTGGATTAATCAATATCCTATTGTATTGTTAGAAGATGGCATGGGTGAGAACGACTGGAACGGCTGGCAATTGCTTACAGAAGAAGTAGGGGGGAAGATTGAACTGGTAGGCGATGATATTTTCTGCACTAATCCCGCTATTCTTCAAAAAGGCATCAATGAAAAGATAGGAAACTCTATACTTATTAAATTAAATCAGATAGGCACTGTTACGGAGACATTGCAAACTATTGATTTAGCTTATGCCAACAGCTACAATTGTTTTATATCGCATCGAAGCGGTGAAACCGAAGACACTTTCATTGCTGATTTAACGGTAGCCGTTAATGCAGGTCATTTAAAAACAGGAAGTGGCTGCAGAAGCGAAAGGGTTGCCAAATTCAACCAACTGCTTAGGATAGAAGAAGCATTAGGTAATAAAGCGGGCTTTGCAGGCAAGAAAGCATTTAAAAAATAGTAAACTTGAGAATGTATTATTCAATTTTCCCTTCTAATAGAGTTTAAACTAAACAATTAATAATCAAAACAGATTTTATGTGGTGGATATATGCTTTGCTTTCTGCTTTCTTTGCTGCGCTTACAGCTATTTTTGCGAAAATTGGAATAAAAGGGGTTGATACAGATTTAGCCACTGCCATACGAACTGTTGTTATTTTAGTGCTTGCATGGGGTATTGCTATCTTTCGTGGTGGCGCTTCAAGCATTACAACACTATCAAAGCAAAACATACTTTTCTTATGTTTATCAGGTATTGCCACCGGGCTTTCGTGGATATTTTACTTCAAGGCATTGCAAATAGGTAAAGTATCACAAGTAGCTCCGGTAGATAAACTAAGTGTGGCAATAGCAATTGTTTTATCAGTAATCTTTTTGGGAGAGAAAGTTAGTTTTCAGGGAATGGTAGGCGCAGGATTGATAATAACAGGAACAATAGTTTTAATTTATAGCTAATCAAAGTAAATTAGAATTATTAGTAGATTGATCTCAACACATTGAATTATAAAAGGATTAATGAGCCTGCTTGTGAGAGATAATGTTTTTTAGAATAATCTCAAGATATTCTAGTAATGCAAGAGCTAATCCAGAAAATCTCCAAAATATTAGCTAATTTTTGATGAATGAAAATTCTAATCATAGAAGATGAGCCGGAATTAGCTAAAAGCATTTCTTCCTATTTAGAAGGTGAAAAGTATGTGTGTGAGATTGCAAGCTCCTTTAAGAATGCTTATGATAAGATTAATATATTTTATTATGACTGTATCTTATTAGATATTATGCTTCCTGATGGAAATGGTTTGAGATTGCTTGAGGAACTAATAGCAGAAAAGAAACAGGATGGGATAATTATTATTTCTGCAAAGGATTCGGTGGAAGATAAAATAGCGGGTTTAAAAATAGGCGCAGATGATTACATACCCAAGCCCTTTCATTTATCAGAATTAAGTGCAAGAATTTATTCATTGATAAGAAGAAAGCAATTCGACAATACCAATAAAATAAAAATAAATGAATTAAGCATTGACTTACTTGCAAAAAAAGTGGTTGCACATAACAATGTGATTTTGCTTACAAAGACAGAATTTGATTTACTTCTTTTTCTTATCGGTAATAAAAACAGAGTAATTTCAAAAGCCGCTATTGCTGAACATCTCTCCGGCGATATGGCTAATATGATGGATAATTTTGACTTTATATATTCTCATATTAAAAATCTGAAAAGAAAATTGATGGAGGGAGGATGTGAAGATTACATTAAAACAGTTTATGGAACTGGTTATAAATGGGAAGCATGAACAGATTATTAAATCGAACATTAATTTATTATTCTTTATTTTCCACACTCATATTGGCGCTCAGCATCCCATTCTTTTACTGGATGATAGAAAAATTGTATGTAGAAGATGTAGATGAATCTATTATGCTTCGAAAACGAGAGTTTCTTGCTAAGAACAGTTCTTTCTTAACCATAAATGATATAACTGCATGGAACCGTTTTAACAGAGATACAAGAATATTACCTGATACAGTTATAACAAAGCCTAAAGATCGTATAATACAGGAAATTTTTTATGATGAAATGATGCCGGAATGGGAGCCGTATAGAGTTTTATATACTAATGTGGACATTGGGCAGCAGCAGTATGTTCTGATGATCCGATTAAACTTAGTAGAATCGGAAGACCTTATAAAGACACTAACATGGGTATATTGTGGGCTGGTTTTTGCGTTATTGATAATTATTTTCTTTTTAACGCGCTTTATTTCAAACCGGCTGTGGCATCCTTTTTATGATACGATTGATAAAATCAAAGAGTTTAACATTGAACAACATCCACTACCGGTTTTCCGTTCCACACCCATCGTAGAGTTCAGGCAGTTAAATAAAGGATTAAATAAGCTTATCAGAGAAAATCTAAAGGCATATCAAGGTCAAAAGGAATTTACTGAAAACGCGGCGCATGAACTACAAACCCCCCTCGCCGTATTTCAATCTAAGCTTGACATGTTGTTGCAGGAACCTTCTCTAAATAAGAACCAGGCTGAAATACTTCAATCCCTTTATGAAGCAGCATCCCGCTTGTCCAGGGTTAATAAAAACTTATTATTGTTAGCGAAAATTGAAAACAATCAATATACAAGCCTTGAAGATGTTAATGTAAAATGCCTGATAAATGAAGTTTTGCCATACTTTTCCGGACAAGCTTTATCAAGAAATCTAACTATTTGCACTGATATTAATGAGGCTCCTACTTTACATGCATGCAAGCCGTTGGTTGAAATTATGATTAACAATCTTATCTTAAATGCTATAGGTCATAATAGTATGAATGGTAGTATTGCTATTAAGGCTTCAGCAAAACAACTCATAATCAGTAATACCGGGGAACAGCAAAAGCTAAACTCTGAAAGTTTGTTTAAACGTTTTGCGAAATTCTCTAAATCATCCAGCAGTAGCGGGCTTGGATTATCTATTGTAAAACAGATTTGCCAACGCCAAAACTGGCAGATACACTATCAATACAAAGAGGATAAACACAATTTTACTGTTACTTTCTAATTCAGAATTTATCCTAAATCTGATGATAGGTTTGTAAAAATTTCAAATCTAACATGAGATATTCGTTTTTCCATTCCTTGTTGGGCTTCCTTCTTAGTGTTGGTATTATTTCATGCAGTTCATCCCCAAAAGATGGCAATACAACAAACAAGGACACTTCATCATCTGCTTTATTACTTCAAAAAGCCATTCAGCTACCAAATGTAAAAGGAGGCTTTGACCTGATGGCTATTGACGTAAAAAGCCAACGACTTTTTGTTTCAGCCGAGGATAATCATACTGTTGAAGTAATAAATCTTGAAACCGGAAAACCTCTTATCAGTCTTCCGGGATTTAATGAACCAAAATGGATTGTTTATCTGCCGGAAGGTAATCGGATTTTTGTTTCAACAGGTGGAGATGGAAAAGTAATAGAGCTGGACGGAAATACCTATAAGGTAGTAAATACTTTTTCGTTTAAAGAAGCCTGCAACAATTTAAGGTTTGATAGCTCAACATCCAGGTTGTTTGTTGGAGTAGGAAAAACTTTTGGTTCGCTCGGAATTATTGATGGAAAGCAGAATAAAATTGTGGGCGAAATACCCTTATCGGGATACCTCAAACAATTTGAAATAGATGGAGACAAAGTATATGTAAATCTGCCTGATAAAAATGTAATTGAAGTTGTAAGTCTTTCATCTGCAAAACCTGTTGCCAATTGGTCTGTAACTGAAGCAAAGCGAAATGTGCCGATGGCATTCGACCATAGTTATCAACGTTTATTTGTTGCCTGTGAGCCGGGGAAATTTATCATCTATTCAACTGAAACTGGTAAGTCTATAGAAAGTATAAATATTAGTAAAGATGCCGACGGCATTTACTATGATGAGAACCGCAAGCGTATCTATATTTCCTGTGGTGAGGGTAGTATAAATGTTATTGAACAAAAGGATGCAGACCATTACAATCTTTTACAAAATATAAGTACTGCTAAAGGTGCCGGAACATCTTTGTTTTCACCTCAACTTGATAAGTATATTCTTGCCGTGCCACAATCTTCCAACCAAACAGCAGAGATAAGAGTTTATCAACCAAAATAACTATGAAGTTGAAATTATTATTTTCAGGATTGTTTCTGTTTGCTACTGCTTCTGTTTTACATGCTCAACGTTCTGTACAGAATTATATTGAAGCGGCGCGGCAAAACAGCCCCTTAATCAAAGACAATCAAAACCTAAGCAAGGCAAACCAGTTAGAGGTGGAAAGGCTGAAGGCTCAATTTACTAAGCCGACCGTCAGTTTTAATGCTAATTATAACTTCACTCCCATTCTCTCTACAGACAATAACACCCATCCTGAACTCAATTCTAAAGGTGCTCAAAATTATTATGGTTACGATTTGGGTCTTACCAATGGAGGATTATACCAGGGATTAGTAACTGTTACTCAACCTTTATTTTACAACGAAAGATACAAGGCTTATGAAGAGCAGGCAAACATTTACAGCCTGATTTATCAGAATAACATAAAACTGGCAGTACATGATATAGAAAAGCTTGTTATAGACCAATACATCCTTTGTCTGCTTGACCTACAGCAATCTAAATATGCTGAAGACATGATGAAGCTGTTGGGGCAACAAAGAGTTATTGTACAAAAATTAGTAAACAGTGCATTGCTTAAACAATCAGATCTCAATCTGGTGAATATTGAGTATGGCAATTTCGAAAATCAAGTTGTTTTAAGCAGGGCAAACTACCGAAGGGACCTCATGGATTTAAATATACTTTCGGGTATCAAGGACACTTCATTAGTGCAATTAGATACACTTGTACTTACTCCCCGCCTTGATGTGTCTTCTTTTTCTTCTCAATATTTCCAAAAATTTCGTTTGGATAGCCTTAGCCTTATCGCAACTCAGAAAGTATTTGAAACAAGATATAAGCCACAGGTAAATGTTTTTGCAAATTCCGGATTAAATGCTGCGAATATATCTACACTGCCAAGACGGTTTGGAATAGGTGGAGGAGTAAGCTTGATATGGAATTTTTATGATGGTAAACAGAAAGATATTACCCGAAAGAAAACAAATATTCTTTTACAATCCGTTTCATCTTATAGAGAGAATTTTCTTGCAATAAATGATGTCAGGAAAAATAAATTTATAATTGAACTAAACTCGTATAAAGAACGGGCAGAGCTTTTACAACAGCAGTTAAAAGAATACCAGTCGGTTATAGATTCTTACAGACGTGAGCTTCAATCAGGACAGCAGTCGGTTATCAACTTTATAAATATTATCAGAAATATGGGCATAGTACAACGTGACTATACTTTGCTGCAAACCAATCAACTTTTATTAATCAACGCTTACAATTACTGGAACTGGTAAATGACTAACATGAAAAATTTTATAACGTTTATAATGGTTGCTGCCACCCTGTTTTCAATGGGGTGTAAATGCAAAGACAACACAACTGAAGAAGTAGTTCAAAAGCCCAAAGTACCTGTGGAAATAACCACAATAAGCAGTGGTTCTGTAAGCGACAAGCTCGAACTTTTTGCCACTACTGTTTACCTAAACCGAAATACTATCATAGCTCCCATTCCTGCTTATATAACAGCCGTACATGTAAAAATCGGAGAAAGGGTAAAACCTGGTCAAATATTGTACGAACTGGAATCCAAAGAAAGAAAGGCTTTAGGTAACACTCCGGTTCAATTTGATTCTTCTTTGGCAGGTTATGGAAGAATAAAAGTGAGAGCTACAGGCGGTGGTGTTGTCAGTTCTGTTGATCGGCAACAGGCAGGCGATTACGTGTTAGAAGGAACTTCCCTTTGCACTATTGCCCAAAGCAGTGGGATGGCTTTCCAGGTAAATGTGCCTTTTGAATTTGTGCAGTACACACGAAGTGGTAATCATTGCACTATTGTTTTACCAGATAATACCAAACATCCCGCTGTTTTTACTACTCCCCTTGCAGCTATGAACGTTGGTGCGCAAACGCAAAGCATTTTAGCAAGAACATCCGACGCACTGATACTTCCCGAAGGATTAATTGCAAAAGTATTGGTAAGTAAAGGAAGTGAAAACAGTAAGCAGGTATTACCTAAAGTAGCAGTATTGAGCGATGAAATGATGCAAAATTTTTGGATAATGAAATTAATAAATGATAGTACTGCTATTAAAGTTCCGGTTGTAATAGGTAATAAAAACAAAGAGGAAATAGAAATAGCTTCTCCACAGTTTACCGTAAACGACCGCATTATAACTAACGGAAATTATAGGCTTGCTGATACGGCGTTAGTAAAAGTGGTTAAGAAGTAAGTGCTGTGGGTTTCAAAATAAAAAATAACTGGTTTAATACAGCTTGTAATGACAGAAGATAAAAATTATTTTAAAATATATTCGAAGCCCGTAGTGTTTGTAGGCTTGCTACTCCTAATAGGAGGTATATTTTCTTATACCCGCATGCAAACGAACCTTTTTCCCGAAGTGCTGTTTCCGCGTATTTCCATTATCGCTGATGCGGGTCAACAACCCATAGACCGCATGCTGATAACAGTTACAAAGCCACTGGAAAGCGCAGTTAAAAAAGTAAGGGGTGTAACAATTGTAAAAAGCAGCACCAGCAGGGGTAGTTGTACAATTGAGGTGTACTTTAATTGGGGAGTGGATATTTACAATCTTAAAACACAACTTGAAAGCCGCATAAATGAAATAAAAAACTTTTTACCAACAGGTGTAAACATTTCTACCGAAGCAATGAATCAATCGCTGTTTCCGGTATATGGTTATACGCTTGAGGCTAAAAGTCAAAGTTTAGTCGCTCTTCGCGATAAGGCGAATTTAGTGTTGCGACCTCTATTTTCACAAGTGCCTGGTATATCTAATGTAATTGTGCGCGGTGGAAAAACAAAAGAATATGTGGTTATACCAGACCCTATTAAAATGTCTTCTTTAGCCATTACACCTAATAAGATAATCACTGCTTTCAGTAACAACAATTTCGTTTTATCCAACGGATATTTAGCCGATTACCGCAGACTTTATTTAAACCTAACCGACACAAGAGTAAATGATATTGACGAATTACAGGAAGTGGTTATTAGAAGTGATAGCAGCCGAATAGTAAAGCTGAAAGACATAGCCAGAGTTGAAATACAGGAGCAACAGGAGTTTGTAAAAGTAAATGCCAATGGCAGTAGTGCAGTATTGATTGACCTCGTGAAGCAGCCAGGAATTAATTTGCTTCAATTTGCTAAAGATGCAGAAGAGAAAGCGGTTGAATTAAGAAAAATGCTTCCACCCGGCTATGAACTTAAACCGTATTACAATCAAAGTGCTTTTGTTGGAGATAGTGTTCATAGCGTAATCAAAACTATTTATGAAGGTTTGTTTCTGGCTATTATAGTGATGGTTATTTTTCTGCGTTCGTGGAGGGCGAGCCTTGCTGTAATGCTTACCATTCCTGTTACCTTAGCTTTTACTATTCTGGTTTTATACCAGATTGGCATTACCATAAATATAATGTCACTTGGTGCAATTGCAGCGTCTGTTGGGTTAATTATAGATGATGCCATTGTTATTATAGAACAAATATACCGGGAGCATGAAGAACATGCCGGAGAGAGCAGGTTTAAAGTGGTAAGAAAAGCGATACATAACCTGTTTCCTGCGATGGTTGGTTCTTCGCTTTCTACCATTGTTATTTTCGTTCCCTTTCGTATGATGAGTGGACTTGCAGGGAGTTTTTTTTATGAGTTATCAGTTACAATGCAGGTTACATTAGTATGCTCATTTTTGGTTACCTGGCTGCTTTTACCTGTCATGCATTTAATAATAGGTTATCGGGAATCATTAAAGAATAAAAGCAATCATACTAATGCAGCCGGTTCGGTAAAAAAGTTAAACTGGCTCACTTGGCTTTTTAAAAGTCCTGTTGTTGCTATTAGTATGGTTTTAATATTAGGTATCTCTGCATGGTTGGCATCAGGCAAATTAGAAACAGGCTTTCTGCCTGATTTAGATGAAGGGACAATTGTGTTGGATTATTTCTCACCTCCGGGCACATCACTTGAAGAAACAGACAGGCTTTGTCAACAAATGGAAAAAATAATTTTAGCTAATCCCAATGTGGAAGCTTACTCTCGCAGAACCGGTATGAAGATGGCCTTTAGAACCGTACCCGCAAATTTCGGTGATTATCTAATTCAATTAAAAAAAGAACGTCCACAAACAACACCTAATGTAATTGGAGATTTAAGAAAAAGTATTGAAATGGTTGTTCCGGCATTGAACATAAGTTTTGGGCAACGTATTTCAGATTTGTTAGGTGACCTAATGAGTACACCGGCTCCGATTGAAATAAAAGTTTTTGGTGACAGCTACACGACATTAAAGCAACTAGCATTACAGGCAGAAGCAATATTGCAAAGGATACATGGCCTTGCAGATATAAATAACGGACTGGTAGTAGAAGGTCCTTCCTTAGTATTCACTCCCAATCAGGATAAGTTAAGCAGGTATAATATTAGTTTAACCGACTTTCAGACACAGCTAAGTACTTATACGGGAGGAGTTGCCTTGGGCATGAATGCAAATACACCTGAACCATCTCCCGCACAAGCTGCTATGACCGGGGGTGTTCAGGTGGGACAAATTCAGGATGGGGAACAAATGCGTAGGATACTATTTCGTTTTGCCAACTTTGCTGACAATGATTTGGAGCATTTAAAAAGACAACTTATTTTTTTGCCTGATGGCAGTACAAGACCTGTTTCTTTTTTCACGGATATAAAGGTTATACCCGGCGAAATCGAAGAAAGAAGGGAAGATTTAAAATCAAACATTGTACTGACTGCACGCCTGGATAACCGCGATTTAGGAAGCGCTATTACGGAAATACAAAATAGGTTTAAAGCAGAACTTCCCCTGCCCCAAGGGTATTCCATTGCTTATGGAGGTGCTTATTCTGAACAGCAACAATCCTTTAAAGAGCTCCTTCTTATTTTAGGGATGGCTATACTGCTTGTATTAGCAGTATTGATATTTCTGTTTAGAGAGTGGGTCATTTCACTTGTCGTGCTGTTTGTATCTGTAATGGGTATTACCGGTTGTATCCTTGGATTATTTATTACAGGTATTCCATTAAATGTCAGCAGTTATACTGGCATTATCATGATTGTAGGCATCATCGCGGAGAATGCCATTTTCACCGTCAACCAGTTTAAAGCCAATTTAAAAGATACCGGGGATGTTGATACTTCTATAAACTACGCCATAGCCATGCGTATTCGTCCCAAGCTAATGACCGCTATAGGAGCCATTTTAGCCTTAATGCCATTAGCATTAGGTATTGGCTTAGGTGCGCAAATGCAGCAGCCTTTAGCAGTAGCTGTTATAGGCGGATTTGTTTCCGGTTTGCCATTACTATTGTTGGTATTACCAAGCTTAATGAGAATTATATATAGAAAAGAAAGGAAATTAAACGCTTAGACCTATGAATTTCTGTAACCAGAAATAAGCCCTTTGGGGAAATTCCCCGGTGTATTCGTTAAATTTATGAA
>PSMG01000050.1:0-14054 GCA_040290035.1 Chitinophagaceae bacterium
ATCTTTACGGAGTAAAAATAGCAAGCTAAAAAAGTGACAACTTGTTTGCAGTTTTTTTAAACTTAGAAACTAAATTCCTATGTGTAAACCAAAAGAAAACATCCCAACTTTATACTTTTAACTGTAGCGAAAACAAGAGGAGCTTACACTGGTAAACTTTCACAAGCAGAACTGCAAGGTATTTCACAAAAATCCTGTAGTATTTTAAATGATTTTGGCTCTCAAATTCAATGGATGGAAAGCTATGTCACTGACGAAAAGATTTACTGCGTGTATCAGGCTCCCAATAAGGAGATCATTAAACAGCATGCCGACGTGGGAGGCTTCCCTGCAAACAGAATTGAAGAAATTAAAAATGTGATTAGCCCTGTAACTGCTGAAAAAGCTACGGAGGCTGTATAAGCTAAAAGCCTAAGCGTAATGCTTAGGCTTTATTTTTCTTATCAGTTAATTCTTCGTATGCCGCTGTCAAAGGCCGCTCAATTCCTTGCCCCGTCCACTCCGTAACACCAGGTATAGAAGTGTTTTTGACAAAATTTTCCTTGCTTACAACTTTCGAAATTTCCTGTTGTGCAAAGGCTAATACTTTTTGCAAATAGTCTCTAAATTTCAACAAGTCATCTTTAGTTCCCGTTTCTGAAAAGCCAGTATTGGCATGGCCAAAAATGAACATAGTGTCTTTGCGATATTTCTTTGCTGTTTTTTCTAATGCAACGATCCAATTGGTCATATTAGCACCGGCGCTCCTGTCAACAAAGGGATGACGACGATTAAACATTAAATCACCCATGTGCACAATATTCACATCTTCAAAATGATAAATAGCATCCCCATTAGTATGCCCCGGACCAAAATAATCAGCTTTAATTTTTTCATCACCAATCTTCAACTTCCATTCGCTGTCAAAAGTTTGATCGGGCAATAATTGTTTGTCCAATGTATTTTGTTTTTCAGCAACAGCACGTTGGTTGATCAACGAATTTTCATGAGCTGCTACATGTTGTATCAAACCTTTAAAAGCAATGTTCCCACTGGTGTGATCAGCGTGGTGATGTGTGTTCAGCAAGTATTGAAAAGGCATTATGTTTGTCTTTTTGATTGCTTCAATAAAGTGCTGCGCTGTATCGGGGAATTGAGCATCTATTACAACAATGCCATCCTTTGATAATAAAAAGCCAATAGTGCCCCCACGTTCAGTGAAAATGCCCACGTTCTTGCGAAGCATTTTGATATTATAGTCGGTTGTTTGTAACAATTGGGCTAATAATTTTTTTGAGCGAATAAAGTACCTGTGGTTAATAAAGCGCTGCTTTGAATAAAGTTTCTACGGTGCATGGTAATGGTTTTGCGTTCTTAAAGTTAGGGTTCGTGTGTTATCAATCTTGAAAAAGTAACAATCGATCAATGGGGTTGTTCAGACTCAACTATTACAGCACAACATTTTCTATACTATTAGAAAAGAAGTTATGGCACGGGACAATAAAAGAAAAGACGGTTCGGCAAGAATGCCCGAAAATGATCCTTCTGAGGCGAAGAACACGAAACGAGATGTGGAACAGTCCAATGATGAGAAGATCGACCGAGATTTTCCGGGCTACCCTCATTATCCTGCAGAGGAAGATATCATGTATCAACATACTGATAGCCATAGGGTAGATATGGATGTGGAAAATCTTCCCAATTTAAGAAATGCAAACGGCGTAAGTCAACGCTTTAAACCTGCGAGTGATGAACAGGATAGATCTAGAGGAAATAAGGATGTAAATGAAACTGGCGATGAAATGGATCGTCAAACCCGAAACGATGCCGATATTACATACGTAGAATTAACCATGCTTAATTCTACAAATGATGAAATAGGCATACCGCAAAACGTAAGCAATGATGAACTGAATACCGATTTGGACATACCTGGCAGTGAGTTAGACGACGAGAACGAAGAAATTGGTGAAGAGGATGAAGAGAACAATTATTACAGTTTAGGCGGCGACAGACACGAGAATCTTGATGAGAATACGCAGCAATAACTACAGAATGAAAATACCTACACTGTTTGTTTGCTTGTTGCTGATGCTCTGCAGTTGCAATCCAACACGTCGCATCATCTTCAAAAACAATTCAGGGGATCAGGCTTCTTTTTATTGGATTATGAAAGACAGGGATAGCCTTTGGCGTAGTCCCTTCTTTGTTGCAAGTACTGATTCTTCCGGTTTTACCTTACAACCTACAAAGCCTAAGAATAAAGCTGAAATGTCTTTTGGCCAAGGCAGTTGGACGCCGAATTTTGCAGTTATAATAAAGATGGCTGGTCGGTAAAAGAGCATTTAGGTCATTTGTATGATTTGGAAGAATTGTGGTGGAAGCGATTAAATGATTTTATACAAAACAAAGCAATGCTAACGACGGCAGATTTAAACAACACCAAAACAAAAGAAGCCGGTGATAATGAAAAGTCGCTAGAGCAATTAATGACACAGCTCACTATGGAGAGGCAAAAAATACTGGAAACGATTTATGATTTTGATTAAATATTGTTAAGCCGGGTTTCTGTTCACCCACGCTTGCAGCAACCGATGCGTTTGATAGATTCGTTATACTTCGTAGCAGAACACGACAATCATCACATTGCAGCCATTTCCAACCTACTTCGTAAACCAATCGGATAGCTTACTTCTTTACTTCTTCAATAACTTTTCCAATACATCCATTGGGCATTTGAATATGAAGTAAGGCGGCAAGCGTAGCTGCAATGTCTGTCATGTACACTTCACGACTGGTGTCGCCATGTTTAATGCCCCAGCCATACCAAATCAAGGGAATATGTGTGTCGTATGGGTTCCATGTGCCGTGTGTGGTTCCTGTTTTAGAGTAGCCTTCATAAAAGCCAGGGTTTAATACTATCTGAATTTGACCGCTTCTTTTAAACGAATAGTCATTGATCATCATCGCCTTAATCTTTTCCGGAACAGGTGCATTGTTTGCATTAGCCATGTCAACAGCAAACGAAATTCCGGGTTGACGTTGCAAGAAGTCAACAGCGGTTTGTTTTACAGCAGTAAAATCAACTGTAGTTACTTTATTCAAATCAAAATTCACCTGGTAATTGGCGATAGAGCGAACGGCATTTGTTACACCAAATTTGCTATTGATAATTCGATTTAATGAATCTACCAGTGACGTTGCATTCCAATAGTCAGCAGGTAACTTATGATCTTGCATATAACCAATAGCATGTGCGGCGCCATGATCTGCAGTTAAAAAAGCAATCCATTGACCTTTACCAACCTTTGCATCAAGTGTTTTGAGGAAAGCCCCCAGCTCTCTATCTAATCGCAAATACGTGTCTTCAATTTCAATCGAATTAACACCAAACATATGACCAACATAATCAGTGGAAGCGAAGCTGATAGCTAAAAAGTCCGTAGTGTTTCCCTTGCCTAATCCACAATTGTTCAAAGCTTCAATCGCAAAGTTTAGTGTAAGTGTATTACCAAATGGTGTGTTGCGAAAACTTGACCTGCTTTTGGCGTAGGCTGTTTTTGTGTCATGTGGAAATACAGGCGACTTTTCATCGGGAAATAAACCTTCATATGCTTTTGCATCAGAATCACTTTGTTGATAGGTATTGATAGGGTATAAAGTAGTCCAGCCGTTAGCAACTAATTTTTCAATTTGTTTTTGGTTATTGAATTGTGTTACCCATGCGGGTAAACTATTCATGTAATAAGTACTTGTGATAAAATTGCCACTCGCATCATCCAACCAATAAGCTGTGCCTAAATGTCCTGCAGGCAAAATAGAAGCTCGATCCTTTAATGAAACACCAATCACTTTTGATCCATAATTAGTAGCCATTCTTAATTCATCGGTAATGGTGGTTACTAACAAGTTCCTTGGTGACATTTTCCCGTCCGTTGCATTGGCGGCTCCAACACACTGCACAGAAGGATCAGCAGTGCAATAGACCTTTTGACCTGTTAATTGTTCTGTCCACTCGTTACCTGTAATACCGTTGATGGCTGGAACAGAACCGGTGTAGATAGTGCTATGTCCGACCGCTGTATAAGAGGGTAAATAATTGATAAATGTATTTTCACAAGAAAAACCTTCGTTCAACAAACGTTTAAAGCCATCAGCAGTATACCGATTATAAAAGCGGTATAAATAATCCCATCGCATCTGGTCCACCACAATGCCTACGACCAACTTTGGTCGTTGCAATTGAGAGCTTGCATTAAAACAAAGTAAGACTAATAAAAAGTAAAACAAAAGACGTTTCATTGCACCAAATTAATGCGTCAAACTTAACCATTTTTAAAATGGATTAGCGGTATCGAATATTATTTTTCGATAAATAACTTTAGCCAAACCAAAATGTGTTATGAAATTTTTTGTTACGATCCTTAGTCTTTTTACAGTCTTGCAATCCTTTGCACAAAAGAGTATTGACGGTTTAATTAATGCAGAAAAAAGCTTTGCTGCATATTCGGTCGCTCATGGAAAAAAAGATGCGTTCTTAGCTTTTTTAGATAGTACAGGAATTGTATTTGAGGGTGGAAAGCCTGTTAATGGGATTGAAGTTTGGAGCAAGCGAGAAAAACGTGACGGCGTCCTGAATTGGCATCCGCAGTTTGCAGAAATTTCTCTGTCTGACGATTTAGGTTATACTTCCGGACCTTGGACCTTTCAACCAAAGACAATTAATGACAGCGTTGTTGCCCAAGGACAGTTCAATTCTATTTGGCGGTTAAACAAAAGTGGCGAATGGAAAAATGTGTTGGATATCGGCAACAACATGCCCACTACTACATCGATGGATGTAACAAAAATCAACGCTGAAAAAATTGAAAAAACGCCGTTGGATCTTTTGCAATTGCAAAAAACAGAAGAGGCATTTATTAAAATATTCCAAAAAAACTGCACTTGCCTATCAAAAGTTCTTATCTAGGCAAAGCATTTTAAATCATAATGGGCACGCCAGTGCTACCACTGATGAAGAGCAAAAGGGGGTGATTGATGCTACTTCAAACGCGGTGCAATATGTGTTGATAGGTTCTGGTATTGCAACAAGCGGCGACTTAGGTTATGTCTATGGCTCCTCACAGCTGGGTGATAAAAAAGACAATTACCTGCGTGTATGGCGTAGGGAAAAAGAAGGTTGGAGAATTGCGCTAGAAGTACTGCGGCACTAAGCCCGAAGCGGTTCTTGCTGAATTCCCTTATTTTTGCGCCACTTGAAAACCGTACGAATACTTGCTATACATACGCCAACTTAAAATGTATAACTTAAAACTTTGAACTTATTATGGCAGATATCTTTGAACGCCTTATGAAAAACTACGGCCCTATTGGCCAATATCGTGACAGAGCACATGGCTATTTTGCTTTCCCAAAACTAGAAGGCGAAATTGGTAGCCGCATGAAGTTTCGTGGCAAGGATGTAATTGTTTGGAGCTTGAACAATTATTTAGGTTTAGCCAATCATCCTGAAATCCGCAAAGTGGATGGTGATGCTGCAAAGCAATTTGGTTTGGCGTATCCAATGGGTGCCCGCATGATGAGTGGTAACAGTAATTACCACGAACAATTAGAAAGAGAATTAGCTGAATTTGTAAGTAAAGAAGATGCTGCTTTATTGAACTATGGTTACCAGGGAATGGTAAGCATTATAGATGTATTATGCAGCCGTCATGATGTGGTAGTGTATGATGCCGAGAGCCACGCATGTATCATCGATGGTTTGCGTTTGTTGCCAGGTAAACGCTTTGTATTTAAGCATAACGATATTGAAGATTTTGATAAACAAATGCAACGTGCTGCTGCATTGATCGAAAAGCAGGGTGCAGGTGGTATTTTGGTAATTACCGAAGGTGTATTTGGCATGGCTGGCGACCAAGGTAAATTAAAAGAGATCGTTGATTTAAAATCAAAATATGATTTTCGTTTGCTGGTAGATGATGCACATGGTTTTGGAACGCTTGGTGAAACAGGTGCCGGTGCAGGTGAAGCACAAGGTGTGCAAGATGGCATTGATTTGTACTTCTCAACCTTTGCAAAATCAATGGCATCTATTGGTGCTTTTGTTGCAGGCGACAGACAAATCATCGACTACATTCGTTACAACATTCGTAGCCAAATATTCGCTAAGAGTTTGCCAATGCCTATTGTATTGGGAAACCTGAAGCGCTTGGATATGTTGCGCAGTATGCCTGAATTGCGTGAAAAACTTTGGAACAATGCATTGAAACTACAAGCGGGTTTGAAAGAAAGAGGCTTTGATATTGGTAATACCGATACAATGGTAACGCCGGTTTACATGAAGGGTGGCGTAGAAGAAGCAACAGCGATGGTAATGGACTTACGTGAGAATTATGGCGTTTTTGCTTCAGTAGTAGTATATCCGGTTATTCCAAAAGGACATATCATTTATCGTTTAATCCCAACTGCTACTCACACCGATGCTGATATCAATGCAACGCTGAAAGCCTTCAGTGAAACAAAGACGAAACTCGATGCCGGCGCCTATAAAGTAGAAGCGATTCCTGATATGGCAGAAGCAAGATAAACTTCGCATGAAGCAAATTAATTGAAGCCTCACTGGATGTGGGGCTTTTATTTTGTTGCAAACTGCTGCACTACCATTAAACTTTACTTGCGACGCTCCGTTCAGCCCCAACAATTCTATTGAGCTGCCTTTTCTTTCATCATCGTAAGTATTAGCTCATTTCACTAAAACCCTTTGCTGTCCTTAGCTTTACGGTTCTGCATGGTATGTTATTTGTAGCCTTCCTTCAAGCCATTTTTTATGGCTAATGCAACAACAAATAGAACCATCACTGCTTCACGGGAGGCTTTATTGGATGATAACATTTTTATTGTAGCACCAGGGGTGTGGCGCATGAAAGACATTTTTGTAAATGTTTTTATCATTCAAAACTTAGAAAGTACCAATTGGCTATTAGTTGATACAGGATTAAAAACATCAGCACCAAAAATTAAAAACATGGTGTGTGCAGTATTCGCGGTTCGGACACACGGCCCTCTTCCATTATTCTAACCCATGGTCATTTTGATCATGTGGGCTCTGTGTTACAACTATCAGATGAGTGGGCCGTGCCTGTTTATTGTCATCATTTAGAGACGCCATACCTTACTGGTAAGTCTTCTTATCCTCCGCCAGATCCAACCGTTGGCGGTGGTTTAATGTCATTGATGTCTTTTACGTTTCCGAAAAAACCTATCAACGTACAAAATCATTTACGTGAATTACCTGATGGCGGTACCGTGCCCGACCTGCACCACTGGCAATGGTTGCACACGCCGGGTCATGCACCAGGGCATATTAGCTTGTACCGCGAAAGAGATGGCGTGTTGGTAGCAGGAGATGCATTCGTAACGACCAATCAGCATTCAGCTTTATCGGTGATGACGCAAAAAGTGGAACTTTGCGGCCCACCGATGTATTTTACGCCTGATTGGGGTTCGGCTGCATCATCTGTAAAAAAATTAGACGCTTTGCAACCCGAAGTACTCGCAACGGGACATGGCCGTACAATGTATGGTGCTGAAGCAAGAAAGGCATTGCACAAATTAACCCGCGAGTTTTGGCAGAAAGTAATGCCCGATGATGGACGTTATGTAAAAGAGCCAGCTTTGTTCAATGAGGATGGTGTGGCTTATCTTCCACCAAACCGAATGAATCGATATTTTTTAGCAGCTGTAGGCGTTACTGCCTTTGCTGTAGTGATTGAGATTATGTTGTATCGAAAAAGAAAGGCAGCGTAGCAGTAAAACAAAGCCTCATACTAAAAGTGCGAGGCTTTGTTATTCATCTATCTATTTAATTCACATCCTGACCTTGTTCTAACTTGTTTATAGAATTTTCTACCGATGTTTTGTTTTGCGCATCAGGTGCCAATGGCAGGGCTTGCTTAGCACATTTCAATGCAGTTTTATAATCAGCATTAGCCGCATAGCCTCTCATCAACCCAACAAGTGTCGTAAACTGGTTTGGGTTCTTATCATAATTCAGTTTAAATATATCCAATGCCTCTTTTGCTTTTTTCTGCTGAATAAGTTGTCTTCCGTACTGGTGCAGATCGATCATGCTCGCAAAAGGCAATGCTTTCTTCATTACAGCATCTGCTTTTGCCGTGTGGCCCAACTTGTTTAGAATTTGTGCTTTGGTTGCATAAGGTTGAAACAATGCGTTGCCACCAAAGTTGATGCTTGTAGCGCTATCAGCCCATTGCAAGGCTTGTTCTAAATTAGTATTGTGTTGTAAGCACCATTGCACTGCCTGATTCCAGGATAACCAATAGAAACCCCGCTGTGTCCTTAGCTCATTACGAAAACTTTCTAACTGGTCATGAACATAGTCGGTTTCTATTTTGAAAGGGATCATTAATTTCTCCCATTCTAAAGCAACTGTTGCACTGTTTTCTGTTTGGTTTAAAAATTCATACTTCATTCATTCCACATTGTTGTTCATGGGCATTGTTTTTACTTTCACACGCAACACATCTTCTGAAGGGTCATAATAAAAGCTGCCTCAGGAAGAATTATTTCTGGAGAAGATTAATGTTGGTTCTACAGGGTCATAAGCAATGAAGAATCCATACTTGCCTGCTTTCAAAGATTGTACTTCAATTTTTACATCATTCGAAAATTCAATGGTGGTATTTTCGTTAGCGCCTGCTCGCCATGGTGCAGCTTTGCTTGATCAGAATCCTTGATCTACAAATCCTACTGGAACCAATTGACCCCAAATTTTTCCTTCTCTTCCTTTTACACCCGGACGATCATAATGAATAGTAACATCGGTAAGACCTATACGTTCGCTTACAGAAGCCTTTTTGTTGCCACCACTTGGCAAAACAGTTAATGCAATTTGTGCCTGCGATGCTGTAAGTACCGCTAGTCCTAACAGAAGTAAAAAACAATTTCTCATATGTGTTGGTTTGTTCTTTAAATCTACTAAAACTAAGGGGCTTCTCAATTAAGCTTGTGCAATATGGTTGTTTATCTGTATAATATGCAATTGTTACGGATAAATGGCTTATTGCAGTTGTCGCTTATAAAGTTGGATGGTATTTTCAAAACCTAAATATATAGAATCCGAGATCAATGCATGGCCAATGCTTACTTCGTTAAGCCAGGGAATATTTTGTTTGAAGAATTTAAGATTATGCATGTCGAGATCATGTCCTGCGTTCAATCCTAATCCTAGATCTTTTGCTCTCTTTGCGGCTATCATGTAAGGCGCAATTGCTGCATCACGATTGCCTTTTGCGAATTGCGTAGCATATTCTTCTGTGTATAGTTCAATGCGGTCTGTTCCTGTTTCAGCAGCTCCTTCTACCATGGCAACAACAGGATCAACAAAAATAGAAACACGGATGCCTGCTTTTTGAAATAAGGCAATCATTTCTTGCAAGTATTGTTTGTTCTTAATGGTATCCCAGCCATGATTAGATGTAATTTGATTTAAAGTATCAGGCACCAGTGTTACTTGCTCTGGCCTTACTTCCAAAACCAAATCAATGAACTTTTGTTCCTGGCAATTGCCTTCAATATTGAATTCTGTAGTAATGATTTTTTTAATGTCACGCACATCGCTGTAACGTATATGTCGTTCATCAGGACGGGGATGTACGGTTACTCCATCGGCACCAAAGCGTTGTGCATCGATGGCTGCTTTGGTTACGTCTGGGTTATTACCACCGCGACTATTACGCAGTGTTGCAAACTTGTTGATGTTGACAGAGAGTTTTGTAGGCATCATTCAAAATTAATAACCAAGGATAGATTAATTAGGCAGTTGTCAATTCTTTCTTCAATACAAAAAATTCCAAGTCTTGTTTTGGCAATCCGAACCGGGGGTCATTCATAGGGAAAGGTTTTTTTTCACCTGTTAATGAATAACCATGACGCTGGTACCATTGCAACAATTCATTTCGAACAGTAATAACGGTCATCACTACTGCCGAACAACCTTCTTGCTTCGCATATTCCTCAGCATTATAAAGCAATTGTTTGCCTATTCCTCTTGTTTGCAAAGTTGGATCTACCGTAAGCATACCTAAATAAAGTTGGTCGCCTTGCTTTTGCAGATTTACACATCCAATTAATTTGCTTCCTTCCACATATTTTAAAACCACAGAATCTTTTTTTGTCATTAGCTCTTTTAAACTTTCTTCATCAGTGCGGATACCGTCCAATAAATCGGCCTCCGTCGTCCAGCCTTGTTTCGAACTTTCCCCACGATAAGCGCTGTTTATCAATTGCACTAATTGCGCAATATCTTCAGCAGTAGCTATACTTATTCTTTCGTTCATGCGCCAAAAATAAAAAAGTCTCGCATGGCGAGACTGATGCAAAAGTTGATTGCTTTTTTTAAGCATAGCTATTTACTAAAACAATAAAACTAACACACCCGTAGGCCAGGAACATTAGTACTAAGGCTACTGTTAACCCTGTATGGCTTTTTTCATTTATCTTTTTTAATGCCGCATTTAATCTATTTAATACTGTTGCCATAATCTTCAATTTTATACCTAGTAATAGTACAATAACGTGCCAGAAAATTGCCATCTTATAAGAATAATGTTTATTTCTTTCTTTGTGGAAGCCTTGCTAAATCTTCGTTTGAACAGAACTGTACGTTTTGTCTTTTAGCTTTAAAAGCTTTTAAACTTAAATTTGAGGCATGTATTCCCGACAGCAGGCATCACGGTTACGACAGGAGTTTTGGACCGCCTTTGGACATTATATGCGACCGGTTTTGTCAGCAGAAGGTGAGCGGATTAATTGGTTAAATTATAAGACAGACGAGAAGG
This sequence comes from Chitinophagaceae bacterium, assembly GCA_040290035.1. Classification (GTDB taxonomy): domain Bacteria; phylum Bacteroidota; class Bacteroidia; order Chitinophagales; family Chitinophagaceae; genus Flavisolibacter. The sequence goes on from PSMG01000050.1 coordinate 10,839, forward strand.
ATATTTTATTCCGCATGTTTGCCGATAATAAAAAGGCAATCATTGCCATTGAATTGCATCATAAAGATACTGAGTTGCAACATTTGTATTTTGAACAATTTCAGCAATTAAAAACCTTATTGCGTAGTGCTGTTCATGAAGAATGGACCTGGCAATTACATTCAGCTGATGAAACCGGAAAGGTCATTAGCCGAATTTACACAGAAGAATTACAAGTAAGCATTTTTAAAAAAGATGATTGGCCTATTCTTATTTCCTTTTTCAAGCAACGTATTATTGGATTAGACGAATTCTGGAGTAATGTAAAATACAGCTTTGAAGCCTTACGTTAACTGTTATAGCACGGGTAATAAATTTCAAGTATTCTTTTAAACACATTGGCCACAATGCAGAGCCTGTAAAAGCTTGGCAAGAAAGTTGGATTTCAAAAATGTATTTAAACAGAATTAAAGGAGGAATTATGGCAGTAAATTTAAATCCCACTCACTCAGAGGGTAAAGTGGCAAAAGCTATTGAAGAGCAAACAGCAAAGTTGCCATCAGACGTGTTTCTATGGACAAGTATTGGTTTTATGGCAGTGTCTTTAGCATTTCAAATCGCAGGTAAGCAAAAAGTGAGCAACTTCATTGGCCACTGGCCGGTAAACATCTTGTTGTTGGGTCTTTACAACAAAATTGTAAAATTAGAAGGACACGATTAGTGCATAGATTTAGTGGGTGTTTGGAGCGTAGATATCATTGGCATTTACGCTTTTTTTTATTAACAGTCTGACTCTTGCCGGCACCTCAACAATTGTTATTTTTAAAACTCAATTTGTCTGGCTATGAAAAAACTTTTGTTGGCTACCTTTCTTTTTCCTTCGCTTACTTTTGCACAAGATTGCAAACTAAATAAAACCACCGATCCTTATACAAAGCAGGTAAAGCTTTCTACAGGCTTTTTCCCGTTAACGTCCGGGGGAAATAAAGTTTCAATGTCTATTGACATTGATCCAAAAGAAATTAATTTTCTCTTCTTTTTCCCTAATGCAGGTGAATCCAAATGTTTTGACGATGCATCTTCTGCTATTGCTATTTACGAAGGCGAACGCTACCGTAATAATTTTAAGAATACCGGTGCCATGAATTGCGAAGGTTATTTTCAGATGAGCTTTCGCAATTTGCCCGTTACGCCTTCTAACCTGGATAAGCTAAGTACAAAGAAATTGAGTACGATTCGTTTTATTGGTAATAAGAAAGACACAACAACAGTTATCTTAACAGACGAGCAAAAATTAAAGCTGATGTCAATGGTGGGTTGTGCCATTAAAGAATCGAAATCATTATTGCCACCACAGTAATAAGTCTTACACTTCCAGTAAATAGAACGGTTGCTCGTGCTTATTTAAAATAGGCTTTGCCACGTTATACACCTTAATGCCGTTTGCTGTTTCACCTTCCAGTGTACCAATGTGTGCATGACCATGAAACGCTGCTATTACCTTATGTCGGTTAAGCGGCTCCGATAAACGAGAACAGCCTAAGAAGGGAAAGATTGCTTCCGATTCGCCTATCGCTGTGTCTTTAATAGGAGCGTAATGTAGTACAGCAATCTTTTTTACACCTGTGTGTTCTGCGTTTAATCGCGAAAGAGCTCTTTTCAAATGCAAGGCTTCATCTACTGCCTCTTGTACAAATGCCTTCATGGCGCCTTCGCCAAAAAACGAAAGCATATGCTTGCCAAAGCCACCACCGAAACCTTTGACGCCAGCAAAGCCAACGCCATTTAAGACTACTGCTTCACCATCCAGCATGTGCACCCCATGCTTTAATAATATTTGTCTGATCAGTATAATGTACCCCAATTTTAGGACAGATTTGTTGGTAGTTTAAGACAGTTTTTAATAAAGGGGAGTTCTAAAAATCAAATTGTTAATAAATAACGATATAACTATTTGATAATCAAATAAATATGATTATATTTGCATTATAAACAAGTTAGACAAAAAAGTGAAGTTAATACGCTACAAAACACAAGGGAAAAAGGGATTATTTGACGAACAAAACTCGATAGAGCTTTTATCAAAAATAGGCAATCCATTAGAAATGGTAAGTAAGGTGATAGATTTTGAAATGTTTCGTACAACCTTAGAGAACAAATTATTGAATACGAATAAAAAAATAACGCTGGAGCAAAACCATTTGATACGGTGTTGATGTTTAAAATTTTGATTTTACAACGTTATTATGGTCTTGGGGATAAACAAATAGAGTATCAAATTATTGATAGAATTAGTTTTAAAAATTTTCTTGGTTTAGAAACAGGCGATAAAATACCCGATGAAAAAACAGTATGGGCATTTAGGGAATCAATAACAAACGAAGGACTTGTGGAGGATTTGTTTCATCAATTTAAAAGCCATTTAGAATCTAAAGAATTAATTTTTAACCAAGGTCAGCTTGTAGATGTAAGCTTTACGATAGCACCACGTCAACGTAATACTCGAGAAGAAAATGAAAAAATAAAAAAACGGAGAAGGGGATGATTTATGGAATGAGCATCCCCATAAAAAATGCCATAAAGATATTGATGCACGTTGGACACAAAAAAACAAGGAAACGTTTTATGGTTATAAAAACCATGCAAAAGTTGATACAAAAAGTAAATTCATAAATACGTATGTTGTTACAGATGCCTCAGTGCATGATTCACGAGCTTTAGAAGATTTATTGGATGAAAAAGATAAAGGGCAAGTATTACATGCCGATAGTGCTTATACAGGCGAAGAACAAGAGAAGACGATTGAAAAATATAAAATGAAAAATAAAGTTCACGAGAAAGGTTACCGCAACTCGCCATTAACAGATGAACAAAAAGCCACCAATAAAGAAAAATCAAAAACAAGAGCAAGGGTAGAACACGTATTTGGCTTTATGGAACAAAGCATGAATGGCTTATTTATACGCTCAGTTGGAATAGTAAGAGCAACTGGAATAATAGGGCTTATAAATTTAAACATACAATTTATTTAGGTACGAACAAACCATAAGATTAGACATTAAATACACTGATAGATAGATAGATAGATAGATAGAAAAATTAGTAGGTTGTAAGAAAAAAATAATGTATTTTTTAAAAACAGATTACCAAAAATCGGTTAACGGGTTCTCCGATTTTTATTAAAATCTATAAAAGTGAATTTTTAGAACCCACCTTAAAAACAAAAACAATGATTTT
>PSMG01000050.1:14200-14878 GCA_040290035.1 Chitinophagaceae bacterium
TTACTTAGCAAAAAAGTAACTATTGATATAGATTATGGAGAGGAGAGAAGCATATGGAAAGACTACCGGATAAAAACAGATGAGGGAAAGTTAAAGAAATTTAATACTGTTGTTGATGCTTTAAATTATATGGGTAAAGAAGGATGGAGTTTGGTGAATGCCTTCCCTTATACAAGCGGTAGCGGAAACACGGAGGTATATCACTATGTTTTTAAGAAAGCTTTTTTAAGAACAGAAATTGAGCAACAATAAAAAGCCTTAACTTTTGTAGAGTTAAAGCTTCGTCGGTAAACGATTTGCAGCAAAGATTAATCTTCCTGCACAAAAGTGCCGTCTTCATTAAACTCGGCTTCTATTTCTTTTCCGCCAGATTTAAATTGCGCTTCATAAAGAGTTTTATCGCTTTTTTTTCAGTGATCCATTTTGTATCTGTCGCAGCAGGATATTTCGCTTTGAATGTTGATACAACAGCGCCGAGAACTTTATCCTCACTTATTTTATTGTCTGAGCAGGATACCACCATCATAATGGTAAAAATGAAACCGAATAAGATTAACCTTTTCATGATTTTTAGTTTTTATCGAACTAATGATAACTATTTCTATGTCAAATTATTTTAGTTTCTAAGTTTAAAAAACTGCAAACAAGTTGTCACTTTTTTAGCTTGCTATTTTTACT
>PSMG01000051.1:0-14396 GCA_040290035.1 Chitinophagaceae bacterium
AAACCAGGATTGGTTCTGATTTTTACGATTACCAATATGGTGCTACGGTGGGTGGACCTATTGTTCGCAACAAAGCTTTCTTTATTGTAAACTTTGAGCAAACACGCAGGCAAGAGCCAACCTTTTACAATGCAGGGGATCCGGGTGCGGCAATTAGTATTGCTGATGCACAGTCGATCAAGAATCAATTAATGAGCAAGTATGGCTATGATGTCGGTTCGTACAATCAATACAAAGTGTTTACGAACAGTGATAAGTTATTTGCCCGTTTTGATTTCAATCTTTCTCCAAGAAATACGTTAACCGTTCGTGGTATCTATACCAATGGATGGGGTAATAACTTAGAGCGTAGTACTACCAATTTTCAGTTCTCTTCAACCGACTTTACACAATATACCAAGAACTATAACCTTGTAGCTGAATTGAAAACTAAGTTTAGTAACAACTTCAGCAATCAGTTTAATGTTAGTTACATCAATGTACATGAGTACAGAGATTTTCCTGGAGTTCTATCTCCTTTTATGGATATTGGTAGCGGCGCTATTTGGGCAGGTACCTGGAGAGAAGCTTCTATTTATAATATGAAGCAACAAACCATTGAGTTGACTGATAACGTAACCTGGACAAAAGGCATCAACAAGTTCACCTTTGGTACACACAATGAATTTTACAATCTAACCTACGGTTTCATCAACTCATGGAACGGACGTTGGGAATATTCAAGCGTGAATAATTTCTTAGCTGATAAGCCAAGCCGTATTCGCGGTGCGTTTACTACCGATCCAAAATTGCCTAACGATCGCAATACCATTTACAACAATCCACCAAACCCATATAAGGTAAGCTTACTGAGTGCCTATGCACAAGATGAGATCACCATTAATAAACGTTTTAAAATAACACCAGGATTGCGCATTGATTATTCAGCCGTGGCCGACCAGCCCGGCACTGATCCTGACTTGAATAGCATCAATGATTATAACTCACTTAATCCTACCTATACACACACCCCCTTTAAAGACCTTAGCAATAAATGGTTGGGCAAGGCTACCTTGTCTCCACGCTTAGGTTTTAACTGGGATATCAATGGTGATCAATCCATAGTAATGAGAGGTGGTACAGGTATTTTTGTTGGTCGTATTCCATTTGCGTGGTTGGGCTATGCTTATACTTTGAATGGTACTACTTATGGCAATATCGATTATCGTCCAGGCAGCGGACAAACAGTGCCTCTTGCCATCAATCCATTGTATTTAAAAGATACTGTGTCTAAATATGGTGGTGCCGGTGCAAGTGCTACGAGAGAAGTAGATATCATTGACAACAACTTCAAATTGCCTACGATCTGGCGTTCCAATATTGCTGTTGATTTCAAATTTGGAAAGGGCTATAAGTTGACCTTAGATGCCTTGTACACCAAAACATTGTATGATGTAAAATTCCAGCAGATCAATATCAAGGATAGTGTACAATACTATACCAGCGGACCAACAAAATCACCGGTGTATGTAGGTGGTAAATGGTACAGCAATTATTCAAACGTTTACTTGCTAACCAATACAACAGAAGGCTATCGCTATAATGTTACGGCACAATTATCTAAAACATCTAACAACATGCGCATGGGTACGCATACATTCAATATGAACTGGAGTGCCGCTTATACCTACGGTATGAGTAAAGACATCAGCAACGGCATACGTAATTCATTCCAGTCAAACTACGAAGTGAATCCATCTATTGTTCCGGGAAATCCACAATTGGCTTATTCTAATTTTGATTTGCGTCATCGCATCGTAGCTACATGGAGTGGTAATTTAGTCTGGAACGAATTGAATGCTACCACACTTGCCTTCTTTTATTCAGGTCAATCGGGCAACCCTTATAGCGTGATTTATGCTTCAGGCGGTAACCCATTTGGCAATGCTGCAAATGCCAACCTGCCTTACATTCCAAAAGATCAAAGCGATATTCGACTGGCTGATTATGTATTGAACGGACAAGTATACACTGCTTCCCAACAATGGAATGACTTGAACAAACTGATTGAAAATGATACTTATTTAAAAACACGTCGCGGACAATACGCTGAGCGTAATGGCTTGCGTACGCCTTGGAATCACGAATTGGATATGAAGTTGATGCATGAGTTCAAGTTGAGTAAAAAAGATAAAAGCAAATCACTGCAAATAAGCTTCGATGTGTTTAACGTACTGAATTTGTTGAACAACGATTGGGGCCGCATTACGTTTGTAACGAACGTAAACAACTACACCGTAAACCTGTTGGCCTTTGCTAAAGATGCAAACGGCGTTTCACCTGCTAAGCCATCATCAGGTTATTTACCAACATTCAATTTCAAAAAGCCAACCGGTGTTAACAATCATTATTATACGGTTGATCCAATCAACTCACGTTGGCAGGGTCAATTGGGTGTGAAGTTTAATTTCTAAACAATTTCTACTCTGTTTTGTAAACCGCTGAAGCCATTCAGCGGTTTTTTCTTTTAAGTTTGATGTATGAAATGGATCTTGTTTGCAGCAATCATAACACTGATATCCTGCACTAATAGTGAAGTAAAAAATAAGTTCGGCAAGGCTGATGATCTGGTAATCTATTTTTATTCCAATGCCGGATCAGATTCTATCTATAAGATTGTACATACATCAGATGAAAAAGCAAAAGAAAAGCTCATTGGTTTTATAGACGGGAAAAATGCGGAAAGGAAGTGTGATGTGTTTACTGGAAAGATATTATTTAAAGCAAAGGGAGCTATTATTGATAGCGTTCAGTTTAATACAAGCGATGTTGCCTGCAGAATATTCTCATTCCTGGATGGCAATAAAAGAAAAACAGTGAACATGTCTAATGAAGCGGTCGATTTTTTAATTGCGCTTCGGGAAGACCGAAAGTTTTACTGAGTAGGCTTGGTATCCATTCTTTGCAAGCGCCAGCCTTCACCACGCAGGTACATCCAATGCGCTTCGTAGGTTCCTTTTACTGCATAATTGTTTTTCCCGTCAACAATTCCCTTCTGCTCATACTTGCCTTTTTGAATGGCAGTATTGCTTTGAAGGATAATAGTATCTGTTTTAGCTGTAGCTAATGTCACTTGTACGTTTTTTAAAAGAAGAAAGAAAATGACGGATAGAATCTCGTCCCTTAGCCACATTGCCTAATTCGCCGTCAGGAGTGAACATATACGCAATAGAATCGGCATCTGTTTTTTGCAGGTAGTGCATGTATTGCTGCAGGCTGCTTCAATCCCGGAAGTAGAATGACGTGTGGCGCAAGCAAACAATACAACGCAGGTAATTAAGCTGTATCGTTTCAAAAACAATAAACCTTTATTCATTACTTAAAGATACAACTGACCCTTGTTGCTTAACGAATTCTTTTCTTTTTGAATAAGCTAATAATGATGGCAGGCAACAAAGTAAGATTAGCCACAGTTGCCGTAATCAGTGTAATAGACGTAAGCCATCCTAACGATTGTGTGCCACCAAACGAACTAAAGCAAAAGATCACAAAACCTGCAATCAAAACAATGGAAGTATAGATAATACTCAAGCCCGTGGAATGAATGGTTTCAATCACTGTATCATCAATGCTTTTATTAGCTTTTAATATTTGTTTATAATTGACCAAAAAGCGAATAGTGATGTCAATAGCAATACCTAGGGCCACGCTAAACACTAATACAGTAGAGGGTTTTAACGCTACACCCGTCCAACCCATAATACCTGCTGTAATGATCAACGGAATTAAATTAGGTATTAAGGAACATAACAAAATGCGTAGTGAACGGAACAGGTAAAGCATACAGGCAGCGATCAATAAAAAGGCCCAGAAGATACTTTCCTTCAAACCATTAATAATAAAAGAACTGCCTTCTAAGAAGGTAACCGAAGCTCCTGTTAACTGTACACGATATTTAGACGAATCAAAATACTGCGCTGCTTTTTGTTGGATGTCATTCAATACTTCGGGCAGCCTGGCACTGCCAATATCTTTCATCGTTACGCTAATGCGTGCTTCACGTTTGGTGCTATCCATGAATGAACCAACTAGCTTACTAAAGCTATTCTTGCTGCTCGATGAATCATTTTTTACAGAAAGGTATTGTGCCAAAGCCGGCAGATCATATTCAGAAGGCATAGAATAATTCGCACTATCGCCTTCGAAAAAAGCTTGCTTGGCAAACTTCAGTCCTTCGGTAATGGTTAATGGTTTACCACTGTACGGTTGTGCAGCAATGTATGTTGCTAATGAGTCAATGCCTTTAAAGGTTTGCATCATGTTCTTGCGCAAACCGTTTTTCTGTTTGGTATCAATCACAATTTCCAGAGGCATCACTCCACCAAAATTGGCCTCAAAGAATTTGAGATCAGTGTAGATCTTATCCGTCTTCGGCAGATCATCGACAATGTAGCCAACGCTTTTTAACCGGAACATACCAGCGATAGACACAATCAATACAAGTCCGGTAATGCTGAAGATAATATTGCGGTGATGCAGCGACCATAGCTCCAGCCGGTCAAGCGAACGTTGTAACAAAGGATTGTGTAAGTACTTCAACTGTCTTTGTCCCGGCTCTTTCATCATACTTAATATAGAAGGAATCAAAACCAATGAAATAAAGAACAAAGCCATAATGTTGATACCGGCTACCACACCAGACTCTTTCAGGATAGCACTCTTGGTTAAAGCAAATACAGCAAAGCCAATAGCAGCGGCAATATTGCAGAACAAAGTGACAATACCCATCTTGGCAATCATTTGTGCCAGCGCTTCTTTCTTGTTGCCTGTTTCTATGTACGCAGTATGATACTTGTTCAAAAAATAAATGCAATTAGGAATACCGATTACAACAATTAGTGGTGGGATCAATGCCGTTAGCAAAGTGATTTTATAACCAGCTAATTCTACTGTTCCAAAACTCCAGATGACGCCAATGAGTACAACGCCTAACGATAGAAGTGTAGCACCAACAGAACGGAAGAACAACAAAAGAATAGCAGCAGACAAAAGCAGCGAGATCAGCGTAAACCACTTCATCTCGTTTTTAATACGGTCAGCAATCAAGGTTCTGATTAACGGCAAGCCACTCAAGTGCATATCGAGATTATACTTTTTACCAAAGCCATTCACCTGCGCTATGACTGCATTTACGACTTCTGTTCTTTTTGGCGAAGCCAGGATGTCTTTATTAATGTACACACCCATCAACCATGCATTAGTGGCTGGGTTATACAATAAGCCTTTGTAAAAGGGTAAGTTGTAAAAGCCTGCTTTGCTGCTGTCAATTTGTGCTTGTGTCAACGTAGTGTTTCCAAACAGCGGAACCGCTTTCAATTTTGCCGTAAGCGAATCTTTTTTGAGGTTAACTGCATTGGCAACAGAAAGCGTTTGCTCTATGCCATTGACTTTTTTTAAAGATTGGCCCAACTGGATGTAATCATTAAATACCTCCTGTTTAAAAAGCTCGGTGGTTTTTACGCCTACTACCAATAAGATTCCATCTTCGCCAAACTTTCTTTTGAAATCTAAGTATTCTAAGTATTTAGGATTGTCGGTAGGAATAGCTTTTGAAAACTCGTAGCTCAACTTCACTTTGCTTGCATGCCATCCCATAAACCCGGTAACCAATGCCAACAGCAGCAATAAGAGCAAACGATTACGAAGAATGAACGCACCCAAAGCTTTCCACATAGCGGTAAGTTTAACGTCTAAGGTTTGAAGTTTAAAGTAAAAGCTCTCATGTTGTTTCAACACCCATAACTTTAAACTATTTATTGGCGGCAAATAAAAGAAAAGCTCACAGAATTCAATACAGCAAGGGAGAGTTTTAACATTCAAGCCTTCTTTTTATGCCTTTATCACTTAGCTTTGAAAGGTGAGATTTCTTATTCTTTTTCTGCTGCTGGCCGGTACTGCTACTGCACAAAACACAATGCCTGCCATTGGTGCCTGGCGTGAACATTTACCTTATGGCAGCACAATGGATGTGACAGCTTCAGCCAATAAAGTTTATGCGGCTACATTGTATAGTTTGTATAGTGTTGATCTAAAAACAAATGAAGTAGAACGCATCAGCAAGGTAGCGGGGTTGAACGAAACCGGCATTTCTACTATTAAGTACGATGCGTTGTCCGGCAAATTGATCATTGCCTATACCAATAGTAATATTGATGTTATTGACGAAAAAGGAATTCACAATATCCCCGACATCAAACGTCGAAATATTGCAGGCGATAAAACTATCTATCATATTTATGTGGCCGGAAGCTTTGCTTACTTGTCAACCGGCATTGGCATCATCGTTGTGGATATTGATCGATTCGAAATAAAAGATTCCTGGTTCATTGGCAATGGTGGCGCTTTGGTAAAAACATACATGGTGACGAAGGACAATGCGCATTACTATGCTGCTACCGTTCAAGGGCTAAAGCGCACCTCCATCAACACAAGTAATCCGGCTGACTTTCAACAATGGCAGATGGTGTCTGGCAGCAATGGTTTGCATGCTGACACGGCTAAAGGAGTAATTACCGTGCAGAATAAAACAATTGCACTGATAAGAGATTCCTTGTTTGTAGTAAATGGTAACAGCTGGAGTTTGTTCTATGCTGATGGATGGAAGATTACCTCGATTAATACAACAGAAAATAAGATCACGCTTTGCGAAAGCAAACAGGGCAATGCAAGGGTAGTAGTGCTGAATAGCGATGGCAGTGTTGCGCAAACATTACAACAAGCTTCAGTGCCCTCTCCAAAAAATGCGATTGTGCAGAACGTCAGTTATTGGGTAGCCGATTTGTATAAAGGGCTGGTACATATAACGGGAAGTACTACAGAAAACTATCAGCCAAATGCGCCTGAAAATATTGTGCTCGGTGAAATGACTGCTTACAACAATGTGTTGTACGCTACTGCCGGTGCTGTAAATAATGCATGGAATTATCAATACAATGGTGGTGGTGTGTATCAATTAAAAGAAGGCTGGTGGAGTGCCTACAATCGTTATGGCTCAAATGTGTTGGATTCTGTCTTGGATATAATTGCAGTGGCGGTTGATCCTCGTGATGAAACACTTTGGGCTGCTTCTTATGGTGGCGGGCTGGTACATATCAGAGGCGCTAATCAATATACTATTTACAAACAGAGTTCACCTATCGGACCTACCATTGGCGACCCAACCAGCTATCGTGTAGCAGGACTGGCCTTTGATGCAGACAACAATTTATGGATCTCCAACTACGGTGCCCTGAATGAAGTAGTAGTATTAAAAGCTGATGGTTCGTGGAAGACCTTAGACGTTCCTTTTCTATTGAATGAAAATGCAACCGCACAAATAGTGATTGATGATGCGAATCAAAAATGGATCAACTCACCAAAGGGTAATGGTTTGTTAGTATACAATCACGGTGCTTCTATTGATGATGTAAGTGATGATCGCTGGCGATTATATCGTGTAGGCAGAGGCAGCGGCAATCTTCCATCGAATGATGTGCAAGCAATTGCTAAAGACAAAAGCGGTTTTATTTGGGTGGGCACTTCAGATGGCATTGGGGTAATTCAATGTCCGGAATTAGCATTTCAAGGGTGCGAAGCTGTATTGCCGGTTGCCGTGAACAGCGGCTTTGCAAACTATTTATTTAAAGGCGAAATAGTGCAAGCCATTGCTGTAGATGGAGCAGATCGTAAATGGATTGGTACACGCAACGGTGTATGGTTGATATCTCCTGATGGGGATAGAGTGATCTATCACTTCACGCAAGACAATAGCCCATTACTGAACAACGATGTGCGGCACATTGCTATTAATGGTGTAACAGGCGAAGTCTTCTTTGCTACAACGCAAGGTTTGATCTCTTTCAAAAGCACAGCTACGGAAGGTGGTGAAACACACGAAAATGTAATGGTGTATCCCAATCCTGTTCCCCCAGGTTTCAACGGCACTATTGGTATAAAAGGACTCGCAGCCAACTCCTTTGTGAAGATCACCGAGCTCAACGGAAGGCTGGTGTATCAAACCAAAGCATTAGGTGGCCAAGCGGTGTGGGATGGTCGTGATTACACTGGTAGAAAGATTGCAAGTGGTGTGTTCCTGGTGTTGGTTACCGATGAGGGCAAGCAACAACGAACCGCAGGTAAAATTGTTTTCATTAGTCAATAAGATGAGTCTTGTACACAAAACAAAAGGCATTGTTTTACGAAGTGTAAAATATGGTGAGACTAGTTTGGTAGTAACCATCTTTACAGAGTTGTTTGGTGTTCAATCTTACCTGGTGAATGGTGTACGGCAAGTAAGCAAAAAAGGATCAGCAAAGGCCAATCATTTTCAACCGGTTTCTATTTTGGATCTGGTGGTGTATAAAAACGATTTCAAAGGCCTGCAACGCATTAAAGAATTTAGGTGGGGCCGTTTATACCAACACATTTTCTCGGATATATGGAAGAATGCAGTGGCGCTGTTCATGATCGAGCTGCTGAACAAAGCACTCAAAGAACCAGAGAACAATCCCGATCTTTTTTATTTTACTGAAGATGCCTTGTTGCATTTAGATGAAGCCTCTCCAATGGTAGCGGCTAATCTTCCGCTTTTCTTTGCATTGCATTTGGCAGTGTTCTTTGGTTTTCGAATTAACGATGAATACTCGGAAGAGAAACATTATGTCGATTTGGAAGAGGGAAATTTTGTTGAGCAACAACCAGTTCATCCAAATTTTTTAGAAGGTAAAGAAGCAGAAGTAGTATCGCATATTTTGAAAGTGCTACAACCACAAGACCTTGCCGAATTGCACCTAAATGGTGATTTCCGAAGACGTTTGCTACATTGGCTCGAGGTGTATTATGCTTTGCACATACCTGATTTTGGTACAATGAAGACCTTGCCTGTATTAAGAGAGATCGCTTCTTAGTTAAATAATTCTTTTAACGGTAAAATCTGCTTCGCTCATTAACACTACACCAGGTTTCTTTCCTTTCTCAAAACTTCCCAAATCATTCCAGCGCATTGCTGAAGCTGCATTGCTTATGGCCCATGTTAAAAGTGTTTCCGGAGATAAAAGCGAAAAGGTTTCTTTAATGGTTTTAAGCTCACTCGCTATACTCAATTGCCAGTTGCTACTTAAGCTATCAGTGCCCAAAACAATCGTGCATTGATGTTTGATGAGCAGATCCAAAGGAGGCAATGCCCGTTCAATATAAAGGTTAGCATTGGGACACAAACAATACACAATGGTTAGTCCATACGTAGCGGCATGTTCTTTGGCAAACACAATATCTTCTTCCTTGATGTAAGTATTGTGCACTAACAGAATAGTTTGCCCATTCGTGAAATAGGGCAACCATGTTTGCAAACTATTCTTTCCCGAAATAGCAAACGGCACATTGGTGCTACCTAACCACGAATACAGTTTCAAAAAATCACCCGTACCTTTTTGAAACAACTCATTCTCTGCTGCTGTTTCCTGGTTGTGTACGGATATGATTTGTCCTGCTGTTTGTTTATTGATGGCCTCAAACGTCATTTGACTCACACTATACGGCGCATGTGCAGTCAGCACTGCTTTCAGGTTTGCAACTTCATGCTCTTCTTTGATGCCTTCATTTTTCAGTAGCGTGGCTGCTAAGTTTTCATTGCGAAGGTTAATAGTCTCAATCAGGCTGTGCCAGCGAATAGTACTCCTTTTCTTTGTCTCAATAGCATCGCTTGTATTGCAAATATCAGCTACGGCCACAATACCGTTATCATACATTTCTTTTTCAGCGGCTGCAATAGCAGTTGGTTTGTCCGCCAAAATTTGGCTGCGTATGCGCATCACATTCATCAGGAAGTCTACCAGTCCCTTTCCTTCTGGCACCGTACCTTTCATGTGACTCAATTCGAGATGACAATGACAATTGATAAAGCCCGGCGTAAATATACCGGTAAAGATTTCTGCGTTCGTTACATCATCTGTTATTCCTTCAATAATGCCATTTTCGCTTACAAGCAACGCTTTGTTCTCTAATAAATGAAACCCGTCAAACAGCTTATCAGCTTTAAGTTTTCGGTAACGCATATAAAGGCTAAAGTACACTGTTCATCCTTTACAAATCAGTAATTTAGCAGCCTGTTTAAAAACTGTTCTGTGTTCTGGATCAACAATTGAAGCACACTCTTCTTGACCTCGAACTTTGAACATTAAACCTCCAACATTCATGTTAGATAAACTGGAAGCAATAAAAGCACGATTTGATGATTTAGGCGTAGCCTTAACCAACCCTGAGATCATTGCCGATAATAAAAAATTCAGCGCAACAAGTAAAGAATACCGTAGCCTGGAGAAAATTGTAATGGCTTACAATGATTACAGAAAGATTTTAGAAGATGTAGATTTTTATAAAGAAGCATTGAATGGTACTGATGAAGAAATGCGTGAGCTGGCAAAAGTGGAGTTGCCCGAAGTAGAAGAGAAGAAAGAAAAAATGGAGGCAGCCATTCGTCAAATGCTAATACCTAAAGACCCGCAGGATGAGAAGAATGCAATTATCGAGATACGTGCAGGTACAGGCGGCGATGAAGCCAGTTTATTTGCTGGCGATTTGGCTCGTATGTACATGCGTTATTGCGAACGCAGAGGTTGGAAGACGGCTATCCTTACAGAAACAGAGGGAACCGTTGGTGGTTATAAGGAATTGCAACTGGAAGTAATAGGTGATGATGTATATGGCACCTTGAAGTTTGAAAGTGGGGTGCATCGTGTGCAACGGGTGCCCGATACAGAAGCTAGTGGTCGTGTGCATACCAGTGCGGCAACGGTGGCAGTTATGCCAGAGGCAGAAGAGGTGGATTTTGAATTGAAGGAAAGTGATGTAAAAATGGAAACGGCCCGAAGCGGTGGTGCAGGTGGACAGAACGTAAACAAGGTAGAAACAAAAGTGTTGCTAACGCACATTCCAACCGGAACCGTAGTAATGTGTCAAACAGAGCGTAGCCAGTTAGCCAACCGTGAAAAGGCTATGAATATGCTTCGTACCCGTTTGTACGAAGAGCAGGTACGTAAGCAGGAAGAAGAAATTGCACGTCATAGAAAAAGCCTGGTGAGTACGGGTGATAGAAGTGCAAAGATCAGGACGTACAATTTCCCACAAGGACGTGTAACCGATCATCGTATTGGTTTAACGCTCTACAATTTAGGGGATGTACTGAACGGCAATATTGATGAACTGATTGATGCACTACAGTTTGCAGAGAACGCAGAAAAGATGACCAAACAAACGGCCTAATAATAGAAAGCAGTTTATTTTTTGTGGCAACTATTTATATCAATTTTGTGGTCTGATGTAGAATGATGCACACGAAAATTAACACAAAAAAGATTGAGCATTAATTTTTTTGGCATTATTTTTCCTAACGTATAATAGATCTGTCAATGGTTTTGGGTCTTCTAAATTCTTTTTAAAAGTGTTAACAGAACACACATAACAATCGGCAGCATATTTGCGTTAATAATAAAGTTCTCACATAAAGCAGTCAATTTTCTCATAAGCAGTTAGTTTTGGTTGCGACCCCTGTTTCTACAGGGGTCTATTTTTTGTGTATATGCCAACCGTAAAAAGCCACCTGTTATAGTTCCAATGCTGTCTGCTGTCCAGTCTAACAAGTCAAAGGAACGTCCTGCCACAAACCAAAGTTGAATGAACTCCACCATCAATCCGTAAGCAACAGCAATTAATAAGAACATTTTGAATTTTCCTATGCTATTGGTAATACCGTAAGCCCACAACCACAGCCAAATAAGCACAAAGAAAAAACCCACATGCACCAGCTTATCAAAAAAAGGAATTTTGTCCAGCCAGCTATCGCTCGGCAGATCGTTTCCGGGAAGAAAGAACAGGAAGGAAATAAATAAAAACCAGGCAGTGGCAATGATCAGTCGGTAGCTTTTTTTCACACTCAGTATTTCTGCAATGATAAAAAAAACGGGCCTTTTAGCAAGACCCGTTAACCAACTATTAGCGTCAACTTTTGTCGACAGTTTATTTACGCTGGAAACAACTTTTTAGATTTATAATTTTCCCATAACATACATATCGCCTTTTGGCGTGGGACTTCCACCTTTCTGTTCAAGGGTTATGGCAAAGGCTTGTGCGTTCTGTACATTTTTCATATGCACCAGCAAACGCTGCTCTTTTACATCAAATACACCTAGGTCTATCGGTTTGCCGTTCAGCAAGGCCCACAGTTGATATTGCTTGTCGCTTGCAGGCTGTGGCAGGTTGTTGATCAACAGATACACATCCCTGCTTGCAGTATCCCAATAAATAGTGGCAGCCGCTTGCGGTGCTACTGGCGTGCCTTGCATAGGGGTGATCTTCATGGAAGCATGATGCAGCATATCTGCATCTGATCGTAATGAATTCAACTGTGCAGTAGTGTTACTCAGTTCTTGCTTCAGATCATTATTAGCCTGCTGCAATTCGTTATTCTGTTGCTTGGTGGTAAAATATAAATAACCACTGCCTAGGAACAACACAAAGCAAGCTGCTGCAAGCCATTTCCAAACACCCATACTGAGTACCGGCGTTTCGTCAGTCGCTTCTTCAACCGTTTTATTAAGAGCGGTTTGTTGTTGTATAGCTGTAAGAACCTGTTCTTTCACAAAAAGCGGAACAGGTGCTGCGTCTTCCATCAGTACCGCTTCTAAAGAAAGCTCAAATTGCTCTCTTGCCTGCGCTACCTCAGGATACTGCTGGCACATAATTTCAAACTCTGCTCGTTCGGCTTCGGTAGCCAAGCCAAGCACGTAGCTTTCAACTATTCCATTTGATATGTATTCTTTCAGGTTCAACTTAATAAGGTTCTTAATTGGGTTAATGCGCTTCTGATCCTTGTTTTCACCGTACCTACCGGCATGTTCAACGCTTTTGCTATTTGCTCATGCGTATAGCCATGGTAGTACGATAGATCGATCAGCAACCGCTGTTCTTCTTTTAATTTTAACAATTGTTTCTTCAAACCATAATCATCCATACCAGGATGTACTACCGCAACACCGGTTAGTACCGTGTCCTCGGTTAAGGATTGCTGTCGCAAGCCTTCCTGGTATGCTTTAGAACGGGTTTTGTCTATGGCTGCATTGCGGGCTATGTTTAACATCCACGTGAAGAGTCGTCCTTTCGAAGCATCATAGGATCCGATCTTTCGCCAAATATTTACAAACACTTCTTGCAGCACATCATTCGCCAGTTCCAAATCCGGAACAATTTGTTTGATTACTCCGTATAATGCACCGCTGTAATGATCATACAAATAGCTAAATGCCTGATCATCCTGCTGGCGCAAGCGAAGTATCAAATCTTGTTCTTCGTATGTGGTTTGTGTGCTCAATAGTTGGTTAGAACGAAAAACAGATGTTACACATCTATATACGTTGATTTTGTTGGTTTAGATTGATTAACTCACCAGATTTCGGTAGGCGGCTGCATCCATTAACGATTCTATAGCAGATGGATCTTCCAGTTTCATACGCACCATCCAGCCATCACCGTACGGATCGGTGTTTACCAGTTCAGGATTGCCGCTCAGTTTTGGGTTTAATTCTAAAATAGTTCCTGAAACGGGCAGGTACAGGTCAGATACTGTTTTTACCGCTTCCACAGTACCAAACACATCACCTTCTTTCAATGACTTGTTAATGGTTTCAACTTCTACATACACAATATCGCCTAATTCGTGTTGCGCAAAATCGGTAATGCCTACTACAGCTTCATCACCCTCTATACGAATCCACTCGTGATCTTTGGTATAACGTAAGTTCTCAGGAAAGTTCATAGTAAGAATTTAGTCTTGCAATATTAAGCACAGATTATTCGACTTGGAAAAAAGATTTAGCCCGCATGACAATAGTATAGGTAAACTTGAAACAATGAAGCAGCATTTTTTGTTTACAAATCACAAAGTGAAGTAAACTCAACCACGTCATTGCCAGTAAAGTGAAGCAATCAACTATAATAAAGATGACGATAATGCACTGTGTTTCTTTGTCGCCGTGGTTCAATACATCTTGCGCTTTACCAACTCCGCCTTTATAATGCGCACATCCGTAACAGGCCTGTCCTTGGGGTTTTGCGATGTTGGCTCAGCAGCAATCCTATCCAACACATCTAATCCTTCCACCACCTCACCAAACACGGTATAGTTGCCGTCCAGGTGCGGTGTGCCGCCAATAGTCTTATACACATCACGGTGCGCCTGGGGAAGCTTTCTTTTCAACCGAAATGTTTCAACCGAATCCAATCCTGCATCAGTAAACTTTCTTCCCTGTACAATATAAAACTGGCTGCCACTGCTTTTTTTCTCGGGGTTTACCGCATCACCTTCACGGGCTGCCGCTAACACACCC
>PSMG01000013.1:0-47415 GCA_040290035.1 Chitinophagaceae bacterium
TTAAACGGTAACAAATTAACTCAAATCAAACATGCTTTGAGTTTTTAATAGCACAACACGTTAATATAAATTGTAGAAGCTAATGGAAATTGTTTAGGCCGAAATACATAAAAATTCATTTACAATATTTAGCATACTTAATATAAAAATGTTCAATGTGAAAAACTATTTTTTTACTCTCAAAAATGCACTAAAACAGCCTTTGAACTAAGTTGTGCATAATTTCTTGAACCAATTTTACTGTTATTTCATTTAAAAATCCCTTTAGTTTAGCACTACCATTTACAAGCTACCATCTCTTACCACCATGGAAAAACAAATACTCCAATTCTGTTCGCTCCTTGAACTTGCTTCGTTCTCCCGTCAGATCGATAGCGGCTATGTGATCAACACACAGCATCTTACCTTAACCGGATTATTCACTTCAGAACAAATAAATATATCAAAGCAATACTTTGGAGCTTCTATTGTCAGCAGAAAACAAGTATTTGAAAAAGTGTATTAGTCTTTATTTATTGTTTTTACCAATGAAAAGTTTATTGTCAACCAGATGAATTAAAAACCTTTTTTTAATTCATCTAAGGAATAAAAGCTTTCACGCCAGTATATACCTTTTTGTTTGATAGCAAGAAAAGAAGCACGAACTAAAATATAAGCCAGGATAGCACCAGCTACCGGCTCCATAAATGCATACCACCATTTGGAATGGTTGCCTTTATTGAAAGAGAATAAAATGATTTGCGCAAGAAGAATGAACAAAGCCATTGCTCTTTCCATACCATCGCCAAATAGAAACAACAAAGGCAACGGCAATACAAATAATAATAGCGTAGGTATTAATCCAGCCACGACCATGATTAAAAAATTATAGCGAAAGGCGGTAAACGTATTCTTCATTAGACCATTAATAAATTCTTTCACCGAAGTGTACCATTCCAATCCAATCATACCTTCGCCATATAAAGCATCTTGTTTCAAACCACTTTCTTTAATGCGTTTACCCAGCATTAAATCATCATCTGGACGTAAGGCAAAAGCCTTATGCGTCCCTATTTTTTGATAAGCATCCCGGTTAATTAAATTAAAAGCGCCAATACCCAAAAACGCAGATGACTTCGGATTGCTTAATGCCCAGGGTCGTTGCTTGGCTTCTAATAAAATAACAAAGGTGGCCAGAATACTATTGAGCCATTTGGAACGAGATTCCACTTCCGGCAAAATAGTTAAGTGATCAATATTTCTGGAGGTCGCGTACTGCATTGCTTTTACCAAACTGTCTGGTGCAAACACTACATCGGCATCAGTAAACAGCATCCACTTTTCTGACGTATGCAAATAGCCTTGGTAAAGTGCATGGTTTTTTCCTAACCAGCCTTTCGGCAAGGTATCAATCTGTAATATTTCAATGTGTGGGTATTGTTGTTGAAACGATTGCATGATAACCGCCGTTCCATCTGTAGAACGGTCATTGATCAACAGTAATCGGTAATTGGTATAGCTGAGCTTACACACTGATTGTAACGCATTGGCTAAATGCTCTTCTTCATTACGAACGGCAATGATGATAACAACAGGTTCTTCAGGTGTATTTGAAAGATCAATAGAACACAGGTATTGTATTTGTTCTTTATTGTACAAAACAAAAACAGTTAAGCCAACCCAAAATAACGTAACAATGATTCCGTAAGCCAGCAATACCATGCAAAAAACTATGTTGCAAAACTATAACCTATGACGTGGCATAAAAGTTGATTAATTAGAAGAAAAGAATATGAAAACAGCATTAACCCTACTAATTGTAGGCGCCGCAGTTGCCGGTTTGGTTTATTATTTAAAAGACAACGAAGATGTTCAGGGTTTTATTGGCAAAGCAAAAGATAAGGCTTCTGACACGTTAGATAGTTTGAAAGACAATTATAATAGTATTGCAAAAAAAGCAACCAGCACCGTTAACGATTTAGCATAAGCAAAAACTTGTGCAACACAAAAAGTCTTCCGTCTGGGAGACTTTTTGTTGTATCCAATCGCCAATGGTTTGCCCGTATTTATTTACATTAATAAAAGCACTATATTAAATCCACAATCCAACCGCAATGGCCCAACAGGCGGTAATTCTGTATATAGAGGACGATAAAGATGATGTGGAAATTCTTGCCGGTGTTTTTGAAATAATGTCTCCTGCTCACAAAATCATCAATGCCATTAACGGCGAAAAAGGAATTGAAAAATTAAAAGAGTTACAAACTTTAAATAAACTTCCTTGCTTAATTGTGCTAGACATCAACACGCCTAAAATGAATGGTAAAGAAACCATACTAGCCCTAAAAAAAATCATTTAAAGACATACCTATGGTTGTACTTTCCACATCACGCAGCAGCAGGGATCAATTATTTTTTCGAGGCAGGAAGTAACCATGCTAAGTAAACCTATGAGTTTTACCGATTATATTACTATAGCTCATGAACTGCTGCAGTTTTGCAGCTAAGGACGAACTAACGGTACAATTGGCTTTCATTTATAAACACTCCACATATTAGTAAAAGCAGCACCGTAATTAAGAATGATAGCGATATAAAATACAACGAGTAAAATAAGTACTACTGCTGTAGATGTGCCGTAAATGCCTTTAATATTATTGTAGTTCAATAAGCCATGTAATATAATTCGTCCGATAGAGAGAAAAAACAGCAGTAAACAAAGCGCCTACCCAGGCTATACTCCATTGTACTTTTGCATCGGCCAGGTATTTAAAAATTGTTCCAAACCAAAGCGCAATGATAATTGTGGAAATAAAATAATTCATTGCCGAGAGAAGAAACAGAGATATGTGTGGAAAGGAAGCCGAAACATTTTTATGTGCAATAATCTGCAAGGCCTCCAATAAAATGCTAACGGTAAACAACAGGCTCAGGAAAAGAATAATGGCCAATGCTTTGATGCGTGTAGCAATGGTTGTAATTACTTTTTTTCGGACTTCACTTTCTACATCCCATATTTGATTAATAGAAGTTCGAATCACTTTAAACAAAGTAGTAGCCACAAACAGTAAAAACAAAAAGCCCAGTACAGTAGTAAGGCTGGCTTTTATTACAGATCTGAAAGCACGAATAATGATATTATCTGTTGTACAGCTTCAGTTTCTAAAATACCCGACAACTCAATGAATAATTGATGCTTTAATACATCAGGATTTACAAATAAGCTGAATACCTGCGCTATAATAATAAGTATTGGAGGCAAAGCAAAAATGGTAAAGAAGGCAGTAGCGCCTGCCATACGTAGCGGATTGTTTTTAATCAGCAGCTTAAATGAACTTTTGAAAACAGACCAAATAGTCGATTTCTGTTCGGCTGTTTTTGGCAAAATTGTTTTATGCAAAACACGTAAAAAAATAAGCCATCGTATAACAAGCTCATCTTTTTCATTTTGGCACGGTCTTTTAACCTTATATGAAAACAGCAAAAAAGAAAATATCTATTTCTCAATGCTTGCTGCCTTTTTTAGCGCATTAGCGATGGCTCAAGATGGTAGTTCAAGTGTAAATGTGGATGTAACGAAGAGCAGTACCAATGGCGGGTTCCCCTGGCTTTAGGTAGTAGGTGGCTTGTTGTTCATCATACTATTAGTAGCCTTACTTAGAGACGGTACTGACAGAGTTGTAGAAAAAAGAACTATCATAAAAGATTAGTCCTATGGAAAAAAGGGCAATCGGTACACTAAAAGAAAACTAAACAAACCCTGTAAGCAACAATTAGCATAAATGGTTGCAATATGGCCCTTCTTTATGAAGGGCTTTTTTTATTAGTAATATATGTAAAACAAAAAGGCAGTCTTAAAAAGACTGCCTTACGCCAAAACACACTACCTTCAACCATTGTAAAAAAGAGAGCAGTTTGCTATATAAAGACATATAGTTTCATAAGATTAGTAGCAGAAAAATCAGAACCATCACCATCTTTAAACTTATCCTTTACTGCCAGCCAAATTTCATCCATCAAATTATCGTCCTCAATATTACCACTACAGTGTCGGCCATTGTTCCAAAAATGAATAGTCTGCGGTGGTTCCAATTCCTGCCCCTTGCTATAATTTAGAAGGTGTGCCACATACTTTCCATCCCCTTGTCTCGATACAGTGTAGTATGCCAACGCTCCTTGGTAAAGTACTACTGCTGTAACATCCATAACCTTCTTATTTTAATTGTATGTATTTCAAACACTGTGCCGCTTGTCGTACGCCTTGCACACTGGCCTATTACGCTTAAAGGAAACTCTGCATTAATATATATGTGGATAAGAAGCACCTGATTGTGTTGCAACTATTGTGCAAGAATACAGTTAACAAACACCTCAGTAAAATAAAAAAGCCCTTCTTAATAGAAGGGCTTTTTATCAGAATATTGTAATTAAAATTTGGCTCCAATAGATACAAAAAAAGTTCTTCCATCACCAGGTAATAAACCAGGACCCGGATAACCCCCGGAGCGGCGAGTGAAATAACGAACATCAGCAACATTATTGATACCCGCTTTAATATTTATGTCTTTATTGAATTTATAGGAAGTCGTCAGATCAACTACAGAATAAGAAGGAATCAATCCAACCTGTCCATTTGCTGAAAATGCTTCCGTATTGTTCGCATCACTGTATGTTTTATCCACATAGCTTAGTTGCCCGGTAAGCAAAACATTTTTGTAACCTGCGGAAATGCCGCCACGAAAAATACTTGCAGGTGCATTTTCTACTTTTTTATTTTTTGTAGCACTATCTTTAAAGTCGCTGCTATATCGGGCATCCAAATAACTGTATGAACCAAAAAGTAGCAGATCGGCCTTTGTTTCTTTTGGAGCAAAAGCACGAACAGGGTTAAACTCCACATATCCTTCAAAACCTTTGCTGGTTGAAGCACCAATATTGGTTACGAATGTATAGGCGGGGGTAGTAAGAGTTGCTGCTATTGTTTGATTACCTATGCGATTATTGTACTGTAAGTAATATCCGCTTACATCAAATTGTAAAAAGCTACGAACCTTACCCCGGTAACCAAAATCGATATTGTAGCCTTTAGCATCTTTTAACTCCTGATCGATAACACTATTAGTTGGTGGGGCTTGCAAATTGGCAAACTGTATGGGACGATAAGCCTGGGCATAATTAGCATATATTTCCGTTCCTTGTGTTACATGATATTCAGCACCGATAGCTGCAAGAACAAAGTTTCTGCTACGGGTTACATCTTGCAAATTCACACTAGCATTATTGATGAAGTCTTTTCCAGTTGCTTTTCCTTCCAGCCATTCATAACGTACGCCAGGAACAATCAAGACCTTATCGTTGATACGAAAAATATTCTCCACAAATACAGCAGCATTCTTAGAGCCAAAGTTGATGTCACGCAAATAAATTCCATTGGGCTGTGACATATCAAAATCAGTTCCGGTAGAACCAGTGCCATAGTTTTTAGAAGCCGTATTGCCTGGATCAGAAAGACGATGTGTAGTACCCGTATACAAACGAATACCAGCCGACAATGTATGGTTTGTGTTGCCTAAACGATAGTCCGTAATAATGCGGCTTTCCATACCATAGTTGCGATAATGATCGATATTTAAATTTCTTGGGTTGTAGTTACCGGTTGCAGGATTGATCGTATCTTTTTTTATAATTCCCTGCGATGGCAAATACCCAATGCTTGCACGATCACCAATCGTTGCAAAGAATTTGGTGTTCCATTTTGTTGCTGTATTGATTTGATAGTTTGCGATCAAGGCAGGCGTTGTCCAGGTAATGTCAAGCCAGTTGCGGCTGCGAAAACTTTGTTGTGCATTTTGTGCAAACTGTTCTTCTGTTAAACCACCTGCTTGTTGGCTACGGTAATGCGAACGCATAACTTCAGCAGAGAGAGAAAACTTCTGTGTGAAATAATAAGTAACCGTTCCAAAGCCTACGTTTGTGTTATAACGACTATTCTGTCGCCAACCGTCACCATTGCGATGGTCAAAGAAAGAATAATAATGCACCTTTTCTGTTTTACCGCCAATAGCTATATAAGAATTGAATAAATTATTACTGCCGAAGGTTTGTTGTGTTTCAAATTGAAAAGGCTTCAAAAGTTCACTACCGTTGCGCAAAATATAATTGACCATACCACCAAACTGTGGACCATATTGCAACGAACCAGCACCACGTATCACTTCAATACGCTGTACCGCTTGCATTTGCGGATTATAATAAGCTTCTGGATAACCGTATGGATCTGCAGCAATATCATAACCATTCTGACGAATGTTGAATTCCCAACTGCGGTTTGGACTTAGCCCACGGGCAGCAATGCCAATTTGAATTCCACTTGGATCGCTTTCCCAAATATGAATACCAGGTACTTTGGCCAGCACTTGGCGCATATTGTTGGTTACTACATTTCCCTGCACATTGTCCAATACAATCAATGCATTCTTTTTTCCTGCATAGATATTGGTGCCCACTACTTCGGGCATTTGCTGGTAATCGCTCTTGCTACCACGACCAACTACTGTGATCTCGGTAAGATACTTTGTTTGGGGCTTTGTGGAATCATCATGAAATATCTTAGGTTCAGATTCTGCAAACACGCTGGTGCATAATCCCAAAGCAGCTACTAATAACGTTGTCTTCATTTCCATACTAAGTTTTGCGGTTGCAAAGATGTTTCAAGCATAGTCCAACCAGTTACGTAAAAAGGAAAAGCCATTTACGAATGCCGCAAAACTGCTGTTGCAGAGGGTTTTAAGAGATGAGCAAAGTCAGGAAATAGATTTTTGACACAATGCTGACATTGGAGTATGTTATTAAGCACATGAAAGGCGCTAACTTATTTATTTCTTACTGTCTTATAAATTTTAATGGCACTCATTAGTATAATAACAAATCCTATCAAACCAATTAACCCCCAAAAAAAACTCATGGCCTGCTTTACCGTTGCCAACATAACGATGGCAATTAAAAAAATGGTAGCCACTTCGTTCCACACACGTAGCTTTTGAGAGGAATATTTAAACACGCCGTTCATTTCCTGTTTGTAAATAGCATGTAGTGTAAAATGGTAAGCATATAAACCAAGCACAAAGAAAAGTTTAATTAGAAGCCATCTCCCGGAAGGATCATCCAGAGTTTTATACCAATTGCCATTCACCATCGCCCAAGGGCCAAAGATCAATGTAAGAACAGCAGAAGGCCAGGTGATTCCAAGCCAAAGCCGTTTGATCATCACATTAAATTGATTTTGCAAAATGGTTTTCTCAGGCTCGGCTTTTTCATTTGCCTCTGTATTGTAAATAAACAAACGGACAATGTAAAACATCCCTGCAAACCAGGTAACAATAAAAGTGATGTGCAGTGCTTTGATGTAGTTATACATAGAGAGTGTAAAATGGAAAATTAAAAGTGGAGAATTGCCATGCGTACATTTTCATTTTACTTTTTAATTTCTTCTAAGACCATTTCCTGACTGCCTGCCGCATATTCTTTCACCCATTTTGCAATGGCCCCTACCCAAAGCGGATGCACATTTAGGCAAGGAATCATTTCGAAACGTTCCCCACCATTATGTAAAAAGATTTCTTTCCCTTCTTCTGCAATTTCTTCCAGTGTTTCCAAACAGTCACTTACAAAGGCGGGACAAACAACTAATATTTTTTTCACGCCTTCCTTTGGCAGTTCTGCTAAACGAACTGCGGTGTAAGGTTGAAGCCAAGGATCTCTTCCCAAACGTGATTGAAAGGAGAATCCCAACTTGTCTTTCGGAATACCCAGACGTTCAGTTACCAATTTAGTTGTTGTCCAACATTGATGACGGTAACAATATTTATGTGCTTCCGACGGCACATCGCAACAGTTTGGAACTTTTAAACAATGTTGACCTGTGATATCGCCTTTTAAAATATGTCGCTCCGGAACACCATGATAAGAGAATAAAATTTGATCGTAATCATCATTTAAAAAAGACTTGATGCTTTCACACAAGGCATTCAAATATTCCTCGTTATCGTAGTAGGGTTTAATGGTTGTAAGCTTGAACTGATAACCGCCTTTTTGATGCTGTTCCTTCGCATATTCAACTGCAGTTTCGTAAGAGCTCATGGCATAATGCGGATATAACGGTACTGCAATTACTTCTTCCAGATCCGGATTTTTCCCGAGCAATTCATCAAAGGCAGATTTAGGCGATGGATTGCCATAACGCATCGCAATAGCAACCGGTTCTTCCACTTCTTTTTTTAATGCATCACGCAATTGTTTCGAGATAATGATTAACGGAGAGCCTTTCTCTGTCCAGATAGACTTATAAGCTTCAGCCGATTTCGGTGCCCGAAAAGGCACAATAATTCCTTTCACCAATAAAGCTCTAAACAACCAGGGTTTGTCAATCACTCGTTCGTCCATCAAAAATTCATCAAGGTATTTCTTAACGTCTTTCACCTCTGTTGAATTCGGCGAACCAAGGTTCATTAAAACAATTGCTCTCTTCATAACGAAGCAACAAATGTACTTACAACTCGTTCACCATTAACTACACTTGATGCTGCTCAATACTACAACTGATGAAAATCATGCGGGCAAATGACAGATTAATGACAGAGTTTTTAGGCTATGGAGAACTGCCAAATTACTTTTGCACCGTGGTCGCTGACTAACAATTGAAATGGAAACCCAATACTTTAAGAACATACCCAATTTTTACGTAGCAGGTATTAACTACAAAAAATCCGACGTTTCAATTCGTGGCCAGTTTGCTATTGGCAGTGAGCAATACACCAATATTTTACATAAGGCAAAACAGCAAGGATTGAATGAATTGTTCATTCTCTCCACCTGCAACCGAACCGAAATTTATGGTTTTGCTTATTGCAGCCATCAGTTGGTAGAATTATTGTGTTCTGAAACAGTTGGCTCTTCTGAAACCTTCAATCAATCAGCTTATATCAAAAACGGCATTGAAGCAATTGACCATGTATTTAGTGTTGGTGCCGGTTTGGATTCACAAATCTTAGGCGACTATGAAATTGTAGGCCAGTTGAAAACTGCCGTTCGGTTTTCGAAGGAGCAAGGTTTTGTAGGCGGTTTTACAGAAAGATTGATCAACGCAGTGTTACAATCTTCCAAGCAGATTAAGAATAATACTGAATTAAGCGGCGGAACGGTTTCGGTTTCCTTTGCCGCTGTGCAATACATCCGCAATAAAGTGGTTGATGCATCTTCCAAAAATATTTTATTGTTAGGTGTAGGTAAGATTGGACGCAATACTTGCAAAAATCTCGTTGATTATATCGGCACAAAAAATATTACCCTTATCAACCGTTCGCCTGAAAAAGCAGCGGAGTTAGCCGGTGAGTTAGGTTTACAATTTTCTTTACTCCAAAATCTTTCTGAAGAAGTTGCAAAAGCTGATATCATTTTAGTTGCTACTAACTCTCCCGAGCCTGTTATCTTGAAAGAACATGTTGCAGGTTTAGGCGAGAAATTAATTATCGATCTATCTATCCCCTATAATGTTGCTGATGAAGCACAAACATTAGCCAATGTGCATTTGGTAAATGTGGACGAGCTTTCAAAAATGAAAGACGAAACATTAAAAATGAGGTTAGCGGAAGTACCGAAAGCAAGAGCTATCATCAGCGAAGTAATGACTGAATTTGAAGAGTGGTGCGAAATGCGCAAGCATGTACCTATGCTCAAAGACCTCAAAATTAAATTGAAAGAGCTTATTAGATATCATGAGCATCTTTATACCTCAACTACCTGCCCAAAGAAATTAGACAGTTACATTCAACGGGTACTGAATGATACAGCTGGAAAAGTGAAGGTGCAAAACCAACGCGGTTGTCAGTACCTTTCCGCTTTGAACGAATTCGTCAACGCAAAAAATTAATGCAAAAAGTTTTACGTATAGGAACAAGAGACAGTCAATTGGCTGTATGGCAGGCTACATTAGTGCAAGGCTTGTTGAAGGATGCAGGTGTTGCTTCCGAACTGGTGTACATGAAGAGTGAAGGCGATGTAGATACAGTTACACCGCTTTATGCGTTAGGCGTAACAGGCGTTTTCACAAAAACATTAGATGCAGCTTTATTGAATGATCGCATTGATATTGCTGTACACTCTATGAAAGATGTGCCTACACAACTGGCACAAGGCATTCAGCAAGCTGCGGTTTTAAAAAGAGGTTCTTATAAAGACATCTTTGTTTATAAAAATGGAATTGATTTTTTGAACGATTCCAATTCCGAAGCGACGATTGCAACAGGTAGTGTTCGCCGCATTGCACAATGGCTAAATCGTTATCCTAATCATAAGGTAGAAAACTTGCGAGGCAATGTAAATACACGTTTGCGCAAAGTGGAAGAAAACGATTGGAACGGGGCCATCTTTGCTGCAGCAGGCTTGGAACGTATTCATTTACGTCCTGAAAAATCAATTGATTTGGATTGGATGTTGCCAGCACCTGCACAAGGAGCCATTATGGTTGTGTGCAGAGATGGCGATGATTATGCATGGGAAAACTGCCGCTCCTTTAATCATGAAGCAACATCATTAAGTACAAAAATTGAAAGAGACTTTTTAAGCGCCTTGATGGGTGGCTGCTCCACACCTATTTCTGCTTTAGCAGAAGTAAAGAGTGGAGAGGTTTTCTTCAGGGGAAATATTGTGAGCCCTGATGGAAAACAAAAGGTAGAAGTGGAACTTGTTTCGGCACGAAACGAGGCGTTAGAATTAGGCAAAATAGCGGCAAAAGAAATTCTTCATAAAGGCGGGCAACCCATTGTTGAACGCATTCGCAATAAAGGATTAAGCACTAATGGCAAAGAGTTTTAAAGTTTTAAGCACAAAAAGACTAGAGCCTTCGCTAATTGAGCAAGCGAGAGAAAATAGTATTGAGATCATTGAACAAGAAGCGATCAAAACTCATCCAATTCTCACTAAAGAAAAGCAGAATGAAATCTTTCAGGTGATTCAAAACAAACTTGAATTTGCTGTTTTCACCAGCAGTAATGCTGTGGTAGCTGTCAACGAGCTTTTAGATTATCAGCTAGGCCCTCCTGAAACAAATTGGAAAATTTTTTCCCTTTCAGGCAAGACGAAAGAAGCTTTGGAAGAAAATAAGTTTGGAACGATCGTAGAAACTGCTGATGATGCAAAAGAGCTAGCTGATCATATCATTGAAAAAAAAGTAAAGGAGATTGTATTCTTCTGTGGCAATAAGCGAAGAGATGAGTTGCCGACTATGTTAAAAGATGCAGGTGTACAAGTGCAAGAAGTCGTGGTTTACGAAACAATTGAAACGCCGATGGTAAATAGTATCAGCATCGATGCAATTCTATTTTTCAGTCCCAGTGCAGTGCAAAGTTTTTTCTCTGCCAATCAACTAAACAAAGACACTGTTTGTTTTGCTATTGGTCAAACCACTGCCAACAGCATTAAAGGTTTTACTAGCAACCAACTTCTTATCAGCACAGAACCAAGCCAGCAAGCCATTGTAAATAAAACAATCAATTATTTTAAAAAAGTAGTGAGTCAGTATTGATTTCACAATTTCCATCCAACATGAGCCAACTAAAAAATGATTTGTTATTAAGAGCACTTAGAAAAGAAAAAGTGGAACGTCCGCCGGTTTGGATGATGCGACAGGCAGGAAGATATTTACCTGATTATATAAAACTGAGAGAGAAGTATGACTTCTTTACTCGTGTACAAACACCGGAGTTAGCAACTGAAATCACATTACAACCCATTGACCAGGTTGGTGTTGATGCAGCCATTATTTTCTCTGACATTTTAGTGATACCACAAGCCATGGGTTTGGAAGTGTTAATGGAAGAGGGCAAAGGACCTTCCCTTCCAAAAACAATCAAAACACAGGCGGATATTGATGCGTTGAATACAGCCAATGCAGCAGATCATTTAAAATATGTGCTGGATGCATTATCACTTACAAAAAAAGAATTGAACGGTCGTGTGCCGTTGATTGGATTTGCAGGTGCACCGTGGACTATTCTTTGTTATATGGTGGAAGGGAAAGGCAGTAAGACCTGGGATAAAGCAAAACAATTTGCGTACATGCAACCTGAATTAGCGCATGCATTGTTGCAAAAAATTACAAACATCACTATTGATTATTTAAAAGCGCAAGTAAAGGCTGGTGCTGATACAGTGCAGGTTTTTGATAGTTGGGCAGGTTCCTTGTCGCCTGAGGATTTCAAGACGTATGCACAACCTTATTTGTTACAAATTGCAGATGCAGTAAAAGATGATGCACCTGTGATTTTATTTCCAAAAGGAACTTGGTATGCCTTGAAAAATCTGTCGCAAAGCAGTGCAAGTGGTATCGGGATTGACTGGACCATTACACCACAATTTGCAAGAGAGCTAACCAATAATAACATCACCCTACAAGGTAATTTTGATCCGGCAAAATTGTTAGCGCCAATACCACAAATCAAAAAATGGGCAAAGGAAATGATCGATGGGTTTGGTTCACAGAATTACATTGCAAATCTGGGTCATGGCATCACACCCAATATCCCTGTTGATCATGCTAAGGCGTTTGTAGAAGCGGTGAAAGAATACAAATAGTGAATAGTGAGTAGTGAGTGGTGAATGCCTAGAATGCACCACTTATTACTGACAACTCACAACTCATCATTATGGTTCATAAAACAGAAACAAAGGATATAAGGGGTGAATGGATAGAATTCATTTATCATTTGCAGGATAGAATATGCAAAGCCATTGAAGAAACGGATGGGAAAACAAAATTCATTGAAGACGATTGGCAGAGAGCAGAAGGCAAAGGCGGTGGCGGACGAACAAGAGTGATTCAAAATGGAGCTGTATTTGAAAAAGGCGGCGTGAACACTTCGGTAGTTTTTGGACATGTAACTGATAAGATGCGTAAGCATTTGGGTATGGATGGCGCTAAATGGTTTGCTGCAGGATTGAGTCTAGTGATTCATCCACTCAATCCCTTTGTTCCAACGGTTCATTGCAATTACCGAATGTTTGAATTGTATGACGAGAACGATAATCTTGCCGACAGATGGTTTGGTGGTGGAACAGATTTGACACCTTATTACTTGTTTGAAGAAGACGCCAAGCATTTCCATCAAACTTATAAAAATGTATGTGATAAGTTTGATCCTGTATTTTATTCATCATTTAAAGAACTGTGTGATGATTACTTTGTAAACACCCATCGTGGTAGCGAACGGAGAGGTATTGGTGGCATTTTTTATGATCATAAACGGGAAGATGAAAAGCATGATGTAGACTTCTGGATGAATTTTGGCAAGGCTTGTGGCAATGCATTTATTCCTGCCTACATTCTAATCGTTGAAAAGAGAAAAGACACTCCATATACAGAAGAAAACAAGCACTGGCAGGAAATAAGAAGAGGGCGATACGTAGAATTTAATTTAGTGCACGATAGAGGAACGCTGTTTGGTTTAAAGACCAACGGAAGAATTGAAAGCATTTTAATGAGCCTTCCACCAACAGTTCGTTTTGAATACAATTATCAACCAAAGCCCAATAGCGAAGAGGATAAATTATTACAGGTTTGTTTGCATCCAAGAAATTGGGTGTAATTAAAATAGTTGAATTATGTATTTACAAAGAAGAAACAGAATATTGCGAGCCACTCCTGCTATTCGGAGTATGGTTGCGGAAACTATCTTAACACCGAATGATTTTATCGTACCTCTTTTCATTAATGAAGGCGAGAATGTACAAACAGAAATCGCATCGATGCCTAACTACTACAGAAGAAGTTTGGATTTGACGGTGACAGAAGTGAAAGAATTGTGGAGCATGGGCATTAAAAGCGTTTTGCTTTTCATCAAATGCGACGATGAATTAAAAGACAATACAGGCAAAGAAGCATGGAATAAAAACGGTTTGATGCAACGAAGCATTAAAGCCATTAAGGATGCTGTTCCAGAAATGTATATCATGACCGATGTGGCACTAGATCCTTATTCATCTTATGGTCATGATGGCATTGTAAAAGATGGTGAAATTGTAAACGATCCAACTGTTGAAGCATTAGTGAAGATGAGTATTTCGCATGCTGAGGCTGGCGCTAATATGGTTGCTCCAAGCGATATGATGGATGGAAGAATTGGCGCTATTCGTGAAGGCCTTGAACAAAATGGATTTACCCAAGTGGGCATTATGGCATATAGCGCAAAATATGCTTCGTGTTTTTATGGACCATTCCGTGATGCGCTGGATAGTGCTCCTGGATTCGGTGATAAGAAAACCTATCAAATGGATTATGCTAATCGTTTGGAAGCGGTAAAAGAAGCGTTGATGGATGTAGAAGAAGGTGCAGACATTGTAATGGTGAAGCCCGGACTTCCTTATCTCGACATTGTTCGTGAAGTAAAAAATTCGGTTGAAGTTCCGGTGAGTGTTTACAACATCAGCGGTGAATATGCTATGATAAAAGCCGCAGCAAAAATGGGCTGGATAAACGAGCAGAAAGCAATTATTGAAACACTAACATCCATTAAAAGAGCAGGAGCAGATTTGATCGCAACTTATTTTGCAAAAGATGCAGTAAGAATTCTAAACGGATAAAATGTTTATCATTGAGTTGACGTATAAAGTTTCACTGGATCAAATTGATCAATACCTCGAAAGCCACGTGGAGTTTTTAGATGAATATTTTGCTTCCGGAAATTTTATTGCATCTGGAAGAAAGGTTCCTCGTGATGGCGGTATTATTTTGGCAATCCCTATTAATCGTACTGAAGTTGAAGCGATCATTAAACAAGATCCTTTCTATCAAAACCAGTTAGCGGATTATAAGATCACTGAATTTGTAGTGAGTAAAAAATCACAACAGCTTATTGAATCATTCTCTTAACCCAAGAATATGTACAACAAAAGCAAGGCATTATTTGACAGAGCACAATCAAGTATTCCCGGTGGTGTAAATTCTCCAGTAAGAGCATTTAAATCTGTTGGAGGCACGCCTGTTTTTTTGCAAAGAGCAAAAGGCGCTTATTTGTATGACGTAGATGGCAACCAATACATTGATTATATCAATTCTTGGGGGCCAATGATTCTTGGTCACGCTTTTGAGCCTGTGGTTGAAGCGATTCAAAAAAAGGCTGTCTATTCTACTTCTTTCGGTGCTCCTACAGAGCTAGAAATCGAGATGGCAGAACTTATTAAAAGCATGGTACCGAATGTGGATCTTATTCGCATGGTGAGTAGTGGCACCGAGGCTTGCATGAGTGCTATTCGTCTGGCTCGTGGTTATACGGGAAGAAATAAGATCATCAAGTTTGAAGGCTGCTATCATGGCCATGCAGATTCGTTTTTAGTGAAGGCGGGAAGTGGTGTGGCTACATTCAACATTCAAACTGTTCCAGGTGTTACCGCTGGTGTAGCCAGCGATACACTTACGGCACCTTACAACGATTTAGAAGCTATTGAAAGATTAGTTTCAGAAAATAAAAACGAAATCGCAGCAATCATTATCGAACCTGTAGCAGGAAACATGGGTTGCATTCTACCGAAGGAAGGTTTTTTAGAAGAGCTTAGAAAAATTTGTAACGAAGAAAACATCATTTTCATTTTTGATGAAGTGATGACAGGTTTTCGTTTAGCACAAGGTGGTGCACAGGAACGATTAAACATAGATGCAGACTTAGTTACGTACGGAAAAGTGATTGGTGCCGGAATGCCGGTTGGTGCTTTTGGTGGAAAGTTGGAGATCATGAAGCACATTACACCTCTTGGAAATGTGTACCAGGCAGGAACATTAAGTGGTAACCCTTTAGCAATGATTGCAGGTTATACCTTGCTTTCACATTTGAAAAACAATCCTTCGATATACTATGAATTAGAATCGAAAAGCAAATATTTATACCAAGGTTTGCAGCATGTTTTAGCAGAAGCAAAAACACCTTATGTTATCAATCATCTGGGAACAATGATCTCTGTTCATTTCAGTGATCATCCGGTTGTTGATTTTGCATCGGTATCTTCAGCCAACAATCAGTTGTTCAATAAATTTTTCCATGCAATGCTGAACAGAGGCATTTATCTTCCTCCCTCTGCATTTGAAACATGGTTCCTGAGCAATGCGTTAAGTAAAGAAGATATTGATCAAACTATTAGTGCTACAAAGGAAAGCCTTGAAGAAATATTAGCGTAAATCTTCTTCCTGATACATATCCTTTGAAATTTGAGTTGCGCATTCTACCCTGCTCTCCTTCTTATACGCTTTAAAAAACCAATGCCGCTGCTCATCTGGATGCTGATCATCTTGGCTATTATGATCTCTGGTATCATTGGATACATGGTGTTTGCCAGCTATAGTTTTTTCGAAGCATTGTACATGGTTGTCGTTACTATAACCAGCATCGATTATCAGGAAGTAAAGCCAGTTTCCAGTAGTGGCAGAGCCTTTAATATTTTCCTGATCATCACTTCGTTTTCTACATTCACCTATGTATTAGCTAGAGCTACGCAATACATTGCCAGCGGCGAAATGGCAGCTCAGCAACGATC
Organism: Chitinophagaceae bacterium; assembly: GCA_040290035.1. Lineage (GTDB taxonomy): Bacteria > Bacteroidota > Bacteroidia > Chitinophagales > Chitinophagaceae > Flavisolibacter. The sequence continues at coordinate 16,558 of PSMG01000013.1, forward strand.
TTTTTATACTGACTCAGCTCTGCTTCCATATCCTTCATCTTCTTAACGTCGCCGAACTGCACACCTCCGTATTTAGCTTTCCAGTTATAAAACGTTGGTTCGCTAATGCCCAGATACCGCCAAACTTCCCTGACCGAAAGACCCGCCTCCTGCTTTTGAATGGCTGCCACTATCCGGCTCTCTGTAAATCTTGTCTTTTTCATAATGTTTGACTGATTAAACTTATTAGATTTCTCTAACTTTCAACTGCCGAACTTTGGGTACGCCTACATGCGGGATACATTTCAAAATGACATGAACAGAATTAAAGAAGTGTTGGAAGAAAAGGGAGTAAAAAAGAATTAATAAAAGATAAAAAATGACAAGCATAGCACAACGACAAGAATTGCAAGCCAACATTTGGAAAATAGCCAACAAAGTTCGTGGTTCAGTAAATGGATGGAACTTTAAACAGTTTGTTCTTGGAACACTGTTCTATCGCTTCATTAGTGAAAACTTCACCAATTAAATGGAAGGTGGTGAAGAAGGTATTGACTATGCTAAACTATCAGACGATTTAATCACACCCCAAATAAAAGACGATACGATTAAAACGAAAGGTTATTTTATCTATCCAAGTCAGCTATTCGTGAATGTTGCCAAAACAGCAAATACAAACCCGAATTTAAACACAGACTTAAAAGCGATTTTTGATGCTATTGAAAGCTCTGCCAACAGTTATCCATCTGAACCCAATATAAAAGGTTTGTTTGCCGACTTGGACACTACAAGCACACGACTTGGAAACAATGTTGAAAGCAAGAACAGCACTTTGGCTAAAGTCTTAAAAGCTATGAGGAACTGGACTTTGACAACTTTGAAGACTATTAACCTCTCCGCTACTTTTTGCGGCTTACGTCCTTCGGCCTGTGTTTGTTATTAACCGCTGCCTACCACACCTATTTTACTTCACGACTGATACTTTATCTTTGGCGCATGGTCATCAACCTTAGTAAAGAGCACTCGTTAGTTAGCAACTGGATCGCCGAAATACGTGATCAGGAAATTCAAAAAGACCGTATGCGTTTTCGCCGCAACCTGGAGCGCATTGGCGAGATCGCTGCTTTTGAGATCAGTAAAACATTGCCTTACGAGGAAAAGGAAACTCCTACCCAACTGGGTATTGCCAATTGCAAGGTATTGAAGTACCAACCGGTGCTGGCTACCATCCTGCGTGCCGGTTTGCCCCTTCATGATGGATTATTAAATTATTTTGACAAGGCAGATTGCGCTTTTGTATCGGCCTATCGCAAACATGCCAAGGATGGCTCTTTTGAAATAAGCCTTGAATACCTTTCTACTCCCGAAATAGAAGACCGCATCCTGATCATATCTGACCCCATGCTTGCTACCGGCTCTTCCCTGGTAAAAACCATACAGTATTTGCAGGAAGAAGGCAAGCCAAGCCAGGTACATATTGTAGCGGCACTTGCCTGCACTGTGGGCATTGAATATGTGCGCCGTGAAGCGCCGTTTGCCACTATCTGGTGCGGTGATATTGATGATGAACTGACCGCCAAGGGTTACATTGTTCCCGGCCTTGGTGATGCAGGCGACCTTGCTTTTGGTGTTAAAATTCAGATGTAGCGCAGATTTTATTGGCAACTCCCGTATTTTTTTTTAATTTTCCTTCTCAACTAAATGTGCGAATGAGAAAGTTTTTCTTTTTTTTATTGCTGACCGCCAGCCTGCTTACAGCATCTGCACAAGATCCCAACTTCTCGCAGTTCTTTGTTTCTCCACTCACGCTAAATCCTGCCTTAACCGGCAAGTTTGATGGCGTATTTAGAGTGGCGGGTAACTACCGCAACCAATGGCCAACCATTAACAACGCTTATACTACTTATACCGCATCTATTGATGGCTCCATCTTACGTAGACGTATACCAGAAATTGACCAATTTGGTATTGGCGTAATGGCCTTTTCAGATAAAGCAGGCAATGGTGTATTACAACATAATTATTTAAGTTTTTCTGCTGCCTACCATAAAGGTTTGGATGAAGATGGCTACCATCAATTGGGACTAGGCTTTCAGGGCACTTATGTGAGCAAACGATTAGATGTGACCAAAACGTTTTTTGAAGATCAATTGCGGGCTGATGGTTTTACGGGTGTAACCAGTGAATCTTTCTCCAGCCAGCAGATTGCCGTTAATTACATGGATGTAAATGCCGGTATTTTTTATAACGGAACTACCAATGGTGAGAATAATTTTTATGCTGGTGTTTCTATGTATCACATCAACCGTCATGAAGAAACTTTTTTGAAAGGCTATTATAATTTGGAACCAAGGGTTACGTTCCAGGCGGGTGGCAGAATACCAGTGGGCACAACAGATGCCATTCATTTAAGCGGCATGCACAGCACACAAGCCGGTGCGGTAAATACCATTATTGGCGGTGCGTATATGCTCAATGTGGTGGAAGATATTGACCGGCCAACGAATCTATACTTTGGTGCCTGGTACCGGTTGAAAGATGCCCTGATCCCCTATGTGGGCTTAGAGTTTGGCGAGTTTCGTTTTGGCGCCAGCTATGATGTAAACACGTCGAGCTTAAAACCTGCTTCGAACATGAGAGGAGGTATGGAGATTTCGCTGATCTACATTAAGAAGCCAAATGATCCGAATGCAAAGAAGCTGAATTGTCCTCAATTTTAACCGCAGATTAATCCGATTTAATACTGATTTCGCTGATTTAAGCGAGTTAAGCAATTCTGTTGATGATTGAAGCATCACAAGCGACGTTTAACGAAGTTGCAAAGATGGTCGGCACCATTCGTCAAAGCTTTTCATTGTTCCGGTGGCGGGTGGCGTCCCTGATGTTTTTCTTTTCGAAGTTTTTTTCTAAGGCTGTGGTCAGGTTTATTCCGGTTTGGTTGGCAATGCACATTACCACCCAAAGCACATCGGCCAATTCATCACCAAGGTCTTTTTCCTTATCACTTTTTTTAAACGATTGTTCGCCATACATGCGGCTCATTAGCCTTGCCACCTCGCCAACTTCCTCCGTTAGAATGGCCATGTTGGTTAATTCGCTGAAATAGCGAACGCCTGTCGTTTTTATCCATGTATCTACTTGCTGTTGCGCATCCTGAAGGGTCATAGTTTATTGATTGAATGATTAAGTTTAATGTCCATGAGCGTAGCAATAGACTTTGCTCTTTGCTTCATCAATTCTGCTTTATCGCCTTTGAAGAATTCATCTACTGTTTGTGTAAATAGTGTTACCCATCGATCCAAGTGTTCTTTTTTGATGGCCGACAATTGGTGAATGTGTTGGTGTACTTCCATCACATTTTTTCGATAGCCTTGCGTTCCTAATACAATGCTTTCCCAGAAATCTGTAATCACGGGAATGTGCGTTTCTAAATTTAGGGGTAGTACTTCTGTAAAAAACTTACCAATCAAATCATCCTGAAATGCTTTGGTGTAAAAAGCCTCCAGCAGCCGTTCTATATCAGTTCTGTTTTCAATGTTTTTCATTCTTTATTCTTTGTATCGATGATAATGGTAACCGGCCCATCATTCAGTAATTCCACTTTCATGTCTGCACCAAAGATGCCAGTAGCAATTTTCTTCCCTAAATCTTTTTCTAATTGCCGGATCATTTTTTCATACATAGGGATGGCAAACTCAGGCTTGCTTGCCCGTATGTAACTTGGCCTGGCCCCCTTTCTTGTAGCGGCATGCAGGGTGAATTGACTCACTAGTAGAATGTTTCCATCAACATCGATTAGCGATTTATTCATCACGCCTTCCTCATCGTTAAAGATGCGAAGGTTCACTATTTTATTACTTAACCAAACAATGTCTTCTTCGCTATCGGCATCTTCTATTCCCAGCAACACCAACAACCCATTAGTAATAGCACCCGTCACCTTTTCATTAACACTAACACTTGCTTTGGAAACTCTTTGGATAACCACACGCATAGAGATCAAAAGTAAAAATGTAAAATGCAAAAGCGATTCTTTTTCAGTTTTACTTTTACATTTTAGCTTATGATTGATTTTTCACCGGAAATAAGACTACAAACCACACGCAGCAGCGGTAAAGGTGGCCAAAATGTGAACAAGGTAGAGACGGCTGTGATTGCCTATTTGCCTATTGCTGCTTCGGTATTACTTAGGGAAGAGCAGAAGCAAACCGTATTGCAAAAGCTTTCGAACCGGATTAATACAGACGGCGAACTGATGGTAAAAGCTCAAACGTTTCGAACCCAATTAGAAAATAAAGGAGCAGCCATCAAAAAGATCAATGAACTGATTGATGCTGCATTGAAAAAGAAGAAAATGCGGTTGGCTACTAAACCATCCAAGGCTGCCAAAGAAAAAAGACTGGAAGGCAAGAAGCATTCATCGCAAATAAAAGAAGGGAGGAAGAAGTTTAAACCAAAAAACTTTTAACAGCTAAGCGCCGTTAATATTTGTAGCTTAGTGAACCAATAAACAGCTTTGAAGAAACGACTGATCATAAGCATTTTTGTCGCTATTGTTTATGCAGCGTCGCTCCTACTCAATGCGTGCAAAAAAAATGATGCATCTTTTCGGGCTGCAACACCGCTTACGTTTGTTATTCCTATCGGTTTTCCGCAACCTGTTTATAATTTTAATGCAAACCCCACTTCGGAAGAAGGTTTTTTGTTAGGCAGAAAGTTGTTTTATGACGGACGCCTTTCCATTGATGGTAATTATGCTTGCGCTTCGTGTCACCAGCAGATAGCGGCCTTTACTACGTTCGAACATGATCGCAGTCACGGGTATAATCATTCGCATACCTTACGCAATGCACCGGGCTTAGCCAACCTTGCGTGGTACCCGGTATATACACAGGATGGAAGTGCTACTACGTTAGAATCGATCTATTATAACCACATTACTAACCCCATGGAGATGGCAGAAAATATGCCGAACGTGGTGAATAAATTAAGTGGTGATACGGCTTACCAGCGCATGTTCACTGCAGCGTTTGGTGATAATCGTGTTACGCAAGACCGCATCTTTAATGCATTGACACAGTTTGTGATCAACATGGTGTCGTCCAATAGTAAATATGATAAGATGTTGCGTGGTGAATATGTGTTCAATTCCTTTGAACAAAGCGGTTATCAAACCTTCCAGGCAAAATGTGGTTCCTGCCATAAAGAACCTCTATTTACTGATTTCAGCTTTCGGAATAATGGCTTGCCGCTTGACCCAGGTTTAAATGACTTTGGCAGAATGCGAGTGACCGGCAACAGAGCCGATTCTCTAAAATTCAGAGTGCCTAGCCTGCGTAATGTGGAACTTACATCGTACTATGGTCATGATGGAAGAATGAGTGTGATGCGGATGATGGTGCAGCATTACCGTGCAGGGGCTATTACACCTAGTCCAACACTTGACCCATCACTAGCAAATGGCATTTCGCTTACCCAAACAGAGGAAGATAATTTGATCTGGTTTATGCGAACACTTAGCGATTCTTCTTACCTGACTAATCCCAGGTATCACAATTAATTACACAAATTTTAATCGAATTACACGAATTATGGATTTGATCCTGAAAGAAGAATCTTATAACTTATTGGTATTTGTATGGATGTACACAGAGAGCTAGGAATGGGCTTTAAGGACGCAATTTATAAGGAAGCTTTAGAAATAGAATTTAGAGAGAAAGGCATTCCCTACGAGCGAGAAAAATTATTTACCATTGAACACAAAGGCAAAGTTTTAAAGCATAAATATCCTGCTGATTTTATTGTTTTTGATAAAATAGTACTTGAAGTAAAAGCTGCCTCTTCGATTGTTGATTCTTTTGTTGCCCAGACCATTAATTATTTGAAAGCTTCAGGGCTGCAGCTTGGCATCATTGTTAATTTCGGGGAAAAGTCGCTGAACTATAAACGAATTGTTTTCTAATTGGTGTAATTCGTTTTAATTCGTGTAATCAATGAGTGGCATTAAAAAATTAGCAGGGCAAACTTTGTGGTATGGAGCCAGTTCTATTGCTGCACGGTTTCTGAATTATTTATTGACACCTTATCTAACCTATGCCCTATCCGGACCTGCTTATGGGGAGATAAGTTTGGTGTATGCGCTCATTCCTTTTTTGAATATCATCTTTACTTACGGATTAGAAACAGCCTATTTCCGTTATTCCAAGAGCAAAGAACAGGAAGCAGAGGTTTACAATACCTCCATGGTTTCATTGGTTGTTAGTACCGTTTTACTTACCACCATTTTATTGGCCTTTCGTAATCAATTAGCTACACTGATTGGCGTAGAGCAGCATCCTGAATATTTTACGTGGAGTGCTATTATCATTGCCATTGATGCCTTAACGTCTTTGGCCTTTGCCAAACTTCGTTACGAGGGCAGGCCAAGGAAGTTTGCCATGGTTCGGATCGCAGGTATCATCATCAATATTGCACTTACTTTTTTCTTTCTCTCTGTTTGTCCGAAGATTCAAAAGCAAAATCCGAATGGCTTTATTGGAACGTTTTATAATCCAGCTATAGGAGTAGGCTATGTGATCATTGCCAACCTAGTGCAATCCATCTTCACGTTACTGCTTCTATCGAAAGAATTTTTTGCCTTTAAGTGGAAGTTCAATGCCAAGCTGTGGCGTGAAATTATTTTGTATTCATCGCCATTAATTCTTGCCGGTTTTGCAGGGATGATTAACGAGACCTTTGATCGCATCATGCTGAAATGGTGGACATCTGCTCCCACCGAAATGGCAGCAAAAATTGAAGTAGGTACTTACAGTGCCTGTTATAAATTATCGCTACTTATCACTTTGTCCATTCAAGCCTTTCGCTTGGCTGCAGAGCCCTTCTTTTTCTCCGTAGCACAAGGACAACAACCGCAACGAGTGTATGCACGGGTAATGAAATTTTTTGTCATTACCATCTGTTTTATGTTTTTGGCTGTGGCACTTTTCTTAGATATCTGGAAACATTTCATCCAGAACAAAACCTTTTGGGAAGGCTTGAAAGTAGTGCCCATTCTGCTGCTGGCCAACATGTTCTTAGGTATTTATTACAACCTTTCTATTTGGTACAAGCTATCCAATAAAACATTGGCCGGTGCCTGGATCACTGTGATTGGTGCAGTGATCACATTGATTATTAATTATGCATTCATTCCTAAGTTTGGCTATATGGCCTGCGCTTGGGCTACATTCTTTTGTTATGGAACGATGATGGTTGTTTCGTATGTATGGGGACAAAAGGCTTATCGCATCCCTTATCCAACTAAGAAGCTGGTAGCTTACATATTGATCTGTGTTATCTTCTTTGGCCTGCACCGACTGTTTGCTTTGATGCATTTAGGAGCGTGGGCAGATAGAGGATTTGCATTGGTATTGGTGGGTTTGTTTAGCCTGCTTATTGTGAATATGGAGCGCAAAGAGTTTCAGCGATTGCCCCATGTGGGCAGATTCTTTACACCGAAGGTTACATAGCGCTTTATTGGTTAGTATATTTATTCACAGCAATACTATTTGCAATGAATCCTAAAACAGATTTCTATTTCAGTAAAGAGAAATGGCAACAAGAGTTGGCGCAATTAAGAAGCGTTGCTTTGGATTGCGAACTAACCGAGAAATTGAAATGGGGCTGTCCCTGCTATACGTTTGAGGGCAGAAATATTGTGCTGATCCATGTGTTTAAAGAATACTGTGCTTATCTGTTATTTAAAGGGACTTTATTAAAAGACACCGATGGCATACTGGTGCAACAAACCGATAATGTACAAGGAGCCCGCCAGATACGTTTTACCAATGTGCAAGAAATCAAGAAGCTGAAGCCTGTGTTGAAAACTTATATCTACGAAGCTATAGAAGTAGAAAAAGCCGGATTAAAAGTTCCGTTGAAAAAAACAACGGAGTATGATGTGCCTGAAGAACTGCAAACAAAATTGAATAAGGACTCTGTTTTTAAGACAGCTTTTGAGTCGCTGACTCCGGGCAGAAAGAGAGGATATATTCTTTATTTTTCAGGAGCGAAACAAGCTAAGACGAGGATAGATAGAATTGAGAAATGCATACCGCAGATTTTAGAAGGAAAAGCGTTGAATGATTAGGATGTAGTTCTATAAAACGGATAATTACAAGACTACATATTATAAAGTTGGCCTAAAGCAGATCAGCACCTTTTAATATTGCGCAACAATAGTTAGAGAAAGATGCCGAGATTCCTCAGTATGACAGGGAAAAGGTATTATTATTGGCAGGTTGCCTTTATTGTTCGATTAACAGATTCCTTTCTAAGTTAGAAATGACAAGCTGGAAATGCCATCAGTTAATCAATCAACACTTCACCCGTCATCTCTTTTGGTGCCTCTATATTCATCATCTTCAATAAAGTAGGGGCAAGATCACCTAATTTTCCTGGTCTAATGGTTCCTTTCCAATCTTTATCAATAATAAAAAACGGAACCAAGTTTAAAGTATGTGCCGTATTAGGCGTACCGTCTTCATTGATCAAATAATCGGAGTTTCCATGATCAGCAGTTAAAAAAACGGTATAGCCATTAGCAAGAGCCGCTGTTACCACTCTCTTCACGCAAGCATCTACTGTTTCTACTGCTTTGATGGCTGCATTCCAAACACCAGTATGACCAACCATATCCGCATTGGCAAAATTCAAACAAATAAAACTGGCTTCACCTTTTTCAATCTCCGGCACAATAGCATCAGTTACTTCAATAGCACTCATCTCCGGTTTTAAATCGTAAGTAGCCACTTTTGGCGACGGAATCATAATACGGCTTTCACCATCAAAAGGAAGTTCCCTGCCGCCGCTAAAGAAGAAACTTACGTGCGGGTATTTTTCAGTTTCTGCAATGCGAATTTGCTTCAATCCTTTCTGTGCAATGATCTCTCCTAAGGTGTTATTGAGGTTATCATTTTCGAAAATGATGTGTACATTTTTAAATGTAGCGTCATATTCAGTCATGGTAGTGTAGTGCAGCTGCAACGGATGCATATTGTAATCGGGAAACTCAACCTGTGTTAATGCTTTGGTTATTTCCCGGCAACGATCCGTGCGGAAGTTGAAGCAAATCACTGCATCACCGTCATTAATCGTAGCAACAGGCTTTCCGTCTTCATTGATCACTGTTGGCTTAATGAATTCGTCGGTCGTTCCTTCTTTATACGAGGTTTCAATTGCTTCAATGGCATCGGTTGCCTCAATACCAAAACCTTTAACCATCGCATCGTAAGCCAGCTTCACCCGTTCCCAGCGATTGTCTCTATCCATAGCATAGTAGCGACCACTTACGGTAGCAATCTTACCAACAGAAGTATTGATGTGTTTCTGCAGTTCTTTAATAAAGCCCAAACCACTTTTCGGATCGGTATCTCTGCCATCGGTGAAGGCATGTACAAATACATCTTTCAATCCTTGCTCTTTACATACATCCAGTATTGCCTTTAAATGGTTGATGTGTGAATGCACGCCACCGTTGCTGACTAATCCCAGCAAATGCAAGGGCTTGCCGTTCTGTTTTGCATAGTCGATAGAAGCTAATAAGGTTTGATTTTTTGCGAATTCCCCGTCACGAATAGCTACATTGATGCGTTGTAATTCCTGGTACACAATTCTGCCTGCACCTAAATTCAAATGACCCACTTCCGAGTTACCCATTTGTCCTTGTGGCAAGCCTACAGCCTCGCCACAAGTAACCAATGTTGTATTTGGATATTGTGTATAAAGCGAAGAAATAAAGGGTGTATTGGCTGCCTGGATGGCATCTGAAGATTTTACCTTACCTAAACCCCAGCCGTCCATTATTATCAAGATTACCTTTTTGCTCATAGTGGCATTTTGCTTTGAAAGGGGCAAAGCTATGTTGTAATCGGCAGTTTTAAGTTGATTATTGACAGCTCTGATTATATGAGCCTTTTCCTAATAGTGAAAGAATTGTTTATTTTAGCTCATCATTTAGACAATCTGTAACCTATGGCACACTTTTCGACCTATCCGCAGCGAAAACACGCATTTATGCAAAAGATCTTAACACTTACCTCCCTGTTCGCAATTATGCTTTTCAGTTCTTTCAAAACGTTTGACGGAATTGACGAGGTGATCTACTCCTTGCGTAATGGTAATATTTCTGAACTTTCCAAATACATTGATGACAGCGTAGATATTACGCTGCCTGATAAATCGGACAGCTATAGCAAGGCGCAGGCAACTATGATCCTTCGTGATTTTTTCAGCAGCAATGGTGTAAAAGGTTTTGAAGTAAAACACAAGGGCGATAATGGCGGCAACCAGTTTTGTATTGGCACATTAAATACGTCTTCTGGTAGTTATAGAACTACCATATTTATGAAAACAAAAAATGGAAGGCAGGTATTGAAAGAGATACGCTTTGAAGCGAAGTAGTTGAGATTGTGACAAGCTCAGCTCGACAATTGTTAAATCATTAGCCCACCACAGGTGGGTTTTTTATTTTTGTTATATGAATCAGTTTGATGAACAATTGATAAAGCTGGTAGATGCGGCTTTGCAGGAAGATGTAGGCGATGGTGATCATTCTACCTTATCTTCTATTCCGGCAGATGCAAAAGGAAAAGCTGTATTAAAAATAAAACAGGAAGGTGTACTGGCAGGTGTAGCGGTTGCTGAAAAAATCTTTCATTATAAAAAACCGTCTGCCCAGTTTAAACAATACATGAATGACGGAGACGCGATGAAAATAGGCGATGTAGCTTTTGAAGTGGAAACCTATGTGCATACCATTTTGCAACTGGAACGCCTGGTGCTTAATTGCATGCAACGCATGAGTGGCATTGCTACGCTTACCAAACAATACACGGATAAGCTGAAGGGCTATAAAACAAAATTGCTGGACACCCGAAAGACCACACCCAACTTCCGTCTGCTGGAGAAAGAGGCCGTACGTATTGGTGGTGGTGTAAACCATCGCTTTGGGCTATTTGATATGATCATGCTGAAGGATAATCATATTGATTATGCCGGTGGCATTGAAGCAGCTGTCGAACGGGCATGGGATTATGTGCAACGTTACAAACCACAACTGAAAATAGAAGTGGAAACAAGATCGTTGGACGATGTAGAAAAAGTATTAAAGGTTGGTAAAGGAAAAGTGACCCGTGTAATGGTAGATAATTTTGGCCCGGAGCAAGTAAAACAGGCAGTGGATTTAATCAACGGTGCTTTTGAAATTGAAGCAAGCGGAGGCATTAATTTAGATACAATCGAAGCATACGCTGCTACGGGTGCAGACTATGTAAGTGTGGGTGGATTGATTCACCAGGCGAAGAGTTTAGATTTGAGTTTGAAAGCATTTCTTGAGTAATACCTGATAAGTCCTACGCTGTAAGCTAAATTAACTTAAAACGTACAACGTAAAACTTACAACTGAACATGAGTAAGAAGAATAAAAGTGATAAAAACGGTTTTGTATTCAGCACAGATCCCAATTTTCAATTTGAAGAGGAAGAACAGCAGGCACAGGAAACCCTGCCACCGCAGCAACAGAAACTAAAAGTACGTTTAGATACAAAGCGTCGTGCAGGTAAGGCAGTTACCTTGATAGAAGGATTTGTAGGAACCTTAGAAGATTTAGAAGACTTAGGAAAGAAATTAAAAAACTTTTGTGGTACCGGCGGCTCTGTTAAAGATGGTGAAATCATTGTGCAGGGCGATAACAGGGACAAGGTAATGCAATGGTTTTTGAAGAACGGTTATAAGAATATAAAACAAATTGGATAATGGAATTTATTTTCTTAATCAACCTGGTAGCATTGTTTGTTTTTGTTTTGAGTTTGGTCCATGCTATTAAATAGTACCGCTACAGACAAGGTATTCTTATTCTTTCACTAATATGATTATTGATTGGCGTAGGTTTGATATTGTTTGCTATTGCAATTGATTTGATGATTGAAAGTGGAGTAAGGTGTTAGCCTTCAAACCCAATCTTACTATGACTGCCATCGCAGAAAGGTTTATTAGAAGATTGCCCATAACGACACAAAGCAATATTACCTTTTATTAACTCTTCCCTGCCATCAGAATGTTTAATAATACACTCATCTTTTATAATGATGGGACCATTCTTTGTCAGTTGAAGTTCCGTTCTCTGTTCGTCAGTAGATATATTGGTATTTAACGGCGTTGGTTCATTTTTTCGCCAATGCTTAATGCACCGCTTGGGCAGCGTTTTACTTGTTCGATAATTCGATCTGCGGCCGCACCATTGATAGTTACCCAAGGCCGTTTGTGTGGATCAAATACTTCCGGCAATCCTTTAAAGCAAATGGTAGAGTGAATACATAGTTTAGATTTCCAAACCACGGTTACTTCACTATTGCTGTATTTTAATGTTTCTCTTGCCATGAGTTTTATTTGTTGTATAATTTACTTATAATTACTTATGAAAACAAAAAAGTCTTGCAGTGGCAAGACTTCATTCTATAATCATTTACAAAATTATTGTCCTTGCGCTAAACTATACGCTTTCTTTCCATCCCACATGTTCAACACTTCAATCGAACAAACTTTAAAATCGGTCATAACTCTTCTGTACAGTTCTAAAATATCTGTTTGCGTTAATGGCTGCTCGCAAATACTTTCAAAGCGACAACGGTATTGATTGATCAAATTCGTGAACACAGAACCTTTAGGCCATACTTGTGTACCGCGGTTACTGATGGTTACCAATTTAAATAAATCTAACGTATGCTTCAAACATTTTTCTGCTACTGCATTAGGCTGGTCAATGCTCTCGATAAAGAAGTCGGCACCAACAATTACCTCTTCGCTCATTTCTTTAGAAACCAACATGGGGTTCTTTTCTAAGAGACATACAGCAGTTGTATGCGGATGATTGATCTGTGTTTTACATGGATTTACGTTGGGCTGCTTACCAAAGTTCGAAATAATAGTATCGGCAAATGCTTCTGTACCTAAGGCCGGTTTGCTTCTATCACCAAAATCACCTGTGCGTACTCCTTGTTCTAATGTGTAAAGCAATGCATTTTCAATAGTAGCCGCATTCTCCCACAAACCTAAATGGCGCAACATAGCCAAGCCACTTAACAACAATGCTGTAGGATTAGCAATGCCTTTTCCGGCAATGTCCGGAGCCGTGCCATGTACTGCTTCGAATATAGAAATGTGATCGCCAATGTTAGCCGAAGGCGCAAAGCCTAACCCACCCACCAAACCTGCACATAAATCAGAAATGATATCGCCTTGCAAATTGGTAAGTATTACCACATCAAACTCATCGGGACGAACCACCAGCTTCATAGCCAAGTCATCTACAATCTTATCGTCTGCTTTTAATTCAGGATATTCTTTTGCAATCTCATAAAACACTTCTAGGAACAAACCATCGGTAAGCTTCATGATATTGGCTTTGTGTCCACAGGTGATTTTCCGGGCACCCTTCTGTTTTGCCATTTCGAAAGCATAACGAATAACCTGTGTACTTCCGGGACGGGTAATAAAACGGCGACTCAACGCCACATCATGAGTAAGCATATGTTCGATGCCACCGTAGGTATCTTCTATGTTTTCCCGAACAATAGTAATGTCGATAGGAATGCCAGCCTTGCTAAACACCGTATCTACACCGTGCAGGCTTTTAAAAGTACGTTTATTAGCATAGGTGTTCCAGGTTTTACGGGCTGTAACGTTGATGCTTTTTACCCCTTTGCCTTTTGGTGTTTCCATTGGACCTTTGAACAAAATACCTAACGCCTCAATGGTCTTTTGCGCTTCGGGTGTCATCCCATTAGAGAAGCCTTGGTCAAACACCCATTTGCCCATATCTACAAACTCATATTGCAAGTCCACACCGTTCGCATTAAAAATATGTAGAACAGCATCCATGATTTCGGGCCCTATACCATCACCTTTTGCTACGGCTATCTTCATAATTAAGGGGTTTTTTGTGCCGCAAATGTACGTTTTGAGGAAACTATTGTATTATTTTTTCTGTTATTGATTATGGTATTTACTTTGTTTACGTATATGTATAAAATTGGTAGTTATGATTAGCAAAATTTCTGAAGGCGTTAAGGTAAGCGTGGAGACATTCTACCAGCAGGATTATTCCAATCCTATGCAATCAGAATTCATGTTTGCCTATCGGATAACGATAGAAAATCATAATTCCTTCCCGGTAAAATTGCACAGCAGGCACTGGTATATATTCGATAGCAATGGCAGTTACCGCGAAGTAGAAGGCGAAGGTGTAATAGGTATGCAACCTGTGATCAATGCAGGCGATGAATACCAGTACGTAAGTGGTTGTAACCTGCACTCAGAAATGGGTAGAATGCACGGCACCTACACTATGGAAAACCTTCACACCAAAGAAGTATTTGAAGTAAATATTCCTGCCTTTGAAATGGTAGCTCCGTTTAAGTTCAATTAAAGAATCAGGATTAATAAAAAGATTAGTAGAGATGATTTATTGAACCTATCTCTATCCACTTTTGGTTCTGGATGACCATTAACTCGTGGAGTACGGTTGAACAGTGCTCAATAGCATTACCGAACGTACAAGTGTGCGACGCAAGCGAAGTTTGATAGTAGCAATACAGTTGGTTACACAATTCATCTTCAATTAAGTGGTTATACGGACCAAATAGAACTCAAACATTGAACAATCCCCTCCCTTTGGCGACTTTTTTTGCATCCCCAACTACAAAAGAATAACGAATGAAAAAGAAATTCTCCGTAAAAGCTGTGTGGCAGGCTTTGAAAGATTCGTTTAAAGGTTTTTCTGAAGATAAGATCACTAAACTCAGCGCTTTGCTGGCTTACTATACTGTTTTTTCTATTGGTCCATTGCTATTGGTGCTTATTTATTAGCGGGTATTTTCTTTGGACAGGAAGCAGTGCAGGGCACTATTCAGCACCAGATACAAGGACTGGTTGGCCGCGATGCCCCCAAACAAATACAAGACATTATCAAGAATGCTTCTTCGGGCAACAAAGGGACCATCGGCGCTATTATAGGCTTTGTTACCTTAATCATTGGTGCCACCTTTATGTTTGTCGAAATGCAGGATTCTATCAACACCATTTGGGGCATCAAACCCAAACCTAATGCAGGTTGGAAGGCGATGGTGAAAAACCGTTTGCCTTCTTTTTCAGTAGTGGGCAGTTTAGCTTTCTTATTATTGGTATCACTAACAGCTTCAGCTTTAATTGAAGGTTTGAATGCACGGTTAAAAAACTTTTTACCAGGCGTAACGGTGGTATTGTTTTACATTTTGAATCTCGTAATTACCTTGGGTGTTACAGCTACACTCTTCGCAGTTATCTTCAAAGTATTACCCGATGCACATATTAAATGGAAGGATATCATTGCTGGTTCCATCTTCACCGCATTACTTTTTATGTTGGGTAAGTTCGCCATTGGTTTGTACATCAATAAATGGAATGTAGGCAGTACATATGGGGCCGCAGGATCGTTAGTGGTGCTGTTGGTTTGGGTGTATTATTCTTCTATCATTCTATACTTTGGTGCAGAGTTCACAAAGGCCTACGCTTTAAAATTTGGTTCGCATATCGTACCTATACATTATGCTGTAGTAGCAAAAACGGTTACCGTAGAAGGCAACAGCCAAACCTCATTACAAGAAATGGAAGCAAATACAAAAAAATAAAGATCCGAAAGAAGCAGTGGCAGCTATTCAAAACCCACTGCCAAAGCCACAACCCATTATTCCAAATACAAATTATCCCCATAAGAAACCGCCTTTTGCTTTCCAGGCATTAGGTGTATTAGCGCTGTTGTTTATGGGATCGAAAAGATCAAAACAACACTAACAGGAATAGTTCTTGTTCTTAATCTAAAAACTAGTTATTATGACAGATAGAAATAAAAACAGAGGTCCACAATCAGAAGACAATAATAGCCATCAAAACAACAAAGTCGATATGGGTGGCAAGCAATCAACAAGCACAAGAGAAGGAAGCCAGAGCATAAATCATGGCTCTTGCAACTCAGTTATGCAAGGCAACGGTAGAAGAAGCAAGCAAACCTACAATCACTCAAAAGGGTGAGGTTCGCTTAGGGCACTACAAGGAACGGTAGGGAACAAAAATGCATTAATAATAAAGCTCTTTTATCATTTTAAGTCCTCAAAGGCTGACGGGCAGCAAACCTCCGACTTCTGACTTCCGATCTCTGACCTCCTACCACCTAAAACCCTCCTCCAGCACCTTATTGTGCATGATCTCCAGAGGCTCCATGCTGTAGGAACAGGATAGCGCAATACCAGCGCCTCCAGCATCTTGCTCCTTTATGGCTCACTACCGACGATAAACAAAGCACATAAACGTCATATTCTTTCCCTGTGCGCCGGCCTTGGAAAAAGCAGCGGAGCAGTTGTGGCAGCGGGTCCTTTTTGGTTACTTTTTGGACAAACAAAAAGTAACATAGTCGAAACTAAAAGAAAAACATCCATCCTTCGTAGCTAAAGCATACTTCACGGCTGGATAGCCCACTTATAAAGCAGTACAGTGACACCCAGAGGCAGGTGGTATTATGTTAAATAGCGCCTTCCTTTCAAAAAATCTCTAATCTCCAATCTGAAATCTCCAATCCTTTCCCTACTTTTGCACCCCCAATTAGTTCTTTCGAAACTCCGCCTCGGCGGAAACAAGGAATTTGGGAGACGTAGTAGTCGCTGAGATGAACCGTCGCTTGAACCAATAAATTGAAGAAAATGGCAAAAGAAATCACTGGCTATGTAAAGCTCCAGTGCAAGGGTGGCCAGGCTAACCCTGCACCTCCAATTGGTCCGGCATTGGGTTCCAAAGGTGTAAACATCATGGAGTTCTGCAAGCAGTTCAATGCAAGGACACAAGACAAAATGGGAAAAGTGCTTCCCGTGTTACTAACAGTTTACTCCGATAAGTCATTTGACTTTATCATCAAAACTCCTCCCGCAGCCGTTCAGCTAAAGGAAGCCGCTAAAATTCAGAGTGGTTCAAAAGAGCCAAACCGCCAGAAAGTAGGCAAGGTTACCTGGGCACAGGTAGAAGAGATCGCTAAAGATAAAATGGCCGATCTAAACGCCTTTACTTTGGAAAGCGCTGCCTCCATGGTAGCCGGTACAGCTCGTAGCATGGGTTTGACAGTAGAAGGAGGCCCTGCTAAATAATTATTGAACTATTAAAAAGAATTAATCATGGCATTCATTCCTAAAAAAAGAAAAGCGGCAAACGCAAAGGTTGATGCGAACAAAGTATACTCTTTAAAAGATGCTTCTGCATTGGTTAAAGAAGTAAACACTACTAAGTTCGATGCGTCTGTTGATTTACATATCCGTTTAGGCGTAGATCCTAAAAAAGCTGACCAGGCTATTCGTGGTACAGTAACCTTGCCTCACGGTACTGGTAAAACAAAAAGAGTATTAGTGCTTTGCGGTCCTGAGCAGGAAGCTGCTGCCAAAGGTGCTGGTGCTGACTTCGTAGGTTTAGATGAATTCGTACAAAAGATCGAAGGTGGCTGGACAGATGTAGACGTTATCGTGTCTACTCCGGCTGTAATGCCTAAAATTGGTCGTCTGGGTAAGATCCTCGGTCCTCGTAACCTGATGCCTAACCCTAAGACAGGTACCGTTACCAACGATGTGGCTGCTGCTGTGAAGGAAGTAAAAGGTGGTAAGATCGCATTTAAGGTAGATAAAGCAGGTATCGTACATGCTTCTATCGGCCGCGTATCTTTCTCTCCTGATAAAATTGCTGCTAACTCTCAGGAGTTGATCAATGCAATTATCAAGGCAAAGCCTTCAACAGCAAAGGGTACTTATTTGAAAGGTTTAACCATGGCTGCTACAATGAGCCCTGGTATTGCAATAGACACTAAATCTTTTGTTCACTAATAATGTTTGTCCGGCTGAGCCCGTCGAAGCCTAAACATTAAAAATCTTAAGCAATGACTAAAGAACAAAAAAATGAGATCATAGGAGAGTTGAAAGAGAAGTTTTCTCAGTACAGCAACTTCTATGTTACCAATACTGAATCACTTACCGTAGAGCAAGTGAGCAAATTACGCCGTGCATGTTTCAGCAAGAATGTGGAGATGCGTGTTGCAAAAAATACATTGATCAAAAAAGCTTTGGAATCTTTAAACAACGACAGCTATACAGGAGTATTCGACTCTTTGAATAATGTAACTGCATTGTTGTTCTCTGAGAATCCCAAAGAACCAGCTTTAATCATCTCTTCTTTCCGCACAGAAAGCAAAGGAGAGAAGCCTGAGTTAAAAGCTGCTTTCATCAATGGTGATATTTATAGTGGTGATAACAACTTAGCTGCATTAACAAAGATCAAAACGAAGAACGAATTGATCGGCGAAGTGATTGGCTTGTTGCAATCGCCTGCTAAGCGTGTACTGGCTGGCTTGTTGCACCACCACGAAAAGCAAGCTGCTGGCACTGAAGCTCCAGCTGCTGAATAAGGAATAATGCTTTAGGCAACTAAGGCTTTTCAATAAACAATTTTTTTAAACTCGCCGTCGGACCTCTGTGGAATGAAGACGGTAAAAATTAAAATCAAATGGCAGACGTAAAAAATCTTGCAGAACAATTAGTAGGCCTTACTGTAAAAGAAGTACAGGAATTGGCTGATTTCTTAAAATCAGAATACGGCATTGAGCCAGCTGCTGCTGCAGTTGTAGTTTCTGGTGGTGGCGACGGCGCTGGTGCTGCTGCTGCTGAAGAAAAAACTTCATTCAATGTAATCCTGAAATCAGGTGGTGCTTCTAAATTGAACGTAGTTAAGATCGTTAAAGACTTAACTGGCTTAGGTTTGAAAGAAGCTAAAGACTTAGTTGACGGCGCTCCAAAGCCAATCAAAGAAGGCGTTGATAAAGCAACTGCTGAAGACATCGCTAACAAGTTGAAAGAGGCTGGTGCTGACGTTGAGATCGCTTAATTGTTCTCTACTGAATATAAAAAATCCCGCATCATTGCGGGATTTTTTATTGCGTATTATTCAATACTAATATTCGAACTTACGTAAGCCCGGTGCCTTTAACCAGGTAAGTATTACTACAATAATGGTCATAGAACCTCCAAAGACAATTGCCGGAACTGTTCCCATTGCTCTTGCTGTAAAGCCGCTTTCAAATTGGCCTAATTCATTCGACGAATTAATGAACATAGAGTTTACCGAACTCACCCTTCCACGCATTTCATCTGGCGTGGTAAGCTGCATAATATTTCCCCTGGTAACTACACTAATGCCATCGGCCATGCCAGCTACTACCAAAGCAGCAAACGAAAGAAGGTAAAATTTAGATAGGCCAAACACAATTATACAAAGTCCAAACACACTTACAGCATACAACAGTATTTGTCCTTGCCTGTGTCGTAAAGGCCTGAACGTAAGTGTTGCAATAGT
Source organism: Chitinophagaceae bacterium (assembly GCA_040290035.1). Classification (GTDB taxonomy): domain Bacteria; phylum Bacteroidota; class Bacteroidia; order Chitinophagales; family Chitinophagaceae; genus Flavisolibacter. Next base: position 35,989 of record PSMG01000013.1, read on the forward strand.
AATAACAGAACCAATATCGATCGCAGCATTCAGCCAACCAAAACCAATCGGTCCAACTTTCAAAATACGATCAGTCACTTCTGGTATCAGGGCAACTGCACCTCCAAATAGTACGGCAAACAAATCCAAAGAAATAGCGCCTAACATTACTTTATGTCGAAACACATAAGCAATACCTTCTTTCACGCTTTCCCAAGCTCTCATATTAGGCTTGTTGTGTACAATGGGTTTCTTAGCAATTTTTTGTAGTGCAAGTGCGGCAATCAACACGTATGCAAGAATCACAAAGAAAGTTTTGTTTACACCAATACCAGCTATTAAAAGGCCGGCAGAGGCATGACCTAAGATAGATGCGGAAAGCCATGTAGTGGAGCTGATGTTGGCAGCAAAATGCAAAATATCTCTTGGAACTAATTGTGCAATAATCGCACTGGAAGTAGGCCCGGCAAAAGCCCGAATAACTCCGGTGAAAAATACGATCACATAAAATAACAACGCTAATGTTTTTACCGATAATTGTTGCTCTATGGATGGCAACGTTACCACTGCCAAAGCAATAATACAAAGTGAATAGAAGAGAATGACTTTGAGGAGTAAGGTTCGTTTATCCGATCGGTCTATTACATGGCCAGCATGTAGCGCCAATGAAAATACTGGTATGAATTCCGATAATCCAACAATACCAATCGAAAAAGAGGTTTTCGTGAGGTGAAATAATTGGTAAGCAACTACTGTCGCCACCATTCGTAATGCCATGATGTAAAAAAAACGTACGAAAATATAAAGCCTGTATTCTTTATGATTTAAAGGCGATAAACTCTGTGATCTAAACTGCATGGATCGGGCAAATAAGTTGCAAAGATAAAGGGGCTGTCTTCTGATGTAGGGGATAAATAAAAATCCCCGCAATAGTGCGGGGATGAAGCTATGTTAAACAAGCAATTATTTTTTGTTTGTTTTTATTTTAGTCTTTGTTTTTGTTTTTACTGGAGCAGTAACAGCAGCAGCCTGAACTTTAGCAGCTTCAGCAGCCTTAGCATCAGCATGTTCTTTCATGTCTTTCGCCCAGGCATCGTAAGCAGTAGGTTCCATTGTTTCGCCAGTGATAGAAACCTTCTTTACTTCGGTAACACCAGCTAATTTAATAGATACATCTTTGGTAAACTGACCCATTGCAGCAGCATTGTAGTTTACTTTTAACTTAACTGTTGAATTTGGAGCAATTGGCTCTTTAGGAACTTCTGGAGTTGTACAACCGCAAGAACCCCAAGCGTTTTCGATTACTACAGGTTTGTCGCTGATGTTTTTAACTTCGAAGTAAGTGCTTACAGGTACGCCTTGTTTGATTTTACCAAAGTCGTACTTTTCTGTAGTGACCTTAATTACTTCGTCTACTTTTTTCTCTTGTGCATTTACAGCTATGCTGCCAATAAAAGCTGCAGCAACCAAAAGGATTTTTTTCATTGTTATTGAGTTTGTTGTTTTAAAAATTGAATAGAAGCGTTTGCCGGAGCAGCCCCAACAGGTGCTTTCCAAACAGTTCCCTTTATCTTGATTTGTTTTATTTGATTTCCGTTGTATGTGATCGTGATAAATTTTTCGAAATAACCTTCAGCGGCTGCATTGTAACCGACTTTTATTTTTGAATTACCGCCGGCAGCAATTTCATCATGGCTCCATTCAGGTGTTGTGCATCCGCAACTAGCCTGCACATTATCTAATTTAAAAGGCTTATCACCTGCGTTAGCAATGTCAAAGAAATAATATACTGGTTTGCCTTGAGGAATTTTACCAAAATCATGTTCTGTTTCCTTAATTATAAGTACATCGGCAGGCTTTGATTCAATTTGAGCCTGGGCATTTACCAAAACAAAAAGTAGGACTAGTAAAACAAAATATTTTTTCATAACAGAAAGCTATGGTTTCCAAAAATACAATAATCCCGTATTGTTCTATAGCCCCGTCGATAATTTGCCAATTTTTAACGGTGGCTTGAGTAGGCCGTTTCGCCTATTTTTGCCCAATGGAAAATAGTTTCGAGACGAATGCTTCTTTGGACCAACTTTCTTTCAATAATTTTCGTGAAGAAGTGCTGCATGATTATCGATGGGCCTGTGTTAGCAGGGAAACCAGTTTGCTAGGGAGAAAAGAAGTATTGACCGGCAAAGCCAAGTTTGGCATTTTCGGTGATGGCAAAGAGGTGGCGCAAGTGGCGATGGCGAAATTTTTCCGTCCCGGCGATTTCCGTTCGGGTTATTACCGAGATCAAACTTTCATGTTCGCTTCAGGTTTGGCTACGGTGCAACAGTTTTTTGCGCAGTTATATGCCGATCCAAACATCGAACATGATCCATTCAGTGCTGGCCGCCAAATGAATGCACACTTTGCTACAAAGTTTGTTGGGGAAGATGGTGAATGGTTAGATCTGGTAAATAGAAAGAATGTTTCTTCTGACATAGCGCCAACTGCAGGTCAGATGACACGAGGTTTGGGTTTGGCGTTTGCTTCAAAAGTGTTTCGAAATGTTGATTCTTTGCACCAATTAAAAACACTTTCCGATGAAGGCAACGAGGTTTGCTTTTGCACTATTGGCGATGCTTCTACTTCCGAAGGACAGTTCTGGGAAACCATCAATGCTGCAGGGGTATTACAAGTGCCATTGGCGGTCTTTGTTTGGGATGATGGTTATGGAATTTCTGTTCCTAAAAAATATCAAACTACCAAAGCTTCTATTTCCGAAGCTTTGAAAGGCTTTCAGAAGTCTGAAGGCACTAACGGGTTTAATATTTACACGGTAAAAGGCTGGGACTATGCCGGTATGTGCGAAGCTTTTGAAGAGGGTATTCGTTTGGCAAGAGAAACCCATACGCCTGTTTTATTTCATGTTGAAGAAATTACGCAGCCTCAAGGCCATTCTACTTCTGGAAGCCACGAACGTTATAAATCTCCTGAAAGAATAGAGTGGGAAAAAGAGTGGGATGGAAATAAAAAAATGCGTGAATGGATCTTAGCTAATGCTTTGGCTACAGAAGAAGAATTGGCAAGCATTGAAGAAGAAGCTAAAACATGGGTGCGTGAAGAAAAGAACCGTGCATGGGAGGAGTATTTGTCGCCTATTAAAAATCAGGTAGAACGTGCTATTGATTTGATTAATACTGTTGCGAATAACTCAGAACATGCTCAAGCCTTACAAGTATTGATCAATGAACTAAAAGGTATTAAAGAGCCATTGCGTCGCGATGTAATGCGTATTTTAAATGCGACCTTGGATTTGGTAGGATCAAGCGATGTTGCTTACTGGTTGAAAGAATATTACAATGATCTACTGAAGCAAAACAAAGAATTATTCAACACTTATTTATACAACGAAGGGCCAAAGAGTGCATTGAATATAACTGAAACAAAGGCACAATTTGCGGATGATGCACCAACCATTAATGGCTTTGAGGTATTAAATAAATACTTTGATGAATTGTTTGCAGCTAATCCGAAAGTAGTTGCTTTTGGTGAAGATCTCGGTTATATTGGTGATGTGAACCAAGGCTTCTCCGGCTTGCAGGCAAAATATGGTGAGCAACGAATTTTCGATACGGGTATTCGTGAATTAACCATCATGGGACAAGGCGTTGGTTTGGCGATGCGTGGTTTACGTCCTATTGCTGAAATACAATATTTAGATTATTTACTTTATGGTTTGCAGCCATTGAGTGATGATGTGTCTACACTTCACTATAGAACAAAAGGGCAACAAAGCTGTCCTATTATTGTTCGTACTCGCGGTCATCGCTTAGAAGGTATATGGCATAGTGGCTCGCCTATGGGTGTTGTCATCAACGCTTTACGTGGTATGCATGTTTGCGTACCGCGTAATATGACACAAGCGGTTGGTATGTACAACACGTTGTTGCAAGGCAACGATCCTGGAATTGTTGTGGAATGTTTGAACGGTTATCGTTTAAAAGAAAAATTGATCTCTAATCTTCTTGATTATACAGTTCCATTAGGAGTACCTGAGGTAATTAAGGAAGGAGAAGATGTGACAATCGTTTCGTATGGCTCAACATTACGTATCGTTCAGGATGCTGCTACCATTTTAGAAAAGCAGGGGGTTAGTTGCGAAATAGTGGATGTACAAACTTTATTGCCATTCGATATCCATCATAAAATTTTAAACTCACTACAGAAGACAAATAGAATTGTTTTTGTTGATGAAGATGTGCCCGGCGGGGCCGCTGCTTATATGTTTAATAAAGTAATGGAAGAACAAGGTGGTTATCGTTATTTAGATGTTGCCCCAAGAACGATTACTGCAAAAGCACATCGTCCTGCATATGGTAGCGATGGCGATTATTTCAGTAAGCCCAATGCTGAAGAAATTGAAGCCGTTATTAAGGCAATGATGCAAGAATAATTATTGAAACCTTGTTTATACATAAATCTAGCGAGCTATGGTTCTCAAAATCTATCAGGTTGATGCTTTTGCTGAAAAAGTATTTAAAGGAAATCCTGCAGCTATTATTCCATTGGAAGATTGGATTGATGATAATCTAATGCAACAAATTGCAATGGAGAATAACCTTAGCGAGACTGCTTTTATCGTTAAGACAGATGTGGGTTATCATATTCGCTGGTTTACTCCCGAATATGAAATTGATTTATGTGGACATGCTACATTAGCTTCTTCCTATATAATTAAAAACTTTTTAGAACCACATATCCAGGAGATCAATTTCACTACGCAAAAAGTGGGTTCATTACGGGCAATTACAAAAGACGGTGTCTACACTTTGGACTTTCCTTCACGCATGCCAGAGCCTTGTGCTGTACCTGAGCAATTATTACCATCGCTCAACATATCTACGGCTGTTGAAGTACTTCGTTCAAGAGACTATTTTGTGGTGCTGCCTAATGAAGAAGCAGTGCGAAACTGCGAGCCCGATTATACGCTAATGAAAGAGTTAGATACCATTGGTGTCATTGTTACTGCCAAAGGACATGAAGCTGATGTTGTTTCTCGTTGTTTTTATCCCGGTGCCGGTATTCCGGAAGACCCGGTAACTGGTTCAGCACATTGCAACATTGTTCCCTACTGGAGCGACAAGTTGAATAAAACAAAACTATTCTGCCAACAACTTTCAGCTCGTGGTGGCGATTTGCAATGCGAGTTACTAGGAGATAGAGTCTTTATGAGTGGAAAGTGCGTGCTGTTTATGCAGGGACAAATTGATGTGACATCAATCTAAAAACCTATTGCGCATCTCTGGCGTTGGAACCATACAGGCTTCTCTCTTGCCAAACCACTTATAACGGTTGCAGGCAATAAAGTCATAAATCGAATCACGTAGGAAGGAGGGAACAATTCTCAATACCTGCGTTTCCTTCCAATACCAGGGAAGCCTATTCATCACTTGCAAACTAGCGGCTGATTTTTTATACACTTTGCCTCCGTCAATTAAAACGAACGAGTCAAAGTCTTCTTTTGATAACCCATATTGTTCCAGCAGCAGTTGCCCTGCTTCAGATTGTAAAGGAGCAAAGCGAAACACATCTTTTTTATCTTGTTTCAAAACAAAATTGATAGCGCTATTGCAAAAATTACAAATGCCGTCGAATAATATAATTGGATGTTCCCGCATGAATAGAAAACCCCGCTTGGTACGGGGCTTCAGTTATTGTAAGTTATGAAATACTTTTTGTACATCATCATCTTGTTCCAGCTTATCCACCAGTTTCAATACATCTTGTGCCTGGTCTTCTGATAATTCTACCGTTGTTGTCGGGATCCATTCTACTTCTGCACTTAACGGATGAATACTTTTTTCTTCCAATGCTTTTTGCAAGTTGCCAAAATCATTAAAGGCACAACGCAACACAATTACATCTTCACCATTTTCACCAGTGCCTTCACCTAATTCTTCCAATCCAAAATCAATTAACTCTAATTCTAAATCTTCTGTATTCAAACCTTGTGGATTTAACTTGAACACACCCATTTTTTTAAACTGAAATGCAACACTACCGCTATTACCTAACGATCCACCACCTTTATTAAAAATAGCTTTCACATTGGCAACCGTACGTACGTGATTATCGGTTGCAGTTTCCACTAAAATAGCCACACCATGCGGACCATAACCTTCGTACAAAATCTCCTCATAGTTTTCCATTTCCTTACCCATCGCTCTTTTGATTGCAGCTTCCACACGATCTTTCGGCATGTTCACTGCCTTTGCGTTTTGCATGCAACGGCGAAGCGCAGGATTGGTGTTTGGATCAGGGCCACCGGCTTTTACAGCGATAGCAATTTCTTTTCCAATTCGGGTAAATTGTTTTGCCATGCGGTCCCAGCGGGCAAACATGGTACTCTTTCTTACTTCAAATATGCGACCCATATACTTGTTATAATTTCTGGTTTGTAATTATTGCTTTGATTTCATTTTTCTTATTTGCTTCATTGCTAATATCGTAGCCTGTTGAGTTACCTTATTTGTACTTCAGAAATGCTACCGAGCCATTGCGTAGCGTACCAACATTTTATACGTCAAAGCGCCGCAAATGTACTGATTACAAAAGAAAAAGCCGCTGATGCAGCGGCTTTCAAATGTTTATAATATAATTATCTGTTTTCCATGGGATTTATGGCTTCACCATCATTTACAGGTTCAGGTCTGCCTAATCTATTTGCGAAAACGAAGAAATGAATAAATGCAAACGCAATCGAAATGTAAAGCAAAGTTCTGTCATTGTCGAATCCCATAACGTATTGGTGTAGGAAGCCTACTATTATCAATATTGCTGCTAAACCTATGCCCGTATATCTTGCTATTTTCATTCCCTTTCTTATAGTTGTACCGTTACCTAAATGGCTGTTTTTTGCACCATAAGCCAAATAAATATCCATCCCTATTAACATCCATACAAGTAAGCGTATCCACGTGTCCATTGGCAAAAATACCATCATGAATAAGCAGGTAAAAATGCCTAAAATAGGAACTAGCGGAACCATTGGCGTTTTAAATGATCTTGAAATTTCAGGCATTTTTCTGCGCATCACCCAAACACCAATACAAACAAGTATAAAGGCGAAAAGCGTTCCTATACTTGTCATCTCACCGACTACTCTTGCTGGTACAAATGCAGCAAAAGCGCTAACAAAAGCCATAAATAATAAATTGTTTTTAGCAGGCGTTTGCGTTTTAGGGTTCACGCTTGAAAAGACTTTTGGAATTAAGCCATCTTTGCTCATGCTAAAGAAGACACGACTCTGTCCCATGAGCATGACCAAAATAACAGAAGCATACCCTGCAAGGATGGCCACAATAATAGCACGGTTCAGCCATGGATAATCAGGCTGAATAGTGCCGGTCGCATCTGCTTTGCCCATATGATCAATAGCTACCGCTACTGGTGCGATGCCATCCTTACCAGCAAATGTTGTATAGCTTGTTACTCCTGTCATCACGTGAGCAAAGAGAATATACAATACAGTACAGATAGCTAAGGAACCTAAAATTCCCCAAGGCATGTCTCGCTTCGGGTTTTTTGCTTCTTGTGCTGCAGTACTTACTGCATCAAATCCTATATAAGCAAAAAATACGATTGCCGCAGCTCTAATAATTCCGCTAAATCCGAAGGTTCCGAATGTGCCAGCATTATCTGGGATGTAAGGATTATAATTAGCATTATTAATATACTTCCATCCAAGAAAGATGAATACAAGAACTACAGCAACCTTTAATGCTACTATAAAACCGTTTACTGTAGCACTTTCTTTGGTTCCTTTAATCAGCAATAAGCTCATTAAAACAATTATAAAAACAGCGGGGAGATTTATGATACCACCGTCCCAAGGGCCTAGTGTTAGAGCAACCGGAAGGTGAACGTCAAATCCTTCTAAAAACTTAACCAAATAACGGCTCCAGCTAATACCAACCGTAGCAGCGCCAACCGCATATTCAAGCACAAGGTCCCATCCAATTATCCAAGCAATAAATTCGCCCATTGTAGCGTAAGAGTAAGTATAAGCACTTCCCGCTACAGGAATCATAGATGCAAATTCTGCATAGCATAAACCAGCGAAAAGACAACCTAAAGCAGCAACTACAAAAGAAATAGTAATAGCAGGTCCAGCATGATTAGCTGCAGCCATACCTGTAATAGAAAATAAGCCTGCTCCGATGATGGCTCCAATTCCAAGTGCTATCAATCCTCCCGCTCCTAAACTTCTTTTCAGCGTGTGTGTTCCTGTTTCTTCTGCCTCATTCATTAAGACAGACATTGGTTTTCTGACAAATAAACTCATAGCAAGTGAATTATAATTTAAGCTCGTAAAATAAAGCAATAATTACTAAAGCAGGTACAATGTTTTACACAAGCGGAAGTTTTGACGTAAATACCATTTCTTTGCTGCATTAACTTTCAACCTTAACTTTCAACCTTCAGAATATCTAATTTGCTTACTGTATGAGTAAATCGAACAGGCTTACGTTATGGATTTTTGTTGCTATGATACTTGGCGTACTTGCTGGGTATTTAATCAACCAACAAGCATCTCCGGAGTTGAAAAATAGTTTTGCTACCAACATAAAATTGTTAAGCAATATTTTTATTCGTTTGGTGCAGATGATCATTGCGCCGTTAGTGTTCACCACGTTGGTAGTGGGCATTGCTAAGTTGGGCGATATGAAAACAGTAGGCCGAGTAGGAGGCAAAGCAATTCTTTGGTTCATTACAGCATCATTGATTTCTCTTTTAATTGGAATGATGCTCGTAAATTATTTTCGCCCTGGGCAATACATAAATTTATCACAAGCAGATACAGCAGGTTTAAAAGATCTGGCAGGCAAAACGCAAAGCTTTTCCTTACAAAACTTTGTGGAACACGTCATCCCTAAAAGTTTTATTGAAGCAATGGCAAATAATGAAATGCTTCAATTGGTAGTATTCTCGATTTTTTTTGGAGTGGCCGCAGCTAATATTGGTGATTATACTAAACCTATCATTAAAGGACTGGATGTTGCATCGCACATCATTTTAAAAATGGTGAATTACGTGATGAATTTTGCACCTGTTGGTGTATTTGGCGCTATTGCTTCTGTAGTTGCTTCAAAAGGGCTGGGCATTTTCAATTTTTACTTACGTTATTATGGTTTCTTCTTATTAGGTATTGCCTTATTGTGGGTTGTTTTAATGGCAGCAGGATTTTTGGTATTAGGCAAAAGGATGCCTGTGTTATTAAAACGTATTAGCTCACCTATGTTGATTGCTTTTAGCACCACAAGCAGCGAAGCAGTATTTCCTAAGCTTACAGAAGAATTAGAACGCTTTGGTTGCAGAGACCGAATTGTTGCGTTCATTTTACCATTAGGGTATTCATTCAACCTTGATGGGAGCATGATGTATATGACCTTTGCATCTTTGGCAATTGCGCAAGCTTATGGTATCGATCTTACCTTGGGAACACAATTGACCATGTTGTTGGTATTAATGTTGACTAGCAAAGGAATTGCCGGCGTGCCGAGAGCTTCATTAGTCGTGGTGTTAGCAACTTGCGCTATGTTTAAAATTCCACCAGAAGGGGTGGCCTTAATTTTACCGATCGACCATTTTTGCGACATGTTCCGCACTATGACAAATGTGTTGGGAAATGCATTAGCAACAAGCGTAGTAAGCAAATGGGAAGGTGAACTAAGCAATCATCATCACCACGATCACCATGTACACAATGTAAATGCCTAATCATTTAAAAAGACGAGAAGACGACTATGATACATATAACATTATTGCAAGGGTTTATACAGCAGTTCATTGATTGGGTCATCAATAATGGCGGCTTGTATGTTTTGCTGTTTGTGGTGTTTGCGGAAACGGGATTATTTGTTGGTTTCTTTTTGCCGGGTGATTCATTACTTTTTGCGGCGGGCATTTGGCTGGATCAGTTAGCCGAACAATTTTTCGGCTTGCCATATGTTGTTATCTTGTTGGTGATTATTGTCTCTGTTTTAGGTAATATGGTTGGATATTGGTTTGGTAGAAAAACAGGACCTCTTTTATATGATCGAAAGGAAACCTGGTTCTTTAGAAAAAAACATCTTGTTCGTGCTACTGATTTTTATCATCAGTATGGAAAGGCCACTATTTTCTTAGCGAAGTTTTTACCCATCATCAGAACCTTTGCACCAATCGTGGCTGGCGTAGTACGCATGGAGCGTAGCGTGTTTGTGCTGTATAATGTTTTAGGAAGCATTGTCTGGGTAAGCAGCATGATATTAGGCGGACATTTTTTGCAAACCTGGGTAATGAATCGTTTTCACTTCAGCCTGAAGGATCATATCGAGGGCATTGCGATTGGTATTATTTTAATTACAACATTACCTATTTTATACAAGCTATTATTCGCTAAGAAAAAGAAACCAAACGAACTGTCTTAATGAACACACGTGATTACAAAATTCTTTCACTGCCAGTAATTGTTGGCGCATTGGGTTATTTTGTTGATATCTACGATTTGCTTGCTTTTAGTATTCTGCGTCAGCCAAGTTTGAGCAGTTTAGGATTAACACCGGAGCAAGTAGACAGTAAAGGTTTGCTGATCATCAATATTCAAATGTTTGGTTTGTTGATTGGTGGAATTGTGTGGGGTGTTTATGGCGATAAAAAGGGAAGATTAAGTGTTTTGTTCGGGTCTATTTTACTTTATTCTATTGCTAATATTGCCAATGGTTTTGTTCATACTGTACCACAGTATATTATTTGCCGATTCATTGCAGGCATTGGCTTAGCAGGAGAATTAGGCGCAGGCATTACCTTGGTTTCGGAACTATTACCAAAAGAAAAGCGAGGGATTGCTACTTCCATGGTAGCGGGTATTGGGTTATCCGGAGCAGTAGTTGCTTATTTTTTAAAACAAACATTTGATTGGCGTACCTGTTATTTCATTGGTGGTGGGTTAGGCTTCATGTTATTGTTACTGCGCATTAGTGTTGCAGAATCAGGCATGTATCATTCCATTAAAGAAATGAAAGTACAGAAAGGAAATTTTCTGATGTTTTTTAATAATGCAAAACGTTTCCGCAAATATATTTTCAGTATTCTGATAGGCTTGCCCACATGGTACGTTATTGGCATTTTGGTAAGCTTTTCCAATAAGTTCGCAACGCAATTTCGCATTCTTGAAAAAATAGATACTGGTAAAGCAGTAATGTATGCCTATGCAGCTATTTCCATTGGTGATATCCTTATTGGTTTGCTTAGTCAATTTCTCCGCAGTCGTAAAAAAGCACTTTATATTTTTTATGGATTAACTGCCACTGCTATTTATTTGTTCTTTTTTCATTTATATGACGCAACTGATACCAAACTTTATTGGATCTGTGCCTTTCTAGGTTTCGGCACTGGTTTCTGGGCAATATTTGTAACTATGGCAGG
>PSMG01000013.1:47425-78203 GCA_040290035.1 Chitinophagaceae bacterium
CTCACAGTACTGTGAGATCTCACAGTTGGCAGCCGAACAATTTGGTACCAATTTAAGAGCTACGGCCGCTACTACTGCACCCAACATGGTTCGTGGTTCATTAAACCTGATTACACTTTTATTTACTGCTTTGCAGGCAAGCACATCTTACACAAATGCCGGTTTGATTACCGGGGTTGTTGTGATGATTATTGCAGTTACAGCCGCAATTTTTTCAAATGAAACATTTGGTAAAGAATTAAATTATATCGAAGAATAAATTGGAATTCAATTCGTGTACATTCGCTTTCATTAGTGATTACTAGCTTATGAAGTTTTTGATCATCCGTTTTTCTTCTATTGGTGACATCGTTTTAACCACACCTGTTATTCGTTGTTTGAAAACGCAAGTGGAAGGTGCTGAAGTACATTATTTAACTAAGCCCGGTTTTAAAACGGTAGTTGCAAACAATCCCTACATTGATAAGATTCATGTATTGCAAGATGATTGGGACAAGATGATTGAAGAGTTGAAAGAAGAAAAATTTGATTACATCATTGACCTCCACAAAAATCTTAGAACATTACGGGTAAAGAAGGATTTGGCTATTCCTGCCTATGCTTTTAACAAATTGAATATTGAAAAACTGATTTACACGAAGCTGAAGTGGAATGTAATGCCCGATATCCATGTGGTTGATCGTTATATGCGAACTGTGCAGCCGTTTGGAGTTTATAATGATGGCTTGGGCATGGATTATTTTATTAAGAATGAAGAAGAGGTGCAACAACGTGATATTCCACTTTCGCACTCAGCCGGTTATATTGCTGTAGTCATTGGCGCTTCGTATACCAATAAGAAGCTTCCAACGTACAAGCTGAAAGAACTTTGTGCAAAGATTGATCACCCGATTATTTTGTTAGGTGCAAAGGAAGAATTTAATGATGGTGAAGAAATCAGTAGCGTGGATCCCATCAAGATTTACAATGCCTGCGGAAAGTTTTCTTTGAATGAAAGTGCTGACCTCACCAGGAAAGCCAAATTGGTTATCTCTCATGATACAGGGCTAATGCATATTGCGGCTGCTTTTAAAAAACAAGTAATTGCTGTGTGGGGCAGTACAGTTCCGTCTTTTGGTGTGGGACCCTATTATGGTTCCGCATTTTTAACCCAACAAACACTTGTTCCTTTTGATAACGTGCAGGTGCATAAGCTTTGGTGCAGACCTTGTACCAAGTTTGGAAAGAATTATTGTCCGCAGGGACATTTCAAATGCATGAAAAATATTCCGATTGATTATATAGTTGAAAGAGTAAATTTTCGTTTGGGAAAAGCTTAAGAAGAAAGTTCGCTCAACTCCAACCAGCGCATTTCTTTTTCATCAATCAGGTCATTGATTGTACTAATACGTTCGGAAATTTTCTGCGCTTCTTCATACGATAAGCCTGCATTAGAAAGTTTTGATGTAAGTGCCTTTCGCTCTTTGTCTAATGTAGCAATTTCTTTTTCCAATAATTCAAATTCACGTTGCTCTTTGTAGGATAATTTCTTTTTTACCGTAGTGATAGTTGAAGCTGGGTCTTGTTTCTTTTCAACAATTGTTTCTTCTTCTTCCTTCATTTTTTCTGCTATGCGATATTGGCTGTAATTACCGGGGAAATCTCTTATCACGCCTTTGCCTTCGAACACAAATAAATGATCCACCAGGCGATCCATAAAATAACGATCATGCGAGACAATGATCAAACAGCCTTGGAAATCTAAAAGAAAATTTTCTAAAACAGAAAGCGTTGGTAAATCTAGATCATTGGTTGGTTCATCCAATACTAAAAAATTAGGATTGCGAAAGAGGATGCTTAATAAATGCAAACGTCTTTTTTCACCACCACTTAACTTGCTAATGTAGGTGTATTGCTGCTCAGGTGGGAAGAGAAACAAGTTCAGGAATTGCGCTGCACTCAACGATCCACCACTTGCTAATGGAAAATTTTCTGCGATATTTTTTACATACTCTATCACCCGCATATCTTCTTTAATTTCCAAACCCGATTGTGAGTAATTGCCAAAGATCACCGTATCGCCGATATTTATTTTGCCGCTATCAGGTTGTTCAATGCCTTGCAGCATATTGATAAAAGTAGATTTGCCGGCGCCGTTCTTACCAACAATTCCAACACGTTCGCCTTTTTTAAACGTGTAATCAAATCCTTTTAAGATCACTTTTTCGCCAAAGCTTTTGTATACTTTTTTCAGCTCGGCAATCTTACCACCTAAGCGGTTCATTTTGTTTTGCAGTGTTAATTGCTGCTCCTGAATTTGTTGCTTTGCTTTTTTTTCTACTTCATAAAAGGCATCCTGCCTGCTTTTTGATTTTGTCGTTCTTGCTTTGGGTTGCTTGCGCATCCACTCTAATTCTTTCCGGTAAAGATTTTTTGCTTTATCAACACTTGCTGCTTCACTTTCTTCCCGCTGGAGCTTCTTTTCTAAATAGTTTTGATAATTGCCTTTGTAGGTGTATAAATTGCTTCCGTCTAATTCCCAAATCTCTTCGCATACAGCATCCAAAAAATAACGATCGTGTGTTACTAATAGCAGTGTTACATTTTCTTTATTCAGATAGTGCTCCAGCCATTCCACCATTTCAATATCCAAATGGTTAGTGGGTTCATCCATGATCAGCAATACATGCTTATGCTCAAAGCCAATATCGATCAGTGTTCTGGCTAAAGCGATACGTTTACGCTGTCCGCCGCTTAGTGTAGAAATATCTTGGTGTAGTTGGTGAATATTGAGTTTGCCTAAAATCTGTTTCACCTTTGCTTCAAAATCCCAGGCGCCCACTTCGTCCATTTGGCTAAGACAATAAGCGATCTCTGTTTCATTCCCTTCATCTACTGCCGCTTCGTATTTTTTGATCACATTGATTACCGGGTGAGTGTGATGGAAAATATTGTCCAAAACCGTTTTATGCTCTATCAATTGCGGTTCCTGTTCAAAGAAGGCGGTCTCTACATTTTTATTTAGCCAAAGCTTTCCTTCATCAGCAGTGTCCTTGCCTCCAATAATTTTTAAAAGCGTTGATTTGCCTGAGCCATTTCTTGCCACCAAAGCAATCTTGTCGCCTTCCGATATATGAAAAGAAATATTTTCGAAAAGAGGTTTTATACCATACGCCTTCGTCAATCCTTCTGCTGAAACATAATGCATGCGCAAATTTAACCGTAGATGAGCAGGATTAGTTAAATTGAATAAACGGATTTATTATTTATAATAAAACAAAAGGCTCCTGAATAAGGAGCCTATAAAGAATTGTAGAAAAGGACTATCCTAACGAACGCAACCAATTAATCACAGCTTCTCTTGTTTTGCCTGTTTTTTCCTGCAACCGTCCAACCAATTCATCTTCCTTGCCTTCTTCATGCTTTAGATCGTCATCGGTTAAATGGCTGTATGATTGTTTGATTTTTCCTTTAATCTCATTCCATTTTCCTTTTAATTCTAATTTGTCCATAATCTTGATTTTGTAGATTATTGAAAAAACTGTGCCATTATCATCCTTGCTGAGTTTGTTTCCGGGTAGGAAGTAAAATCTTTAAAGCGGCAGGATCAATTTTGGCTATAACTCTGTTGAACTTACCACGGTATTCGCCATCCACCTGGAAAAATGATTTTTTATGCGCAATGATTTCTACATTTTTTGTCTGTATAATTTCAATGTTATCTGATTTAAAACTCTTTTGCACCAACAACATACGCAGCAACTCAAATACATTTATTTTTCGGACAATAACAATCTCAAAAACGCCGTCGGAAATGTTATCATTCGGATTAATGACAGCCCCTGTTGCATACGTACGGGCATTGGCAAACACCACCATAAGCATCACGTTTGATGGTTCCCTTATCTGTTTTTATGGTGAGATGTAGTTTTCTTTTCTTCAATAAAACCTTCATTAATGCTTTGCCGTAACCCCACATGCCACGGCTACCCGAATCTTCAAAATCCTTAATCAGCATAGCGTTCAAACCGATGTCACTTAAATGAATGCAATCTTCCTTGTCGTTTATTCTAATCAAATCAATTGTTTGTACCTGGCCATCCACAGCAATATTCAAAGCGGCGTTAGCATCTACAGGTACACCTAATTCTTTAGCCATACCATTGGCTGATCCTGTCGGGATAACAGCAAGTGGGATTGAAGTGCCTTTCAGAATTTGTGCTACCAGTTTTATGGTGCCGTCGCCACCTACAGCCACCACTTTATCCGGCTTTGTACATTCAATGTGGTGCCTTACAGAAGTAGCATGATTCTTCCCTGACAAAATATAAAACTCCATTATGTGGGCAACATCTTTGAAGTACGTTGTATCTCTTCTTCCTAGGCTATTTTTTGTTTCCCTGAATTAGGGTTAATGATGAATAGTAGTTTTTGCATGCTTCTTATACTTACACCAACTATGCAAACCATTGACCAACCCCAAAGTTGGAAGACAAAATTGTTTCGCTGGCTACGGCTTACTAAGAGCCCGGCCATAAAACTGTATCATGGATATTGGCATAATAATAAGCTAACCATTTATGGGCATGTATTGCGTTCAGGCCCGTTGCCGAAAAAACATTACCAAAAAAATTTTATCAGGAATACCTTGGCCTTGCTACGATTGTTTTGTGTGAAGCCTTATGAAGGAGTAACAGTGCAACTGCAATGGAAAGAAAAAACCTGCAATGCAATTACCGATAATGACGGATTTTTTAAAATAGATTGGGAAGATGACACATTGGATAAACAGGGTTGGTTCGAAGTAATAATAACGGCTTTTGCAAATGGACAAGAAGTTGCAACTGAGAAAGGCAAGTGTATATTCCGTATGAAACGCAATATGGATTTATCTCCGATATTGATGATACATTTTTAGTTTCCCATTCGGCTAACTTATGTAAGCGATTGATGGTGTTGTTCACGCAAAATGCCCGAACAAGAAAGCCTTTTGAAGGTGTGGTAAGGCATTACCAACTTCTATCTTTAAGTAACACTACTCCCGACGCACCAAACCTTTTTTTATGTTTCAAGCAATGAGTGGAATTTATATGAATACATTTTGGAGTTTGCCCGGGTAAATAAAATGCCGGAAGGTGTTTTTTTTAAACCAATTAAAAAAACTTTCCCAAATATTCAAAACAGGACAAAATAATCATGGAACAAAATTTTCCCGCATTGTTCGGATTTTGGAAAATTATCCTGATCAACGTTTTGTTTTATTAGGCGATAGCTCACAACAAGATTCTTATATCTACTCATCTATGGTTGAGCATTTCCCGAAGCAAATCGCGGCCGTTTACATACGCAATATTCACCAGACCAATTATCAAAAGGTCAGCGAAGTATTAAGTAAGATAGAAAGTAAAGGAGTGCCTTGCTGCTTTTTCAAACATAACGAAGAAGCCATTTTGCATTCGCAACAAATAAACCTGATTTCCAAAGAGGTAATTGAAAAGGAGGTAGCTTAACGCTTCACTCTGGTATCAAACACGTTTGGGTTTTTCCCAAAATATTTTCCCAAAGAAATGCCAACCGTACGATGGAAGATTTTAGGGCCGTCGTCCGCATTACTTCTATTTACAAAACCATGTTCGTAATGGGCAAAAATGGAAAAGTTGTTGTTGATTTCATAACCTAAATGAATAACACCCGAAGCTGCAAAACGACTGTACTGAGAATTGCTATAAGTGATGTTTTGTGTCTGTTTTGTATTGTTGTTTAAATCAAATGTTTCTCTACCACCAACACCTACATCCAACGATGGTCCGAAGCGAATAAAAAAATGGGATGGATGGTAAGAAAAGTCATATTGAAGCAATGGCGCAAATTCAATCGTGTACATGGTAACATCATTGTTGATAGCTGCATCACTAGGAGGGTAAGATGGCCTGTTAAAACGAACCTGGTATTTTTTTAAGCTGTAAAGCAGGAACGGGTTAAAGAACAATCGCTCTTCAAAAAAGACTTTCAAATTAACCCCAAATTGGTAGCCAAATTGAGCGGTGGAAGGCTGTGTCGTGTCGCCGATGGTATAATTTACACTATGGTTATGTACACCTGCATGAACGCCAAATAATACTTGCGAAAACCCAATCAAACTAAACAAGACAAAGCAAATGGTTAGGGCAAATCGTCTCATCATAACAAGTTCATTAACGATAAAAATAGTAATTAAGATTTATCTCCATGCATGATTTGTTGATTATACCGTTGTGATGCACCCTTTGGAATAGATAAACTCTGCCATGAACTGCCTTTGAGGCACTTGCCCAAAAATACGATTTGACCTATATGATAACTATAATGAGTTCACTGCCGATTAATGGCATCGATGACTGATAGTGGCTGTTGACGAATGGCGATCGTCTTTTGCAAATCTTCGGGTATTAATGACTCTAATGTCGTTAGGAAAACTTGTCAGCCTTTATTCCATAGATCAATTATTTCCCCTTTGCTTAGTTGCTTCACCTCAAACTCTTCATCCCTCAGTCGTCATTCTTTTTCGCCATCCTCTGTCAGGAAGTTTGTCCAGCGGCTTAGCATATTTCCATGCAAATGCTGAATAATGATCGCAATACTGTTTACATCTTCATTTGGCTCATACAACATTTGTTCGTCGTTTAATTGCGCAAATGTTTTTCACCTAATATTTTGTATTCTTTCAAGCGTTTAATTAAGCTTTCTAAATAGATGCTTTCTGTGGTCATAGAGCTATTTGTTAGTCAACTACATTGCTACTATTGCACTTTCGTTGCGTCGCACTCTTGTACCTTCGGTTTGTTTATCATCAATATCCTTCAGCACCGTCATCACCTCTGTTATCTGCCACCGCTTCAAACCGACCATCAGGTAACACTTTAATTACTTCTGTTCTACCAATAGCACCACGTTCGTAAATTTTATAGCCCATTTTTTCTAATGCTATTCGCACATCATGCGGAAACGTTTTTTCAACATCTAAGCGATCAGGCAACCATTGGTGATGAAACTTTGGTTTGTACACTGCGTCTTCTGTGCTCAGCCCAAAATCAATAATGTCAATGATCGTCTGAAAAACAGATGTTGGAATAGTAGTGCCGCCGGGAGTACCAATAACTAAATAAGGTTTGCCACTTTTTAGTACAATTGTTGGCGTCATAGAGCTCAGCATCCGTTTGTTAGGAGCAATGGCATTGGCTTCGCCGCCAACTGCCCCATATAAATTCGGTACTCCAGGCTTGGCACTAAAATCATCCATTTCATCATTCAGAAAAAAGCCGGCACCCCCAATTACTGTTTTGCTTCCGTATGAGTTATTAAGTGTGGTAGTAACAGAAACCGCATTGCCCTGTGCATCAATTACACTAAGATGAGTGGTTTGCTCACTTTCTTTTGGCAACCTGCCTGGTTTTATTTGCTGACTATTGCCTGCCACATTTGGTACATAATCACTCATTCTGTTCTTAAGGTAGGATTCATCTGTTAATGCTTTTTGCGGTACTGCATAATAATCAGCATCACCCATATATTCAGCACGATCGGCAAAGGCACGGCGTTCTACTTCGGTCATTAATTGAATAGCCTGTGGTGACAAAAAGCCGTAAGAAGGTAGTGGCCTGTTTTCTACCATCTTCATCATCTGGTGTAATAATGTTCCACCACTGCTTGGCATGGGCATGCCAACTACAGTATAACCTTTATAATTGAACGTATGCGGCGTACGCCATTTAGGCCGGTAATTTTTTAAATCGTTTAAGGTAATGATGCCACCGCCACGTTTCATTTCATCTACAATTAACTGCGCCGTTTGCCCTTCGTAAAATCCGGCGGCACCATTATCACGAATCCTTTTTAACGTGTTCGCCAGGTCTGTTTGAATTAGGGTATCACTGGCTTTCCACTTGCCTTGTTTTTGAAATGCAGAATGTGTTGTATTGTATTTAATCAAATCATCCTGTATTCCATTTAAGGAAGCCGCCTCACGGTCAGTGATTACAAATCCTTTCTCGGCCAAATCAATCGCTGGTTGTATCAACTTTTTAAAAGGAAGTTTGGCATATTTAGTACTGGCAAATAAGCCTGCAATAGTTCCCGGAACACCGCCTGATAAATGACCATTTACACTTTTGCCTTCTATTACATTCCCATCCTTATCCAGATACATATCTCTGTTTGCCAAGGCCGGCGCCATTTCTCGATAATCTAATGCCACCGTTTCGCCATTAGCTAATTGTGCTACCATAAAACCACCACCGCCAATATTACCTGCATTGGGATATACAACTGCTAATGCTAATTGCGTGGCAATAGCAGCATCAATTGCATTACCACCTTCTTTCATAATAGCTACACCCACCTTACTAGCTAACGGATGTGCAGAGACTACTGCTCCATGAGTCGCCAGTGTTTTTTTGTTGATAGTATAACTGTAAGGATTAACGAAAGACTTGGTGCTGGTACAAGAAGCAATGGAAAAAATGAAAGCAGATAAATAAAAAAGATAACGCATGTATCAATATTAATTGAACCGTTAAGTTACAAATCATGTTTGAAAGCTTTTTAATTGGCTATGGTTTCCCTATCTTTAAGAATCATGTCATAGTTATAAATAATACCAATAATTAAACACACTGTTTATGCTACTTCAAGTACGTAACCTGCTGCAACGTGCAGGCTTGTTTTTACTACTCATCATTTCTTCGTTCGTAAGCTTTGCACAAACAACCACTGTTCGTGGTGTGGTAAAAGATCCAAGCGGTTTGCCACTATCAGGTGCTTCAGTTTTGGTAGAAGGAACTAAAAAAGGTGTCATCACCGATGCCAATGGCGCTTTTTCTATTAATGTTGCTCCCGGTAATTATACACTAATTGTAAGTTACGTCGGTGTGCAAACACAACGACTCCAACTGAATGTACCTGCAGGTGGTTTGTCGGACGTAAGTTTCAATATGGTGCAATCTGGCGATTTGAACCGTGTGGTAGTTGTAGGCTCACGTTCGAACGTGGTGCGTTCATCAACACTTACTCCGGTGCCGGTAGATGTAATTTCTGCAAGAGATTTACAGGCAACAGGTCAGATTGAACCTACGCAGATGTTGAATTTTATCGCACCTTCTTACAACTCGTCCCGACAAACTGTAGCTGATGGAACCGATCATATTGATCCTGCTACCTTGCGTGGCTTGGGTCCTGACCAGGTATTGGTATTGGTGAATGGCCGTCGTCGTTACAATACAGCTTTGCTGAATGTGAACGGAACCATTGGCCGTGGATCTGTTGGTACTGATCTCAATTCAATTCCACCAGAGGCCATTGAACGTATTGAAGTGTTGCGTGATGGTGCATCTTCTCAATATGGTTCCGATGCCATTGGTGGTGTAATCAACGTTGTATTGAAAAAGAATACAAAGGGCACAACCTTATATGGCCACACTGGTAAGTATTATGCAGGCGATGGATTAACCAATCAAATTGGTTTAACACAAGGGTTTAAATTAGGAACACAAGGGTTCTTAACAATCTCCGGTGATTTCCGCCATCGTGACCCAACCAACCGTGTAGGTGATTATAGAGGCCGTGTATACACCAGCGATTCATTGCAGGATGAAGCCATTATTGCACAACGTGGTTTCAGCAGAAAGAACAATATGGCTATTGGTAATTCACAATTGGATAATGGTGGCTTTGTAGTAAACGCCGGTATTCCGTTAAGCACCAATACACAGGTGTTTGTAACAGGAAGCATGAACTGGAGAAAAGGAAAGGCTGCAGGCTTCTATCGTTATCCAATACAAACAACACAAGTAATTACTGCTCTATATCCTGATGGTTTTTTGCCATACATAAACTCTAATATTAAAGACAAATCCATCATTGCCGGCGTACAAGGGAAAATTAAATTATGGAATTGGGATTTAAGCCAGGCAAGCGGCGGCAACTCATTTGCATTTAGAATTACCAATACCAATAATGCCTCTCAATATGCTTTAGGTAAAAATGCTCCTACTGAATTTTATGCAGGTACATTGGTATTCAATCAGCATACTACAAACCTGAACTTCTCTCGTGATTTTGGTACTCAGGTTGGATTAAAATCGTTCAACGTAGCGGCAGGGGCAGAAGTACGTTTTGATAATTATCAGATACAGGAAGGTGAAGAAGCCTCCTGGAAAAACTACGATCCTAACTCAGGTAAAGTAGGAGGTGCACAAGTGTTTCCCGGCTTTCAGCCAAGCAATGCTGTGAATGAATGGAGAACTGTAACTGGTGGTTATGTTGATTTAGAAAGTGATATTACCGATCGTTTTTTAGCAAATGTTGCAGGCCGCTTTGAAAACTACAGTGACTTTGGTTCCAACTTCGCAGGTAAAATTGCCTTGCGTTATAAAGTGGCAGATGCGTTAAGCATTCGTGGTTCATTCAGCAATGGCTTTAGAGCTCCGTCTATGCACCAGCGTTTCTTTAGTGCCGTGTCAACTGTGTTTGTTTCTAACGGAACAACACTTGTGCCTGTACAGAATGGTACGTTTAGAAACAATAGTGATATCGCAAAAGCATTCGGTATTCCTTCTTTAACTGCAGAAAAATCTAACAACTATAGTGTTGGTCTTACATCCAAAATAAATGGTTGGAATTTTACAGTGGATGCGTATCAAATTGATATCAAAGACCGGATTGTAATAACAGGTACATTCAGAAGAACAAGCCCTGTTGTTAATCAATTATTGCAGCCTTATCCTGATGTGAATTCTGCCGCATTCTTTACCAATGCAATCGATACAAGAACAAGAGGTCTTGACCTGGTTATCACAAAGGATGTGCGGATGAGCAAGGGTGCTCTACGCGGCACTTTAGCCGGTAATTTTAATAAAACAGAAGTTACCAATAATAAACCACTGCCGGCGCAACTGCAAGCTGATCCAAACCTGGGTAATGTATTGTTTGACAGAGAGCAAAAAGGAAGAATAGAACACGCACAACCGAGAAATAAATTCAGCCTGGCAATGAATTACATGATTGATCATTGGACCGTAAATCTTCGTACTACCCGTTTTGGCGAAGTACAAACTTTTGATCCGAGAAATCCTGCTTTGGATGAAAGCTTTAGCCCTAAAGTGGTGACTGACGCAAGTCTAGGCTATAAGATTGCCAACTTTGCTACGCTAACAGTAGGCGCTAATAATATTGGTGATGTTTACCCCGATAAATTACAGAACTACGGCAATACCAGCTTAGGTCGTTTTGTGTATAGTCGTTCGGCTACACAATTTGGTTTCAATGGTGGTTATTACTATGCTTCTGTTGTTATGGAACTACAAAATTTGTTTGGTAAAAAACAATGAGCATTTTTGCAAACTTAGTTGCCATCCTTTTCCTAAACCGTTCGATGGCAGTCGCCCCCATTTATTGGGGGCTTTTGTTTTTCTAACCGTTAAAAACATCAGTCGTTTTATACTCCTTACTTATTACTCGGTATTCATCAGTAAATTGCTGTATAATTTTTGCAAATGAAGAAACTGCTTTTATCACTCTTAGTTATTTTTCTATCCGTACCATTTCTCTTTGCACAAACCCAAACCCCTGAACAGTTCTTGGGTTATAAAATTGGAACACGGTTTACACCGCATTGGAAGATCGTTGATTATTTTAAATACGTTGCAGCTAATAATACCTCCACGGTTAAGCTGCAGCAATACGGCCAAACCAACGAGGGACGGCCCTTGTTGGTGGTCTACGTTTCCAATGCATCTAACATTTCCAATTTGGAGAATATTCGTCTTAACAACCTTCGGTTGGCAAACATGAGCACCGATAAAGCTGCCGCAACTACAAATACGCCACCAATTGTTTGGTTAAGCTACAATGTGCATGGCAATGAAGCTTCTTCATCTGAAGCATCAATGCTAACATTATATTCACTAGTCGATCCAACGAATGCGCAAACAAAGCAGTGGCTTCAAAACACTGTTGTAGTTATTGACCCTTGCTTAAATCCTGATGGTAGAGACCGTTATGTGAACTGGTATAATTCAGTTGTTGGCAAAAACTTTAATCCATCATTAAATGCAAGAGAACATAACGAACCTTGGCCCGGCGGAAGAACCAATCATTATAATTTCGACCTGAATAGAGACTGGGCATGGCAAACACAAATAGAATCGCAACAACGTGTAAAATTGTTTCAAGAGTGGCTGCCACAAGTGCATGTTGATTTCCACGAGCAAGGTGTGAACGAGCCTTATTATTTTGCACCAGCCGCACAGCCCTACCACGAAGTGATTACTAAATGGCAACGTGATTTTCAGAACACCATTGGTCGCAACCATGCCAAATATTTTGATGCTAATGGATGGTTGTATTTCACCAAAGAAGTTTTTGATTTATTATATCCATCTTATGGCGATACATATCCCATCTATAATGGGTCTATTGGTATGACGTATGAACAAGGAGGCGGACCCAGAGGTGGATTAGGTGCATTGAAACAAGATGGTGATACATTGACACTTTATGATCGTGCTATACACCATTACACTACTTCTTTAAGCACCATCGAAATTGCTTCAAATAATGCATCCAAATTGATCACAGAGTTTCAGAAGTTTTATAATGATGCTGTAACAACCGGCGTAGGGGAATACAAAGCCTATGTAGTTAAGTCAAATCAAAACGATTCGGCCAAACTGATTGCTTTAGCAAAATTGCTGATGAACAATGGCATTCGCTTTTACACTGCAACTGCAAATAATCTTAGAGGTTATAATTATGACAGCGGTAAAGAAGAAAACTTCTCAGCAGCTAATGGTGACCTGGTCGTTCCTTCGTTACAACCTAAAAGCACTTTGGTAAAAGTATTGTTTGAACCAAAGGCAACATTGGTCGATTCTGTTACTTATGATATCACTGCCTGGTCGTTGCCTTATATGTATGGCGTAAAAGCCTATACAACAAAACAAACCGTTCCGAAAAGCGGGGAGTTTATGTGGCATTACTCTATGAACACGCAAATCAATAATAGCACATATGGTTATGTCATTCCCTGGAATAATATTCAATCGGCGAAGCTTGCTGCACAATTAATGCAAAAAGGCATTCGTCTTCGTTACAGTGAAGAACTCTTCGAAAGCGGAGGAAAAACATTTGATCGCGGTTCGATGATTATTCTTAAAACAGCTAATAATAATGTTCCTGATTTATGGAACACGGTGCGCCAAATGGCAAATGAAAATCATGTTTACTTGTCACCTGTTAGTACGGGCATGGTTGATAAAGGTTATGATTTCGGCAGTGCCCGTGTGCACCCAGTGAAGAACAGAAAAGTAGCGCTGCTCACCGGCGAAGGCGTTGACCCAAATGCTGCTGGTGAAGCATGGTTTTTCTTTGAACAGGAATTGAATTACCCGGTTACATTAATTAATGCGAATGATTTTGGAAGAACGGATTGGCGAGATTATGACGTGATTGTGATGCCTAATGGTAACTATCGTTTCCTAAATGATAAAGCAAGTGCAGAGCAATTGCACAATTGGGTATCGCAAGGTGGAAATATAGTTGCACTGGAAAATGCTACAAGCCAATTATCTAAATTGGATTGGGTAAATATGAAGTTAAAGAAATCAGATGACAGCACAGACTCAAAAAACATTTATGATCAGTTACGTAAGTATGAGAATCGTGAACGTGATGCCATTCCGAATGTAACGCCAGGCTCTATTTTCAGAGTCGAATTAGACAATACACATCCTTTAGCATTTGGTTATCCAAACTATTATTACACGCTAAAACAAGATGACAATATTTATGATTTTGTAAAAGAAGGTGGATGGAATATAGGCGTGATTAAAAAAACAAAACCTGTTGCAGGATTTGTTGGTTCTAAATTACAAGGTCGCCTGCAGGATGGTTTGTTGTTTGGTGTTCAGGAACAGGGAAGAGGAAATATTGTTTTCTTAACCGATAATGTTTTATTCCGCAATTTTTGGCAGAATGGTAAACTACTTTTCTATAACGCTGTTTTTTTGGTAGGACAATAATTGAAAAAGATGAAGAGATTTTTTTTGTTAGCAGCCTGTAGCCTATGGCTTTCAACTTTTGCACAAAATGTACCTGGTACATCGGCTGATATTTATTTAAACTTAAAAAAGTTAAACGTACTGGGCAGTGTGTTGTACATAGCAGCACACCCCGACGATGAGAACACCCGGTTGCTTGCTTATTTGGCAAAGGATAAATTATACCGCACAGGATATTTGTCGCTAACTCGTGGTGACGGTGGACAAAATTTAATTGGCGATGAACAAGGTGTTGAATTGGGACTGATTCGCACACAGGAATTATTATCGGCCAGAAGAATTGATGGCGCCGAACAATTTTTTACCCGTGCTTATGATTTTGGTTTTTCAAAAAATCCGGAAGAAACATTTCAGCATTGGGATAAAGAAAAAGTATTGAGTGATGTGGTGTGGGTGATACGCAAGTTTCAACCTGATGTGATTATTACTCGCTTTCCAACAACAGGTGAAGGCGGTCACGGGCATCATACAGCTTCGGCTATTTTAGCGAACGAAGCTTTTACAGCGGCCGCAGATCCAAATCGTTTCCCGGAACAATTGAAATGGGTACACCCCTGGCAGGCAAAACGTATTCTTTGGAACATCTTCAATTTTGGAAGTACCAATACAACAAATGACAATCAATTCCATTTTGATGTTGGTGGATATAATGCCATCATTGGCAAAAGCTATGGAGAGATTGCAGCAGAAAGCAGGAGCCAGCATAAAAGCCAGGGTTTTGGTGTGCCTGCAAGCAGAGGCGAAGCAATGGAGTATTTTAAAACAACAGGGGGTACAGAGCCTAATAACGATTTGTTTGATGATATAAATACCAATTGGCAACGCGTAGGTGGCAGTGCCATCATAAGTAAAATGATTAATGATATTACTTTATCTTTTGATTTTACACAACCGCAAAAATCTGTTCCTAAATTAATGCAGCTGTTGTATGAATTCAATGGAATGCCACAAAGCTATTGGCGTGATCAAAAATTAAAGGAAACAAAAAACCTGATTGAGCAAACAAGTGGCTTATTCATAGAAGCATTTACCAATGATCAGTTTGCAGTGCAGGGAGACTCAATCCGGATTAATTATGCCTTGAATGATCGCCTGGGGGTAGATGCAAAGCTGATTTCTATTGTTACTAATAGTTTTGATACAGCTGTAAATGTGACACTTAAAAAGAATAACAATAAAACCTTATCGAAAACATTTTATGTAACACCGGATGCAAAGCTGACACAACCATATTGGTTACGAGAGAAAATGGATATTGCTTCATATACTGTTAATGATCAAACCCTTATTGGTCAACCTGATATTGACCCTGCTTATATCGCAACTTTTAATTTATCGATTGCTGGTGGAAACTTTTCCATTACTAAGACAGTTCGCTATAAATTCACCGATCCTGTTAAAGGTGAATTGTACCAACCTGTTTTTGTTGTTCCTGCTGCTACTGTAATGACATCTCCCGATGTATTACTTATGCCGAGAAACCAAAAGACAGTGAAACAAACTGAAATTCAGTTGAAGGCAAATAAGTTATTGAAGGGAACAGTTCAAACAGAGTTAAGGACAGGTTCAAATAGTTTTAAACAAACAGACACTATTTCATTGATCCGAGGTAATAGCAAAAATTATTTTTTTAATATCATCAATGATCAAATAAAAGGAGAGAAAGATCAACTGTACGGCTTTGCACATTACAATGATAATGGGCAATCACACGATGCCTATTTAGCCATGCGAAGCATTAGTTATCCGCACATTCCAAACATTAAATACTTTTTCACCGACGCAGTCAAGGCTTTAAATATTGATTTAAAAACTTATGGTAAACGCATTGGCTATATTACAGGCGCTGGTGATAAAGTACCCGGGGCATTAGAGCAGATGGGCTATGAGGTAACAATGTTGAATGAAAAAGATTTAGCTCGTATTAATCTGCAAAATTTCGATGCAATTATTAGTGGCGTGAGAGCTTACAATACGGATGATTGGTTAAATAATTATTACGACAAGTTGATGAAGTATGTGGCTGATGGTGGTAATCTAATTGTTCAATACAATACAAGTAATCAGATTGGTCCTGTTCGTGCAAAGATTGGTCCATACAACTTTAACATCAGTCGTAATCGGGTAACAGATGAAAATGCAGCTGTAGCTTTTTTAAAGCCAGATCACCAGGTATTACATTTTCCAAACACTATTACGCAAGAAGACTTCAAAGGTTGGATTCAAGAGCGGAGCATTTATCATGCAGTTGATTTGGACCCGCATTTCGAAACCATTTTCGGTATGGCAGATCCGGGTGAAACATCTGACAATGGTAGTTTGGTGATTGTGAAATACGGGAAAGGATTTTTTACTTATACAGGATTGGTCTTTTTTAGAGAATTACCTGCCGGTGTTCCGGGTGCCTATCGCTTAATGGCAAACCTTATTGCTTTAAATAAAAAAAAGAAATGTGATGGCTGAAAAACGTGATGAAGTACGAAGAAAAGTGAGTATCATTTTTATAATTGTTATGGGACTTGTGTTGGGTATTTTGATTAAGCGTGTGCAAATTGGGTTGATCATAGGTTTAGCGCTTGGCCTCTTGGCAGGCGGCTTAAGAAAAAGATGATGGATAATCAACAAGATAAATTGCCTTTATTAAAAAGCTGGAAACAATGGTATGCTGTTGTGATTGGCTTTTTGATTCTGCTGATTATTGCCTTTTACTTGCTCACCAAAACTTTTTCATGACTGTAATCGATTGGATAGTTATTGTGGCTACGTTGCTGAGCATTGTAGTTTACGGTTTGTATAAAAGCCGTA
The DNA here is from genome assembly GCA_040290035.1 of Chitinophagaceae bacterium. Taxonomy (GTDB): domain Bacteria; phylum Bacteroidota; class Bacteroidia; order Chitinophagales; family Chitinophagaceae; genus Flavisolibacter. The sequence continues at coordinate 64,303 of PSMG01000013.1, forward strand.
CTACAAAAAACCTAGAAGGCTATTTTTTGTCCAATCGAAATATGCCCTGGTATTTGGTGCTGCTAAGCATCATGGGTACGCAGGCCAGTGCCATTACTTTTCTTTCGGCACCAGGACAAGCTTATAGTGATGGAATGCGCTTCGTTCAATATTATTTCGGTTTGCCCATTGCTATGGTGGTAATTTGCATCACGTTTGTACCAATTTACAACAGGCTCAAAGTTTACACTGCCTACGAATATTTAGAGAATAGGTTTGACATCAAAACACGAACACTTACTTCCTTTTTGTTTTTGTTACAAAGAGGGTTGTCAACGGGCATAAGCATTTATGCGCCTTCTATTATTCTCTCATCGCTGTTTGGATGGGATATCCTCTGGACAAATATCGTCATGGGTGGCTTACTGATAATCTATACGGTAAGTGGCGGGGCAAGAGCCGTAGCTTACACACAAAAGCTACAGTTGATCATCATTTTCATCGCTATGTTTCTAGCTGGCTATACGGTTGTGCATTTGTTGCCTTCCAGTGTGAGCTTTGTTGATGCGTTAAGTGTAAGCGGGAAGATGGGCAAGATGAATATCATCACTTCTGGTGTTACTGAAAAAGGATTTAATTGGAATGATCGTTACAATATTTGGAGCGGTGTCATTGGCGGCTTTTTCTTAGCGCTTTCTTATTTTGGTACGGACCAATCGCAAGTGGGCAGATACTTAACAGCACAGAACAACAGGGAAAGCAAGCTTGGTTTATTAATGAACGGGCTGGTGAAAATTCCGATGCAGTTTTTCATTTTGTCGATTGGTGTGTTAGTGTTTGCGTTCTATCAATTTAATCACTCGCCTATTTCTTTTAACTCGGCTTTAGTTGCAGAAGCAAATACTTCTCAATACAAAGACTCAGTTCAATTACTGCAGCATGGCTTTGATTCTATTAATCAAATAAAAAGTGCAAAGACTATTTCTTTTATACAGGCCGAAAAGGAAAAGAATATTGCACATCAAAATGCATTATCCGCAGATTTAAAACTTTTGAACCAGCAAACCGAAGCATATCGAACCAAGTTTAAAGAAATTGGGAAAAAAGTAAGTGATAAGGATACGAACGATACAAACTATGTCTTTTTATCTTTTGTAAAAGATTACTTGCCTATTGGCTTGAAGGGATTGCTGATTGCTATTATTTTTCTCGCAGCCTGGGGCTCGATCGCTGCAGCCTTAAATTCATTGGCATCAAGTACAATGATTGACTTTCATAAGCGCTTCTCAGCTCGTGAATCTTCTTTGTCTGAGTATCACACATCTAAACTATATACATTGGTTTGGGGCATCTTTTGTATTCTCATTGCGCAGTTTGCGCACCGCTTAGGTAATAGTCTTATTGAAACAGTCAATATTCTTGGTTCGCTTTTTTATGGTGTTATTCTTGGCATTTTCTTAGTGGCTTTCTATCTGAAAAATGTAAAAGGAACCGCCACTTTTATTGCAGCTTTAATTGTCGAAGTATTTGTGGTCTTTTTATTCTTCAATGAACAAATTTCTTTTCTTAAGTTTTTACCTGACATCAGTTTTCTATGGTTGAATGCGATTGGCGCTTTAGGCGTAATGTTAGTTTCACTTTGTATTCAACCAATGATCAAACAAAAAAATAGGAGAGCTGAGGCTCTCCTTAGTCCTTCATATAGCAAATAAGTTACTTCGCTAGTTCTGCTAATAATTTTTCATTCAGGTGAACATAATCCTGATTGTTTGCAGTCTTTGCTAAATCCATCGATTTTTGCGCTGTTGTCTTTGCTTCTTCCTTCTTGCCTAATTTAGCTAAAGCATTTGCTTTTTGATGATAGAGCCAATAAGCATTTGGGTTTTGTTCCAATGCTTTATCATACCAAATTAATGCCTGGTTTAAGTCCTTGCCATTATCAAGGTAATAAGCTGCTGCTTGTGCATAAGGACGATTATCTTTCGTCATGACATTATTGATCTGTGCCATTACCTTACTGTCTACATCGGTAGTAATTGGTACTGCAATCGCTGTTTTCTCCCACATGATATGCAACTCAGCACTAGCTGGTTTCATATTCGCAAACTGCATCGTAAACGTTTCCATCGACTCGTCCATCTTCATTGGCTTCACTTTTACATGTGCCACATCTTCTTCCGGTTTGTAACCATCAATACCCCAGTTGTTGATGCCTTTGTTAATGATCACTTCCCATTCGTTTTGATTAGGAATGGTGTACAAAACATAATCACCTGACTTTACTTGCGTGCCACCAATAATTACATCATCGGCAAACCTGATGCGTGTAGCAGCATTAGCACCGGTACGCCATAATTTTCCATAAGGCACTAAATCGCCAAAAACTTTACGTCCACGAATATTTGGACGAGAATAGGTAAGCTCCATGAAAGAAACACCAAAGTCTTGCTTGATGGTTTGCGTCGGACTTGGAGCTGGAGTTTTTATTTGTTGCGCATTAGCTGATAAGCACAAGGCAAATGCAGCTACCGTTATACATTTTTTAAGCATAGGTTATGATTTTAGAACAAATGTAATTATAATGAAGTCATCTTTTGTGCTACTATCTTGCTTCTGATTGCGTCGCACACTTTTACTGCAACAATTCTATTCAGCATTAGTTCAGTCCCGCTTCACAATAGCTAGCAACTCTTCTAGGAAAGCAATTTGTGCCTTGTTTATTTTTTCCCTTGCTTCCTTAATGGTAAACCAGGCCGCCTTATCTACTTCGGGAAACTCTTTCCATTTGCCAGATTTAGTCGGCCATTCCATTTTGAAGGTATTGCAGACAATATTTTCTGCATCAATATTACCCTCAATGGCAAAAGCATAAACCAGTTTGCCTGCTTTTTGTTTAACGGGTGTCAGCTCTACAAACTCACCTTTTATTTCCGAACCGGTTTCTTCTTTAAATTCTCTTTGCGCAGCTTCCAATGGCGTTTCATCGATAAACTCACCTTTTACAATGCTCCATGCGCCGGCATCTTTGTTTTGCCAGAATGGCCCGCCATGATGAACGAGGAATACTTGTAGTTCTTTCTTTTGAAAGCGGTAAAGCAATATACCGGCGCTTTTTCTCATGTAGTGAGTCGTTTTCTTTTCAGTAAATAATAAAGACAAACAATGATCCAACCCATCCAGAACAGGTAAGCGCCTAAGTGAAATCGTTCGCCAAGCATGTGATGCGAAAGCGAATGTCCAAAATTCAGGTAGGTGAAGTAAAGACCAATGACACCGAGAATTAAAAAGCTGGTATGTGTGATCTGAGCAGTTCGGCTCGTTGTTTTATTGTTTACAATCGCTTGAATAATCAGGATAAATAATAAAACACAAAAAACAACCAAAGCACCTTGCCACCAAACTTTTAAAAATTTATATTGCTTGTAAAACAGGCTTATACCTACATGACCAATCAGTGATGCTTTAGAAAATAAGTAGCCGGCAATTACAGAGAAAATTATAAGTATAGAAATAATTGGCGCCAGTTTCTTCACAGTTAAAATTTGTGGCAATTTAAAGCAGCTTAAACATAAAGCGGGACTTTAACATCTCGGCTTCAATTATTTTTCCACGCTTTTCCCGAATAGGTATAGTGCTTGCTTTGGGTGAGGTAAATCAATTTTATGCCTGACGTGTTTGATGAGGTAAGCTTTGATAATGAGGATATGCATTGCCCTAATTGTGATTCTTATTTAGGTATTGTAAAACGTGACCGTGGACCTCGAGGTGGCACAAGCGGATCAGTCAGTTTTCAAATTGATTAATAGCTTACTAGCATTAACAAATTTGCTTGTTGCAGAAATGCTTTAGTTCCTATATTTGCGCCGGCAGGTCTTGCACGACCAGCTCCTGCTGAACTCCCCCAGGATCGGAAGGTAGCAAGGGTAGGCGGTTGTAGCGGTGCGATGTAAGTAGCCTGCCATTTTTTATTTGTCCCAACTCATCTTTCTTCTTCGTCTTCATTAAGTATATTTGCTGACATAATTTTTAAGTATGAAGTTTTTCATTGATACTGCCAATCTCGATCAAATTAAAGAAGCAAACGAACTAGGAATTTTAGATGGTGTTACAACCAACCCATCCTTAATGGCCAAAGAAGGAATCAAAGGGAAGGATGCTGTATTCCAACACTACAAAACGATTTGCGAGTTAGTAGATGGTGATATTAGTGCAGAGGTTGTGGCTACCACATTTAATGAAATTGTTGCAGAAGGAAAAGAACTAGCTACGATACATCCGAATATTGTTGTTAAGGTCCCAATGATCAAAGATGGCGTAAAAGCAATTAAATATTTTACAGATAATGGTATTCGTACCAATTGCACATTGGTATTTTCTGCCGGGCAAGCCATTCTTGCAGCTAAAGCAGGTGCAGCATATGTTTCACCTTTTATTGGTCGTATTGATGACAGCGGTTGGGATGGAATGATATTGATTGAACAAATAGCTACCATCTTTGCTGTTCAAGGTTATAAGACAGAAATTCTTGCAGCATCAATTCGTAATCCAAATCACATCATCAAAGCTGCAGAGCTGGGTGCTGATGTTGTTACTTCCCCATTGGAATCAATTCTTGGATTATTAAAACATCCCCTAACCGATATTGGCTTAGCTAAATTTTTAGAAGACGCTAAGAAATTTGCTTAAGAAGATTTGGTTTTGACCTTCATCTTGGTCTTGCGCATTTCTTCCAAAATTTCTTCATTTGTTTTAAGAGGTTCAGTGAAGCCTCTTTTTCTTATGTAGATGATAGTCTCTTTCCAGACCAGCGGATTGCTTTTCAGCTTTGCTTTCACTGTAACTGTTTCCCCTTTGTAGGAGCTATCAATAAACAGATCATTGCCTCTAAACCAACCAGCGTTTGTTGTTAGTTTGATATAATTGGAATCAAGCGGACGCCATGTGCCATCCGACATTTTTCCCTCTATATTGATATAGTTGTAAAAACCTTTTTTCAAGCTATCGGTGTATAAATTAAAATAAAGACTGTCTACCTTTTGCGAAGAAGCAACAGAAGACACAATCAAGAAAATCAATAAACCAACAAGCTTACGCATATATACAAAGTTCTCTAATTAGACGTTAATGGTAGCACAACAGTTGTGCCTTTAATCTATTTTTTGCTTTGCTTTAAAAAAACTTATTTTAAAAAAACCATCTTCCCCTGAAAGCCTTCATTATTATTTATCATTAAATCTACACGCATGAAAAAGATCTATATGCTTTCATTGGTGGCTGTATTATTGTTCAGTTGTCAAAAAAACAATGTACCTGCTGAAGAAAGAACAGCAGAAATCACACAGCGAAATTGTGCAACAATGGATGTATTAAATGCACAAATAGCAAAAGATCCATCCATTGAACAGCGCATGAATGCTATTGAAACATTTACACAGAATGCAATTGCTCGTGGTGATATCTCTTGTTTGAATGCAATGACTATCACTATCCCCGTTGTGGTGCATGTTATTTACAACACTCCTAAAGAAAATATTTCCGATGCCCAAATTCAATCCCAAATTGATGTATTAAATGAAGATTATAATCTACGCAATAGGGATCGGAATTCTGTGCCGGCTTTATTTGATCCGCTAAAAGCTGATATTGGAGTAAAGTTTGTATTAGCACAACAACCAATCCGAAAGTATTCTACTACTACTAGTCGGGGTGCAAACTATGCTATTAAGTTTTCAAACCGTGGTGGCGACGATGCGGTTGATCCAACGCATAACCTAAATATGTTGGTTTGTAATTTGGGTCAGAACTTGTTGGGTTATTCTACTTTCCTTGGACAAAGTAACCCTTCATCAGATGGCGTAGTAATTTTATATTCTTCTTTTGGAAGTAGAGATAAATACCGTCAGGGAACATACATTAACAAATATGATTTAGGCAGAACTGCTTCGCATGAAGTGGTTCATTGGATGAACCTGCGTCACATTTGGGGTGACAGAACTTGCGGAACTGATTATGTAGATGATACTCCGGTGGCAGAAACAGCAAAGTTTAATTGTCCTTCTTTCCCTAAAATAAGTAACTGTGGAACAGATAGGCACGCAGAAATGACAATGAATTACATGGATTATACACAAGATGCTTGTATGTACATGTTCACCAATGGGCAGAAATCCTGTATGCTGACCGTATTTGCTCCGGGTGGCCAAAAGCTTCTTTCGTCCAATAAAACTTTTGGCAGAATGATTTCTGTCCTTAATTTTGCAACACAATGTTGAACCATTTACATATACATCATGCACACTTACCTAAGCGGTAGGCCCTGATGTTATGTATATCCATAAAACCAAAGGCTTACCATACGGTGAGCCTTTATAATTTTTATATGATGAATTTAAAAATTGCTGTTCAAAAGTCGGGACGATTATACGAAGAAAGTATTAAGCTGTTGAAGGATTGTGGTATTGCAGTACGCAATGGTCATAACCATTTAAAAAGCATAGCAGACAATTTTCCGTTGGAAGTTTATTTTTTAAGAGACGACGATATTCCGCAATACGTAGAAGATGGAGTTGCACATATTGGAATTGTTGGTGAAAATGTTTTGTATGAAAAACAAAAGGTAGTTGACATTGTGGCGCAGTTAGGTTTTGGTAAATGCAGACTATCTATTGCAGTAAAGAAGACAGATGAGTACAAAGATGCACAATTTTTGAACAACAAAAAGATTGCAACAAGTTATCCTGTGCTTACTCAAAAATTTCTGGATGAAAATAAGATTGAAGCTGAAATCCATGAAATCAGTGGGTCAGTAGAATTGGCACCAGGCATAGGTTTAGCTGATGCGGTGTGCGACTTAGTAAGCAGCGGCTCAACGCTTTTTATGAATGGCTTACAGGAAGTGCAATCTATTTTAAAAAGCCAGGCAGTATTGATTAAGACAAAAGAATTAGCTGATGGGCAGCAGAAAATTTTAGATCAATTATTGTTTCGCATTCGCGCAGTAAAAAAAGCATCGAACAATAAATATGTTTTGTTAAATGTACCAAATGATGCCTTGGAAAAAATATTTGCTTTGTTGCCTGGTATGAAAGCGCCAACTGTCTTACCACTTGCGGAGGAAGGCTGGAGCTCTGTACATAGTGTGTTGAATGAAGATGAATTTTGGGAAAAGATTGAAGCATTGAAAAATGCCGGCGCTCAAGGAATATTAGTAGTGCCCATTGAAAAAATGATTGTATAAACTAAGATTAGTAGATTAAAAGATTAAGATGGAGATTATAAGTAATCCTGATAGAAAAGATTGGCAAAAACTGCTGCAACGTCCTTATCTGGATAATAGTAATGTGCTTGCATCGGTACAAACTATTTTGAGTGAAGTAAGAAAAAGAGGTGATGAGGCAATAAAAGATTTTTCGAAAAAGTTTGATGGTGTTGAATTGGATTCTTTTGAAGTTTCAGAAGATGAAATCGCTGCTGCAGAGAATGAGTTAAGGAAAGAATTAAAGAAGGCAATTGTTCAGGCAAAGAAAAATATTGAAACCTTTCATCAAAAGCAGATAGCACAACTTGAAGTGATTGAAACGATGCCTGGTATTAAATGCTGGCGTAAAAGTGTAGGCATCGAAAGAGTGGGCTTATACATTCCAGGCGGTACGGCGCCTTTATTTTCGACAGTATTAATGTTAGCTGTTCCCGCAAAGCTTGCAGGCTCTAGAGAACTTATTTTATGCACACCTGTTACTAAAGAAGGCAAGGTGCATGCAGCAATTTTATTCGCCGCAAAATTATGCGGCGTAGCAAAAATTTTTAAAATCGGCGGTGCACAGGCTATAGGAGCAATGGCGTATGGTACAGAAAAGATTCCTGCCGTATACAAAATATTTGGTCCGGGTAATCAATATGTAACCGCCGCAAAGCAATTAGTGCAGATGCAAGGTGTTGCAATTGATATGCCTGCTGGTCCAAGTGAAGTTTGTGTGCTTGCTGATGAAACAGCAAATGCATCTTTTGTGGCAGCGGATTTGGTATCACAGGCAGAGCATGGCGTGGATAGCCAGGTGTTGTTGGTTAGTACAAATGAAGAATTGGTATATGCCGTGAATAAAGAAGTGGAAAGACAAGTGCATCAATTGCCTCGTAAAGAATTTGCAAAGAAAGCATTGGCAAACAGCAAAGCAATCATTGTCGATCATATAGAAACGGCAATTGGTTTGGTAAATGAATATGCCGCCGAGCATTTGATTCTTTCTTGCAGCGATGCAGATAGGGTTGCTGAAAAAATTATCAACGCTGGTTCGGTTTTCATAGGTAGCTACTCTCCGGAAAGTGTAGGCGATTATGCAAGTGGCACCAATCATACTTTGCCTACAAATGGTTTTGCAAAAGCGTACAGTGGAGTAAGTGTAGATAGTTTTGTAAAGAAGATTACATATCAAAAATTGAGCAAAGAAGGGTTGAACAGTATTGCTCCAACAGTAGTTTCAATGGCTGAGGCAGAGGGCTTGCAAGCACATGCTAATGCGGTAACTGTTCGCATTAATGCTTAATAAAGTTGTTCCAGTACAAGTGTGCGACGGAACAAACGCTTAATAGTAGTACAAACATTAAGTACATAAAATGGATTTTGATTTAAGTAAATTGGTTAGAGAAAACATTAGGCAACTGAAGCCTTATTCTTCGGCACGTAGCGAGTTTAGTGGCGTGGCAAAAGTGTTTTTAGATGCAAATGAAAATAGCTATGGCTCGCCATTAACAAAATGGTATAACCGTTATCCAGATCCTTTACAGTGGGATCTGAAAAAGAAAATAGCAACCATAAAAAATGTGGCTGCTGAAAATATTTTATTGGGCAATGGAAGTGACGAATGTATTGACCTGCTAATTCGTGCTTTTTGTGAGCCAATGCGTGATAATATCATTGTTTGTCCTCCTACTTATGGTATGTATGAAGTGTATGCAAACATCAATAACGTTCCGATAAAGCAAGTGCCGCTTTTGCAAAATTTTCAAGCAGATTTAGAAGGTATTGAAGGTGCAATAGATGCGTTTACCAAAATCATTTTCTTTTGTTCGCCTAACAATCCTACGGGTAATAGTTTGGATAGAGAGGACATGGAGATGGTGCTGAATAATTTTGATGGTATTGTTGTGGTGGATGAGGCATACATCAATTACAGCCGGCAACGTTCGTTTCTTTCAGAATTAAATGACTATCCGAATTTGGTAGTGATGCAAACATTTTCGAAGGCTTGGGGACTTGCAGCTTTGCGCTTGGGAATGAATTTCGCCTCGAAAGAAATTATTGATGTGCTCAATAAAATAAAACCACCATACAATATTAATGGAGCAACACAAGAGCTGGCTTTGAAAGCGTTGGATCATTTGGAAGATGTGAATGCAATGATCAAAGAAACGGTAAAAGAAAGAGATGTATTGGCGGGAGAATTGATGCAGTTGCCTGTTGTGGAAAATGTGTTTCCCTCTGATGCAAATTTTATTTTGGTTCGAATAAAAAGTGCAACGGCTGTTTACGAATATTTAAAAGAAAAAGGAATTATTGTTCGCAACCGTAGTAATATGATTTTGTGTGATGATTGCCTGCGTATCACAGTTGGTACACCTGAACAAGACCAACAATTATTAGAAGCTTTGAAAACCTATAGCGCATGAAAAGAGTTTTGTTTATAGACAGAGATGGAACATTAATCTCAGAATTTCCTCCAACGTACCAAATAGATGCTTTTGATAAACTCATATTTTATCCGCAGGTATTTAAATACATGACTAAGATTGCCGAGGAGTTGGATTACGAGTTGGTATTAGTCAGCAACCAGGATGGATTAGGAACAGAAATATTTCCAGAAGACAAATTTTGGCCGATCCATAACCTGATCATGAGTTCGTTTGCTAATGAAGGGATTATTTTTTCAAACGAATTGATTGATCGAAGTACACCTGAAGAAAACCTGCCTACCCGTAAACCACGCACCGGGATGTTTGGTGATTATATCAACAATCCAAAATATGATTTGAAAAATTCATTGGTAATTGGCGATAGAATTACTGATGTACAACTTGCTGTCAATCTTGGTTGCAAGGCCATTTGGTTGAAGAATAATTCTGATTTAGGCAGCAAAGAAATAACATCGTCCAAAGAAGAGTTGGAAGCCGCCGTTGTTTTAGAAACACAACATTGGGCAGCTATCTACGAGTTTCTCAAGCTTGGTCAACGCAGTGTGCAACATATTCGTAAAACCAATGAGACGGAAATTACTGTTGACATCAATTTAGATGGCAGCGGTAAAGCTAATATTCATACAGGGTTGCATTTTTTTGATCACATGCTTGACCAGATTGCACGGCATGGGTTGATTGATTTAAACATAACTGCAAAAGGTGATTTGCACATTGATGAACACCATACTATTGAAGATACCGGCATAGCATTAGGTGAAGCGTTTTCTAAAGCATTGGGCGATAAAAAAGGAACAGAACGATACGGCTTTGCTTTGCCTATGGATGAAGCAGCAGCAAAAGTTTTACTTGATTTTGGCGGTCGCAATTGGATTGTTTGGAATGTAGATTTCAGTCGTGAAAAGATAGGAGAGATGCCAACTGAAATGTTCTTTCACTTCTTCAAATCGTTTTCAGATGCAGCAAAATGTAATTTGAATATTGAGTGCAGGGGAGAGAATGAACATCATAAAATCGAAGCTGTTTTTAAAGCCTTTGCAAAAGCAATAAAAATGGCTGTAAAAAGAGATCCGCTGAAAAATTATTTGCCAAGTACAAAGGGTGTACTCTAATTATTGCACATATATTTTCCCATCCTTCATGACAAATGAAATCTTGCGGACAGCATTGATGTTTTGTGATGGATCGGCTTGCATAGCTACAAGATCAGCAAACAATCCTTTTTTTATTCTGCCGATACTGTTACTATAACCAAATACATCCGCATTAACCGATGTTGCGGAACGCAAGACATCTAATGGCTTCATGCCATACTCCACCATCATCTCCATTTCTCGGGCATTATCTCCATGCGTGAATACGCCTACATCGCCGCCCATGCAAATGGTGACGCCGCTTTGTAACGCAGCAGCAAAACTTTTTCTTTTATTAGCAATGCGCTCCGGTTCCGGATCAATTCCTTTTTTCCAACCCTGATACTGGGCTACTGCATCACCCGCTGCAAGCGTCGGACAAAGAGCAATACATTTTTCTTTCATCAGCTTAAAAATTTCCAACGTACCACCATCACCATGCTCAATGGTTGAAACACCAGCAGCAACAGATCTTCTCATTCCCTCTGGTGTCGATGAATGAACAACCACTTCTCTTCCACTGCTTTTGGCAATAGCAACTGCTGTTGCTATTTCTTCTGTACTGAATGTTGCTGCCGCTTCACCATTTCTACCCCAGCGATAATCTGCATAAACTTTAATAAGGTCAGCACCCTTGCTGATTTGGGTACGCACTTCTTTTGCCATTTCTTCTGCATTGGAAACTTCGGCAGCACCCTGTGGTACATTCACTTCGGGATTGTCAAACTTTGGTCCATATGCGCCTTTTGCAACAATTGCCCTGGTAGCAATGATCATTCTTGGTCCAGGTATAATTCCTTTTTCTATCGCTTTCTTTAAACCTGCATCATCGTGCATAGCACCTTCTGTTCCCAAATCACGAACAGTGGTGAAACCGGCCAGCAATGTAGCTTTAGCATGATTCACCGCTCTTGCGGTTCGTTCAGCCCTACTTTCTTTAAGCACTTGATCATTCCAGGTAACTTCATTGTAAGGATGTAAAAACAAATGCGAATGACCTTCAATTAACCCAGGCATCAGTGTTGTTCCTTTTAATTCAATCACACGTGTATTTGCAGGAAATTTAAAGTTCATTGCACCTGCGGCTTCAATTTTATTTCCATGTACTAAAACAATCCAATCGGTATGCATAGTCTCCCCGTCAAATACACGATCTGGTTTCAATAAATAAAAAGAATCTGTTTGTGCGTTAGCAAACAGAGAAATTAATATAGTTAAAAGAAGAGAACATTTTTTCATTAAGGAAAGATAAGAAAGAGAAAGTATTGTTGCGTCAACTGCATTGCTGCATGAAGCAGCTGTTACGTTCTACTCTTGTATGTTTGGTAATACTATACAGTAAGAAGAAAAAATTATGCAGTGATCTTAACCTCTTTCGGTTGCGGTGCTTTGGAACGAATGTGTCTTCTAAACATTCATACCTGCTTCAAGGAATCAGCATTTAATGTTACCTGCGGATAGGCATCATCATTATCACTGATCAACACCCATTCTTTTTCATTTTTGCGATAAACCCGTTTTACCATCAATCGATCTTCGGTGAGTAAAACATACACGCAAAAATTTTTGATGTCATTCCTGTCTGCATGCGGCAATAAACTTGCAAGTAAAACTTCGCCGGCACAAAATGTTGGTTCCATGTTATCGCCATCCACTTCAAAATAACTCCACTCCAAACCTTTTGGATTTACGCCAGGAGGTAATGAATATTTCTCTATCCGCTAAAACACAAAATAATTCGTGGTCTAAAGATCGTGACCGAGCATGTAGGTGATTTAGTGGTTGAAGGAAGGGGTTGTTTAAATCCTTCGGCGAGTGTGTTGGATATTTTTGACCGCTATATGGTAGATATTGATTTTGTGAAATGGAATGGATATTAAACCCGTGTTGGAAGTAACAGATAGCATGGACGAGATCATTGAAGCTGCAGTACGTTTTATCGCAGAAGATTTCCAAAAGCAATTAGGTAAGGCAGCTTAATTAACCGTAAACGATACTAGTGCTCATTTAGTGTTTGGTAGTTTGTACCAACGCCTGCAAATGATGCGTACCAAGTATGCAAAAGCTAGTTGATGTACATAAGAATGATTCCACACTTTCACGATCGATAAGGAGGTTGTTGCAGTACAAGAGTGCGGCGCAACCGAAGCTCATAGAATTACAAAAGCTGGTTACCAAATAAACTGCTGTTAAAACAAAGAGGATAACATAATGAACATACGAAACAACATAGCAGCTATTCAGCCCGCAGGTAAAAAACCTGTTGCAAGAAAAGCGACCAAACGTGTGACTTAATCATTGGAATATGAAATGATCACTCATCTTGCCTTGCAGCAATTTCAAAAAGGCAATGAGGTGAATTTTGATTTGTTGCTTTCTATTCCATTAAAGGATCGCATTCCGGGTTTGGTAGATGAATATAGAAGAAAACGTATTCACCAAATGTTATACTTAATGATGAAGGAGTTTAACTATTCCATTGCTTTACCTAAAGCAAAAAAACTAACCGAAACAAAAATGAGCATCACCGCTTGCGAATTAATGTTATTGGCAGAAGAAGATTACCTGGCATTGGAAGATATTATTTTGTTTTTTGAATGAATGAAAGCAGGTGTATATGGTCCAATTAAATTGTTGACCAGCCATTATATCATTGTTGAACGTTTTGAAAAATATAGACAAGCAAGGCACGAAGCGTATCAAAAAGATCAAGGAAAAGCAGGAAGCAGAGCTGAAAACAATTGGTCCTGCTATTCGTACAGCAGATGAGCCAACACATATTAATGCATTGATGAGAAATGCGTTTATAATTGATATGACCAAGATGCGTAAAAGCGGTTAAATACTGTCGGTAAAGTTTGATAACGGCCTGAACTTTATGTTCAGGCTTTTTTATGTCTCAGGTTTGATCTTCATAATTAACTATAAGGTTACTTAGTAAAAGTGCTAAGGGTTTTTTGATAGCCGTACGTAAAAAACCTAAGAAAATTTACACTTACCTTTTTTTGTTTGTAGGTTGCAGTCAATTGTCTTAAATCTTATTTGCAAAAAACTGTTATGAAAAAAATTACCATTATCATCGTAGATGACCATCGGCTA
>PSMG01000013.1:78221-80222 GCA_040290035.1 Chitinophagaceae bacterium
GCGTGAAACATGGAGTTATATTTTAAACTCAGATGCCCGTTTCAAAGTGATTGGTGAGTGTGAGTCAGGGGAAGAAGCCGTGTTAAAAGTTCCCAAACTTCTGCCCGATGTTGTGATCATGGATATAAATCTTCCTGGTATTAGCGGTATTGATGCTACTGAAAAATTAGTCCAATCTGGATGTATTTCCAAAGTGTTGGGTGTTTCGCTTCACTCAGCATCAAGCTATGCGCAAAAAATGTTGCAGAAAGGAGCAATGGGTTATGTGACAAAGAATTCTTCTCGTGAAGAAATGTTCGAAGCGATCACGCAGATTCAAACAGGTCATAAATATGTTTGCTCTGAAATAAAAATGATCTTGTCTCAAATCATGCAAAGTGCTGATTTGTACAATTAATTTTATCCTAATTGCTATGGAAACCAAACCTCTTGTAAAGCATGTTACAGTGTACCTCAGTGCTGACAGTAACTCTATCCCTGGTTATTTTAATCGTCATGATCCTACACCATTGTACGCACGACAGTTGAGTCATGAGTTTGAAGAATATCTAAACAACTGCATTGTAAAAGCCAGTCGTTATTCGGTTGTCAATTATAAAGTGGTATGTAATTCCAAAATAGATACCCTTTTTTAGTGGTTCACTTTTAGAAGCCATTCGCAGGCATTATACCAATAAAAAAACATTGGCAGAAAAAGAATTTGCGAAGTTCAAAAGAAAGTCTTTTGGTTGTTGGCTTTGAGCCTTGGTGTCATAATGATTTGCCAAGGTTTACTGTCTTATGTGATCAATAAAGAACACCGGGTGCATTCTGCATTAATTAATGCATTAGATGTGTTTAGCTGGGTGATTTTATGGAAACCTATTGAACTTTTGATCTTCTCCTGGAATCCTTTTCTGAAAAAATTTACGTGTTTGACAAAACGATAACGGCAGAAGCTATCATTATTGACAACGAAAAAGCTGACGCTTCCCTTTTTGCTGTCAAGGAGATGAGCGAAGCGAGTTAACTAATACCCGGATCATAATTCCCGTTTTTTATTGCAAATTTTTTTGTTTTTGAAAATCGAATTCTCTTATCTTTGCCACCCCAAACAAAAAAGGGTTAAGGATCGGTAGTTCAGTTGGTTAGAATGCCGCCCTGTCACGGCGGAGGTCGCGGGTTCGAGTCCCGTCCGGTCCGCCTTACGGTACAAGTTGATAAAATTATCGCTTGTGCCGTTTTTTTTGCTCCGCAATTTATTGTTAATCAAATATATAAGCCTTACTGCTTCATTGATTCTTGTGGTTCGATAATCTATTTTATTAAATGTTAGATTTTCGGGAAATATCGAACCAATCAAATTTCGCTTCACCTCAATAGTCCCTTCTTCGTACAGATAATCCAGTTTCATGAGATTATCTACACCCTTATCAACCAGGTTGTCTATGTTCTTTGGATTGTTAGATGTCATGCCTACCAACCTTCTTTCCAATTCGCTTATAGCACTTTCACAATCTGCTTTCATAAGTTTAAAATCAGCGGGATCTATCTGCTCCATGAAAAGCTTCTGACGTGCCTTGTTCAGGCGATCATTCAATTCGTTTATCTGAGTTAATGTAGTATTACGCTCATCACGATGATATTTCGTCATATCACCGTATTCTGAAATGATAAAATGTTTATACATCTCTACCATATCTTCATCAGGAATGTAGTGTTTGAGTTGATCTACAAAAAGAGTATTTGCAAGCGATGCCTTGAATCTGCATGCGGATGTGCAATGATAGTAATGATAGTAGCGGGTTCTTCCTTTTGATGTACTACCTGTTAATAATTTACCACAATCCGGGCATATGAGAAAACCACGCAATGGTAGTTCATCATCTGCTACCATTTTTGTCCTCTGTTTTTTGCTTCAACCATTAAGTACGTCCTGTACCTCATTGAACAAACAGTGTCTTTTCTTTAAACTCATTTGATGCAGAAAGTAAAATGTGTGCAGGCGTTGTAATAAGACCT
>PSMG01000052.1:0-14307 GCA_040290035.1 Chitinophagaceae bacterium
AAATCTTTACGGAGTAAAAATAGCAAGCTAAAAAAGTGACAACTTGTTTGCAGTTTTTTTAAACTTAGAAACTAACGGGCCTTCTCACCAAAATTCGAACAGAAGTAAAATAAGCATCTGCTAAAACCTTTTCCAATAAATAACCACCAATCAATCCCGTCGATCCAATAATCGTTGCTGTCATTTGCGCTTAATAATAAATAGTAAGGTATTGCATTTAATAATAATCAGGAAAGACAGCGGCGGAAAATAGCTTCATTCTTTGTAGATATTTAATAGTGTAAGGCACGTAAACCCCATTTTAAAAGCAGTTATACTGCAGCATCCTTAGCTTAACTCACGTAGTTGCCTCGGTATAGAGTTCATTTAATAAAAAGGAAAAATTAAAGAGAGAATTGCTTGACCGAAAGATACAATCCGCAGGTACCCATTTCCAAAACTTTTTGCAACCAATAATTATTTAAGCGGCTTACTACTTTTAGGTACAAACAGAATATCCCATCTTTGACGCACAAAACGCCATACCTGTGCGCAGATTACCTGCAGAACTAATCATTGTTATTATCGGGGCCATATTGTTTATCCCCTTTTTAGGAGCTACTCACCTGTTCGATTGGGACGAGATCAACTTTGCGGAGAGCAGCAGGGAAATGCTGACTACACACAACTACGCCATTCCGCAGATCAACTATATAGCCTACTGGGAAAAGCCACCGCTTTTCTTTTGGCTACAGTCCATTAGTATGCTGCTCTTCGGTGTGAACGAATTTGCAGCACGTTTTCCGAACGCTGTATGCGGTATTGTCACGCTCATTGTATTATATCGCATTGGTCGCCGACAAGTAGATGAAAAGTTTGGATGGATTTGGGTATTGGTTTATGCAGGTTCATTGCTTCCACAGTTCTACTTCAAGTCTGGTATTATAGACCCATGGTTCAATCTCTTTATCTTTTTATCAATCTATCAACTTTCGCTCTATAGCGATGTAACAGTCTATCGCAAAACCAGGCACATTCTGTTAGCTGGATTTTTTGCCGGCATTGCCATGATGACAAAAGGACCTGTAGCCTTATTGGTAATTGGTTTATGTTATGGTATCTATGCCATCACCAATCGCTTTCGCAACTTCATGAAGCCAAAGGACATAGTGCTTTTCCTTTTATTGTCAGCACTAGTGGGAAGCATTTGGTTCATCGCCTTGTTGGCAAATGGCAAGCAACAAATCATTGCTGAATTCATTTCGTACCAAATTCGTTTGTTTCGCACAGAAGATGCCGGCCACGGCGGACCATTCTTCTATCATTTCATTGTCTTGTTGATAGGTTGTTTTCCTGCAGCAGCCTTAAGCATCCTATCCATGAAGCGTTTGCGAAGAGATGATTACGAAGTGCCCAAACACATGCACCGTTGGATGCTTATTTTATTCTGGGTAGTGCTTATTCTTTTTTCTATAGTAAAAACAAAGATTGTTCACTATTCATCGCTCTGTTATTTTCCATTGACCTGGCTGGCAAGTGTAAGCTTCTACTTCTTGTACAAACGCAAATGGCATTTACCTGCCTGGAATAAATGGTTACAGTTTGTAACAGGCTTGCTATTAGCCCTACTCATTATTGGCGTTACATTTATTGATCAACTAAAACCTTGGTTGCTTACACAAATAAAAGATGATGCATCAAAAGCTGCATTAAGTTCAAATGTGCACTGGAGTGGTTGGGAAAAATTGCCTGGCTTTATCATTGCAGTTGGAGTGCTCTACTTCATTATTAATGCAAATAGAAGAACTAGAAGATCATTAGCAGTTTTGTTTGTCACATCACTTGTTGCTGTTAATCTAACCATTGTATTTATCACACCTAAAGTGGAACCCTATTCACAAGGTGCACATATAGAATTTTTAGAAAGCAAGCAAAACGAAAGAGCTATTGTGGAAACAGCACACTTCTTTTCCTATGCCAATTTGTTTTATGCTCGTCGTGCACCCGATCTTGGGAAACCCGTTGCAGATAGTATACTCAAATACAACACGCATTCCGATGTTGCAGTGTACTACACAACCAAACTTCAAGATGCGGAGCAGACAGAAAGAGAAATACCTAACCTGCAGCGCTTATATGCAAAAAATGGCTTTGTATTTTATAAGTTGAAGCGATAGATAATTAGTGAGAACTTGTAGTCTTTGGTTCATAAAACTTCTTCTTCATCAACCCCCATTTGCACAAGCGATGTACAATAGAAACACGCAGCACACCTAAGCCATATTGTACGCTGCGCTTAAAATTGATGCTCGAAGCTTCTTCAAAGTATTTGGTAGGACATGTAACTTCTGCTATTTCATAACCCAGGTAAAAAATCTGCGATACGATTTCATTGTCAAACACAAAATCGTCGCTGTCTAATTCATAGTTCACACGTTCCAATACTTCTTTGGAAAAAGCACGATAGCCGGTATGGTATTCGGAAAGTTTTTGGCCTAGCATTACGTTCTGAAAAAAAGTAAGGGCCCGATTAGCAATGTATTTATACATAGGCATACCACCACGCAGAGCACCATTGCCTAAAATGCGTGAGCCAAATACAACATGATATAAACCATTAGCAATTGGATAAACCATCGAAGGAATAAGCATCGGCGTGTATTGGTAATCCGGGTGCAACATGATCACTATATCTGCACCAATCTCTAATGCCTTATCATAACAGCTCTTTTGATTACCGCCGTAGCCTCTGTTCACCTGGTGTTGGATGATATGTTTGATACCAAGCTGCTGCCCTACTTCTACGGTGTTGTCCTTGCTTCGGTCATCTACCAATACTACATCATCCACCATATCAAAAGGTATCTCTTTGTAGGTCTGCTCCAATGTTTTTGCAGCATTGTAAGCAGGCAGCACTACCACTATCTTTTTTCCATTGATCATCCCGAAAATTTTGCGGCGTAAAAGTAAGGAGTTTGCAGAAAGGCATTACTAAATGGCTGCAGCAAGAGAAGCAGATGAACAAGCAAAATCATTACACATAAAGTTCACCATCATAATAGAACCCTTACCTGTAGCCGCTTTAAACAGAAGTTATCCACATTTTTAAACGCTTTTTGTTTCGCCCCGTCTTTATAGAAATCAATTTTTAACGAAAGCTATTAACCGAAAACCTCTTGCTAAAGCAATCATCTTAACAAACCGTTTTGGCATAGTATTTCGTAGATAATCTTGAAAACAAACACTTAATCTATGAAGACGAAGAACTCCCTTTTCCTTATTGCAGGATTGTTTGGTGCAACAGCATCGTTTGCACAAGTAAATTTAGGCGTAACAAACGCAACCAAGGCCACCGTGAACGCAAGCACAGGTGCCGCTACTAAAGCAGCCACCGGCGTAGCTACACACGCAGCTACCACTACAGGTACTGCTGCTAAAGCAACCTTATCCGCTACAGCTACCAAAGCTGCCGATGTAAAAGCAAGTACTTCCAACGCAGCAAATGCCACAGTAAACAAAAGCACACAAGTAGCAACTGATGTAAAGAATGATGCAAAAGCCGCTACCGATGTAAACGCTAATGCTCGTGTTAATGCACAGGCAGATGTAAAAGCAAGTGAAGAAGCAAAAGCACATGCCAATGAACATTCAGTTGTAATCGGAGGCAATGCAAATGGTAGTGCCCAAACAGACTTGAATACCGGTGTGCATGTTAATGGTAAAGCTGCCGTTGACAAAGTAGAAGACAAGGCTGTGAAAGTAAAAACAAAAGGAGAAGCCAATGGTCAAAAGACCATTGAAAAATCAAAGCAGTTAAGTGGTGACGCAAAAACAGAAGTGCATGCAAAAGCACAAGCCGCTGCTCACGCTTCTGAAACAGCAAAAGAACACGCAAATCAACACTCTGCGGTGCTTAGCGCAGATAATAGCACGCAAGCTGGCAGTGATGTAAAAGCAAACAAAAACGGTGTTTCTACCAACGGTAGTGTAAACAGCAAAACAAAGATCAAAGCAAAAGGATAATCATAACCCTATCTATTGCATCCCATTCAACACTATTTGAATGGGATGTTTTATTAAACATGTGCCATGAAACGACTCATCACCCTATTAATCCTTATTTATAGCATAAGTGCAGTTGCGCAAAGCGACAGTATAGTAGAAAAGAAAACGAAACCTACATTTAAACTAAGTCTTAACTATAACACAGGGCTAAATTATTATGGAAGAACAGATAGCTTAAAAAGCACTGGCGTTTTTCCATTAATAGAACTATGGATCAACGATGGGTTGTACATCAACGCAGCTCCTATTTTCGTAAACAATAAGAGCAAATCATTTGACTATGCAGGAACGGTAGCATCGATCGGCTATCAATTCAATAAAAGCAAAAAATGGATGGCAAACATTTATTTGCTAAAACCTTTTTATAAAGAAAGCAGCGAGTTGGTGCAATCCGCATTACAAGCACAAAGTGGAACCAGCATTAGTCTATTGAATAAGTATCTAAATCTTAATGTTGGCGGAGACATAAAGTACAGCGATAAATTAGACTATGGAGCCAACATCGGCGTTGATCATCTTATTCGAATCGAGAATAAAGACACAAGTGTGTTTGTGATCGATCCGTCTATTTATGTTTACGCAGGCACGCAAAACTTCACCAAAACTTATTATAAAAAAACAAACGCCAGTTTGCTGATGCCGGCCACCCAGCAAATGGTTACCAAGAAAGTCCAAACATTTAATGTATTGGCTTACGAGTTGTCGGTACCATTCGTGTATGCGAAAAAGCATTGGCAGCTTATTGCCACACCGGCTTATGTGCTGCCTCAAAACCTGGTAACTATTCCTGGCCACTCCGAACAATCAGAACGTGGTGAGAATATGTTTTACGGAACGGTAGCTGTTAAGTACAGCTTTTAATCATGAAATGGTAAAAAAGCCTTATTTCCGTCTAGCGTAAACAGCTTTAGGCACGGCTTTCGTAAATTTGTGGTTCAAATAAGTGAGCTATGATTAAAACAGGTAATCCGATTATTAGCATATATACCGAGATGACGCCAAATCCAGAGACTATGAAGTTTGTAGCCAACAAACTTTTATATCCAGGCAAGAGCATTGACTTTCCGGACATGGAAAGTGCAAAGCCTTCGCCTTTGGCGCAAGAGTTATTCGGTTTTCCTTTCATTAAGGCTGTTTTTATTGCCTCCAATTTTGTAACCCTTACCAAAACCTCAGAAACCGATTGGAATGATGTGATTCCATCTATTCGTGAGTTTTTAAAAGAATATTTGGAAGAAGGTAAGAGTGTTATTAACGAAGAAGAGGTAGCAGCAATTAAACCACAAAGCTCTAACGATATTGCTGCTGATGATGATGTGGTAAAGCGCATTAAGGAATTATTGGAGAATTATGTTCGTCCTGCTGTAGAGATGGATGGTGGAGCTATTCAATTCAAAAGCTACGATGAAGGTGTGGTAAATTTAATGTTGCAGGGAAGTTGCAGCGGCTGTCCTTCTTCAATGATTACATTAAAGGCCGGTATTGAGGGCATGATGAAGCGCATGATTCCGGAAGTAAGAGAAGTGGTAGCGGAAGCGGAATAAAAATTTATAAGATTGAAATAGATTATTATAAAAAGCACCTTGTTTGAGGTGCTTTTTGTTGAACGAACATTAGCTTTGACGCTTCATGCCGCAAATCATTCAGCAGTTTCTATCACAGCTAAAAGATACTTCGCTTCTGGAATACATTGCTGTATTTACAGGCATTGCTTCCGTATGGTTTTCTAAGAAAGAAAATATTTGGGTATATCCAACAGGGCTGATCAATACCATTATCTATATCTACCTGAGTTTTAAGTATCATCTGCTGGGCGAGGCAAGTGTAAATTTATATTATACGGCTATGAGTATTTATGGCTGGATGTTGTGGGCAAAAAAAGACAGCACACAACATCACATACTCAACATAACCTTTTCAACAAAGAAACAATGGCTCACGCAGATATTGTTCTGCGTTGGATTTTATGTAGCCATCTATTTCGCATTGATATATTTAAAACAATCGTTCGCAACAGGAGCAATTCCCTGGGCAGATGCTTTTGCTTCAGCTACTGCTTATACGGGTATGTGGCTTATGGCTAAGAAAAAAGTAGAAAGCTGGTGGTGGTGGATATTAACCAATACGGCATCTATTCCATTATATTTTGTAAAAGGCTTGGCTTTTACATCTGTTTATTATGTTGTGTTATTAGCATTGGCTGTATTTGGTTTGTTGGAATGGATGCAAAGAGCAAAACAAAAGCAATCAACATTTGAATTTGAAAACAAATAAGATTATTAAAAGAGTGGTGATCATTGGCCCGGAATCAACTGGGAAAAGCACTTTGTGTGCACATCTTGCAGAACATTACAACACGGTTTGGTGTCCTGAATTTGCACGTGAATATTTACTGCAACATGGAAAAGAGTACACGTATGAAGATCTGCTAAGTATTGCTATGAGCCAGTTGGAGTTGGAAGATACCGTGATTGCAGCTGCTAAAAAGTATTACTTTATTGATACCGATATGTACGTTATGAAAGTGTGGTGTGAAGTAGCTTTTCAACAATGTCATAAATGGATATTGAACCAAATTTCTCAGCGCAAATACGATTTGTATTTATTGTGCGATGTGGATTTGCCTTGGGTAAAAGATGAATTAAGAGAATATCCAGATCTCACTTTTCGAAAGAAACTATTTAAGATGTATAAGGACATTGTGATCAACAGCGGAATAAAATGGGCTATTGTTTCGGGCACAGATATAGAACGTTTACAAACGGCTGTTCGATTAATTGATACAATTCTTGGTAGGCGTTAGGCTATGAAAAAATGGATTAAGCAAAACATACGGTTGGCTTTTTACAGCACCTGGCTATTGGTAAGTTTTGTACAATTGTTATTCACACAAGTGCAAGATGATGAAGCCTACTATTGGGTGTATGCTAAATTTTTAGACTGGGGTTATTTTGACCACCCGCCAATGACTGCCTTGATCATTAAAATAGGCGGACTGCTCTTTAGTGGTGTTGTTGGATTACGCATTGTTCCTCTTATACTTACTACGCTGACTATTTTTTTTACGGAAAAAATTATTGAACCGGCAAATCAAAAGCTGTTTTATGCTATTTGTTTATCAGTAGCGGTATTACAAATTACCGGCTTTTGGGCAGTGCCCGATGTGCCGCTAATTTTTTTTACTGCACTATTCTTTTTGTGTTATAAAAACTTTTTACAGCAGGCATCACTCAAAAATATTTTTTTGCTTGGCCTTACTACGGCTTGTTTAATGTACAGCAAATACCAAGGGGCATTGGTTATTCTATTTACATTATTTTCCAATGTGCGGGTATTTAAAAAATGGCAAACTTATGCAGCAGGTGTAATTGCACTTGTTTTATTCATGCCCCATCTTTGGTGGCAATACACACACAATTGGGTGAGCATCAGGTTTCAACTATTCGAACGTAATGACAATCGCTGGCAATTGTCTTATACAACCGATTACATCATTGGACAATTATTAATTGCGGGGCCATTTGCAGGTGTTCTTTTTTGGTGGGCGGCTATTAAGTATAAAATAACAACTATTTTAGACCGTGCTTTAAAAGTTACTGCTATTGGTTTTTTTATTTTCTTTCTGGTGAGCAGCGCAAGAGGCAGAGTGGAAACAAATTGGACAGCACCTTGCCTGATTCCATTAATCATTTTAAGCTATCGCTTTATCGAAAGTAGAATAGGTTTGATAAAATGGTTGTATCGACTTTGCGTGGCAACATTAGTCATCACTACTGCCTTTCGTTTTGTTATGTTCTTCAACATCATTCATGTAGAAGGCATACAAGATCGTTTTCACGATTGGGACGGATGGCAATACACCATTCAAAAAAAGACGAACAATTATCCCTACATGGTATTTAGCAACTCTTATCAACGGGCTTCTAAATATTGGTTTTATACTGGACAAATGACTTATTCGCTTAATCAATATAATGATAGGAGAAATAATTACAACATCTGGCCTGTCGAAGATTCCATGTTGGGAAAGCCTGCATACTTCATGGACATTTATAATCCCTCTTCTTTCCAGGATTCAGTGAAAGGTTCCTGGTTTACTGTTGGCTTTTCTTACGACAGTGCATTTCATTCGTTTGCTAAAGTGAAATTGAAACCGGCACAAACAAAATACAATGTCAAAGAAACAGATATATTACTCATCAGTACGACCATCGAAGCGTCTAATTATTACAAAGAATACCTCGCACAACATACTGATGTTGATGAACCAATTGTGCTATCGGTTTTTGAAGGAGAAAATTTGCTCAAGGATATTAACTTGCCAATAACCTTGCAAGAATTAATTAAAGAAAAGCAGCATCAATTTGTTGTTCATCCGCCTTTGGGAAAAGGGAAATATCGTTTGCAATTTTCTATTGGTGCGTACCGGGGCTTCACACACAATAGCGATAAATTTAATCTACTTATTGAATGATCACTTCAAGGTCTTCATCACCTTCGAGATTACTCATTTGAGACAAAATATAATTGCTTTTATTAGCTACAAAAGCAGAAAGTGGTTTCACTGTGAAGCGTTTCGGACTAGGCAAACAAGCCGCAATCATTGCCGCCTCCTTGCGTGAAAGTTTAGATGCCGATTTATTAAAATACGCTTGTGCGGCCGCTTCACAACCATAAATGCCTTTTCCCATTTCACTCACATTCAAATACACCTCCAGTATTCTTTTCTTTCCCCAAATCCATTCAATCATTTTGGTGAAATAAAGTTCCAATCCTTTGCGGATCCAATCTCTGCCCTGCCACAAAAAAACATTCTTTGCTACTTGCTGACTAATAGTACTTGCACCACGAATGCGATTCGGTTTTTTTTTGTTGTATTTCATGGCCTTCTCAATACTCTTCCAGTCAAAACCGCTGTGATCTGCAAAAATTTGATCTTCAGATGCAACAACTGCAAGCTTCATATTGCGTGAAATTTGTTTGTTGCTTACATAATCTCTTTTCAAACCATCGCCGCTGATCCAGCTGGTAAACTGTGTTATTGTAATGGGCGGATTAACCCATTTTAGTATAACGATGTAAATAAGCTGCAATAAAAAAAGTGTAATGAAAATACGCTTGACCCAGCCCCAAAAACCCCGCTTCTTTTTTTTACTCTTTGCCATTAGCTTTGCATCAAAATAATTCCAATTCCAAAGGCAATGAGAATGGCCCCATTGATTTGGTTAATGAGATGAATATTTTTTGTAGTAAGTTTTTTACGCAGTGTGTTTGCCAACAATACTTTGGCAATATCGGCGGCAAGTGCTAACAGCAACGCTGTTCCAAAAATGATGGTTCGTTGCCCAAGGGTGTGATCAACAAACGTAGTGGCAGTAGTCAGCCAAAACACAATGATGCCTGGGTTGAAAATGTTCATGATAAAACCGCCGATAAACTTTTTTAAATAATGTCCTTTATCGGGTTTTTTATCATCCCTAATGGATACTTCTTTTGCTTTTTTGAAAAAGAGAAAATACACGCCAAGAACGATCAGGAAAACACTGGCAATAACAACCAAGGTTTTTTTATGAGCCGCAATTACATCAAAAAGATTTGTGAACAGGTTGGCAAGCGTTACCAATAAAATATCGCTGAATGAAATGCCGGCAATAAACACCAAACCGCTCTTTCGACCATTGGTCAAGCTTTGCTTGATAACCGTGAATACAATAGGTCCGACAGAAATAGCAAGCAACAAACCAAGTGTAACCCCTTTAATCAGTGCCTTCAGCATGGTTGCGAAGATATAGGGATGAAGCTAAAGCATTAAATTCCTTTTTGCTCTTCCAGAAATCGATTCCACTCCTGCAACATTTTTCCTTTTAATACCCTTGGAAATTTGTGTTGACTGCCCAGCTTTCCTTCACGCTCCATGAATTTTAAAAATGTTTCTTCGGGAAGTATTTGTATAAAAATTTCTTTCAGGGCACTTGTTCTTTCCACAGCATAGTCATCATTGATAATTGAAAGATGAGCATCTATTTTTTTGATCAATAAATTCGGATCAACATGATCGTTGCAAGCCACAAACCATTTGTGTGCAAAAAGGTTTTGATAAGGAAAGCCGACCACCGTGTATTCAGGAATAGAGATATTTAGTTCTTCACTCACTTTTTCAATTGCCTTGTTCATATTCTCTACGCTCAGGTGCTCACCAACCAGGCTTAGAAAATGTTTCGTTCTTCCCGTAATCACAATTTCCGCCTTGGCCTTATCAATAAATCGAATGGTATCACCAATTAAATAGCGCCATGCACCGGCATTAGTGCTCATTAATAAAGCATATTCTTTCCCTTCTTCTACTTCGTGAATCATCAAGGCTTCAGGATTATCGATCATCTTGCCTTCGCCGTCAAAATTTTTATCATCAAATGGCACAAACTCCATGAAGATGTTGTTATTCAAAATAAGCGAGATGCCCTTTGCGCCTTCGCCATTTTTATAACCAATAAAACCTTCGCTGGCTAAGTAGTTTTCAATGTAAACAATGGGTTTGCCTAGTAGTTTTTCAAACCCTTTTTTATACGGTTCGAAGGCAACACCGCCATGTACAAAAAAGCCAAGGTTGGGCCATATCTCATGTATGTTTTTCACCTTGTACTGTTCAATGATCATCTCCATACACATCTGGCACCAGGCAGGTACACCAACGATGTAACCAATATCCCAATCAGGCGCTTTTTCTACGATCTCATTCAGCTTCTCATTCCAATCTTTGATCTTAGCAATGCGGCCACCAGGCTTATAAAATGTTTGAAACCAGAAAGGGCGATTCTTGGCAAGAATGCCGCTCAGATCACCCGCATACCAACCTGCTTTTCCTTTTTGTAAATCGGTAGCGCCACCCAACATTAAAAAACCTTTGGTAACTGCGTTACGTGGAATATGCTCGTAATTAAAAAGAGAGAGCAATTGGCGGATGTAATTGATCCGATTGCTTCGCAACATGTCTTTGGTAACAGGAATATATTTACTGGCTGACTCAGAAGTGCCGGAACTTAATGCATAGTATTTTATCTTTCCTGGCCATGTTACGTCGGGCACACCTTCCAATGTTTTCTGCCACCATTCTTCATAAATCTTATTGTAATCATGCACCGGAACAGCTTGTTGAAATGCTTTTGCAAAATCTTTTTGCAGCAATAATTCATCAAATCGATAATGCTGCCCGAACGCAGTGAACCGTGCTTTCTTCAACAGCTTTTTCAGCACTCGTTGCTGCTGTCGTTTCGGATTGTTCTGCGGCAAGTGCAGCGCTTGTGCAATAGCCCCCGGAAGCTTTATTTCAATAATACTCGCCACCTCTTTTCAATTATAACTTAAAGATAACGACACTTAGCTTTAGTGCTTATGATTTGGCGCCAAGCCTATGGTAACTTTTGAAAATGATATTCAGGTCCTGTGCAGGCTGGTAATCTTTTGCATACCAGTAATCGATGAGCTGCAAATTTTCCGCAGTTAATGTTTGTTGAAGTGCTAAACTATTTGCTGCAACGATGGACTTGCGCAAAGGAGGTAATGATGTTTGTGCTTGTGCATACCCAACCCATGTTCTGTTTCCAATTAGTACAGAAAAGCAATTAACAAAAAACTGAAATGGATTTTTGACAAGCAGTAAAGCAATTGGAAAAAGAACGAGCGAAAAAAGCGCAAATGAAAAATCAATCAGACGTTTGGTACGTTGTGCTTCGGGTTTAGAAAGATTGAATTGTTCTTCAGAAATTACTTCTCCGCTTCCGGTACTGCTATCGCTACCCACAACACTTCTTGTTCCTTTTGCATGAAAGCGAATGCGAACTGTTTTGGGCAAACGTTGAATCAAGGCAATTGCTTTTTTATAAGAAAGCTCGCCAATGCAAATAATAAGCTCGTGTGCATTAAGGGCAGGTATGATCGACGAAACAGTATCGAGTGTGCTGATTGCATTTGCTTCTCCGGCCGAAACAGCTACTCTCCCAATGATTTTTTCTTTTGCCTTTTCAGGATAGAAATTTTTTACCTCGTCAAATTCTTCCTGTGAACCAATGATTAAAATATGTGGTGCCTTGAGTTGATCAACGGCAAGATGCAACACTCTTGCATTGAGCAGGAAGGTTCGCAAAAGACTGATCAATATAAAAGAAAGCAATGCTCCAAAAACAACAATACCCCGAGAGAAGCGATAATGTTCTGGCAGCAATGCATAGGTGGCCAACAACACAAGCGTAGCGATGAACGTGGAGCGATTTAAATTCGACTGCTTGTAATATTTATTATATAGCCCAGCATAATAAGCCACTACCAGGTACATTAAAGTAAAGGCTGGGAAGGCAATACTCAACAGCTTTTCCGGAAATTGTATATCAGGACGAACATAATTAACCCACACTCCCTTGATCACCCAGAACGAAAAAAGGATTAGCATCGCATCAATAAAGGGAAGACCAATGCGCTGTACGAACTTGCCAAGGGCAGCAATGATAGCCCGTATCCAAATCGCAAATTGAATGGCTGCGTTGAAAAAGCTGGCCTTTGTTCCACCATAATGTTTTTGCACAAACAAACTCATAGCCTGGTAAAACATTCGCACATAATTCAAGCTGCCACGCTTGGTGCTTTCGCCTTTAAAATGAATGATCTCCGTTTGTGCTAAATAATAATTTTCATAACCCGCTTCCTGTATACGATAACTCAGGTCAACATCCTCGCCGTACATAAAGAAATGCTCGTCAAAGCCGCCTACCTTATCCAACACTTCTTTTCTGATCATCATAAAGGCGCCAGCTAATACATCCACTGGATGATCTTTGTGTTCATCCAAGTGTCCCAGATGATAACGACTAAACGTTTTAGAATGCGGAAAAATCCTTGACAATCCAAAGAGCTTATACAAAGAAGTTAGCGGTGAAGGAAAAGAGCGTTTGGATTCCTTTAAAAAATAACCGGCGCCATCAATCATACTAATGCCAAGAGCACCGGCACTTTTATGTTTCGCAAAAAATTCAATGCAAGTAGTAAAGCTATCTTCGGCAACAAGCGTATCCGGATTTAAAAAAAGAATATAGTCACCTTTGGCAATGCTCAGTCCTTTGTTGCAAGCTTTTGCAAAACCTTCATTGCGCTTATTTTCTATAAAAATAATTTGCGGAAACCGCTGGTTCAGGTAATCACTACTGCCATCGTTCGAATGGTTGTCAACAACAATTATTTCCCCTGCTATGCCAGTAAGTGCCTTTTGCACGGAATGCAGGCACTGTTCCAGAAAGTATTTGACATTGTAGTTTACTATGATGATGGATAGTGTCAATGGCGGTCCTCAGTAAGCGAACAAACCTAATGAATAACGAACAGATGAACAAGGAACAGGTGAGCGAAAGAAACGAAGAATAACGCCTCTGAAGAAGGGACACGAAACGCAAAACTTAAAACTATCTTTGCCGCATGCTCAAAAGCACCTTATTAGAAGCTGTAGAAGCAGCTGCGGTTCAGTTACAGCATTTTATGGAAGGGGAAAATAAGGTCTCCAATAAAGAAGGTATCAATAACCTGGTGACGGAGGCCGATCATGCTGCAGAAAAAGCGATTATTGATATTATTAAGAAAAACCACCCCGATCATTACATATTAAGTGAAGAAGCTGGCGAACTGGTGCAGGACTCGCAATACAAATGGATCATCGATCCGGTAGATGGCACAGTGAACTTTGCACACCGCATCCCTATTTGTTGTGTATCTATAGGAATAGAGCACAATAGTAAAATGATTCTGGGTGCCGTTTATAATCCATTCATGAATGAATTTTACGTGGCTGAAAGAGGCGAAGGCGCTACCCTGAACAACAAAAAAATTGCTGTAAGCAAAAAAGAAAAGGTGATCAATGCCTGCATGGTTACCGGCTTTCCATATACTTATTTAGACGAACCAAACGGGCCGCTTGAAGTGTTCGAACGTTTTATACGTAGAGGTATTCCGGTGCGACGCCTAGGTTCTGCAGCTATCGATCTATGCTGGGTAGCGGCCGGTCGCTTTGATGGATTTTTTGAACATAAATTACAGGCTTGGGATAGTGCTGCGGGTTATTTGATTGTTGAGGAAGCCGGTGGGAAGGTAACCAATCTAAAAGGCGAGCCGTATTCACCTTATCAGCCTGGGATCATTGCCACCAATGGCATCATTCACGACGAGTTGGTAGAATGGATTAAAGGAAATGTCTGATTTTAGTTTCTAAGTTTAAAAAAACTG
>PSMG01000053.1:0-13015 GCA_040290035.1 Chitinophagaceae bacterium
TTTTGATTTTCTTTTTTGACTCATTTTGTGTGAAATTAAGTTAACATTTCTGTCAACCTATTTCAGGACAAGTCAATGTCCCATGAATTAAATATGCAACCGTCAACCGAATTGCTCAAATTTGCATAAACTTTTGGAACTCAGAGCTAACACATGCAAGCAAAAATCCTGATCATAGACGACGAAGAAAAATTACGCAGCCTTTTAGCCCGATTGCTAAAGTTGCAAGGCTATTCCATTACAGAAGCGGGCAATCTGAAGGCGGCTTACAAAGCCGTTGAAGCGGACGAACCGGACGTTGTGTTGTGTGATGTGAAGTTGCCTGACGGTAACGGTGTTGATTTCATAACCGAAATAAAAAAGAACCATCCTCTTATAGAAATTATCCTGCTCACCGCTTACGGCAATATTCCCGATGGCATACAGGCAATGAAAAACGGAGCCTTTGATTACATTACCAAAGGCGACGATAACAACAAAGTAATACCCTTGCTAAGTAAGGCAATTGAGAAAGTGGCACTGCAGAAAAGAGTACAGCAGTTGGAGAGCATAATTGGTAAGAAATACAGCTTCGACAGTATTATTGGACAGGCACCATCGCTGCAAAATGCGATTGTTTTAGCGAAAAAGGTCGCTCCGACAAATGCCACAGTTTTATTGTTGGGGGAGACCGGAACCGGCAAAGAAGTGTTTGCACAAGCCATTCATAATGCCAGTCCGAATAACAATAAAACATTTGTCGCTCTCAATTGCGGCGCTTTTTCCAAAGATCTTTTAGAAAGTGAGCTGTTCGGACACAAAGCGGGAGCTTTTACCGGTGCGGTAAAAGACAAGAAGGGGTTGATTGAAGAAGCGAACGGTGGCACATTATTCCTGGATGAAATCGGTGAAATGCCTTTTGACCTGCAAAACAAACTCCTTCGTGTCCTGGAAACCGGTGAGTTCATTAAGGTTGGCGATACAAAGATTACAAAAGTGAACGTTCGCATTATTGCGGCTACGAACAGGAACTTGCAGGAAGAAGTAAGACAAGGGCATTTCCGTGAAGACCTTTTTTATCGCTTGAATGTGTTTACAATAGAGCTACCACCATTGCGGGAACGTAAAGAAGACATCAGGTTGCTGGCAAATTATTTTACAAAGCTTTTTGCTACAAAAACAAACCGCAGAATAATCGGCATTGACAAAGATGCAATGAAACTATTACAATCCCATAGCTGGAAAGGCAACATCAGAGAGTTGAAGAACATCATAGAAAGAGCCGTGATCTTAGAAACTGGTAACGAACTTTCTGTTGGAGCAATACCGCTTGATTTGCAAACTCCTGCCGATGCTGCTGCATCTACATTCGACATTACAGTTATGGAAAAGCAACACATACTAAAAGTGCTGGCATTCACAAAGGGAAATAAAACAGAAGCAGCACGTTTATTGAACATTGGCTTGACCACCCTTTACCGTAAGATGGAAGAATACGGCATACCCAAATAGCAAAAGCTTTTCATTTTGAAAATGAACCCTTCCATTTTGGAAGGTTTTTTTGTATTTCACAAGCCTGCCAGACAGCAGCATAATTCTGCTAAAGCCTTATGCTGTGAAGGTTTCAGGCGATAATCACTGCTTCTTATTTTCTAAAGGCACATCGTTTGACATATCCGGTCTGCAATTCAATAATACCTGAAATGGCAAAAGACAAACAAGACCGGATAAATGAATACGGTGATGAAGCCCCACGATGGAAAAACTTCATCATTGTAATCATTGTTTTGCTGGTACTGATGGCTTTGTCATGGCTTGCCTATTACAAACTGCATTGGTTTTACTAAAAGCAAATTATATGACCATTATTCTAATCCTCGCCGGGCTTATTTGCTTCTGGCTCTTTTACAAATCAATTGACTTCTTTGATAAAATCTAAACTATGACAGCATTATTCATTTTAGCAATCCTTGTTTTCGGTTACATCTGTTATGTATTGATTAAACCCGAAAAATTTTAAGACAACTCAACGTAAAAGAATTATGAACACAGAAATCTTAGGTATTGTCGCCATGTTCCTTATTACCCTTGTACTTGCTGTTCCTTTAGGCAAATACATCGCAAAAGTATATGGTGGTGAAAAAACCTGGCTCGACCCAATCTTAAATCCACTCGACAGATTATTCTTTAAAACAGGTGGCATAAAGCCCGAAACCGAAATGACCTGGAAGCAACATTTGCTTGCACTGTTAACCATCAACCTTTTTTGGTTTATTCTTGCATGGCTCATATTGACAAACCAGGGATGGCTTCCTTTCAATCCCGATGGAAATCCTTCCATGTCTCCCGACCTTGCTTTCAATACAGTCATTAGTTTTTTGGTTAACTGCAATTTGCAACACTACAGCGGCGAAACCGGCGTGTCGTACCTATCGCAAATTGCCGTACTAATGTTCCTGCAATTTGTTTCAGCAGCCACTGGTATGGCCGCAGCGGCAGTAGTTTTTAACGCCCTAAAAAACAGAACAACTGATAAGCTGGGCAACTTCTACAATTACTTTATTAAAAGTTGTACAAGAATATTGTTGCCATTGTCAATCGTCATAGCCCTTATACTTGTCTTCAATGGTTCGCCTATGACGATGGAAGGCAAAGACCAGTTCACCTCCATGCAGGGCGATACCGTAAATGTGAGCCGTGGACCGGTTGCGACTTTTGTTGCCATCAAACATTTAGGTACAAACGGAGGCGGTTTCTTTGGTGCAAACTCTTCTCACCCGCTTGAAAATCCCAACTACATCACAAACATCACAGAAATGTTTGCGCAAATGATAATTCCATTTGCAATGATTTTTGCCTTTGGCTATTACACACGTCGCAAAAGATTGGCGAAAGTGATTTTTGGTGTAATGACACTTGGTTTTTTGTTGCTTGTTATTCCAACAATAATCCAGGAAATGAATGGCAATCCAGCCATTGCTCACATGGGTGCGGATATTGGAGCAGGCAACATGGAAGGTAAAGAGGTAAGATTCGGCAGTGCAGCATCTGCATACTGGAGTATAGCCACCACGGTTATCTCTACAGGTTCGGTAAACAGTATGCACGATAGTTACATGCCCATCAGCAGCATGAACCAAATGCTTGCAATGATGACAAATACGTTTTACGGTGGTGTAGGAGTTGGCTTCTTAAACTTTTTCATCTTCATTATAATAGCAGTGTTTATTAGCGGCTTAATGGTAGGCAGAACGCCAGAATTTTTAGGCAAAAAAATAGAAGCAAAAGAAATGAAGATAGCCATGATAACAGCATTGCTGCATCCATTCATAATTCTTGTTGGCACAGCATTATCCACATACTTTGTTGCGCATCATCCTGAAATTGATTGGGCGGTGAAGCCTGCCAGTTGGCTTAACAATCCAGGGGCACACGGCTTCAGCGAAATGCTGTATGAATACACATCCAGTGCCGCTAATAACGGTAGTGGCTTCGAAGGCTTGGGAGATAACAACATTTTTTGGAACGTAACAACAGGTTTCGTACTGATACTTGGAAGGTTTCTTCCCATCATCGGATCTCTTGCTATTGCAGGTATTCTTGCTAACAAAAAATTCATTCCTGATAGTGCAGGAACATTAAAGACTGATACGAGCACATTTGGAATAGTAGTATTTGTAGTAATAGTAATTGTTACTGCATTATCATTCTTCCCTGCACTTACATTAGGTCCCCTTTCAGAGTACTTCAGTGTAAAATAAATTAAATACTAAGTTGATTAAAAGATAGAAAATGTCTAATCCTAAAAATACAAAGCTGTTTGAACCTGCATTGGTTAAAGAAGCCTTTGCCCAATCATTTGTAAAGCTGAACCCCCGGATAATGTTTCGCAATCCTGTAATGTTTACAGTGGAGCTTGGAACAATCGTAATGTTAATCGTTTGTATGTGGATACTTACAGGCGAGCAATCGCAAGGAAGTTTCATTTACAACTTCATCATATTTCTTATCCTGTTTATAACGTTGTTGTTTGCAAATTTTGCTGAAGCCATTGCGGAAGCAAGAGGTAAAGCACAAGCGAACAGTCTTAGAAAAACACGAGAAGAAACACCAGCTAAAAAAGTTTCATCAGTTGAAGAAATATATTCCGACAACGTGGTACTTGTACCTTCTTCACAATTGCAATTAAATGACTTATTTCTTTGTGAAGCCGGGGATGTAATCCCAATGGATGGTGAAATAATAAAAGGAATTGCAACAATAGATGAAAGTGCCATAACTGGTGAAAGTGCGCCTGTTATTCGTGAAGCCGGCGGAGATAAATCTTCTGTAACCGGTGGAACAAAAGTGTTGTCAGACAGTATTGTGGTAAAAGTTACCACACCAGCTGGTGAAAGTTTCCTTGACAAAATGATTGCACTCGTAGAAGGAGCGTCCCGTCAAAAAACACCCAATGAAATTGCTTTAACCATTCTACTTGCGGGCTTCACTTTAGTTTTCATTATTGTTTGCATAACTCTTAAGCCTTTCGGTGACTATGCCAATACGCCAATCAATATCGCAGCATTCATTTCATTGTTTGTATGTCTGATACCTACAACTATTGGTGGCTTATTAAGTGCCATTGGTATAGCAGGCATGGACAGGGCTTTAAGGGCAAACGTAATTACCAAAAGCGGTAAGGCAGTTGAAACAGCAGGAGACATTGATGTGTTGTTACTTGATAAAACAGGAACCATAACCATAGGTAACCGCAAGGCTACAAATTTTTATCCTGCA
The DNA here is from genome assembly GCA_040290035.1 of Chitinophagaceae bacterium. Lineage (GTDB taxonomy): Bacteria > Bacteroidota > Bacteroidia > Chitinophagales > Chitinophagaceae > Flavisolibacter. Next base: position 4,759 of record PSMG01000053.1, read on the forward strand.
AATGGAGTGGACGAAAAAGCATTTATTGATGCTGCGGTACTCTCATCTTTGGCTGATGATACACCCGAAGGAAAATCAATCATTGAGTTAAGTAAATTAAGTCCATCTGCTTTTGACACCGCAAACTCCAGATTTATAAAGTTTACTGCCGAAACCAGGAGCAGTGGTATAGACCTCGCAGATGGAACCAAAGTTCGCAAAGGGGCTTTTGATGCTATCCGTAACATGGTTACAAAAGCCGGTAACACTTTCCCATCTGAAACAGAACAAAAAGTAAAAGACATTTCTTCTAATGGAGGTACGCCATTAGTGGTGAGTCGAAACAACGTAGTCTTAGGCGTTATAGAGTTACAAGACATTATTAAACCAGGCATCCAGGAAAGATTTGAGCGATTAAGAAAAATGGGTGTGAAGACTGTAATGGTTACAGGTGATAATCCTTTAACTGCAAAGTTTATTGCTGACAAAGCAGGCGTAGATGATTTTATTGCAGAGGCAAAGCCTGAAGATAAAATGAACTACATAAAAGCCGAGCAGCAGGCAGGCAAACTGGTAGCCATGATGGGAGATGGAACAAACGATGCTCCGGCATTGGCACAGGCAGATGTAGGTGTTGCAATGAACAGTGGAACCGCCGCCGCCAAAGAAGCAGGCATCATGGTTGACCTGGACAATGACCCGACAAAACTTATTGAAATAGTTGAAATAGGTAAGCAGCTACTCATGACAAGAGGTATATTAACAACTTTCTCCATTGCTAATGACGTAGCCAAATACTTTGCTATTGTTCCGGCATTGTTTATCGCATCTATCCCGGGATTGCAGGCACTTAATATTATGCGGTTGCACAGTCCTGAAAGTGCCATTCTATCTGCGGTAATCTTCAATGCAATTGTTATTCCATTACTTATTCCTTTGGCTTTAAAAGGAGTTGCTTACAAGCCCATTGGTGCGAGTGCATTGTTAAGAAGAAACTTGCTTATTTATGGTTTAGGTGGCGTAATCGTGCCATTTATAGGCATCAAGCTGATTGACCTATTTGTATCCATTTGGTTTTAAAATATTAGAACATAAAATTTAAAGAAATGAAACAAAATATATTTCCTGCAATCAAACTCACTGTGCTTTTGTTGATTGTCTTTTCAGTCATCTACCCGGCAATAATCTGGGTAGCAGCACAAGCAGCCCCAAACAACGGGAAAGGCGAGTTGGCAATACTAAACGGCAAGGTTGTTGGCTATGCGAACGAAGGACAAAACTTCACTGATGCTAAGTACTTCTGGTCACGGCCATCTGCCGTTGGCTATAACGCAGCCGGTAGCGGTGGCAGCAATAAAGGCCCTAATAATGCTGACTATTTGCAGATAGTACAAGACAGGCTTGATACGTTTCTTGTACATCATCCGACAGTAAAAAAAGAACAAGTACCTGTTGAAATGATTACAGCTTCCGGCAGCGGTTTAGACCCTCACATTTCTCCACAAGCTGCATTAGTTCAAGTTGACAGGGTTGCAAAAGCAAGAAACATTTCTGTCAATATACTTAAACAGTTGATAGAGAAACAAACTGAAAAGCCACTGCTTGGTATGTTTGGTCCTTCACGGGTAAATGTTTTACAGCTAAATATTGAATTAGATAAATTAAAATAAACAACAGAAAAAATAAGACCATGAAGAAGATTTTATTAGGTGCAGCGGCATTTGTGGGTATCGAAGCAACAGCGCAAGAAAGCACTACAAGTACACCAAATCCTTTAACCTTTAGCGGCTACATTGAAAGCTATTACACCTACGATTTCAATAAACCATTAAACAATACCAGACCAGGATTTATTTACAGTCATAATCGTCATAATGAAGTTAACCTGAACCTCGGTTTTGTAAAAGCAAGTTATAATGCCGAAAAAGTGAGAGCAAACCTTGCTATAGCAGCCGGCACTTATATGAATGCAAACCTTGCAGCAGAGCCAGGCGTACTAAAAAACATTTATGAAGCCAATGCGGGCTTTAAAATCGGAAATAAAAACTTGTGGCTCGACGCAGGTATATTTCCTTCCCACATCGGGTTTGAGAGTGCCGTAGGTAAAGATAACTGGACCGTTACAAGAAGCATTTTCGCCGAAAATTCACCATACTATGAAGCTGGTGCAAAACTTACTTACACAACTGCTGACAACAAGTGGTTGTTAAGTGCTCTTGCGTTAAATGGCTGGCAGCGCATAAGAAGAGTTGATGGCAATTCGCTCATGAGCTTTGGTACACAAATAACTTATAAGCCAACAAGTAAAGTAACCTTAAACTACAGCACTTTCATTGGTACTGATAAGCCTGACAGTGCTCGCCAAATGCGTTATTTTCATAACATTTATGGCGTCTTTCAGGTAAGAGATGCGTTCGGTATTACTGCAGGTTTCGATATAGGTACAGAAGAGAAAAGCAATATTAATTCAGATATGAACACATGGTACACCCCTGTTCTTATGGCAAAATTAAATCTAAGTCCAAAAGTTTCTTTAACAGCAAGAGGCGAATATTACAGCGATGAGAAAGGCGTTATCATTTCAACCGGCACGCCCCATGGTTTTAAAACAACAGGAATTTCGTTTAATATTGATTACGCTCCGGCAAGCAATATGCTGTTTCGTACAGAGTTAAGGTCGCTAAACAGTAAGGATGATATATTCTCCAAAGGAAACACAATGAAGAATAGCAATACTTTTATAACTACTGCTTTCGCTTTGAGTTTTTAATATGAATGAAAACAACGATAAAGAAAAACGAGTTCAACAATTTTTACAACTGAACCACAAAAGCACGAGGGGAAAGCTGAAGATATACCTGGGCATGAGTGCAGGCGTAGGTAAAACTTACCGCATGTTGCAGGAGGCTCATGAATTACTGCAAAGTGGAATCAATATCAAGGTGGCTTACGTAGAAACTCATAACAGAAAAGAAACACAGGCACTACTTGAAGGGTTGCCCATTATTCCACGCCGTGAAGTTTTTTACAAAGGCAAACGATTAGAAGAATTAGATGTACAGGCAGTCTTGTTGCTTCACCCTGAAGTAGTGATTATAGATGAATTAGCACATACAAATGCTCCGGGCAGCAAGAATGAAAAAAGATGGCAGGATGTGTTAGATGTATTGGAAGCAGGCATTGATGTAATATCGGCTGTAAACATTCAGCACATCGAAAGCATAAATGAAGAAGTAAAAGAGATAACGGGAGTTGAGGTAAAGGAAAGAATACCCGATAAAATGTTGCAGATTGCTGATGAAGTTGTAAACATTGATCTGACTGCTGATGAATTAATATCAAGATTGAAAGCTGGTAAAATTTACGACCATGCAAAGGTGCAACAGGCTCTACAAAACTTCTTTCAGCCCGATAAAATCTTGCAGCTTCGTGAGCTTGCACTGAAAGAAGTGGCTGGGCAGGTTGAAAGAAAAGTTGACTACACAATAGACTATCAGAAAAATCCATTCCGCCACGAACGCTTCTTAGCTTGCGTTTCCTCTAACCCTGAAATAGGGCAAAGGATAATCCGCAAGACTGCAAGGCTTGCATCGTACTATAACAGCAAATGGTATGTGTTGTATGTGCAAACAAGCAAAGAAGCTGCTGACAAGATACCTTTGGATAAGCAAAGACATCTGATTAACAACTTTAAAAATGCAACCGAACTTGGAGCGGAAGTAATACAGAAGAAAACAGACAACGTTGCAGCTGCGATTATGGAAATAGTGGAGGAGAAAGAGATTACTACTGTTTGTCTTGGTAAGCCACACTTAAACTTGTTCCAGCTTATCTTACGAAAAAGTTTTTTTAATCAGCTTTTAAATAAGCTTTCAAAAAAGAACATTGACCTGGTGATACTATCCTGATGGCATTTAGTGTTAAAAATAAGATTTGGCTGGGAACCCTGTTTCTATTTATGCTCCTTTTATTAATAGGTGGTGCCGGCATTTATTATATTATAACCTTGAAAGACCAGGCTAAAGCAGTCTTACAGGATAATTATGAAACCCTGTCCTATGCGCACATAATGCAGCAAGAATTAGATGCATTTGAAAACTTTAGGCAGACTAATTTATCTGCTTTTGATAGCGTACTGCAACTTCAGGAAAAAAACATTACAGAGCCGGGTGAACAGAAGGCGACAAATGAAGTGAGGCAGGATTTCATGAGGCTAAAATCCGGCGACACAACAAGGCTATTGGTACAACAACTTCGTGCAAACATTCAGAAGATCATAATGCTGAATATGGATGCGATTAACAGTAAAAGTAGAAAGGCAGAGACAGTCGCAAAAAATACATTCACCTACATTATAGGGCTGGCAGGTATCGTGTTTTTGATTGCCTTTACATTCATTGTTAACTTCCCTTCTGTCATCACAGATCCTATCAGTCAATTTACCGACGCCATCAAACAGATAGCGGCTAAGAACTATAATCACCGCATTCATCTAAACCGTAAGGATGAATACGGAAAATTAGCAGATGCCTTTAATGAAATGGCTGATAGGCTGCAAACATTTGAAAGCAGTAATCTGAATAAATTAATGTTTGAAAAAAGTCGTGCAGAAGCTGTGATTAACAGTTTAAAGGATGCAAGCATTGGAATAGATAAAGACAATAAAATTTTGTTCGCCAATGCCCAGGCACTCCAATTATTGGGCGTGAAAGCAGTTGACATCATAGGAAAAAATGTTGAAGAAGTCAGTGAAAGGAATGATCTGTTCCGGTTTCTGATTAGTAGTGAAAGCAAAGCCCCGTTCAAAGCTGTTGTAGATGAAAAGGAAAATTACTTCACTAAAGAAATTGTTGAAATAGAACAGGGAGAAACAAAAAGCAAAGTGGTGGTAATAAAAAATATTACTTTATTTAAAGAATTAGATGAAGCTAAGACGAATTTTATTGCCACCATTTCCCACGAATTGAAAACACCCCTTGCATCATCCGACTTTAGTTTGAAATTGTTGGAGGATGAAAGAACGGGAAGCCTGAATACAGAGCAACAGAAATTACTTCATAATATCAAACAGGATAATCAACGTATTCTTAAAATATTAAGTGAGCTTTTGAATATGTCGCAAGTAGAAGCCGGACGTATTCAATTGAACAAGCAAAAAGTACAACCAAATTCAATTGTAGAAAGTGCGATAAAAACAGTTTCATCAGCAGCAAAGGAGAAATACATCGAATTAATTGTTAAGCATGATAATCCATTACCTGAAATAGAAGCCGATGCGGAAAAGACAACATGGGTACTGAATAACTTTCTTACCAATGCGATTAAACATTCTCCTTTTAACAGTCAGATAGAAATTTCCATTTCTCGGGTGAATGCTTCTTTACTATTTGCTGTCAAAGACAACGGTCCGGGTATTGCCAAAGAATATCAACATCGTTTATTCGAACGATACTTCCGGGTTCCCGGCTCAAAGTCAAAAGGTACGGGATTAGGATTAGCGATTTCCAAAGATTTCATTGAAGCACAGGGAGGAAAGATTTGGGTCGAGAGTGAAATCGGGCAAGGAGCAAAGTTTTGTTTTGAGTTGCCTGTTATAAGCGAAGCATAATCGTTGATATATTCATCGTCAAGTCTTTGATGGTCTAATCCTTCTGGACGGGTTTTTTGAGGTGTTAAGTTAAGTGGTCATTTGTTGTCAAGCAGCACATTGAGATACACTTTTTCAGGTACTTCATTGCCAAGGCAAAAGTGATGTCTTCGGCTGTTGTAGTAATCGATGTACTCACTGCATGCTCTTTCGGTCTGATGGCCGTTTTCGGGTCTCACGAGGTACATCTTTTGATGCTTAATGGTTCGCCAGAAGCGTTCAATAAAGATGTTGTCAATGGCTTGTCCCTTTCCATCCATTGATATTTGTGTATGTCGGAGGTGCTTGATATAGTTCACGTAGGCTTCGGATGTAAACTGGCTTTCGTGGTCTGTATTGATGATATCCGGAGCACCATACCGTTTTACCGCCTTGTTGAGGGTCTTTATAATCCAGTCTGTAGCCGTGGTATTAGAGAGGCTCCAGCCTACAATAAAACGGCTCTTACCGTCCATAATAGCAAACAAATACATGTAGCCCCGAGCCATTGGTATGTAGGTGATATCAGCAACCCATACCTGATTGCATCGGGTTATTTCAAGAATGTGCAAGAGATAGGGAAACTTATATGCTGCAGGATCTATACAGGTGGTGCGGGGCCGGCAATAGATAGTACGCAACCGCATACGCTGCATGAGCTTACGGGTAAGGCTGCGGCCGATAGTAAAGCCAAGCTTGCGTAGTTCCTTGCACATTCGGCGAGTACCACGGGTGGGGTCTTCCAGGTACAGTTCGTCCAGTACACGCATGGCCCTGTAGTCCGCTTCTGGTATGCCGGATGGCCGGTAGTAAAAGGAGCTCCTGCTGATACCAAGCCACTTGCATTGCTGCTTGACTGGCACTTGTTCGTCGGACGAATCGATTAGCGAAAGGTGTTCTGAGGGGCTCATTTGTTCAGTTTTTTTAACCCACTCATTTTGAAAACGCAGTTCTCTAATCTGCTTGAAGAGTTCGTCACGCTCAGCCTGCAGCCGGGCAAGCTCTTCACGCTGCTTGTTCTCCTTCTCAAATACCTCAGCCGACCTTTCTAAAAACCCATTCTTCCACTGAGATACCTGCACCGGATGCAGCTCATACTGCTGAGCAATCTCAGCAATCGTTTTAATGCCTTTGATAGCCTCCAGGGCCACTTCCGCCTTAAAGGCAGAACCAAATTTGCGAAGCGTGTTTTTCATTTGACAGAAATTTAAAGATCTTAAATTCCTGCCCAGTTTTTTTAGACCAGCTTAAATCGAATAACGTTCGAGGCTTGCTGCTGTGGCGGTATTCATTGAACGTCCAGCCCGGAACAAATGCTGATTGAAAAACTGAATTTGAAGATAACAGCTAAAAGTCAAATTGAAACTCGTCTGCCGGGACTGCTGCTGCTGCTTGCAAATAGCTGAAGTTTTATTCGTCGCCCGCCATAGCGGCAAGCCGCCTGTTGTGCGTACGTGTTTTGTAATTAAGATATAAAACAAAAAAGGGCCGAGTTTTCTTTCAGCCCTTCAAAATGTACCTTTAAATAATTTTTTGCCTGCCGGATGGGTTTAAACCTATTAGTAGATTTCTCAGTCGGAAAAAGTAATTTTTGAGCTGCAACCGCCGCTACCTGAAGAACAAGTGCATGTTTGACTTTTACATCTTTCATTAATTGTTTGAGTACATTCAGAGTATCCCCATGCACTAGTGCATTTCATCTCACATCCATCAACCACAAAATAGCTAACTTGTGTGTCTTTATTTGTTGCCACAATGCTACTATTTTCATCAACACTGGCTAAGGGTATTACCAATCTAGTAACGTAATCTCCCATTTTATATTTAGCAGTAATAGCTTTAAAAGTACCTTTACTGTCCTTCAACTCTGTTAGTTTTCATCTCCCAATATTTGGATTTCCTGTTGTTCGTTTGCCGCTATTTTGACTAATTGAGCCAATTGGTTTTGGTCTTCAAGATTAAAGGTCGCCTTAGTTTTTTGGTCGTAAAACATATTTTGTTTTACATTTCTGTCGCTCTTCTGACAACCTGTTATTAAAACGGTTGTTGATGCAAAAAAAGCGATTGTGCACAGGACAATACTTTCAAACTTTTTCATAAAGCATAATTTTAAAGCGAGGAATGTTTTTACAATGTATAAGTTAGGAAACCAGTTAATGAAAATAAAATATTTTTAATGTTGGATAAGAAATAAATTCAACTGAAATAGAATGCTCCTATTAAAATGACGTACAACGTTTTGCAGCTACCCGAAGGGCGGGACTTTTACCACAAAACTTGATTTGAAAAACTAAACTTCCATTAACCACAAAACTGTCTTTGGAGCACGAAGCCCCGCCAATTTTTTGTAGGTGCTGTTAGCTGCTGGGCTTCCTTTCCTGTTCATTAGTCAAATAGTGTTGTTTATCTTTCTTTTTTAATTCGCCAACCGTCTTGTCCTACACGTTCTGCTATATCTTCTAATACGTTTGAACTTGTCTGACTTTCTGGCGTTGTCCCATTTTTGAGAAATGGTAAAATAGTTAATACAATTTCGTCAAAGTGCGGAGTTTTATTTAGTTCATCAATCATTAAATTTCAATCTTGTCAATCTCTTTCATCAATCTATCCGTTTCAAAAAGTGCAACAATAATTTTTTGATAATGTAAAATA
>PSMG01000053.1:13064-13731 GCA_040290035.1 Chitinophagaceae bacterium
AACCACCAATGTAAAACTCCCAAGCTATTTGCGGAACATTTTCAAAATACTGCGTTTCGTTTATGTAAACTTTTCCGTCTTGATATTTAATTTTACCAACTACATTGTTTCCGTCTATTGGATATTGCGTAATGTATTTTTCTACAATAGGACTTTCTAATAAATGAATTTGTCTGAGTTCTCCGCCTAACTTTACCAATTGCCAAAACGTGTCTTTGTCTTTTGGATAAGGTACTCTTGGAAAATCTATTTTTAAAAACTCTTTGTATTTCTTTCGGTAAGTAGGCGAATGCAAAACCGCATAGATATAATCTAAAATGTCTATTGGTGCAAATGTGTCTTTGGTTGCTTCTTTTTCGTTGGTAAAAGTTAAACCTAATTTTTCCGCTATTTGCTTTACAATTTCTGCGTTTAGATTTGGTGTCCTTTCTGCTGTTTGCCCAATGGTTTGTTGTCCGTTGGTTTCGGGATAAAGATAGAGCGGGAAAATATAACTTGCACTTCCTATCGAATGAATATCAATAATATTATTTGAAATAAAACAATCACGATATGGCAAAGTTTTATTCATCATAATTCTTTCCAAAATTAATCCAACATTTTTTCCTTTGAAAAAATGTTGCATTACTTCTGTTCTTGGATTAGAATGAAATCCTATTGTTTTTCC
>PSMG01000054.1:0-12480 GCA_040290035.1 Chitinophagaceae bacterium
AGGTTTGGATTTCTTCGGCCCTAAAATGCGCAAGATGGTGGAAGAAGTAGAAGGCCTTGCACCTATAGCTTCGAATATCAGACTCTATTGTTGGCGTGGTGGCATGCGCAGCGCAGCTATTGCCTGGTTATTAAACATGTATGGCTTTAAAGTTTCGGTGTTGATGGGCGGCTATAAATCGTTTCGCAATTTAGTATTGCAAACATTCGAACAGCCTTATACTTTTCATGTATTAGGAGGCTTTACCGGTTCCGGCAAAACAGAAGTATTGCAAGAATTAAAATCGAAAAGCGAAAGAGTTATTGATCTGGAAGCAATTGCTTCTCACAAAGGCTCTGCTTTTGGTAGCATAGGCATGCCAAAGCAACCATCGCAGGAAATGTTTGAGAATAATCTTGCAATTGAATTATTGCATTATTCACAATTGAGTACTCACCGTTCACCCATCTGGCTTGAAGATGAAAGTCAACGCATCGGAGCGGTAAATATTCCAGCGGCGTTTTGGAAAAACATGCGTCAGTCGCCGGTCTATTTTTTAGATATTCCTTTTGAAGAAAGATTGATCCACTTGGTAAGTGAATACGGCAATTGCGATAAAGCTATTCTAAGCGCTGCTATTGAACGCATCAGCAAAAGGCTAGGTGGATTGGAAACTAAAAATGCGTTGACAGCACTTGCAGAAGATAAAATCAAAGAATGCTTTGCTATCTTGCTCCGTTACTATGATAAACATTATTTAAAAGGTTTGCACAATAGGGAAAATTTAGAACAGCTCCTAACAAAAATCAGTTGCGAAAAAGTAGACAGCAACAATGCAAATCTTTTATCGATCAAAACAATGCCGGCATGAAAAACACATTCCTGGTTCTACTTTTTCTTTGTTTCACTTGCAGTACACAAGCACAAAATGTTACCGGTCTTTTCTCTGGAACGCTAGTGAACGACAGCACTAAAAAACTGCAGAACTATGAACTGGCATTAACGGAGTATAGAGGAAAAATCTGGGGTTACTCGTACACTACGTTCATTGTGAATGATACTTTTTATTACAGCATCAAACAAGTGAAGGGAGAAAAGAAGGATGGTATGCTCATCGTGGAAGATGAAAAAATGCTGGTGAATAATTTTCCGCAAAAGCCGGATAAAGGTGTTCATGTCATCAATACAATTCCGTTGGAAGCAGTAGATACAATGACCTCATTCAATGGCACGTGGAAGACAACCCAAACAAAAAAATTCTACTCTATTCATGGTGCATTAAATTTAAAGCGAGACAATGACAGCTCACATTCTGAGCTCATTAATCATTTGCGTGAATTAAACCAATTGCCTATACAAAACGCAGTTGCAGAAGTAAAGGTGAAGCAGAAAGAAGACAAGCAAAAGAGTAAGGTAGAGTCAAAGAAAACTGAAGTAGTTATTGTGAAGCAAGAAAAAATCCCATTCGCACAACGAGGAAACAAGCCTTTGCAGGAAATAGCTGTAACAAACGATAGCCTGGTGCTTTCCTTTTATGATAACGGTATTGTGGATGGCGATAGCATCAGTGTTTATATCAATGGACAAAACATCATTGCACAACAAAAACTTACTGAAGTGGCATTGAAAAAAACAATTCAGTTAAGCAGTTTCAATAGCGATGTGATTAAGCTAACGCTTGTTGCAGAAAACCTAGGTATCATTCCGCCCAACACAGGACTTTTAATTGTGCAAGATGGTGACAATCGTTACCAAATAAATTTCAGTGCAGATTTACAGACGAACGCTACATTAACGATCAGGAGAAAAAATAAATAATGGAAGAAATTAAACTCACACAATATTCAAAGGGTGGTGGTTGTGGTTGCAAGATTGCGCCATCATTATTACAGGAAATCGTTGCTACACAGCAGCTTTCCTCTTTCAAAAATCTTTTGGTAGGAAACGATAGTAATGATGACGCAGCTGTGTATCAGTTGAATGAGGAAACAGCCATTGTTTCTACTACCGATTTCTTTTTGCCCATCGTTGATGATGCCTACGACTTTGGCAGGATTGCAGCAGCTAACTCGGTGAGTGATGTCTATGCAATGGGAGGCACACCCCTAATGGCAATTGCTATTTTAGGTTTTCCAATTGATAAATTGCCAACCAGCGTTGCACAACAAATGTTAGAAGGCGCAAGAGCCGTTTGTAAAGAAGCCAATATTCCGCTTGCAGGAGGCCATACTATTGACAGCAATGATCCCATTTTTGGATTAGCCGTAACAGGAAGTGTAGCTGTCAAACATTTAAAACAAAATAACAAAGCAAAAGAAGGCGATGTGTTGTTGCTTACTAAACCTATCGGCAGTGGAGTGCTGTCAACTGCTTTAAAAAGAGGTGTATTAGGAGAAGAACATTACACTGCCTTGATTGAACAACTTACCAGTTTGAATAAAGTAGGTGAAGCATTAGGAAGGCTTGCTGGTGTGCATGCCATGACTGATGTAACTGGTTTTGGATTGATTGGTCATGCCATTGAAATGGCTGAAGGAAGTGTTGTAAGCATCGAATTGATCTATAACAACATTAAAAAACTATCAGGCCTGGAAGAATACATGAAACAACGTACCATTCCTGATGCCACCTATCGCAACTGGAACAGCTATAGCAGCAAAGTTCAATTTGAAAAAGGGGTGAATGTGTTAGAAGCATTTACTACATTGCCTGATCCGCAAACAAACGGCGGATTGTTAATTGCCGTGGATGCGGTTGCTTTAGAAGAAGTAAGAGCTGTTTTGAAAAATGCTGGCCTTGAAAATTATATAGAGCCGATTGGTAAGTGCATTGCAAAAAAAGAAAAAACAATTTCTGTTCAATAGTTAGAGAACAGCATCAATTTTTTCTGCTAGTTTTCGGTCTTTCTCTGTTACCACATCACCTGCATCATGCGTGGATAGCCAAATTTCAACGGTATTCCAAACGTTTGTCCAGCGGGGGTGATGATCCATCTTTTCGGCAATCAATGCAACCTTGGTCATAAAGCCAAATGCTTGTGTAAAATCTGCAAACTCAAACTTGCGATAGAGAGAATTACTATGTTCGATCCAACTGCTCATAGCTAATGTTTTATAAATTTCGTGCAACTGTTTCTCCTTTAAAATAGCATGTTTTGTCTATTGTTTATTTTTTCTTTATCTAGCTCTGCTACTAATTGCACACTATTGATTACACGAATGGAAGATGCAAGCTCTTGAAAAGGTGCATCTCTAACTTGATCCCCTTTTAATAGCCATAAAAAATCAAAATGCTTTACTTCTGGTAATAAGTATTCTCCATCACATTCATTATTATACAAATAATGAGTAAGAGATGTATGATGTTCGCAGTATTCATAAATATCAAAAAAATAATTGCGCCTCTTTCTAATCAATTGTATTTGGATATCATTATTTAAGCGAAAGTCCACACCTAATGTTTTGTTTATATGCCAGCAGAAAAGATAGTCTTTAATCGGCGCAACAATGCCCAGCAGTCTTGTTTCTTCAAAAAAACATTCCGTGAGTGCATCATTGTCCAAAACTAATTTCATAAGATGGAGGTTGTGGTTGATAAATTACTAAAACTCTATGGCAGTTGAAAGCTTTTCGCTACCCCTGCTGTAGGTAACAGTTGTTTTATCGCCTTTTTTAAATTTACCCAAAGCTTGCATATAACTCTCCAAAGAAGTAATGGTATAATCACCCAAGGAAGTAATTACATCACCTTGTTTCAACCCAGCTTTTTGCGCAGGTTTATTTTCACTCACGCCATCTACACGTACACCGTTGCCGGCAAATGTATAATCAGGCATAATGCCCATGGTTACTGAAAAGCGAGCCGACGTAGAGGTTTGTTGTTCTCTTGTTTTGGTGAAGGCAAGCTTTGTGTTTTGCTTGTCTATTGTCTCAATTAAGCTGTAAATATTTTTGATGATATAGAACTCTCCCTCGTAATTGATCTTATCAAAATCATCGGTTGGCTTGTGATAATCCGGATGCAAACCGGTAAAATAAAAAAGCACCGGTATATTTTTTAAATAGAACGAAGTGTGATCACTCGGCCCTGTACCACTCGAGTCAAAACGATACTGAATAGGACCAGCGTACAATTTTGTTTTACCTGTTGCGGCGAAAGTGGCTCCCCAGTCCGGTGATGTGCCATAGCCGCCAATGGTCAATGCATGTGTCGAATCATTTAATCTTCCTACCATGTCCATATTAATCATGTAGTTCACCTTGCTCAGATCAATAGTTGGATGATCGACAAAATATTTTGAACCATACAAGCCCAATTCTTCTCCCGAAAAAGCAATGAATAGATAATTATTGTTTTTAGCTTTTGATATTTTCAGCAGGCGAGCTAACTCAATCAATGCAGCAGTACCGCTGGCATTATCATCAGCGCCGTTGTGAATTTGCTTTTCACTTCCTACATAGCTTGAATTATGATCTTCGCCATAACCCAAGTGATCGAAATGGGCGCCCAGTACTACTGTGTTAGCAGCGCCATTGTCAATATAGCCAACCACATTTTTTCCGCTTCTTGTTTTTGGAAGCACTTCTGTTTTTAGTTTAATGTTCAATGAAGCAGAAGCATCTGCAAAGTACTTTTGCGCCGCAGCCTTTGAAACATAAACAACCGGGATAGGCGCTACTTCAGTTCTATCACCTGCGTCGAAGCTAATGCCATCATCAACGCCGGACGTGTTATAAATAAATAAGGCTGTTCCGCCTTTCTGTTGTGTGGTTTTTATTTTGTTTTTAATAGCAGTGTACAAATCAAAATGCGGGTTGCTTTTATTTTCCTCCAACAATTCTTTTAAATCCCAAAAGCGAGGAATCTTAGGTTCGGGCAATGAAATAGATGGCATTGCTTCAAGCGAAGCATTAGCAGAATAAACAAGCGGAAAAAAATCGGTTCCCAATTGCAACTTATTTCCATCAATTTGTAATGAAGTCGCCGTTCCAATCTGCTTGCCTTCATTTACTTCAAACGGCTGATGAAAATCAGCAGTGCCCTTTGGCGTTAAGCCAATTCCTTTAAACTGGTTGCTGATATATTCTGCTGCTAAACGTTCGCCTTCCGTGCCTGTACGTCTTCCTTCCAACTGGTCGCTGGCAAGGTATTGCTCGTGTTGTTGCAGGTTAGCAATTATTTGCTTGTCTTCTTTTTTAAGCTTCTGCCCTTGGGCTAAACCTACGACGGAGCAAAACAGAATCAGGAGGGAAGTACGCATGTGTTTTTTTGTTAGAGACGATACAAAGGTATTTTTTGGTTTGCATGGCAGTGTGTGAATTCTTGGCAGTAGTCCAAAGTTTTGATAAAACTCCTTATATCGTAATCTTAGCGGCTGAGTGGTGGCTAACTTTGCGCTGCTGATGGCGGCGAACCGTACAATACATATTGCCTTAGTTGGAAACCCAAATAGCGGAAAAACTTCTTTGTTCAATGTGCTTACCGGCATGAATCAAAAAGTGGGCAATTTCCCGGGTGTGACCGTTGATAAAAAATCGGGTAATACTTCTATTGCGCCTGCTTTAACAGCGGAAGTAATTGACTTGCCGGGAACATACAGCCTTTATCCAAAACGCATTGACGAGTGGGTAAGTTATCGTGTGTTGTTAAACCAGGATAAAGAAATTAAAGCAGATATATTTATTGTAGTGATCGATGCCAGCAACTTGAAACGCAATCTTCTTTTTTGTTCGCAAATTCTGGATTTAAAGCAACCAGTTGTGGTTGCGTTAACCATGAATGATCTTGCCAAGAAAAAAGGAATCGTCATCGATCTTCCCGAACTAGAACGATCATTAGGCGTTCCGGTAGTAGCAGTAAACCCACGCAAGCAAAAGGGAATCCTGCCGCTAAAAAAAGCCATCGAGCTTACCGCAAATAATTTATACAAGGTGCCGGTTCACGACTTCATTGATAACAAAGCATTAGCAACGGCACCAATCGAGGATATGCAGGAAGCAGTGCCGGGTATCAGCAATTATGCTTCGATTCACTACCTGATCAATCACGAAGAATTTCCGCTAAATGATACTTTGCAGGAAAGGATTGAAAGCATCGAACGCAAACATGATTTTAACCCAACCAGAACACAGGCAACAGAGATATTAGAACGGTACACCCGCATCAAGCAAATCATGCAAACGTCGGTTATGGAGCCTGATCCAATGGAGCGGAAGGCATTTACCGATCGACTCGATAACATATTGCTGCATCGTGTTTGGGGCTACCTGATTTTGCTCACCGTCCTTTTTGTTCTTTTTCAAAGTGTGTTTTTCTTAGCGCAGTATCCAATGACCTGGATCGAACATGCTTTTTCTTATTCCAGCGCATGGCTTTCCAACACCCTGCCGGAAGGTTGGTTCTCTGATTTATTTATTAATGGAATTATGGCGGGTTTAAGCGGCATCATGGTCTTTGTGCCCCAGATCATGATCCTGTTTGCCCTGATCACTTTTTTGGAAGATACTGGTTACATGGCTCGCATTAGTTTCTTAACCGATCGTTTAATGCGCAGTGTGGGATTGAATGGCAAAAGTGTAATGCCTTTGATCAGTGGCTTTGCTTGTGCGGTACCTGCTATCATGAGCACAAGGGCTATTGAAAACAGGAAAGAGCGATTACTTACGATTCTCATCACACCGTTAATGAGTTGTTCGGCCCGACTACCGGTTTACACTGTATTGATTGCACTAGTAATTCCAAACAATTACGTACTTGGCTTTTTAAGTGTGCAAGGTTTGGTAATGATGGGACTGTACTTGTTGGGACTAGTGGTTGCCTTGCTGGTAGCTTTTATAGCGAAATGGTTTATTAAGATCAAAGAGAAAAGCTTTTTCATTTTAGAATTGCCTATTTACCGTCCGCCACGGGTAAAAAATATTACCCAGGCTATGGTGAACAAAGCAAAAATATTTGTGACCGATGCCGGAAGGATCATCATGGTCATCTCCCTTATTCTTTGGGCACTGAGTACGTTTGGACCAGCTCGAAGAATGTCTGCAGTAGAAGCCAAACATGATCAACTCAAAGCACAAAATGTAGTGGTGCCTGATTCGTTGGAGCTAGAATATCGTTCTGAGAAGTTGAGTAACTCTTATGCCGGTTTGTTGGGCAGGGCTATTGAGCCAGTTATTCGTCCTTTGGGTTTTGATTGGAAGATCGGTATTGCATTGGTTACTTCGTTCGCGGCACGTGAAGTGTTTGTGGGAACGATGGCCACTTTGTACAGCGTTGGCGAAAATGATGAAGGTTTATTGCTCAGGGATAAATTAAAATCGGCAAAAAAACCAGACGGCACGCCGATGTTTACACTGGCAACAGGTGTAGCCTTAATGATCTTTTATGTATTTGCCATGCAGTGTATGAGTACACTGGCCATTGTGCGCAGAGAAACAAAAAGCTGGAAGATACCAGCCATTCAATTCTTCTACATGACTACCATTGCATATATTATGAGTTTTGTTTTTTATCACTTGTTAAAGTAGTTGCTTCTCCTTTTCATTGCATTGAAAGAGATTTATCTCTTGGCATTAAGACGAACACATGCTTTTGAAACGACTAATTAATGCATTCTTTGTTTTAGCAGTTATTATCGTGATTGTTTCTTTGTTTTTGTTAATGAAACAGTAGACATCCATTTGCATGATACCTATTTTGTTATTGCGAAGAATCACTTCTTTATTTCCTTAGCATTATTATGTGTTTTGATTGGGACGTTTTATAAGCTACTAACTAGATATGCCTTCTATTTGAAACTATACCTTGTTTGTATAAGCCTGGGTCTATTATCAATTATAGGGATTGATGTTATTGTTTCCTTGCTTTTAGCTGCACGAGATGAACAAAGCAACTTTGATAGATGGTATCATTTTTATCATTTAGAGCAATTGTATGCTAGCTATGTATTTTTTATATTGATAATTCTTTCAATCTTGATTCTTTTCTCCATAAGTATTATTGTAGGATTATTTAAAGGTCGAAGACTACTTAGCATAATACTCCCACAACAATTTCGAAAGCTGCCGGGTTAGGACCCATGCTTCATTCTCCGTTTTCCAACTTTGGTCTTTATTATTCTTGGTGCAAATGCAAAAAACATAACGGGCATCATGTCCATTCACAAAAAGCACCTCATCTCTAGAAGCGTCCACAGCGCCATTCTTACTGGCCACAAAAACATCAGAAGGTATTTGCGAAATCGCTTCTTCATCCCAATAATTGCGTCCTAATAAGCGTAGCATTTGCGCACTTCGTTCCTCGCTAATGATGTCTCCATTCACAATGCGTTCGAAAATAGTAGCCATTTCACGGGGCGTTGTTTGTCCCCAACCATATATCCTTCTATTAGTTTCTCTTCCCGGCGTTCGCGAATTGACACGTGTGGCCACAAAGCCAATGCTATCCATAATTTGATTGATGCGAGTGCCTGTGCCTGCCAGGCTTTGCAGCCAAAGACTCGCAGTATTATCGCTGGTAGCAAGCGAAAGCAGCATCACTTTGCTCAATTCTATTTTCTCTGTATCTTTAAACGAACCTAAAATATCAACGCCGGCATAAAGCAACGAATCGCGGTACTTCAATTCCTGGTGATAGGTCAATTCTCCCCTGTTGATCTTATCCATAATACCAATAAGGATAGGCACCTTTACCATGCTGGCAGTTGGAAAAATAGTGTCGGCATTGAGTGCAACGATCTTATTCTTTTTCAGATCTTTTACATAAACGCCTACATCGCCATTAAAACCTTTCAACAATGCTTCAATCTGTCGTTGTAATTTTTTATCCTGCCTTTGTGCAAGCGTTGTAATACCGATACATAAACAACAAAAAACGATCAGACATTTTTTCATTAGAACGATTTTTTAGTAGACTCTTTCGATGCATTCATTTTCATATAATCCAATACTAGGTAGCAGAATGCTTTTACACCCGTTTTCATACCGCTTTCATCTACATAAAAATCAGGTGTATGGTGCGCAGCAGAAGTCCTGGCATCTTTGCAAACCGGTAAACCACCTACATTAAAGTATAGTGCAGGAACTTTTTCCCCGAAGAAAGAAAAATCTTCAGCGCCTGTCTTAGCTGGCCGCACCAAAACGTTTTCCGCACCGGCAGCTTTTCGTAATGATGGCACCATCATGGCAGTTAGTGCTTCGTTGTTAAACGTTATTGGATAGTGTGAGCTATACGGAATCTCTACTACAGCGGTAGCTCCATTTGCTTCTGCCGTTTTCGTTGCAATTTGTTTGATGCGTTCGATCAATAATTTTTCATCTTCATTGCTTAACGAACGAACAGTGCCTAACATCTCTATCTGCCCAGGGATAATATTGGAACGATTGCCACCGTTAATGGCACCAATCGTTACTACACCAGCGTTCTCCGTAACATCTAAGTTCCTGCTTACAATGGTTTGCAACGCATTAATGATCTGCGCAGAAGTAACAACCGGATCCACGGACATCCACGGATAAGCACCATGAGCAGAACGGCCCTTCACCGTGATCTTCATATCGTTCACACCGGCATAAAAACCACCCGGACGATAAACAATTTTGCCAACTTCCAGTTGCGCATTAATGTGCAAGCCAAACGCTACATCCACTTTCGGGTTTTCCAGCACACCTTCTTTTATCATCAATTCAGCTCCACCTTCTTCGCCTTTAGGTGCGCCTTCTTCTGCAGGTTGAAACAGGAACTTAATGGTGCCTGCTAATTCATTCTTCATGCCTGCTAAAATTTCTGCTGCACTTAATAGCATGGCAATATGGGTATCGTGCCCGCAGGCATGCATCACACCAACTTCCTGTCCGTTGTATTGTGTCTTTACTTTCGATGCAAAAGGCACAGGCGTTTGTTCGGTCACCGGCAAACCATCAATATCTGCACGAAGTGCAATCACAGGTCCGTGCTTCGAGCCTTTCAATAAACCCATTACACCGGTATGCGCTACACCTTCTTTAACCTCAATGCCTAACGAACGCAGTTTATCAGCAATGAACTTGGATGTTCTGAATTCGCGATTGCCCAATTCAGGATGTTCATGAATATCTCTGCGCATAGCAATGCACTGTGGTTCTATTTTATCTGCCGCTGCTTCAATAGCAGGATTCTTTTGTGCATAAATAGTGGTCAGTGCTAACAAGGTAGCAGACAGGAGCAGTGTTTTCTTCACGTGTGTTTGTTTAGTAGTGGATAAATTTAAGCAGAACTTGCATCACTACCACGGTGAAGAAAGGGAACATGCTTATTGTTTTTTGTCCAGCAACATCTTTTTGTATTTGCGGCTGTTGCAATCGATAGCTTCACCGGCATCGATGTTTAAGACTTCTATTGCGTTGCCATTTGGCTTTACAGAAACCTTTGTGTGATTATTGCCTTTGGTTTCACCATCAAGCACTCAAATGAAATTCTTGTCTGCATCTTTTGTTTGCTCTACTACTACATTGTTGCCTTCGCTTAATAACCTGCGTATTTCTTTGTCGTTTAGTTCAAAATATGCTGCGTGGCATTTAGCAGTATTTCCATAAATAAGTTTAGTCGTATCAGTCACTCCTCTAAGTGTGTACACCCCTTGGATAGTCTTTGGATACATGCGTTCAAGTTGTTGTTGCCTTGCTTTAATTAATTCCGCCTGTCGAAAAGCGGATTGACCCAAACAGGAAACAGAAATTATAAGTGCAATGCAAGACACAAAAGCAAGCTTCATACAAACAATTGATGCATCAAGATAAACCAAAATCATAGCGTGAGAAAGGCTGAACCTAAAATTTAGATGAGTGGCAATTATACTGCCTGCTTTACCTTCACGGTGTATGATAGCCGCCTTACAAATTCTTTCTGCCCTAGCCATCATTATTATCATCATACTCTTTGTTTTTCAACCGAAGCGCAAAGGCGGAACAGAAGTGCCCGAAAACTATCAGGATATCTTACTCGATTATGTATCTTTTTATACCCGGCTTAATGGGGAAGAGCGAAAAAGGTTTGATGAAAAATTCGAAAAGTTTTTAGCTGCCGTAAAAATTACCGGTGCCAATGCAGAAATAGAAGATTTGGATCGGGTCCTCATTGGCGCAGCAGCTGTTATTCCCACTTTTTATATACCCGATTGGGAATACATCAACCTGCGGGAAGTGCTAGTTTATCCCGGTTCGTTTAATACCGATTTTGAGCAGGAGGGATCCGAACGCATGGTGTCTGGTTTAATTGGTTCTGGTGGTTTGGAAGGTGTGATGATTCTTTCCAAGTGGGAATTGCGCCAAGGCTTTATCGATGGTAACAACAGTCGCAATGTAGCCATTCACGAATTTGTGCACCTCATTGATAAAATGGATGGCACCATAGATGGTGTACCCGAATTGCTGCTCGAACGTAAATATATCGCACAATGGCAGCAGTTGTTAGTCACCACCATGGAACAGATCAGGCGGGGCGAGAGTGATATCAATCCTTATGGAGCTACTAGTACGGTAGAATGTTTCCCTGTGCTAACAGAATACTTTTTCGAACAGCCCGAAACATTTGCTACCCGCCATCCTGAACTAAATCAAATGATGCAACGAATTTTCATGCGCAAATAGCAGCGTACTCGCTTGCTTTTTTCTCTAATCAATAAATTATACCTTGTTACCGGAAACTAAACCACATACCTATGGAATCGTTAGTTAGCATTACACCCGTTGCTTACGCTATCATGGTGGTCATTGTGATCGCCGTAACCATTTCTTTTTTACGTCGCAAACGTCAGTAAAAGGTTAATCAAATAAAATTTTTGATCGCCAAAGGATTTGGTGTTGAACAGCATCTAACCATAAGAACCAATCGTTACTGTTTAAACCAAACCGCATGAAGTATAAAAAGGTCAAAGCCATCGCTGGTATTATCGTACTGGTAGCTTTCTTTCAAAATCGTAGCAAGAGCACAAACAATGGTGATGATGATACCACCGCTACCACGCAACCCGATCCAAACGTATCGTCTGTACTTAACCTTCCGGCAACACCTTATAATTACATAGCTAGTTTTCCTGCCTATATGCAGCCTGCAGTACAGACAACCGATAATACGCCTGCTGATAATGCCATCACCAATTATGGGGCTACCTTATGCAGAGTGTTGTTTTATGATAAAGCGCTTTCCATCAACAACAATGTAGCTTGTGCTTCTTGCCATAAGCAAAACTTAAGTTTTGGCGATGATGCTGTAAAAAGCCTGGGTTTTGCAGGCGGCAGTACGCATCGTAACTCTATGCGTACCATCAATGTTCGTTTTTATAGTTCGGGAAAAATTTTTTGGTACGAACGTGCAGCCACTTTGGAACAACAAGTGCTGATGCCAATTCAGGATGGAACAGAAATGGGCATGACCTTACCTGATTTAGTTACCAAAATTTCTGCAAGAATCTATGAATTTCTGTAACCAGAAATAAGCCCTTTGGGGAAATTCCCCAGTGTATTCGTT
>PSMG01000055.1:0-10729 GCA_040290035.1 Chitinophagaceae bacterium
AGGAGTACAACGAACGAAGACCTCATGAAGCACTCAATAATCTAACCCCAGAAGAGTGGCACAGACAAACATTAAAAAAGGAAAACCCTCTAATCAATACTGTCTGAAAAAAGGGGTACTTACACAATTATCAATGAAAAGATCCGCATTAAGTTTGGCAGCTACGTAGCTGTGGCATTAGAACTATTGCTTGGTGCTGATGTACTGGCAACTGCTGTAGCACCAACATGGAACGACATTGGACAATTAGCTGAAATTGCGGTTCTTCGTTCCGCACTGAACTATTTTCTTGAAAAGGAATTAGAGAACAGTGGTATGGGACGAAACGACTCAGTATATGCGCAAAGCACTACTAAGACATAACTAACACTAAGTCATCTGCCTTCACCATTGAATTAGATGGAAGCGTAACCCTTCCAACCTTTCCCGACATAGTAGCTGTAATAGTTGTTTCCATCTTCATTGCTTCGATAATAAATAAAGGCTGATTGGGTTTAATTTCCTCTCCTTCTTTCACTAATACCTGTGATAATTTTCCTTGCAATGGTGCACCAATGTGTTTGCTATTTGATTTATCAATCTTTTCATTTTCATGCGTGATTACCTTTATTGACCAGTCTTGTATCTCGATAATTCTTGTTTGACCATTTAAGCGCATAAATACTTTACGTTTCCCGTCCTCGCCAGGATCACCGCAAGTAAGATAACGTACAAGAATACTTTTGCCTTTGCCAATTTCAATCAACACTTCTTCATCTGGCTTCATACCATAAAAAAAATTAAGCGTTGGAATATGCCACACATCGCCATACTCTTTATACTTCGCATAATATTCTTCGAAAACTTTTGGATAGAGCAAGTAAGAAAGCAAATCAGTAAAGACCACACCTTCACCAAACTTCTTTTTAAAAGTTTCAAATTCCTTATCAAAATCAATCGGTTGCAAATGTTCGTTTGGTCGTTCTGTATAAGGTTTAGCATCTTTTAAAATTATTTTCTGCAATTGTGGATCAAAGCCACCCACAGGTTGCCCAATATCACCTTTGAACAAGGAAACAACAGATTCAGGAAAAGAAATATTTTGCCCTTTTGTAAGTACATCTTCCTTAGTGAGATTATTGGTAACCATAAACAAAGCCATATCACCAACCACTTTCGAACTAGGCGTTACTTTTACAATGTCACCAAACAATTCATTTACGGCACGATAGGTTTTTTTAATGTCTTCGATCTTATCTCCCAACCCTAACCCTTCGGCTTGTGGTTTTAAATTAGAATATTGACCACCAGGAATTTCATGATAAAAAACTTCAGCACTGCTGGCTTTCATGCCGCTTTCGAAAGGATAGTACCATTCACGAACCGCCTCCCAATATGTTGAGAACTGATTGAGCTTTTTAATGTCGTAAAGATTTTCTCGTTCATGAAATTTCATCATCTCTACAACAGCATTAAAGTTTGGTTGAGAGGTCAGCCCCGACATGGCACCTATCGCACAATCAACAACATCTACTCCCCCTTCAATAGCTTTTAAATAAGTTGCTGGCTGTAGCGATGAGGTGTCGTGTGTATGGAGGTGAATTGGAATTTTAATAGTGTTTTTCAATTCTGCAACCAATTCGTAAGCAGCCCAGGGTTTAAGTAAGCCACTCATATCCTTTATTGCCAGGATATGCGCACCGCTATCTTCTATTTGCTTTGCACAATCTTTGTAATACTGCAGTGTGTATTTTGTCCGTGACGAGTCCTGAATATCGCCTGTATAACACATGGCTACTTCAGCAATAGCTTTTGTTTTATTGCGTACCGCCTCAATGCTTTTTTGCATGTTTGGCATCCAGTTAAGCGAATCGAAAATGCGGAAAACGTCTATTCCATTTTCCCAGCTTTTTACAACAAATTCTTCTACTAAATTATCGGGGTATGCTTTGTAACCAACTGCATTTGCACCACGTAATAACATTTGTAACAAAATATTTGGAATGGCTTTACGATACATTTGCAAACGTTTCCAGGGATCTTCATACAAAAAGCGCATGCACACATCAAAGGTCGCGCCACCCCATACTTCCATACTAAATGTTTGTGGAAATGATTGTGCAAAAGCGGAAGCTACCTTTAGCATATCAATAGTACGCATCCGTGTTGCCAACAGCGATTGATGTGCATCACGAAAAGTAGTGTCGGTGTAATGAATCTTTTTTTCGCTGGACAGCCATTGTGCAAACTTTTCAGGCCCCCAATCATCCAACATTTGTTTTGTACCAATGGGAATGGGCTGGTAAGCATCGTAATGAGGAACAATAGGCTTGTCAAATTTTTTGTTTTTATCTACATGCTTCACATCCGGGTGACCATTGACAGTAATCTCGGCCAGGTATTTTAAAATCTTTGTTCCCCTGTCCTGCTCTCTGCCAATGGAAAAAATCTCTGGATGATTTTGCAAAAAATCAACCGTTGCGGCACCTTCAATAAAGACCGGGTGTGTAATGATGTTTAGTAAGAAACGGATGTTCGTTTTTACTCCTCTGATCCGAAACTCAAGCAATGCTCTTCGTAATTTATGAACTGTATCGTCTACTGTAGATGAATGTGCAGTTACTTTTACTAATAGCGAATCGAAGAAGGGAGAAATCTTTACACCGTTGTATACACTTCCTTCGTCTAATCTGATACCAAAACCTTCTGCAGAACGATAAGCTAACACGGTTCCATAGTCAGGCATGAAGTTGTTTTCCGGATCTTCGGTGGTAACACGGCATTGAATAGCATAGCCATATTTCCTCACCTCATTTTGCTGTGGTAAACAAATCACATCATCGGTCAGCTTATGACCTTCGGCAATTCGAATTTGTGTCTTCACAATGTCAATACCGGTGATCATTTCTGTTACGGTATGTTCCACCTGGATGCGTGGGTTCACTTCAATGAAATAAACATTGCCGCTTTTATCTACTAAAAATTCGACGGTACCAACGTTGTTATAATTAACCGCTTTGCAAATAGCAACGGCATAATCATAAAGCTTTTGTTTTACTTGTTGCGGCAAATTGAACGAAGGCGCCACTTCCACAATTTTCTGAAAGCGACGCTGCACACTGCAATCACGTTCGAACAAATGCATCACGTTGCCGTGTCTGTCTGCAACAATTTGTATTTCTATATGCTTAGGGCTTTCAATAAATTTTTCGAAGAACACCGTATCATCACCAAATGCATTTTTTGCTTCCCGTTTTGCTTCCGAAAAACTTTTATCGAGTTCTTCTTCACACCTAATCACCCGCATACCGCGACCACCGCCACCGGCAGCTGCTTTAAGCATCACCGGGAAACCAATGCGTGTTGCTTCTTTTTTGGCAATTGTTAAATCGGTTAAATCTTCTTTGCTGCTTTCGATCAGCGGCACATTGCATTGCCGTGCAATATTTTTTGCCATTATCTTATCGCCCAATTGCTGCATTACTTCAGGATCGGGACCTATGAAAATGATTCTGCTGTCGCGGCATTTTTTTGCAAACTCAAAATTTTCAGAAAGAAATCCATAGCCGGGATGAATGGCTTCTGCACCACATTCTTTGGCAATGCGAATGATTTCATCTTTATCTAAGTAAGGTTTTAAAGGATCGCTTTCTTCACCAATCTGGTACGCTTCATCAGCCTTATAGCGATGCAGCGAGTAACGATCTTCATACGTGTAGATAGCAACGGTCTTAATGTCTAATTCAGTACAGGCTCTGAGGATGCGGATAGCAATTTCGCCCCTGTTTGCTACGAGCAATTTGCCAATATTTGGTTGTTTCATCTATGATTAAGGGTTAGTTCGACAAAAGAAATTATGTGCAACCATTGAAAAGTTATGCATTCTTTTGTACCATGTCGACAAAAATTGTACCCGCTAAACGTGTAAAAAGAACACAAATTGAATGAAATCAAGCCCCGCCTGCATTTTGTATTCATAAAAGTTGCAGATTGCATGACGAAAAGCTAATTTAATTGTGCATTGCCGTAAACTATTCCACATTCAACTGCATCTATGAATACCGAAATGGATACCTTGAAAAATTTTATTGAACGATTGCGACAACTTTCTTTTTTCCAGCGTTTGTTTGGATGGAGTGCGGTTCGTAATAGTTTGATTGATGTTGCTGCAAGTTTAAATGCACTTCTTTCGAAGTTGGAATATTTGCAGAATGACAAGATAGAATTAGCGGCGCAACTGTCCTCCAAAACAAAAGATGTAGAACTATCAAGAAACGAGATCAATAAACTGGAAGCGGGAATTATTCGTTCTAATGAGATCATTAATGAAAAAGATAACCGGATCGCACAAATAGCTTCTGAACTTTCTACAACCAAGGCAAATGCAGAGAACCAGCAAAAGAGAAATAATGAATTGGTAACGGAGCTGGCAGAGTTGAAACAACAAATCAATTTTCTACGGCAGGAACTAAAAGATACGAAAGAAGCCAACCTTCATTTGGTCAATGAAGAAGAATATAGAAAAGAAGCACATGCCAATGCAGTGGCGGCTTTGCAGGAAATTAAGGAGAGTATTCAGGCTGAACGTTTAAAAGAAATTGAAGAACGCAAAAATGCAGAAATAGCTCGCATTAGAGCATTAAAAGAAACCTGGAACAATCACCAGACATCTGTTCGTACAGCTATCAAAAATCTTTGTAATAAACACACCATTGAATTTATTGAGCAAGTACCGTTCAAGGGTGAGCCTGATAATGCGTTGCAGATCTGCGATGAATACATTGTGTTTGATGCAAAGAGCCCGGCATCCGATGATCTGAATAATTTTCCAAACTATATAAAGGAACAGGCAGAGAGAGCAAAAAAATATGCGAAGCAGGAAGGTGTAAAATCAGACATATTTTTTGTTGTGCCTTCTAATACCTTGGAGAAATTAACACAACTAACATTTAATCTTGGTGATTACAATGTTTATGTTGTTTCGCTGGACAGTTTGGAGCCAATTATTCTTTGCCTGTGCAAGATTGAGGAATATGAATTTGCGGAGCAAATGAGCCCGGAACAGCGGGAAAATATTTGTAGGATCATTGGCAAGTTTGCACATTTAACAAAGCGCCGCATTCAAATAGATTCCTTCTTTGCAAAGCAGTTTATTGAACTTGTTTACAAAAGTGAGAACTCTCTCCCACAGGATATTTTAGAGAAAGTTGCCGAATTTGAACGCTCAGAAAAATTAAACCCACCACAGGAAAAACGCACCAAAGCAATTAATACAAAAGAGTTGGAAAAAGATGCCGCCAAAATAGAACAGGAAGCAGGGGCAAAAGGTATTGTAATGGAAGATTTGTTGATGGCAAACCGCATCAACCAACTACCCTTGTATCGTTCAGAATAATCAAAGCTTTAGTTATAGAATTACTTTGTCAAAACTTCACAACTTCAGTTGACTAATGAACTGAAGACGACTACAAATAAAAATGTCGTTGATAAATTTCAACGACATTTATTAAATTCAGAAATGTAACCGTAATTAAGCAACTTTCAAATGTTGAACAGCTGATGATTTCTCTTTTGTAATAAACTCTCTTAAGAAATCAACTTCCGCCTGGATGTAAGGTGTACCATCAGTGCGGAAAATATCATGAAACCAAAGTTCTGGCTCATCATTATAGGTTTTCTGCCATGAATCCCAGGGACAATGCGTTTGCGATTTACCGGCAACAAATCCCCAGTTGTAAGCACCAACATTATAACGGCGCAATAGTGGTAAAATTTCATGAAAGGTGTTGTCCATTGTTCTGGCCATGTATTCGGTGCACATCATAGGACGACCAAAGCGTTGCAAGATTTTGATACGCTTTTCCATTTCTTCTTTGTCTTCATAACAATGGAAAGAAACAATATCAGAATGACTAAACATGTAATTATCTAATACCGAAATCTTCCTATCGGTCCAATCTTCTTTCCAAGGCGCCATAGTAATCGGCTGCATAGGATTAATGGAACGAACCCAGCTAATTGTTTTCTTAAGTAGCGCCAATGCAAGCTCTGCCTTATGCGTTACATAATAATCATCCACATAGCTGGTAATGTTCATATTGTCCGGCTCGTTGTATAAATCCCAGATCAGCACTCGCTCATCATTTTTAAAATGAGCAACAATGCCTTTTACATATGATTCTAATTCATCGTAACTTAAAGGATTATTCAACACATCATAGCCGGGACACTGCACCCAACCTGAGTTGTGTACATTGTGTTTTGGCTGCGGTTGTACGCCCAATTTTGGATTTGGATTCCAAACCGAGTCAAATAATACCAACATTGTTCTGATGCCGTGCTTATAAGCAATACTGAGGTACTGATCAATGCGTTCCAGGTAACCTTCAGGGTCTTGATTCCACAATAAATTGTGTAGGAACACACGGACAGTATTAAAGCCAAGGCCTGCTGCCCAGCTTAATTCTTTGTCAATTAATGAAGGGTTGAAACTTTCTTCCTGCCACATTTCTAACTGGTTGATGGCATCGCTAGGGACGTAATTACAACCTACGGCCCAACCGTTTTCTGCATACCAATTCGCGGCTTTTTCTTTTGGCCATTGGAATGCCAGGTTCTCATCGTGAATGGCATTAGGGTTAGCAATTTCCTGGGATAACATATGGATATTTATTCGGTTCGAAATGAAACTGTAAAATAAGCTAAAAGTTGTCTGAATGGGAAACTTTATTCGTGTTAAAAAGGCTTTTTGTTGGCGAACGGACTTATTTAAGAGACGAGTAAATCGGGTATGTTTTTTTGTACAATAGACGATAGTTTAATTTTGCTTTTCACCCTTAAAACTTAAGCATGGATACCAGTTCTCAAGAGCTTCAGGCAGTCGTGTTAAAACATTTTACAGAGCAGTTCTCCGGAAGCCCTCTTTTAGTTCAATCTCCGGGCAGGGTAAATATCATTGGCGAACATACCGATTACAACAATGGCTTTGTTCTTCCAGCCGCCATAGATAAGGGTGTTTACATTGCTATTGCCAAAAGAAATGATGATGAATTGCACCTGTTTTCGGGTGAGTTCTTAGAGAAATACCAGACAACATTAACGGAAGTGAAGCCAACGGATAAAGGATGGCCAAATTATGTTCTAGGCGTGGTAGATCAATTACAAAAACATGGTCATAAGTTAGGCGGTTTTAACTTGGTGGTTGATGGCAATGTACCCATTGGTGCAGGATTATCTTCTTCGGCGGCAGTAGAATGCGCTACAGCCTTTGCTTTGAACAAATTGTTTGGTCTACGTTTGGGAAAAATGGAAATAGCCTTACAGGCTCAAAAAGCAGAGCATGAATTTGCCGGAGTTATGTGCGGCATTATGGATCAATTTGCTTCAGTATTTGGGAAAAAAGACCATGTGATCAGGTTAGATTGTCAAACCCTTGAATATAAATACGAGGAGCTTCAATTGAATGGCTATAAACTGGTTTTATTAAACACTAACGTGAAGCACTCACTTGCCTCTTCTGAGTACAACACACGCAGACAACAATGTGAGCAAGGTGTAGCGTGGGTGAAAGAGCATACCCATGATGTGAATAGCCTACGTGATGTATCCATGCATCAATTGAACGATTTTGTAAAGCCCAAAGATGAATTGATCTATCAGCGATGTAAATACGTAGTTGAGGAAAACATTCGCTTGCTGGATGCTTGTGATGCCTTGGAAAAAGGCGACATTGCAACCTTAGGTGAAAAGATGTTTGAAACACATTTTGGCCTGAGCAAAGAGTATGAAGTCAGCTGCAAGGAACTCGATTTCTTGGTGGACTATGTAAAAGATAATCATGCTGTTTTAGGTGCTCGTATGATGGGTGGTGGTTTTGGCGGATGTACGATTAACATCGTTCAAGAAAAAGCTATTGACGACCTGATTAATGACATCCGTAGAGCTTACCAGCAAGCTATGGGTTTAGAGCTGTCTGCATATATTGCCCAAATTGAAGATGGCTCACATATCGTTTCGCAATAATTTATTGCTCAATAGAAAAGCGATAAATTGTTTCAGTATGGTATTGCTTACCGGGGTATAATACTGTAGAAGGAAATTCGGGATGATTGGGTGAGTCTGGAAAGTGTTGCGTTTCTAAACAAAACGCATTGCGTTTATTATCGGGCAAGCCACCTTTCAGTAGATTATCGCCTTTCATGAAATTGCCTGTATATAACTGTACTCCAGGCTCCATTGTTACAACTTCCAGCGAAATACCACTTTCAGGAGAATAAGCTTTAGCAGCCAATTTCATGTTTCGACTGCCATCAGCCAAAACAAAATTATGATCATAGCCCCCACCATATTTTATCTGGATATTATCAGCATTTATCCTTGCGCCAATTGCAATAGGCTGCGTAAAATCAAAAGGGGTGCCTTTTACAGATTCAATACCTGTGGGAATTAATGTTTCATCAACCGGGGTGTATTGTTCGGCATTGATCTTTAAAATATGTTCTTCAATAGTGCCGCTACCCTGTCCGTTTAAATTGAAATAAGCATGATTAGTGAGATTAAGAACCGTGGCTTTATCTGTAGTTGCTTCATAAGTCATCAACAACTCATTGTTATCATTTAATGAATAGGTTACATGAACATCTAAATTTCCGGGAAAGCCTTCTTCCCCATCAACAGAAAGATAATGAAGCTTTATACAGTTCTCGCTTACCTCTTTCACATCCCAAACCACATATTGAAAACCTTTGACACCACCATGCAAAGAATTCTTACCATTGTTCAAATGAAGGCAATACTCTTCACCATTCAGTGAAAACTTTCCTTTTGCTATCCTGTTTCCGTACCTGCCGATCAATGCTCCATAATAAGGCTCAGAAGATTGAATAAAACCATCTACACTACCAAAACCAACTACCACATCTCTTTGAGTTTTACTTTTATCATTTACCAAAATACTCACGATGCGACCACCATAATTGGTGATAGCGACAGTGATATTCTGGTTGTTTTTTAAAATATATAAGTCTGTCTGCTTTCCATCAATCGTACGTTGGTAATCTGCTCTATTGGGTAATACTGGCATAATTTCAATTTAATTATTTTTCCCGATGAACGCTTTCAATAGAAAATGCAGGCATACACACACTCCAATACTCACATTCTTCATCAAACGGATTTGAGTACCTTACACGAGTACCTTTTTGAATTAAAATGCTTTGCCCTGCTTCTAAAATGATTTGATCACCATCTGCTTCAACCATTTTCTTACCACGACTCACCAGCGTGTATTCGTCGAAATCCGGTGTTTGATGCGGCTCTCCCCAATGCGGCGGGGCCACCATATGTGCTATGCTTACATTTTTATTGTTGGTGGTTACACCTTCATGCTCCTCGATCAACTTGCCATCGGTAGTTGGTACAACAAATGGATTTTTCTGAATTTTATACGGCATTTCTCTAGAATTAAATACGTGTTGGTTGGTTAAAAATAAACAATGATGAAAATCAGTTTTTCAAAACATTGTTTTTTTTATTTGCAACAACGATTAATGTGTGAACGAAGTCAACCAATTAATTAGCATTGAAGAAGAAATTAGAGAGCCCGAAAACACGTATGCCGAATGTTTCATTGACCATTCCGATCCTGAATTATTAAATAGTCTTTACTTTAAGATCAGAAATCTGAGACAGCTGCTCAAGCATTAAGCCTGAAATTATATCTTGCAACAATGGCAAGATTGAAACTAGACCTCCACGACATTTACAATAACAGCAAAGCTATTGATGAAGCCCTACAACATATTTTCGAGGAAGCAATTGATAAAAAGATTATGGAAGTTGAAATCATTCCCGGCAAAGGCAGCGGGCAATTACGGAAAAAAGTAGAACGATTCCTTCAAAAGCCACACATAAAGCCGCTTTATCACCGTATCGAAAACGATAGTAAGAACTTTGGGCGCCTGTTCGTGCATTTTAAGTTTTAGTGCCTTGACAAATAATTATTTTCGCTATTTTCGGTAAAAAAGTAAGGACTTATGCAGCTTTTATTATGTGTTTTTCTTTCGTTTACACTTCAATTATTTTCGCCTTCTGCTATCGATTGGCAAGGTAAGTGGATGTATAAAGACAATCGTACAAACACAACGTATTATACATTAACTGTTGGTCCAAAAACAGGTACTACTTACTCTTGCACACTTAATGTTGAAACCAGCGGTAATTTTTACCTTATCAACTGCACAGGTGTTGAAAGAGCGGGCAGTTTTGAAATCCGTTATAATTCTCTTGTTGATGGTCACTTGACAACTAACTTCCAAAGCAATGAGTTGCTTTTTAGCTTAAAACAAGTCAATAATAAAGTGGTTACAAATTGGAAGAAATGGAACAATGCCACAGAAGGTTTTCAACGATTATAGGATATACCTCAATTTTATTGGTAAATAGACAGTTGAATTATTAGTAACCACAAACTTATTTTCATCAAATTTTGGAGCTGCCGCAAAAGGCAGCTTATTTTTTGAGGCTCCGTACCCTTCTTTGGGTATACCCAAAAAATTCTTGTCAAATTTGCCGTTATTATTGACATCATGAAAAAGCACTAAAGCATAGGTGCCTTGAGGTATATTATCAAATTCCATTTGTGATTCTTTATCTATAATGCTCATAACCTTACACGCTACAGGTCTTCCATCATCGGCAAAAGC
Organism: Chitinophagaceae bacterium; assembly: GCA_040290035.1. Classification (GTDB taxonomy): domain Bacteria; phylum Bacteroidota; class Bacteroidia; order Chitinophagales; family Chitinophagaceae; genus Flavisolibacter. The sequence goes on from PSMG01000055.1 coordinate 10,683, forward strand.
AGCAGCATTATTAAACAGACACACACGACAGACTCCCCTGCTGTTTT
>PSMG01000055.1:10738-11964 GCA_040290035.1 Chitinophagaceae bacterium
AAAACCCCAAACAGATACGATGATCTTTCCCTGGGCCTTTCCCACACATGAGAAGAAAAAAAAGGAAATTACCAAAAAAAAATGTGTCATCTTTTTTATTAGGAACAATATTATGTCAGCGGCATTATATTGAAGAAAATTAATTTGCAAAGATTCCTTTAAAAATATAACTTTAAATAAGCCATCCCGCCTTTTTAAGCTAACCAAAAATAATTGTATGCTACCTAACTCCATTCTTCACCACTTACTTTTCGTCGATGACGACGAAGATGACTTTTTAATTTTTGCCGAAGCACTTAAAGAAATTAATGCTGAGGTGCAGGTAACCTACCTTTCAGGCTTTGACCAACTAAAAAATCTTAATCGGTCCGACTTCGACCTCATCTTTTTAGACATAAACATGCCTGCAGTTAATGGCATTGAATGCTTAAAGCGATTGAAAGAAACTAACCTAAAAAACTTACCTGTAGTTATGTACAGTACCACTAGGAATTCTGCTTATATAGAGGAAGCTTACAAGAGCGGTGCAAACTTATTTTTCAGAAAGCCGATAAGTTTTTCTTCGCTTACTTCTGCACTTAAATCTTTATTACAATTAAATTGGAATCGGCCTCAGCAGATTACGAACGATTACACGGATAAGGGCATTTATCGTACGTTTGAAACGGCTTAGTTAATCGTCTTTTAGAAACTTGTCCAGCATTTCCTCTTTTTTTATAGCTCGTTCGCATTCTCTGTACTGCTGATAAAATAATCCTGCTATTACCAAGCTAATTATAAAAGACCATTCATTTGCACTACGGATTAATTCACTTTGTAATAAGATCATAACCTTCCTTTCCATTACAGAGACAAATTATTTGCCACAATGTTGTAGAGGCTTTGGCATATTTTTTCCCAGCATTAAACAAAAACTATGGCAGACGATAAAAACTTAAGAGACAATCGTGATCGTTCACGTGTATCTGAATCAGAGGAGTATGAGTTGCAGTATTTAGCAGAAAAGCTAAACCTAAGCACAGAAGAAGTTAGAAAGGCTATTGAAGCCGTGGGCAACAGCCATGAAAAGGTTGAGGAATATTTACGTAGCAAAGGCAACAGATAACATCATAATAAGTAGGTTTAGCTTACCTCTTTTCATTTTTCAACCTTCTTCCATAGCTAAAAGATTTTAGTTTTTAAGTTTAAAAAAACTGCAAACAAGTTGTCACTTTTTTAGCTTGCTA
>PSMG01000056.1:0-11002 GCA_040290035.1 Chitinophagaceae bacterium
GGATGATGCCATGCATTTCTCCCTTCTACCCAAACAAGGTCCGATGCCTTTAGGTGTTGTTGCAATAATTCATCAATAGTAAAGGGCCCAGATTGGACATTGTTGCGCAAAAGCCGATAAACCTTTTTCATAACTCACTATTTAGAACACTCACAGCAGGCTTTTCAGGATAAAAGAAGGTACAGATGCTGTAAGATGGATAAATGATATAAAGAGTAGATACCAATTATGTGCCCAAGTCATCAGTACCATCTAAAAAATTTCTTTGTTAAGAATTGCCTCAAATACAGATGAGATAAGCATTTCAGCAACTTAGCTCATTTCTATTAACAAGTATGTTAACAAAATTCGGCACTATGGCACGGCTTTAGTATTTAGAATGTTGAACTAAATGATTACCATATTTTAAAATTTTACTTTATGAAAGGAATATTAGCCGTAATCACAATAGGTGCAACATTAGTAACAGCTACCGCTTGTCATAATAATACCGACCAGGTAGCTTTGGAGAATGCAAAGCTGCAGCACTATAAAGATTCAGTTAAGCTGGCAGCCGATACGGCTGGCTTTGCACAGTTCCAATCATGGAGATCTCAAAACGAGTTGGCTCATCAACAAATGAATGGTCAGCAAAACTTAGCTGCCACTCCTAATGCTGCTCCTACACGAAAAATTGTAAAATCAGTTAAATCATCCTCTTCTTCAGCAAGAAGAAGCAGCGGTGGTTCGTCAAGTTCTGGTACATCTACCGCTTCGTCTACTTCATCCAATACAGACACGGCTAAAAAAGGTTGGAGTAAGGCTGCTAAAGGTGCGGTAATTGGTGGTGTTGGTGGTGCTGCCGCAGGTGCTATTATCAATGGTCGTAACCGTGCTGCGGGTGCTGTAATCGGCGGTATTTTAGGTGCAGGTGTTGGTTATGGTATTGGCAGAAGCAAGGATAAAAAAGATGGTCGTTATTAACCTATAGAACATTTATAGATAGAAAGCGAAGCCATTATGACTTCGCTTTTTTAATAGTTAGTTATGAACAAAAACCTTCGTTACTTGTCATAATACAAATGAGTAAAGTCTACCAATTAAAAAGTGTTCAAAAGATTCCGGCAAGCCTGGAAGAAACATGGAATTTCTTTTCCAATCCTAATAATTTACTAGCCGTTACACCTCCTTTTTTAAACCTGAAAGTGACCAATGAAATTTATGGTAACGAAGCCTATGCAGGACAAATCATTACCTATACCGTGAAGCCACTTTTAGGCATTCCACTTTTTTGGATGACAGAAATCACGCATGTGCAGCCGATGAAATTTTTCGTAGACGAACAGCGAAAAGGCCCTTACAAATTATGGCATCATCAGCATCACTTTAAAGCAATAGATGGCGGCGTAGAAATGACGGATATTGTTCATTACCGATTGCCGTTTGGTATTTTGGGAAGAATGGTGCATCCCTTAATTGTAAAAAGCAAGCTTCAGCAAATATTTTCTTTTCGCTTTGGTAAAGTGAATGAATTATTTGGCGAATGGAAAGGACAGCAATTAAATATTCAGCTTTCCTAATCTTTGCCAAAAATTTCATGGCAGTCATTTATCATATTACTACAAAAAAAGAGTGGGCAAGAGCAAAAGAGCAAGGTTTTTACACAGTACCCTCGTTAGAAACAGAAGGCTTCATTCATAACAGTGAAGCACACCAGGTACAGGGAGTCCTTGAACGTTATTATAAAGGCAAAACCGACCTGTTGAAATTGGTAATTGACACAGAAAAATTGACGTCACGTTTACAATACGACCTCGCACCATCCATCAATGAAGCCTTCCCGCACATTTATGGTCCAATAAATTTGGATGCTGTGATTAAAGTAGAATCACTATAATCTTTTCTACGTCCTTTCACTTTATAGCCAGTAAAATGTTTTAACGAAATGATTACGTTGTTCTAACAAAAATCAGTGCTATTCATTTGTATTACTGTTTGTCTACAACTACCTTTGCAGCTCGATAAAATAAAGTATTTGAGTATGAAGAATATGACACTTTCACTAGGGGCAAGCTTTCCCAATTTCAACAAAAAAGCAGTTATATCCATTGAAAAAGGAAAAGAGTTTTATGATCTTTCCTATGAGGAGATTAAGAACAGCGGTAAATGGATGGTGATGTTCTGGTGGCCAAAAGATTTCACGTTTGTTTGTCCAACAGAGATTGCAGAATTCAACAAAGCGTATCAAGACTTTGCGGATCGTGATACCATATTGGTTGGTGCTTCTACCGATAGCGAGTTTGTACATGCAGCTTGGAGAAGAGATCACGAAGATTTGCGCAACTTACAATTCCCTATGTTGGCAGATACCTCTAAATCATTAGCCGAGGAGTTGGGTATTTTAGAAGCAGAAGAAAAAATTGCTTACCGTGCTACGTTCATCGTAGATCCACAAGGTATTATTCGCTGGGTTTCTTTGTACGATTTGAATGTAGGTCGTAGTGTAAAAGAAGTATTGCGTGTGCTGGATGCATTGCAAACTGATGAATTATGTCCTTGCAACTGGCAAAAAGGCGAAGCAACGTTAACTGCATAATTAAACAAACAGAAGTCTCGCAATAAGCGGGACTTCTTCTTATCAGAAAAAGGAGATTTTATGTTTGGAATGACAACCACTACAGATAATGCTGTGGCTTTGGTAAAAGAGCTGGGCTTATCAGAAGAGCAGGTAAGTGAAGGATTAAAATTGTTGGCTGCTACTGATTCACGCTATTTGCGTGATTTGAAAATCAATATAACCAATGCATTAGGTGCAGAAACATTAACGAAGAAGGAAGCCTATTTGTTAGCCTATGCTGTTGCAACAAATGAAAAAGCAGATGCCTTGCAAAAAGCCTTTGCGCAATCAGCCATGAACGAAGGTGCAACGGATAAAGAATTAGCAGAAGTGCTTAGTTGTACCTCGTTGCTTAATGCAAACAACGTGTACTATCGCTTTCGCCATTTTATGCATGATGAGTTTTACAACAATGCACAAGCAGGCATTCGCATGAGCATTATGGCAAACCCTGTTTTAGGAAAAGAGTTTTTTGAGTTAGTAAGCCTTTTAGTAAGTGCTTTGAACGGCTGCGAACTCTGCGTTACTTCTCACGAAAAAACATTGGTTGGTCATGGCAGCAGCAAACAACGTATTCATGATGCAGTACGTTTAGGCGCCGTAATTAAAAGCTTAACTGTTTTATTATAACAACTGAGTCCCGTTCAGGCGGGACTTTTCTTTTTTCACCTACTTATCTTTGCTGTTTATTACCGGGGTTCATTAACCTCGAACTTTGAACGTTAAACTTTAAACTTTTTTATATGCCTGGTTTTGAATTGTGGAGTGATGCCGAACGTAAAGAAGTAAATGATGTTTTAGAAACCGGAATCCTCATGCGTTATGGCTTTGATGGCCTACGCAAAGGAATTTGGAAAGCCAAAGAATTGGAAGAAGCTATTTGCAATCGCTTTGGCAGTAAGTATGCTCAACTTCTTTCCAGTGGTACGGCTGCCCTAACCACTGCTCTGACAGCGTTAGGTATAGGTTCCGGCGATGAGGTGATCATGCCTTCATTTACATTTGTGGCTTCGTTTGAAGCGGTATTAAGCATTGGTGCTATTCCGGTGTTGGTTGATATAGATGAAACGCTTACGTTAAATCCGGATGCTGTTCTCAAAGCAATCACTTCAAAAACCAAATGCGTTATGCCCGTACATATGTGCGGTAGCATGGCTGATTTAGATGCATTACAGACAATCTGTAAAGAACATAATTTGGTTTTGCTAGAAGATGCTTGCCAAAGTATTGGCGGCACATATAAAGGAAAGAGTTTGGGTACTATTGGTGACGCTGGTACCTTTTCCTTTGACTTTGTAAAAACAATGACTTGCGGCGAAGGTGGTGTAGTAATGACAAACAACGAAGATGTTTATACCAAATGTGATGGTTATACCGATCACGGCCATGACCATAAAGGTGTAGATCGTGGCGCTGACCTTCATCCATTTCTAGGTTATAATTTCCGTATTTCTGAGTTGCATGCGGCAGTTGGTTTAGCGCAGGTAAGAAGAGTTGATGAATTTCTTTCTATTCAAAAGAAAAATTACACAGCATTAAAAAATATTTTGCAACAAGTGCCGGAGATTTCTTTCCGTGTTGTTCCTGATCCCGAAGGCGATAGCTGCTCATTCATCAGCTGGTTTTTGCCTACAGAAGAAATTACACGAGCTGTAATAACAGAACTAAAAGCTCAAAATATATTAGTGGGTAACCTTTATTGGTACGATAACAATTGGCATTACATACGCAAATGGGATCATCTGAAAAATGCTGCTTCATTAAATCGCTTACATCCTGACCAACAACATGCTTTGCGCAGTCTAACTACACAAGACTTTTCGGCTAGCGATGCTGTAATGAAACGTTGTATTTCTACTTCTATTTCTTTATTATGGAGCGAAGAGCAAATCAAAGAAAAAGGCGAAAAGATGATTGCTGTTGTAAAAGAAGTGTTGCAGAAGAATCTGAAAAGTGCTTAATGAAATTTTTGACTATATAAATGTCGGGAGGTCTTCCGGCATTTTGCTTTTACAGGCAGTAAATTTAGGCAATGCTTAAAGCTTATAAGGCTGATAAAATTTTCACTGGTAATCAATGGTTGATTGATCATGCTATCATTACACGTGATGGTATAATTGAAAGTGTTGTTTCGCGTAATGAATTGGATGGTTCTATTGAAATAGAAAACTTTGCTGATAATTTTCTTGCACCTGCTTTTATAGATTTACAAATTTATGGCGCACATGGAAAGCTGCTCGCAGTTTATCCAACAGCAGACGCTTTGTTTGCTTTGAATGATTATTGTACGAAGGGAGGCGCAACGCTTTTTCTGCCTACTGTTGCCACCAATTCAATCGAAGTATTTCATCAATGCATTGATGCAGTAAAAGTATATTGGCAACAAGGAGGCAAGGGTGTTTTCGGTTTGCATTTGGAAGGCCCCTGGATCAGCAAAGAAAAACGTGGAGCACACATCGAAGCTTTCATTCATTATCCTTCTATTGATGAAGTAAAGACGTTATTAGCTTATGGCGATGGTGTTATAAAAATGATCACTTTAGCACCTGAAGTGTGCAGTGACGAGGTGATAGAGTGCATTAAATCGAAAAACATAATTATTTCTGCAGGCCATAGCAATGCTACCTACCAGCAAGCGACAACAGCTTTCGATAATGGTGTTCCAACGGCAACACATTTATACAATGCTATGAGTCCGCTGCAACATCGGGAGCCGGGTATGGTTGGTGCTATCTTCAATCATGTTAAAGTGTACAGCAGTGTTATTCCTGATGGGTATCATGTGGATTATGGTGCCATACAGATTGCCAAAAAAATTATGGGCGGACGTTTGTTTGTCATTACTGATGCTGTAACAGAAACCAGCAAAGGCGCTTATCCGCATCAATTAGAGCGTGATCGGTATACGGCAAACGGAACATTAAGCGGATCAGCACTTACCATGCACAAGGCATTCTATAATTTAGTAAAATATGTAGCTGTTGATGTTGCAGAAGCCTTACGCATGTGTAGTTTGTATCCAGCGCAAGTGCTAAAATGTGATGATCGATATGGGAAAATTGCGCCGGGGTATACAGAGCAATTTGTTGTTATTGATAACGATCTTAACCTAATTAAAACGATTGTTTAACTGGATAATAAGTAATTGTTTGCTTATGCTTTAAGTACTGTATTATCCATGTAATAGTAAAGGTTGGGATTAGATCTACACCTGGTATTAACTCTTCAATAAAGTTGAATACACCGCCAAAGAAGCCTTTCCGAAAACCAAACATGCGCCAGTAAATAATAGCAGAAATAGGCGCAAATAACATTTCTACAAAAGGCCCGAAGAATGGGATGGCCACAAACGCAAAACCCAACAGATCCATCAAAAGACAAGCTGCTAAAGAAGGCATTGGCTTTTCAACAGGAACAGTGTTCTTTTTAAAAAAAAATTGTTTCATGGCTTAACAGGAGCGGTTTTTCCGCAGCTCTTATAAGAAGAAAAAACGAAGCCAAACGTTGTGTGTTTGCTCCGTCTCCTTATTGCATTAACAGTATTTTCTGTAAAAACTAGTATCTGCCACGACGGTTACCGCCACCACCATAACTTCCGCCTCCGCCGCTATTGCCACCACCGTAGCCACCTCTGTTTCCTCCGCCGCCACTTCCGCCTTTGTAGCCGCCACCGCCACCAGAGTAGCCACCTCCAGAAGAACCGCCACCCGGACGTTCATCTGCAGGTTTTACCACCAACGGTTTCTTACCAAGAGAAATATCGTTTAAATGTTCAATCGCATCTTTGGCGTCTGCTTCATTTTCCATCTCCACAAATCCAAAGCCCCTGCTCTTTCCAGATTCTCTGTCCATAGCAACTTTTGCAGATTTAATTGGTCCGAATTTTTCAAAAATTTCTTCCAATTCTGCATCATCAAGATCATAGGGTAAGCCGGCAACAAAAAGTTTCATTCTAAAAAATTGAGACTAAAGGTAACGGTATTATTGTTTTTACACGAATGCTAAGAAAATTTATTGATTTATATTAATGAATAGCAGAACTTTACCTCGGGCATTATCTTTGATTGTACTAGAGAAACGATTACTCACCCAACCTTTTTTTATGAAGTCAATTCTTTTTATAGCAACGGTTTTTTTATTTTTCGCTTGTAAAAACAACAACTCTGGTTCCGGAACCATGCAATCAACGGATAGTGCTAAAGCAGTTGCCAGCCCTGATCTAACCAAAGAGGAAGAAGCAGAATTTATGAGCAATTGCGTGGAAGTGGCTAAGGCTCGCTTGAATGGTGATGAAAAGAAAGCTTATGCTTCTTGTAATTGTATGCTGAATCAAATCAAAGAAAAGTATCCTAACCTCGATAGTGCACAAGCTATGCTGCAAGACTCAGTGCAAGTGCGTAAACTTCAGAAGAATTGTCAATAAACCAGGTTGCGAAAACTATAAAGTGCATTGCCTGTTGTGATTCGTCACTCTCTTTTGCATCTCAGCTTGGTTGCGCATTGCTAAAGTTGAACATCCAGCGAGTGCCAAACTTGTCTTTGCAACAGCCCCAATAGCCCCAAAACTCATCTCGCATCGGAGCTACATCTGACCCACCTTCCGATAGCGCAGCAAACAAGCGATCTGTTTCTTCCCTGCTATCAGGTTCCAGGTTAATCGTTACGTTGTTGCCTTCTATTAATTTATGCCCCATTGATTCAAGGAAATCAGTATCCATAATACGAATGCCACCAAGAATAGGCAATGCTACATGCATTACTCTGGCCTGATCTCCTTCAGAAAAAGTAGGCATTCCGGGTTGAGTAGGAATGTCATTGTGAAACATCATTGGCCCTTGAAAATCTGTTCCAAAAACTTCCTTGTAAAAATTAAAAGCATCTTTTGTAGTGCCGTTGAAATTTAGGTAAATAGATACGCTTTACATAAAGTTGATTTATTGGTTTGTAAATTTCTATTGATGATTAAGAGTCGTATTACACCGGCAGTTTTTATTCTACTAACGAACAGGCAAAACCTGCTGCCTGAACAGTTTCTAATATTTCCGTAACAATAAACTGGTCACCTTCTACACGCAAAATTTTATCACAATCGTGCAAATCAAAATTGATTTTGTGTTACGGCAGTTGCTGTTGCAATAGTTCAATCAGTTTGCTTGCATCTTCAGCAATCGTCATACTAGTTTTAAATATTTCCACTGTTTGATTATTCTGTATTGCTGTCTTCTTGCATCATACCAAAAATATTTTCATCGGGATCGGCAAAGAATGCAATCTATCCGATAAAACGAATTGCTTTTTTACGCCGGATAATGGTACCGCCGGCAGCTTCTACTGCCATCATCGCTTCGTCTATATTATCTAACAATATAGTATTAATCAATGTTTGTTTTGGACTCACTTCTTTCTTAACAGCGCCATTGATTCCCTGCTCTCCTTCGTTCCCTGTGATCGCAAACCAATACTCCTGGTGGTGAAATTACTGAAAGCTACAGCCAAATGCCTGCTTATAGAAGAGCATATTTTTTGTGGGTCTGCCGAAGGCATTTCAAAATACATTACGCGGTTGCTCATGTTGTCATTTTCACTACAAAGCTGAAAAGAATAAAGCGCTTTGTTGGGGTGAAGCAGCGACAGTTTCCGAGGTTGATTGCGACTATATCTTATCCTACATTTACTTTATGAAACACGTATCGATCCTTATTCCGGAAGGCGATTGCAGCCTGGTAAATATTGAGGGTGCTCACCAGATCTTCAATGAAGTGAACAGTATTTTAGCAAGGATAGGGAAGCTGCCAGTTTTTAAAGTGCAGTTGGTAGGTTTTCAAAAAGAAACCTCTATGCGTAAAGGCTTGTTTCGTATTCACCCGGATGTATTGATTAATGATGTGACAAAAACAGATCTGATTATTATTCCTGCCATACATGGTGAAAAGAATAAAATGATTGAAGACAATAAGGCGTTTCTACCTTGGCTTGTTGAACAACATAATGGCGGAGCAGCCATTGCTTCGTTTTGCATCGGCGTGTTTTTATTAGCAGCCACAGGTTTGCTCAAAGGAAGAAAATGTGCAACGCATTGGGTAGAGGCAGACAATTTCAGAAATATGTTTCCTGATGTAGAATTATTGTCTGATAAGATTATCACTGATGATGCGGGCATTTACACAAGTGGCGGTGCTTATTCATGGTTGAACCTTGCCCTATACATCATTGAAAAATTTGCAGGCAGAGAAATAGCGATCATTTGCTCTAAGATTTTTGAAGTACAAATAGAACGTGACAGTCAATCGGCATTTATGATCTTTATGCCGCAAAAGCAACACAAAGATGAGTTGATCAAAAAAGCACAAGATTATATTGAACAGAATTACCAGGAGCGAATAGCTGTAGATGATTTGGCTACCATGCTTAATTTAAGCAGACGAAATTTAGAGCGTCGCTTTAGAAAAGTTACTTACAACTCCATTGTTGAATATGTACAAAAGGTTCGCATTGAAGCAGCAAAAATGACCCTGGAAAAAGAAAAGGAAAATGTATCCGAAGTCATGTATAAAGCAGGCTATACCGATAGCAAAGCTTTTCGAACAACATTTAAAAAATACACAGGTTTAAGTCCCATGGAATACCGAAAAAAATTCATCAGGCTTAAAAGCAGAACATTGATGCAAGCCTGATTATTCATTATAAGTAGCCGCACCTTGTTTACCATCTGATGTTCGCCAAGCACGATGCATCCGTTCGCTATTAAACTTCATGCAAAAGTTGCCTTGCGCATCTAATGCAATCAATCCCATATCAACTTTTTCATCTTTTAGTTCTTCGTGAATCAAATAATGACAGGCTTCCTTCAAAGGTATTTTTTTATTGTACAATAATGGAAAGATGATAATACATCACATGCTTTATCTACACTGCTCGTATTGGGTATAAACACATAGCAAAAATTATTGTGTTTGCAACTGCTACTCTTTTTTCAATAGGTCTCTTAAATCAACCACTTCAAGGTTTGCTTTGGGTGGCCCTGTCAATACTTCACCATCCGGTGAAAAGCGGTAGCCATGACAAGGACAATCCCAGCTTTTCTCAGCGCTGTTCTATTCCACAATACATTTTGCATGCGGGCAAACGGGATTGATGGCATGTGGCTTACCTATCTCGTCTTTATACAACGCCAATTTTTTTCCTTCCTATTTCACTATCATAGCATCGTTAGGGGCTAACTCTGTCAAGCCTTCTATTTTTTCGCTGCCTACCCATGCGGCCACAAATTCTTTCACCACGTCGGCATTCTCTTTTACAAAATTGGTAAAGCCTGCTACTGGTTTTACTCTGCCCGGAGCAAAGATCTTTGCATACTTTGTTTCACCTGTCGTGATCAATTCTGTCAATACCAAAGCAGCAATATGACTATAGGTAATGCCATTGCCACCAAAGCCTGTTGCAACAAAAACATTTTCTTTATTGCCTGGTAAATGGCCCATGTAGGCAAGTCCATCAGCAGGTTCAAAATATTGCGATGACCATCTATAGGCGATCTCATCTACATTATAATACTTACGGATGTATGCTTCTAAATGACGAAAACATTCTTGCATGTTTTTGGCATGTGCTGTTTTGTGATCTTCGTCACGAACAATGATGTATTGTTTACCATTATCATTGTGAGTCCGATGATCATGGTAAGGTCGTATAAATCATAAGCCAATCCATTAGGCATTATGCCTTCTTTAATGGTAAACGCCATAGCATAACTGCGATAAGGAGCACAACGAAAGTGCAGGATGTTTACACCTGGTGGAATATGTGTAGCTTAGATGAAGCGCCTGGTTTTTAATTCACCCACAGTTGTTTTTATGGTGTGCACTTCATCTTCGTGCACATCGGTTACTCTGCAATTTTGTACTATGGTGCCACCTATTTTTTCAAATTCTTTTGCTAAGGCTACTACGTATTTAGAAGGGTGGATTTGTGCTTGTTGTTTAAAGACAATGGCACTTTGAAAGTCCACAGGAACTGGAATGTGGTCTGCCTTTTCTACAGCAACCCCTGCCTTCAACGAAGAGTTATAAATATCTTCCAGCATTTTCAATAATCCTTCTTCCTGCGCAAACACATAACCATCTTTTTCTTCATAGTCACAATCGATATTATACTCCATGAAGAAGTTTTGGTTATCAATTACGGTTCTGATATCAGTTGCTGTACAGGCACAAACAAAATCGCTGAAAAGTTTTATTGGTAAATGGACAGCCGTGAATGAAACAGAAGCCGGTTTGCAAATAATAGATAGTGCCACCATGTACATTGTTTACGGTGATCAGAAAAAGCTGATGGCAAATCCTACTTTCTATTTTAGTCAATCACCAGTGCGATTCAACTTTGATATAAAGGACGAAAAGCAAAATT
>PSMG01000057.1:0-10902 GCA_040290035.1 Chitinophagaceae bacterium
GGAAAAACTGAGGCATAATCTTTTTTCAGTTTATTCCATAAAGATGTTCAGAATCGATACTCAAAAAGTGTTGAAGCAGGTTACTATTTGCCTAAAGGAAATTCAATCATAATAGAACAACCCTCACCAACGGCAGATTTTATCTCCAGTGTTCCGCCTAATGAATCCACACGTGTTTTAATGTTGGTAACACCTTTGCCTTTGCGCTTTTGTGCTACATTAAAGCCTACACCATTGTCTTCGATCTTTAAAGCAATGGTTTTTCCGGTAGCTACCAAAATAATATCAACTACAGAAGCATCGGCATGCTTTACGATATTGTTCAATTGTTCCTGGCAAATGCGATATAGCGCTGTTTTTAATTCGATGCAAAGCATCTCCTCTTTTATTTTATAGAAGAAGAATTTGATCTGCAGTATGTTGGTCACATTAAAGGAATCAATCAGCTCCGTAAGCGAATCTTTCAATCCCTTTTCCTGGTTGATAGGCGAAATAAGATTGCGTGATAAAGCCCGAATGGTTTCGATGCAATAGTTGATTTGTTGTACGGATTTGAGTAAGGCTTTTTTATTTACTTCTTCGGAGGCCAGGCATATTTCATTATATAGCTTCACTGTAGTAAGCACCTGGTTTATATCATCGTGCAGCTCTCTACCAATTTGATTGCGTTCCGTTTCCTGTGTTTTAATAATTGCCTTGAATACAGCATTGTTTTGCTCCTGCTCTTGTTTCAACAATTGTTTTGTAAGCAACACTTTTTCTGTAACATCTTTTGCTTTTACACATATGTTATTAATACCTCCGAATTCATCTACGATCGGGTAATAACCAATCTCGATCCAATAATCGTTACCGGATTGGGGATAATAAATTTCGAAGAAGAAGGATTTGCCTTCGAACGCCTGCTCAATACAATTAAGCGTGTATTCTTTGCGGTCCTGATGAACATACGTCATGTAGTTATCACCAACTTCTGCGTGACGATTCTGCTGACGCTGTATGATAGCCTGCACTGATGGGTTGATATAGGAAATGTTTTTGTCTCTAACTAAAATAGCGAGTCCTTCACTTAAAGCATTGAATACCCTGATAGCTACTTCCTGATCAACTAATAGTTGCTCCGTAGGATAGTTCATTTGCAATAATTAAAACTGATGGTAAGGAAGGGTTGTCAAGGGGTGCGAAAAGGATATGGTATACGATATAATGTTACTATGGGATTGAATTAATTCATACTTAGTTGGCATTAATTAAAGGCAACTAATGAAGTTTCGCATGTTTTTGCTAAGTAAAATCCATTGGCCATTAGCAGCTGCTGCCGATTCCGGACCTGTTTCCGTAATAATGGCGGCAAGTTCAATAGCAATTATCTTTGTCGCCATAAATAAAAAAGATATGCTGCAGTTGGCCACTTTGAGAAATAATCCGGATGCTGTAAAGCAGCGTTTAGCGGTAAAAAATTTTAACGAGCTAAACCTGGTAGATGAAATTATTGCACTGGATGATGAACGCAAGAAGTATAATTTTCAATACGACGATACAAAGGCAAAGTTGAATGCTGCTTCGAAAGAGATTGGTGCCTTAATGGCTAAGGGTCAAAAAGAAGAAGCGGATGCCAAAAAAAAAGAAGTAGAAAGTTTAAAAGCCAGTCTAAAACCTATTGAAGAAAGCCTGGCCAAAGCTGAGAAAACGTTGGATGAAATGCTGGTGCGCCTGCCTAATCTTCCTTCTGAAAAAGTACCGAAAGGCAAAACGCCTGCCGATAATGAAATAGTGCGTACCGGTGGCAGCAAGCCTCAGTTACCTGCAGGTGCAGTACCGCATTGGGATCTCGCTAAAAAATATGACCTGATTGATTTTGAATTGGGCAATAAACTAACAGGCAGTGGTTTTCCTGTTTATAAAAATAAAGGTGCCAGACTGCAGCGAGCCATCATTCAATATTTTTTAGATTTCAATACCTATGAAGGGTATACCGAGTTTATGCCGCCGTTGATGGTAAATGAAGCATCGGCTTATGGTACAGGTCAACTTCCCGATAAAGAGGGGCAGATGTATCATGTAACAGAAGATAATTTTTACCTGATACCTACAGCGGAAGTTCCGGTAACAAATATCTATCGTGATACAATCCTGAAAGAAAGTGATCTGCCTATTAAAATAACGGCTTACACACCTTGCTTTAGAAGAGAAGCCGGCAGCTATGGTAAAGATGTTCGTGGCCTGAATCGCTTGCACCAGTTTGACAAAGTAGAAATAGTACAACTGGTACAACCCGAAACGAGCTATGAAGTGCTGGAAGGAATGGTAGCGCATGTTGAAAAGCTATTGCAATCATTAGGGTTGCCATACCGCATTCTTCGCTTGTGTGGTGGTGATATGAGTTTTACTTCCGCACTTACTTATGATTTTGAAGTGTATAGTGCCGCACAGGATAAATGGCTTGAGGTAAGTTCTGTTTCCAACTTTGAAGCCTTCCAGACTAATCGTATGAAAATCCGTTACAAGGATGCTTCTGGTAAAACACAATTGGTTCATTCACTGAACGGAAGTTCATTAGCCTTACCTCGTATACTTGCTTGTTTGTTAGAGAATAACCAAACAGAGAATGGCATTAAACTTCCTGCTGTATTGCATGCATACATGGGAAGCGAGATGATTTAAGAAAAAGCTATAAGCTATTTGAAAAGCACAGCATTGTTCAGTGTTTTTGTATTTCTAACCTCATTTAACCTATGTAAAAAAAGGAAAACACTATTTTTAGTGTTCAACCATTAAACACATGAAAAAGATCGCCATTGTTGTAACGATTGCAGGAGCTGTATTTGCTTGTTCTCCAAAAACGGCACCTACTACTTCAACCACTAATACCACCAATACTACAAGTACAACAAGCACTAGTAGTAATTCAACAAATACTAATAGCAGTGCTTCAGCTTCTACTGCATCTACTATTGAAGCTGGGCATGTAGTGTATGATAACCGCTGCGGCCGTTGTCATGGTTTAAAAGATGTAACGAAGTACACAACCGCACAATGGGATGGCATTTTAAAATCGATGATTCGAAAAGCGAAGCTGGATGATACGCAAGCACAACAAGTGACTGCTTATGTAATGGCGAATGCGAATAAGTAATTAAAGAATCACACAAGCGTTTCAGTAAAAACGCTTTTTTTATGCTCTACCAGTGTCACTCTCTTATTCATTACATAAAACCAAAGCGGCGGAACCAATGAAAGTATCATCATACCGGGATAACCTGTGGGCATTTGCGGTGCATGTTGGTGATGGCGAAGAATCTGGTATTTTCGGCTTGCTAAGTAATGGTGGTCGCTGTGGCGACTTAATTCAAACAGCATAATTCTGCCCAGTACATGATTACTGTTCCAACTGTGTTCGGGCATGGCCCGCTCCCATTTTCCTGCTGCAATTTGTTTGCGCTGCAAGCCATAGTGTTCGATGTAATTAACGGTTTCCAATAACAAAATGCCTTGTAACGCAGCAAGCACAAAATAGATAACACTCATCCACCCAAACACCATTCCTGTCAATACAACAAAAGCTGTTTGAATTAGATGGATTTGAATCATTTCGTTATGCAAGGAAACTACACCATAACCTTTCTTTTTTATGTCCCGATTAGCAATGCTCCATGCGCTGAGGTAGCTTAACACGATCGTTCGAAAATAAAAAGCATACACAGGTTCCCCATACCGGGCACTGCTTGGATCTTCGGGTGTTGCCACACGTTTGTGATGCCCTCTATTATGCTCAATAAAAAAGTGCATGTAGAGTGAGGTGAGCAGCAGCGCTTTTGCTAATGTTTGTTCCACCTTATTCACCCGATGTCCTAATTCGTGTCCGACGTTAATCCCAAAGGTACCGCAGAGCAAACCCATTACTGCAATCTTGCCAACGAGGTCAGCCGTAGACTGTGCCACAAAAGAAACATTGTACAAAAAGCAAAACAAAGCTGTGTATTGAAAGAAAAATACTGCGTACAACAAAAGATCATAGGTTATTTCCTTACGGGCCATCTCTTCTTCAGCCTTTGAAAGGTTTTGTTCATTTGGTTTCGTAAATAATTCTACCAATGGAATAAGGACCCAGGCATAAATCATCGGAATCCATACTAAAAAGCCATGCCCAAAAAAAGCTTGAATAGAGCCCAGGTAAAGGAGGAAAGGCGCTAAATATTTGTAGGCTCGCAATTGCATATTTGTTCTTTCAAATTTAAAAAATAAAGTGGTGCTCTAAAACGTTTTTTAACCTTGCCGGTTAAACTAATAACCGAACTTTAAGTCTGAACCCCAAACTTTCTCCTTTTCATGGCATCCAATCAACTTAAAAATCAACACCTGATGTGGCGTGCCGGCTTTGGTCCTGCTGCAGCACAACTTTCCGAGTTTGCCAACTTAAAGCCGACCGACCTGTATCACGCACTTCAAAAAGCATCGGCTAAAAAACCGGAATATTTAGATGCTACCGATGATTACCTAAAGGGCCTGGTACAGGGTATTCAAAATGAAGGCAAGCGCTTGCAACAATTAGATAAGCAAGACAAAAAGAATGTAATGCAGCAGGTGCGTTATGCCATTCGCAACCTTAACCTTCTCTGGCTGAGCAAAATGGTTGACAGCGACCAACAGTTACTGGAAAAAATGGCTTTCTTCTGGCACGGGCATTTTGCTTCCCGCAATTTGAACGTTTTTTACCAACAGGAAATGTTGCAGGTCATTCGTGAGAACGCTTTGGGCAGTTTTAGAGACCTGCTATACGGTGTTTCAAAAAGTGCAGCGATGCTTAACTTTTTGAATGCTCAACAAAACCGTAAAGACCATCCAAACGAAAACTTTGCCCGTGAAGTAATGGAACTGTTTACGTTGGGTAGAGGCAACTACACTGAACACGATATTAAGGAAGCGGCCAGAGCATTCACCGGATGGGGATCAAACCTCAAAGGTGATTTTATGTTCCGTAAGTTTCAGCATGATGAAGGAAGCAAAACGGTATTGGGTAAAAGCGGAAACTTTATTGGTGAAGATGTGCTGGATATTTTATTGGAACAAAAGCAGTGTGCTAAATATATCACTCAAAAAGTCTATCGCTTTTTTGTAAATGAAAATGTAGACCAACAAAGAGTAAGCTGGTTAGCCGACCGTTTTTATAAATCAGATTACAATATTGGTAAACTAATGGAAGATATTTTCACTTCCGATTGGTTTTACGATGATAAGAATATTGGTACAAAAATTAAATCGCCTGTTGAATTATTGGCTGGTATCCAACGCATAATGCCAATGCAGTTGGAAAACGAAGAAGCGCTATTATTGGTGCAGCGTTTGTTGGGCCAAGTCCTTTTCTATCCGCCTAACGTTGCAGGATGGCCAGGTGGCAAATCATGGATCGATAGTTCTACTGTAATGCTGCGGATGCGTTTACCTAATTTATTAAATGAACAGGATGATTTTAATGTTCGTCCAAAAAGTGATGACGACCAAATGATGGGTATGATGGACAAACAGCAAGTATCCAGCAAAAAAGCAGTAGGCGCTATTGGTAAGCCTATTGATGTAACTATTGACTGGAAACCTTACATGCATGCTTTTGAAAATGTAAGCCGCGAAGCGTTAGTACCAACATTGAATGCAACCTTACTCCAGGTGCCACCCACGTTTGCTACAGACCTGATCAAAACGTATGCAGATGGCAGCAGCAGAGATGCATTCATTCGCTCTGCTTCGTTTCTAATAATGAGTACACCCGAATACCAAATGTGTTAATCACTAAAAATAATTTCGATGTTAATCAAACGCAGAGAATTTTTACAGGTAGGATCATTAGCAACCGCTTCCTTCTTTGTACCAAAGTTTTTAAAAGCTTTCGAAGGTTACCAAATGGTTCCTCCGGGCAATAAAGTTGTAGTGATCTTACAATTAAGCGGTGGTAATGATGGTTTGAATACAGTTATTCCTGTCCGCAATGATATTTATTACCGTTCACGGCCAAAGTTGGGCATTGAAAAAACCAAAGCATTATCGATCACCGACGAAGTTGGTTTGCACCCAGCCCTAACTTCTTTTGCCGATGCTTTTCATGATGGCTCTATGGGCATTTTGAATAGCGTTGGTTATCCTAACCCTGATCGTTCGCACTTCCGCAGTATGGATATCTGGCATACAGCCAGTCAGAGCAATGAATATGTTTCCACCGGCTGGTTGGGACGTTATTTAGATGCACAGTGCAGCGGTTGTGGTGTACCTACGCAAGCATTGGAGATTGACGACACACTAAGCCTTGCCTTAAAAGGTGAACAGATTAATGGTTTGGCATTAAAAGATCCAAAGCGTTTGTATGGTACGGCTAACGAAAAGTTTTTTAAAGATGTAGCGAAAGGTTATCATGATCATCATGATGAAAAGCCGGTTGATTATTTATATAAAACAATGGCAGAAACACTTTCGTCTGCTGATTATATTTTCAAGCAATCGAAGTTGCATCCTTCCACAGCCGATTATCCTAATTCCGAATTAGGAAAAAGTTTGAAAACCATTGCATCACTTATTTATTCCGAGATCAACACCAAGGTTTATTATGTATCGCTTGGAAGTTTTGATACACACATCAACCAGGAAAATCAACAGCAGCGTTTGTTCAAAGAACTGAACGATTCTGTAGGTGCTTTCATGAAAGATCTAAAAGCAAACAATCGCTTTAATGATGTATTGTTCTTTACGTTTTCTGAATTTGGTCGTCGTGTATCGCAAAATGCCAGCGGTGGTACCGATCATGGAACAGCTAATAGCATGTTTTTAATTGGTGGTGGATTAAAACAACAAGGCATACTGAATGCAATGCCAGATTTAACTGATTTGGATGAGGGTGATTTGAAGTATAAAGTTGATTTCAAAAATGTATACGCCACTGTATTGAATAAATGGTTAGGTGCAGATGATCAGAAAATATTGAATAAGAAATACGACTATTTAAAATTTGTATAAATACAGACGTTTACAAAAAAAGCCTCACGAAATGTGAGGCTTTTTTTATTTATGATTCGATGACGGGTTGCGATCGTTTGCCAAGCGCAATCCGATAAAGTACATAAGCCATGAAAGCGAAGAAGGCTACGCCTAACAGTTTATAACCGAGGTCGTCAAGGCCATGTGTCAGGCTCTCTTCAAGATTGATTGATTTCATTCCTGATTCGAAAAACACGGTCAAGATAGCCACGATTACACCAAACAAAGCACCACCCGCAACAAGCCCGGTTGCAAATAAATTACCCTTGCTTAAGTCTTCTTCTTCCGGTGCAACGTGAATGCCTTTTTTCTTTTCTCTCCATTCTACCAAACCTCTAACCGCACCGCCAATGAAGATGGGCAATGTTGTTGAAAGCGGTAGATAAGTTCCCACTGCGAATGAAAGCGATTTTATACCACATAGTTCAAGCGTGATGGATATAAACACACCTACTAATACAAACTGCCAATCAAGGTTGAAGGACAAAATACCTTTTATCAACGTTGCCATCAGCGTTCCTTGTGGGGCAGGATATTTATCCGTACCAATAGCATGCATGATACCTTGCCTTGCCATTTCTGCCGTTGGTGTATCTAATATTTTTACGGTTGCACCAATGGCGATAGAAGAAACAATAGCGCCAGCAAACAAGGCAATCTGCTGATTACGTGGTGTAGCACCAACAAGATAACCGGTCTTTAAATCTTGCGATGTGGCGCCAGCATTTGCAGCAGCGATACAGATCATACCTCCCACTACCAAGGCCATTGGTTCATAAAAATGACCGGTCCATTTCACAGCAATAAACACCAAACAAGTTCCCATTAAGGTTGCGATGGTCATACCACTGATGGGATTGTTAGAAGAACCGATCAAACCAACAATGCGAGACGAAACTGTAACGAAGAAGGCCCCGAAAATAATCACCAGGATACCTAATAATAATTTGCTTAAAACAGAATCACCAGGCACCATTGGCAACACAGTCATTAAAATGATCAACGCCAAACTTCCAATACCTACGATCTTAATCGAAAGGTCTTGTTCTGTTCTTGGAACTTTGGTTTCGTTCACACCTTCTACACCACTTTTCTTTAAGGATGCCATGCTTCCTTTAAACGAAGAGATAATCGTTGGAATCGTTTTGATCAATGTAATAAAACCGCCTGCAGCTACAGCACCTGCACCAATCTGGCGGATGTATGCTCTGTATATTGCTTCTGAATAGTCTTTGAAGGTATGTGTTACCGGATCCCATGTGCCAGAACCACCAGCAGTAGCCATGCTTTTCAAATAACCAATCTTCACTAACTGCATAGCAATAGTATCTGCGGGAATTAATGAAGCTAGTAAAGGAATCAATACAAACCAGCTCAACACACCACCTGCGACTAATATGCCTGCGATGCGTGGACCAATGATGTAACCAACACCTAAATATTCAGGAGTGATTTCTGCACTTAATCGTGCTGAAGGAAAGAATCGATTGGCCTGTGTCGTAGCAAAACGTGGCGCCTCCGAAATCACATGAAATACTTTTTGCAAGGCTGCGTATACCGCAGCAAAGCCTAATCCTAAGAAAGCAGTCTTTGCAAAGTCGCCGCCTCTTTCGCCTGCCTTTAATACCGAAGCACAAGCAGTGCCTTCAGGATAAGGAAGATTGCCATGCTCTTCAACAATCAATGAACGACGCAAAGGAATCATCATTAACGTACCGAGGATACCTCCAAAAATGGCAAGCGTTAATATGGTGAAGTAATTGAAATAATTAGCACTAGAAGGTTCGCTCAAAAACAAAAAGCCAGGCAAGGTAAACACTACGCCTGCCGCAATGCTTTCACCTGCAGAACCCGCTGTTTGAATAATGTTGTTTTCGAGAATGGTTGTTTTTAAAAAGCGCCTGCCCAAGGTGATGGCAATAACGGCAATAGGAATAGAAGCAGATACGGTTAGGCCGGCTTTTAATGCCAGATAAACAGTGGAGGCTCCGAAGATAATTCCGAAGATACTTCCCAGCATCAGAGCCTTAAAACTAAATTCACGAACGTTTTGCTCTGGAGAAATGAATGGTTTAAAGTTGGTTTTGATATCGGCCATAGAAATCGGTGTTTAAATGTAAGAATAAAAAAAAGGGGATCAATTTACGATCACCTTTTTTAAAGTTATTATGGGTTTATTTTATCCCATGCATCATTCTTCGCAATTTGAATGAAAGTATAAATAAGATGACTGCTGCAACTCCTGAAAAACCTACGAAAATCATGAAGTAAGTGTATAAATTATCAATTGTTATTCCGAGAAATACGGGATGACTTTTTGATTTCGGGTTCGGATAAAGAGCACTCATTGTACCCGCAAGTTTATTACCTGTAGAAATTGCCATAAACCAAATTCCCATCATTAACGACGTAAACCTTCCGGGAGTTAATTTGTTAACCATTGAAAGTCCGATGGGGCTCAAAAATAATTCCCCGACTGTATGTAAAAAATACAAACCTGTTAACCACCAAATACTCACTTTTATAGCAGGGTCGCCTTTTGCACCAAAAGCAATGTATAAAAAACCAAGAGCAAGTAATCCTAAACCCATTGCTTGTTTCATAGGTGCTGGTGGCTCAATACCACGTTTCGCTAAACGTCCCCATAAGCCTGCAAAGATGGGTGCCAGCAAAACAATAAAACCTGCATTAAAACTTTGAAAGTAAGAGGCAGGCATTTCCCAACCCAATACATGTCGATCTGTTTGTTCATCCGCAAAAAAGGTTAGCGAAGCACCAGCTTGTTCAAAACACATCCAGAAAAAGATGACAAATAGCATAATGATCACAATTACCCATAGCCTTTCCTTTTCGGTTTTGGTAAGCGATCGGTCGGTTAAAATAGCAAATGGAAGAACCAACGTCATTCCATAAATAGCAGACCCCCAAACGTCCACACCAAGCGCAAAATGCAAGAGGCACCAAGCTGCAATAATGCTCGTTATGATCACCACAATTTGGGTAGTGCTAAAACCAATTTTACCACTTTCGGATACACTTACATCTTTTGATTTATTCGGAGCTACACCTAATGGTTCCCCTTTGTGAGAAACTACATACTTATCCTTTGTATAATAAAAGATAACAAGGCTGATAAGCATACCAAAACCCGCGGCAAGAAAGCCCCATCTGAAATCAATATTTTCTCCCAGATATCCGCAAATAAGCGGCGCCACAAAAGCACCAGCATTAATACCCATGTAGAACAATGTATAAGCAGAATCTTTTTTTGCATTTGACGTTTCAGGATAAAGCTGACCTACCATTGTAGAAATATTTGGTTTGAAAAAACCATTACCAAATATCAAAAGTGCCAAACCTGTCCACATTGCAGTAATGGCCAAACCTTTATCAGTGTTATGTGCAAGTGTGCCGGATAAGAACATTGTGAATTGTCCTAAAGCCATCAAAATTCCACCAACAAAAATGGACTTGCGATTGCCCCAATACCTGTCTGCTATATAACCACCAATCAATGGAGTCAGGTAAACAAGTCCTGTATAACTGCCATAAATATTACTTGCCAAGGATTTGCCTGCCTCATCTGTTCCAAATAACATTTTCGTCATGAAAAGAACAAAAATGGCTCGCATTCCATAGTAACTAAATCGTTCCCAAAACTCTGTAGCAAATAAAACGTATAAACCTTTTGGATGTCCTTTTTTTTCGGCTAAAACCTGATCTTCAGGAAGAATATTCAT
Source organism: Chitinophagaceae bacterium (assembly GCA_040290035.1). Classification (GTDB taxonomy): domain Bacteria; phylum Bacteroidota; class Bacteroidia; order Chitinophagales; family Chitinophagaceae; genus Flavisolibacter. Next base: position 10,764 of record PSMG01000057.1, read on the forward strand.
ATAACTAGTGTTGATTAATTTAAATCTGTCGAACAATTTTATTGCCTAAAATAAAACAAAATATCTATGAATTTCTGTAACCAGAAATAAGCCCTTTGGGGAAATTCCCCGGTGTATTCGTTAAATTTATGAAATTCAA
>PSMG01000058.1:0-10240 GCA_040290035.1 Chitinophagaceae bacterium
GGAAGTGTATGAATATGCAAAAGGGAAGATAAGTATACGGCGTAAAAAGAAACCATCTCTGGTTAACCACTATTTCTTTCGCCAGCAACATACTTGCATCAATACCGTCTGGCTCACCTGGGTGTATGCCTTTATTGATTAGTATAACAGCTTTGTTTTTAGCCCTGATCGATTTTATATCAAAGTTTTTATCAGATGATATTAGCACTACGTGAAGGGGGAAACCTGCATCGGTAGCACCAAATTCCATCATTTTCACGTAAGACGACGTTGCATCTAATTTTTTCCACCAATCAATAATTTCAGGGTAAGCAGGAGATTCCGTACCGTTTGAGGTTTCAAAGCGGGTTGCAAGTTTTTGGCTAAAGGCAATTTGGAATGAAAATAAAAAAGAAAGGAGTAACAGTTTGCGCATGGGCTAATTTGCCAATTAAAGCATGATCTGCGAAAAAAATGTGGCCAATAAAAAATCCCTCATCACTGAGGGATTCCGATATGTTTATAAAAGAGTAGGATTACAATAAGGTATTTACTCTCTTGGTTAGTTTGCTTTTCAAGTTGCTTGCTTTGTTTTTATGGATAACACCACGTTTAGCCAACTTGTCAATCATTGAAATTACTTCAGGCAGTTGTTCGCCGGCCGCAGCTTTTTGCTCCAATGATTTTAAATCACGGATTGCGTTACGAGTAGTTTTTCCGTAATAACGGTTTTTTTCGCGGCGCTTTGCAGACTGACGCACATCTTTCTTTGTTGCCTTATGATTAGCCATGTATTCTGAATTTGGACGGCAAAAGTAGGGAAATAATTGATAATGAAAAGCGCAAATTGAAGAATTTTTTGTTAACTGAAACTGATTTTTTCCCTCGCCTTCTTTCCGTACACGTATTCAATAGCTTTTCATCAGTTAAATACAGCGTCGTTACATACTTTCGATCAACGCATCGAAGCAGTCAAATACTTGGGTAATTCGTTTAGAAACAGATAGCGGCTGTACGTTATTTTGACCGATATTTGCGTACCCAAAAATCTCAATTTCCCTTTCATGAAGGATTTCTCGTATATCACGCATTCACATCCAGCTTATATCGAAAGCCTCTATAACGATTTTAGTCAAAACCCCGAGAGTGTTGACCCAGAGTTTCGGAAATTTTTTGAAGGTTTTGATTTTGCCTTGAGCAATGCAAATGGCAATGAACATGTCACTGCTTCCCCGACAGCAGCTAACGTAGATGCAGGTCAATTGGTAAAAGAATTCGCGGTTTATAGCTTAATCGAGGCTTATCGCAAGAAAGGTCATTTGATCGCACGGACTAATCCCATTCGTCCACGTAAAGACAGAGGAGCAAACCTTGATATTAAATACTTTGGTTTAACAGAAGGGGATTTGCAGCAGAGTTTTTTTGCCGGTGAGTTTATCGGTTTGGCAAATGCTACACTGCAAACAATTATTGACCGTTTGGAGAAAATATATTGTGGTCATGTAGGTGTAGAGTATCAATACATCGTGAATAAAGAGCGACTGGATTGGCTGCAGCGTGAAATTGAAACTTCTTTACAAAACCCGATTCCACTACCCCAGAAAAAGCGAATTCTGGAGAAACTGAATCAGGGTGTCATCTTCGAAAAATTTCTACACACAAAATATATTGGTCAAAAGCGTTTTTCACTGGAAGGTGGAGAAACAACTATTGCAGCATTAGATACTATACTAAATATAGCTGCTGAATATAGTGTACAGGAAGTTGTGATTGGAATGGCGCATCGTGGTCGCTTAAACGTACTGGCCAATATTTTAGGTAAAACCTACGAACAAATTTTTAGCGAGTTTGAAGGTACTGCCATTCCTGACCAAACAATGGGTAGCGGCGATGTGAAATACCATTTGGGTTTCAGCTCTGAAGTGGAAACGATGAATGGTAAAAAGATGTATTTAAAACTTACACCTAACCCTTCACACCTTGAAGCAGTGAATCCGGTAGTGTTGGGTTATTCTCGTGCAAAAGCTGATGTTCTTTATCAATCTGATTTCGATAAAGTGTTACCTATCTTAGTTCATGGTGATGCATCGGTTGCAGGCCAGGGAATTGTTTACGAGATTATTCAGATGAGTAACCTGGATGGTTATTACACTGGTGGTACCATTCACTTTGTGATCAATAACCAAATTGGTTTTACTACCGATTTTGATGATGCCAGAAGTTCTGATTATTCTACCTCTATCGCCTCTGCTATCCAGGCGCCTGTATTTCACGTAAATGGTGATGATCCCGAAGCGGTGGTAAGATGTGTAGAGATTGCAACACGTTATAGGCAAGAATTTAATGCAGATATTTTTGTCGATATGGTTTGTTATCGTCGTCATGGACACAACGAAGGTGATGATCCAAAGTTTACACAACCTCAGTTGTATGCTTTGATTGATAAACATGCTAACCCTCGTGAAGAGTATGTACATTATCTTTTAGAAAACGGTGAAGGCGATGCACAGGATTTGGCAAAGCAAATGGAGAAAAAGTTTTGGGCTGATTTGCAAGAGCGCCTGGATGAAGTAAAACAAAATCCGCTCCCCTATAATTATCAGCAGCCAGAGCAATGGTGGCGTAGTTTGCGCAAAGCTACTGAAGCAGACTTTGATGCTTCGCCTGTTACAGCTATTAGTGAAGCAGACTTTAAACGTTTGTTTTTCGGACTAATGAAATGGCCTGAGGGATTTAAGCCTTTGCGTAAAGTGGAGAAAATTCTTCAAGACAAAATCAAGTTATTCGATACCGAACAAAAAGTTGATTGGGCGACTGGCGAATTGCTGGCATACGGTAGTTTGTTGGTAGAAGGAAAAGATGTGCGTATGAGTGGTCAGGATGTCAAACGTGGTACATTCTCACATCGCCATGCCGTTATATACGACGAAACAAATAATGAAGAATACAATCGTTTAAATCATTTTCAAGAAGCGCAGGGACAATTCAGAATTTATAATTCTTTGTTGAGCGAATATGGTGTGTTAGGCTTTGAATACGGATATGCTTTGGCTAATCCAAATTCATTGGTGTTGTGGGAAGCACAGTTTGGCGATTTTGCAAATGGCGCTCAAATCATTATTGACCAATTCATTGCATCTGCCGAAACAAAATGGCTGCGCATGAATGGTTTGGTGATGTTATTACCGCACGGTTATGAAGGCCAAGGTCCGGAACATAGTAGTGCACGTTTAGAACGCTTTTTACAGCTCTGTGCGGAAAATAATATTGTTATCACTAACATCACTACCTCTGCAAACCTGTTCCATGTGTTGCGCAGGCAACTGACTTGGCCGTTCAGAAAACCATTGGTTAATTTTTCGCCGAAAGCAAATTTGCGTCATGCAGGAAGTTATTCTACAATGTCAGAATTTACGAATGGCGGATTTAAGGAAGTGATTGACGATGTTTTTGTAAAAGATGCAAGTGATGTGAAGAAAGTTTTATTCTGTAGCGGTAAGATTTATTTTGATCTGGCAGAGCGTCAGCAAAAAGAAAATAGAACGGATGTGGCGATCGTTCGCTTAGAACAAATTTATCCACTACCGCAAAAGCAACTCGATGTGTTGTATCAGAAATACAATAAAGCAACCTGGTTCTGGGTGCAGGAAGAACCGTTGAATATGGGTGCAGCAAGTTTTCTGCAAATGAATTTGAAAGGTATCAATTACGGTATAATCAGTAGGCACGCAAGTGCTGCTACAGCAAGTGGCTATAGCAAAGTTCATGCGCAGGAACAGGCGGAAATTGTGGAGACTGCATTTACTGTATAGTTTATAAAAAATCAGATGTGCAATAAGTAACGCACTATGCTGAATAGAATTAAAAAGCGTTGAAGTGTTCGACGCAACTAAAGTTCGATAGCAGTACAAAAGCTAAGTACATAAATAATTAAATACACATGATTGAAATTAAAGTACCAACAGTAGGCGAATCCATTAATGAAGTAACACTGGTGAAATGGTTGAAGAATGATGGTGATTATGTAGAACGTGACGAAGTGATTGCTGAATTAGAAAGTGAAAAAGCTACGTTCGAATTAAATGCTGAACAAGCAGGCGTTTTAAAAACTGTTGGTAAGGAAGGTGATACATTGGCGATCGGTGATATGGTAGCTCAAATTGATGAAACGGCTGCTAAGCCAGAGGGAAAAGCTGCTCCGCAACCAGCACCTAAACAAGAGGCAAAAAAGGAAGAACCAAAACCGAAAGCACAACCTGCCGCAGCAACAACTGCAGTTACTTCTGTTCCGAACGATATTAAAGCAACACCGGTTGCATCTGCAATCATTGCTGATAAAAAAGTAGATCCAAAAAGTATTCAGCCATCAGGTTATAATGGAAAGATTTTGAAAGATGACGTGTTGGAAGCTTTGACTAATCCGGGTCGTAAGCCAGGCACAGAAGCGTTCAATCGAAATGAGCGCAAAGAGAAAATGAGCAATTTACGCAAAACAGTTTCTCGTCGTTTGGTAGAGGCAAAGAATACCACCGCAATGCTCACTACGTTTAACGAAGTGGACATGGGTAAGATCATGGCGATTCGTGCTGCTAATAAAGAGAAATTCAAAGAGTCGCATGGTGTTAATTTAGGTTTCATGTCTTTCTTTACAAAAGCGGTTTGTTATGCACTGCAAGAATGGCCTGCGGTTAATGCATATATTGATGGTGATTCAATCGTGTATCATGATTATTGTGATATATCCATTGCCGTTTCTGCCCCTAAAGGTTTAGTGGTTCCGGTAATTCGCAATGCAGAAAGTTTGAGTATGGCTGAAATAGAAAGGAAGGTAGTGGAACTGGCAACAAAGGCTCGTGATAATAAATTAAGCATGGAAGAAATGCAAGGTGGAACATTCACAATTACCAATGGTGGTGTGTTTGGTTCTTTGATGTCAACGCCAATCATTAATATTCCGCAATCCGGTATTTTGGGTATGCATAAGATACAAGAGCGGCCAATGGTAATTGATGGAAAGATTGAAGCACGTCCGATGATGTATTTGGCCTTGAGTTATGATCACCGCATTATTGATGGACGTGAATCAGTTTCTTTCTTAGTGCGAGTGAAAGAATTATTGGAAAATCCTGAGTTGCTTCTTTTTGGAAAAGATCCATTGAAGGCTTTATTACAATTATAAAACTTCTATCTTTCATTTTTGCAACCAAGTCATTACTTATAAGCATCAAAGCAATCATTTACTGTGCACTGACTGTGCTATTATTTTCTTGTCAAAAAGAAATTAATCTTGATACAGGAACCCCATCCGGAGGCGGAAATGGAAGTGGAGGAAGTGGTGGCGGATCCAGTTCTGGCGCATTGTTAATAAAGTCTGTTGGAAAAACAGCTACAGATAGTTCCCTAACAGTTTATACCTACGACTCCCAGAATAGAATGAGCACTATGACCGTTGATGATAATTCGATGGGTAGTCCTGTCTGCACCTGGAAAAAATTTGAGTATGATAATATAGGTAGAGTTTCCAAGATCACTCAAGCCTCCGTAATACAAAGCATGCCTGATACAGCTATTAATATTATTCATTACCCAAGTGCAACTGCCATGGAAATGGATTATGCAGTTAACACCAATACAATGAATATGATGGGTCTTACAATGACCACCATGGACAGCAGTGTGTTTAGTTATATCAGTGGTAAATTGACGAGTGTCTCTGTTTATATGAACAATTCGATAATGGGTACGGGGTACTACCTCTCCAGCAAGAACGATTTTGTATATGATGGCACAGGTAAGGTAACAACATTAAAGTTATACGGAACAACTACTCCTGGCAGCCCCTTGTTATCAATGGGTGATGAACAATTTACCTATGGTACCGCATTTAATCCAACTTGGTTGCCTGGTAATGTAGCTCAGAAATATTGGATAGGAGGAATGCCGAACGCAACGAACGAAGCTGTAACACGTATGCAAGTAGTAAACAGCCCAAGTGCAACTAACGGCATGACTTTAACCAGCACCTATACGCTTGGTAGTAATAATTTACCTGCAACCGGGGTTACGATACAGTCAGGTGGCGGCCAGCCTACCCGAACTGTCAACTATACCTTTTTCTATAGATAGGCTAAAATCGAAAAGGAGTTTTTAAAGCGATTGTCATTTGGCAATCGCTTTTTGTTTATAGAGATTTGCGCAGTGCGATCACATTCTTACATAGCCTCGACAACCACCATTTTAAAAAAATATGATGGAGCAATTCCATTTGCCGCCTGGTTGAAAAACTATTTTAGAGAACACAAAAAGTTTGGTTCAAGGGATCGTAAGACCGTAGCACATCTTTGTTTTTGCTATTATAGATTAGGTAACAGCTTCTCCGGTAAAGCGGTTGAAGAAAAATTATTGATTGGATTATTTCTTTGTTCATCAGAGTCCAATATTATGTTGCAAGAATTAAAACCGGAATGGAATGAAGTAGTTGAAAAAAACCTAACAGCAAAATTTCAATACATCGATGCCCAACAGGAATGGAAACATATCTTTTCATTTAGTAATTATTTAAGCGATGGCATAAATGCAGAAGCATTTGCCCTTTCCTTTCTTATACAACCTGATTTATTCTTACGTATTCGACCACAGAAAAAAGCAATTGTTTTAAAAAAACTTTCTGAAGCGAATATTGATTTTTACCTAGTGGGTGATCAATGCTTACGTTTGCTTATCAATACTAAAATTGATGAAATACTTCGTTTGGATGAAGAAGTAGTGGTACAAGATTTAAGTTCACAAAAAGTGCTGAATGCATTGACAACAACCGGTTTTCAACCTGTTCGTATATGGGATTGCTGCGCAGCAAGTGGTGGTAAGTCTATCCTGGCGTATGACAAATGGCAAAAGATTCAACTCACTGTTTCTGATGTTCGAGAATCAATCTTGATTAACCTACGAAAACGTTTTGAAAAAGTGGGCATAAGAAATTATTCGTCTTTTGTTGCGGATATTTCTAAGGAAGACTTCAAACCTCCAACTTCAAACTTCGAATTAGTGATTTGCGATGCACCTTGTAGCGGCTCTGGTACATGGGGTAGAACGCCGGAGCAATTGGTTTTTTTTAAAGAAGAGAAGATAGATTATTACGCTTCTCTGCAAAGAAAGATTGCAATCAATGCAAGTAAATCAGTGAAGCCAAACGGTTATTTTTTATACATCACTTGTTCGGTCTTTAAAAAAGAAAACGAAGGAGTTGTTTCTTTTATTCAAAACAATTCTTCGTTACAATTAATTAACGCTACTTATTACAAAGGCTATAAGCAAAAAGCAGATACTCTTTTTGCAGCTTTGTTTAAAGCTTGACCAGCTCTTTTGTGCCTAACAATTTTCCATTTGCATATACACTTAAGAAATATTTTCCTTTTGCTAATGCTGTGATATCTATAGGCAGGGTGGTTGTCCCCGTTGTTGCATTGCTGTTTTTAGTTGCAATTAATTTACCTAAGGCATCAACAATTTGCACTTGTATTGTTTGAATCAAACTTGACGTAGTTAGTTTTAAAGTAACTGTATTATGTGCGGGATTAGGAATTAGCAACAATGTATTGTCAGAGAAAGGAATTGTGTTTACACCAGTAGTTACACAAGAAGCGCCCAAGTTTACTGTTTTTGTAACGATGTAATCACTGACAGCTGTGGCTGTATTTGTGTCGATAAATTGTTTGATGCGGTAATTAATTGTTCCGGCCTGAACATTGATCAACGAGTCAGCATAAGTATAGGAATGGTTGCTAAAAACAGCACCTGAGCCAAGTTGTGTACCAATCTTCACAAAGCTTGAACTGCCGGGAACCTGACGTTCAATTTCATACCTCATGCCTGCTGCATCTTTGCTATTCCAGCTCAATGTGGTCTTGCAAGTTGTTTGAGTGGCTGCACCCGTTGCAAAGTCTTTCAACAAATTCATGGTTGCCTTTTTAACATCCGGAATACCGTAGCCTGTTCTATTATCCGGTGCAGTGTATTTGTCACCAGCTTGTTGTAATGCTTTTAGAATTTTAATATTGTTGAACTCCTGGAATCCTTGCCACAAACATGTTGCTAGACCTGCCATATTAGGACAGGCAAAGGAAGTTCCATTGTTTGTGCCAATTACACCCGTTGTGCCTACTACGTGAGTATTAACGCCAACAGACGCAACATCTGGCTTTACACGTCCATCAGAGGCGGGACCATAACTTGAGAAACCTGCAACATTTCTGTTAACATCAACAGCACCTACGGCCAAAATGCTGTCTGCATCCGCAGGCGTAATAATGTAATGCCAGCTATCCTGTCCCGAATTACCGGCAGAATTTAAAATCAACAAACCCTTTCTCGCACCAATAGTTGCACCAATGGCTGCCATCGTAGTGCGACCATTCATTTGCGCATATGTGTGGTCTTGTGTATTTAGTGGCGGGTCAAATGTGTTGTATCCTAAAGAAGAAGAAATAACGTCACCGCCAGCGCTATCTACCCTTTCTGCAGCACAAACCCAATTGTGCTCTTCTATGGGATACTCGGAACCTACATCTTCACTTACATATAAATAAAAACTGGCTTTGGGTGCAGTGCCCACCATTTGTCCGGGAAGATTAGTAGCAATAGTTGAAAGACAATTTAGTCCATGACTCGCTGTGTTCAGATTGGTGTTTTTTAAAACAAAATTGTATACATCTAAAAAACCACCACTGTTGCGAACACTATCAAACGCAGTAATAGTATTATAATTCGTGAAGCCCCCATCCAACATACCTATTTGCATGCCTTGCCCGCGGAGACCGATGTTATGCAAAAACTCACCGTTGTGAATATGGATTTGACCATATGACTGTCCGTAGTTATAATAATCTGCTTGTAATCTTCCATTAGCATTTTCCTGAAAAATTTCAATACCTCCATTAGTACTTGTTGTTCTTGCGGCTATTTGACTGGCAGATTGAACAAATGGAAAACTGTTGATTTTAGCTAAGGCTGCTGCGTCGGTAGTTTGAATAGAAACCTGGTTCAGCCATTTCGAAACATTCAAAATAGTAACTGCGCCAGCTAATCGAACGCTGTCAATATAACGTGGCGTTACCGGTAGGTCAAGACTGTCTATATTAATGCTATAACGAGTTCTCTTTGCTATTGCTCGGGGCGATAAATAATTGGTAGGGCTATAAATACTGTATGGCGATGTTCCCTTGTCTTTGAACTTGACTAAATATCGTGTTTGTGCTTTTGAAACAAATCCAATTGAAGTAACCACAAGCAACAGTAGAAATCTTTTCATACCCTTTGTTTCACTTTAATTATGATCAATGATTCTTCGAATCACGCTAAATCCATTGTAGTAAGCAGATGTGGTGTTGGTGGTTGGCTGGCGTTCCCAAAGTGTAAGCTCCTGGTAAATCAAGCCAATTCCCTTTGCGTATTTATCCGTGGATGTAACAGCCGTGGCAAGACGGTTTGGGTCCACAACCAAAGTAGAAGTTATTGCTGATACGTTGTCCAATACATTGATTGGATTGCCTTGATCATCGAGTGGTTCTACCGTTGCCACATCTTTATAAGTTGTTCCTCTAATTGTTTCGGTTGTGTGCATAGAAACGACACTGAAATTCCAAATGTTTAAATCATCATCGGGGTTGAAATTGCTTCCGAATAAACTTGAATAAGGGTCGGTTGGCAAATATTGATTTCCTTTCCATGTTTGGCCTTGCTTTACCGATTTTGCAAGCTTTATAACACGCAAATTATTTTCAATTAATTCAATCCTGCTATACAGACGGGTATTGCTATCTACGATAGGTGTAATGTAATAAGTTCCATTAGGCGTCCATGGCTGTGTTCCCGCTGAATCTCGTAAAAAACGAAAAACACGATAACTGGGGCGCCCCAATGCATCGGGTACCTGCGCATCAATGACGTGTTTTTCTTGAGAATAATGTCGGTCAATGCTATGGCCTGCATTTAAAAAGATCAACGAATCGGTACGATAAGTGATGTATTTACCAACTTGTAAAGGCAGGTAATCAGAAAGTAGCTCCCCTACAGCGGTATAGTCTTCTGTTTCTTTTTTACAACTAAAAAAAAGAAGAGTAGCAGTTAAGAGTAAAAGATTTACAGTTAATCTCATAAGTTAAATGGATTTAGATAGAGCAAAAGCTGCACCATATAGGGCTTAAAACTATGAATTTCTGTAACCAGAAATAAGCCCTTTGGGGAAATTCCCCGGTGTATTCGT
>PSMG01000014.1:0-58834 GCA_040290035.1 Chitinophagaceae bacterium
TTTGCATATTCATACACTTCCCACAACAGGCTTGGAGCCCTCGAACAGAATATGGCAAAAATACCCTCGTACCCACCATCTACAGGCAGTAATTTTGCGGCATCCTCATCTTTACCTTCCCCTGTATTATAATATGTACAAAAGGAATATTGTTGTTTTTACAGTATGACTGTACCGGCTTGCTCATCGCTGCTGCGATGTTCATCAAGGCTGCAGTTGTTAAACCTCAATCACTGCCATGAAGACGACGCCACCAATCCCAAACCCCGCCTCCATCAAGCAGTTTGGGATAATAGCCATTCAAGACAATGCGGTCTAGACAGAGTCATACTGACCTGATAAAAGATCCGCATAATGCTCAGAAAATTTATCTTTGAATTATACTATAAATTTAACGAATACACCGGGGAATTTCCCCAAAGGGCTTATTTCTGGTTACAGAAATTCATAGATTTATGTAATGGATTTTCAACTTTCTGTTTTTCATGAAGGTCACTACTTAAGCTATACTGTGTCTACAGATGATAAAAAGGTTTATCAATTTAACTTGAAAAGCTTTCCTCCTTCCATTGCTTATCATCCGGAAAAATTTACTATTACCCGAAATGGAAAAACTTGGGCAACTGACATAGACCTTAATGATGAGTTTAAAAAAGATTTATTGCAACAACTCAAAAAACAAAAAGTATAAAAGTATAAGTGGTATGAATATTATAGCAGTTTTACCAGCTAAATAAAAGTATATGCATTACATCTTTGACAGAGGGCTAAACATGCTTGATATTGCGCTAAACGATCTTTCCGGCAGGGATCTTTATGAAGAAGGTGTTGAGCAAAAGTTGATTGAGGATCATAAAATAGAGATACTCAATTTGGATATGGGCAAACTTTCGCATGAAGTAAAAAAGTGAAACTGAATTATGATAATGCTCCTAAAGATTTTAAGTATACTCCAGGTGAAGAATGTGATTATGTTTTATTCAAGATACCATTTACAAAAGAAGAATTTGTAGATGATTTGTTTAAGACAAGTGAAAAAGATCAAGGCTGTTATATAAAAGGTGATACGTTTTATTACAAAGAATATAGTGCAGAAAAATTAAAAGATAATACGGTTCTAATTAAAGAAATTCAGAAGAAAGCAATAGGTGCCAGCAATGATGTTCAGGAAAAAATTGACGGGTATCAACGAGAAGCAAAAAAATTCAACTAAGAAATTCTACCAGCGGAAGTAATAAAACGCCTGGAAATAGAAAAAGCAAAGAAACAGACAGAAGAAACGGTAAAGCAATACCATTAATGCATACTCGTTGTATTGCTGTTTTACTTTCCTACATTTAACCGGTAGCGTAAAATGTTACGATCACTCAATACCACATTCAACCATTCTACATTTTTCAGATGTTATCATATGGGTACAGTTGATTTTTTTGGCATTGATTTTAATAATTGGTTGGGTCGAGATTTCATTGCAACTGTCAGTTTCATAGCTTACATTTTCGTTGTATAACGAATCAATAATTGCGATATTTTTTTGCTTTTCATCAGTCTACAATGCAATAACAACTCTGTCTCCAATAGCAGCATCGATGACACCTTTTGCAGTGTAATACGATTTGATTCTTGAACGAATAAAACCGGATCGCTTGAATGGAGAAAACTTGTACTCCTGCACTAACGGAACCTGCGGAAGCAAGGTCCATTTTGAATCTTCAGGATAATGATCCTGTATAAATCTGGCAGGCGGCGTTAAATAATAATGTTCATCTAAGTGTTGAATGTAATCATTACCGAAATAAGAAGTGTAACCACTTGCCCAGGTTACATCCAGCAAATGCCAGGCACTATCAAAGTACACAGCATTCCAGGTGTGATTGGTGAAAAACTTTGTGCCTATGCGGTCTTGGTCTGTTCGTCCATAATCAGTGATGATTACAACCTGAATGCTTGTATAGTCGCAAATTGTTTTAAACAAACGGGCATAACCATCGCAAACTGCCAGGCCTTTTTGCAACACATTTTCTGACACACGTTCGTCCAATGGCTTTAATACTAAAGACGTATCCTCAGCATAATCCTTTGACAAATGATTTTTTAATTTATTATTGGCATCACAGGAAACATTCATTGTGATCCATCGAAAAAAAGCTCGTAGTTTTTGTGCATCTGTAGCATAAGGAGCACAAAGTTTTTGAGATAAAATTTTTGGGAGATCAGGGCTTATTGAGTAGACATAATTATCAATTTGCTAGTTGTTCATTTCAGTCTGCCCTAAACAAACACAGCAAGAAAAAACCAATCCTACCGTTAGCCATTTTCGCACAATAAACCCAGTATTTTGATTCTGTAATTTCTAATTTATCGCTCAATTTTCTTTAGGTTTAACATCTTGAAAGCATTGCCAGTAAAGGCATCCAGCTTAAAGCCATTTTTCAAAGAGTATACGGGTTGGTTGATAACCGGAACTCGCTAAAAAATGTTTCATTGGTTCATTATTGACCAATGTAAAACGTGTAATTCGTTTAATGCCCTGCGCAATGTATTTCTGTTCTAACTGCTCATTCATTCGTTTATAAATTCCTTGCTTGCGGTAGGTTGGCAAAACATAGCCATCGGAAATATAAAGTTCATCGCCTTCATAAGCTTCTATCCGGCTATCATCTTGTTCTTCTACATAACCAAAAATGAACCCGATTGGATATTCATTTTCAAAGACTACCAAACAAGTTCCTTCGCACTCTTCCTGCATTTCAATAATGTGTCGCATGTAACTTTCCTCAATATCCTTCCAGGCAGCAGTCTTATCAAAGAAAGAATACTCCGATTCATGCAGGCCTTTCATGAAATCAGCTATGATTTGATAATGTTCACGGATAATAATTTCCTTTATCTGAATCTGATCATTCATTACTTTGGCTTTATGGGGCTACCAATCCATGAAGTATTTGGCGATAAAATCTCGCCTTTCATTACTAAGGACAAAGCATCGATTTTTATATCGTTACCAACTTCAGTGTCATACAAAAGAATCGTTCTCGACCCAATGCTTACCCGTTCACCAATTTTTACAGGCCCTATCTTCATTACCCTGTCTTCAAACAAGTGTGTTTGTGGGCCACAATCTTCATTTAAAGCACTGTCGGTACCAATGCTCACCATGTCATACTCTGTAATGTCAGTGGTATTTAGCCAAACTCGTTTGCCTGTTTTTGCACCCAGTAATCGCAACGCTAAAGGCAACCACGGCGTACCTCTTAAAAAGTCTAAAAGAAAGGGAACAGACAAAGCTTCGTATGTGGTAGTAATCGCCTCGCTGCGCCATACTTTACCTGTCCACATAGGCTTTTGCTGTGCTTTATATTTTCCGACGAAGATCCATTTCAAAGCAACTGTTAATACAAACGCTGGAATACCCATGAAACCCAGATAATAAATTGGCATCAATACAAGTATTTCCCAAACGGAGCTTGATGTGATCAAGTCATGAGCAAACGCGATGAAAAAAATACTGAAGGTGATTACGGCGCTTTCAGGTAGAATGATACGAATGAATTCAACCACACTCCTTCCAACTTTTCTTCCAAATGTTGGATTTGATGTCAATTCTTTTGGAAAAGGATTACTCTGTTGTCTTTTAGGTAAAGCAATAGCTGGTGAACCAAACCAGTCTTTTGCCGGCTCCGCTTCTAATTGTTCTTTTGTTGGAGGAACGGATAGTACACCTATTAACATATTTGACGGTAATTGATAACCCTGAGGAATTATAGCACTATTGCCAACAAAGCAATCATTAGCAATGGTTGTTTTTTCTAAGATCAATTGTTGTGCACGAACATCGGCTTCGCCTAATGTAACAGCATCTGCAATGAAGGCACCACTGCCAATTTCCAACAACGGATGTGTTACACTACTGGCGGTAGAAAACTCAGTATTCTTTCCCACTTTAGCACCTAATGCTTTGAAGAAACTGCGTATGTAAACGGTCGCATAAATCGGATGCATGACAATTAAACTCAGAGAGAGAAATTGATCCGACAACCATTTGCGCAGGTAAAACATACTGTAGATGGAATACTTGCCAGGTTTTACGCCTACGTTCAACAAGCGTGTACAAAAAATGGTTTCTGCAGCAAATAGTCCCATGTAAATAATAGCCAGCGCCGGCACTACCAATATGTAATTAAAATTATAATCGGCAGCTGCATTATCCATTGCGTGAATGGCAACAATCACCGGCAACAACGGCAATAAAATAAAGAAAGGAAAAATGAACAGTGTTAGAAGGAATAAAATGCTATATCGCATTCTTTTCGACTTAGAAATGAATAGAGGCTGTGGCAACTCATCTGGTCTTTTTGTTTCTTTCAATTGTGCAGGGCTTCCGTTCCATACTTCTCCCTCACCAATATTTTTTTCGGCAGGCAAGTAACTCAGATCTTGTAATTCGCCCCAATCACTTACCGAAGCATTACCGGCAATAACGGCGCTGCTTCCAATATATGCATGCTTACCAATACGAATAGAACGCAATTTCAATAAACCATCTTCTACAAAGGCATTATCTAAGACTACCTGCGAACTAAGACTCGCATCACTTTCAATGGTTACTAAATCTTCAGCACCAATCGTAATGTTACTTAATTGCGCATCGCCTGCAATCTTAGCTCCAAACAGCCGAAGGAATGCAGGATACAACGGCGTTCCATTCATGAACTGCGCCGGCAATAATCGTTGCATGGTTTTTACTAGCCACCAGCGGAAATAATAACCTCCCCACAAAGGATAATCCCCTTCTTTCATCCTGCCAATTACCAACCATTTTATAGCTAATACCAATGCGGTGAAAACAGGCGGTAGCAAGCAATACAAAAGAATGGCTGTTCCTATTCCATACCATTTATTATCCATCCGTTCACTTATATAATAATAGCCTACATATGGTGTGAACAACTGCACTGCATACAAGCCATAGATTGCCAACAAAGAAATGGTTTGCGCAATCCAACAGGTATAATAGCGAAAGGCTGGGATAGAATAAAATATTCGTTGCTTGGGAGCCTTTGTTTGCGGCAATTTATTCCATGCTGTTGCCAACTGTTGCAATGGACGATGAATATATACATCTTTGAAAGAGGCATGCGGCACACCGCCTTCTCTTCGTAAACGAGAAATAAAACCTGCGGCCAGCAAAGAATGCCCACCCAGATCGGTAAAGAAATCTTTGGTAAGGTCAATCTCTCTGCCTGGAAAATGCCTACGCAAAATAGCTAGCATGCGACTTTCTAAAGGAGCATTCAGATCGATGGTTTCGGATGCTGTTTCTTGCTGGATTTCTAAAAGCGATTGCGGCGTTGGTAAATCTTTACGATTGATCTTACCACTGGGCATCCGGGGCATTTCTTTCAGCACCATTATTCGTGCAGGCACCATATAGGACGGCAATACCTTAGCCAATTCCATACGCATGCTATTTTCATCCATACATACTTCATCTTCGCAAACTATGTAGCCTATCAAATGTTCATTGCCTGCAGCATCTTTTTTTATAGCTGTACATGCAGCAGAAACATTAGGTTGTTCATTTAACCTGCTTTCAATTTCTCCCAATTCAATACGATAACCCCTTAGTTTCACCTGATCATCCATCCTTCCCTGAAAGTCGATAGTACCGTGAGGTGTAATAATAGCTGCATCTCCTGTGCGATATAAACGATCGCCAGGTATTTCAGCTAACCAATCGGGCTTTGCAACAAATTTCTTAGCTGTTAATTCAGGCAAATCAACATAGCCGTTGGAAACACCTGGGCCGGTAATAATCAACTCCCCTTGTTCGCCACGAGGTACTAATCGCAGATTCTCATCAACAACTGCTACGTTATAATTAGGCAACGGGAAACCGATGGTAATTGGATCATTCGGTTGTAATTGAATGATAGTAGCACTTACGGTTGTTTCCGTTGGGCCATAGCTGTTGTAAAACAAACGTCCCGGCTTGGCCCATTTTGTTACAACTTGTGGCGTACATGCTTCGCCGCCAGCGTTGATCAAACGAATGCCTGGCACGCCTTCATCCATTACAGCAAGCAGGCTTGGCACGGCATGAAGAATGGTTATTTTTTGTTGGTTCAATACATCACTTAATTCATTTATTGCCTTAGAAGTGGTACTATCAGCTACCCAAAGCGTGGCACCGGCAAAATAGCTGAGCCATGTTTCTTCACACCACATATCGAAGGATACAGAGAACCCTTGATAAACTTTATCATCAGCAGTTATATTAAAAACACTTTGTTCTGAACGAACTAAATGACAAATCTGCCTGTGTGTAATAGGAATACCTTTGGGTTTGCCCGTACTACCAGAAGTATACAAAACATAAGCATCATCATTAGGCTGCGGACCCTCAAAAGGTTGAAACAAAACACCATTTTCAGGCATAGGTAGTACATTCAAAATCGGGCAAGAAACGTTTAAGGCAAATCGGGCAAAACAAGCCGCAGCTTTGACTTCATTTAATACGATTTCCGCTCGCTGTGCTGGCATTTCCCGATCAATAGGTACGTATGCGGCACCTGATTTTACAATACCCAAAATAGCAGCATGAAGTTCCAATCCTCTTCGCCACCATATGCCGACTTTACTACCTCTACCTATTCCTTTTTGGTTAAGATCTATAGCTATTGCGTCGGTCCATGTATCAAGTTGCGCATAAGTAATAGATTGATGATCGAAAATGAGTGCTGTTTTATTAGGAAATTGTTTGGCCGTTGCTCTGAAGATGTCAGCAAGTGTTTCATTGCGTAAAAAATCTGGTCTGCATTCACCGAGAATAATGCTTTTGTCTGTTGCTACGTTGGTTTCCATATTTGCGGTCTATTCCTTCTAAATTTGTGCCGTACCACAATTTAGTTATTGTCATTTCAAATGGTAAAAATTTTTTACGCAAAAGTAGATAATAAACATACCGACGCTCTTTTAGAGAGAATAAATGAATTACCCTTAAGCGAACAAAAACGAATTGTGAGTTATAAGCACAAACAAAAAAAACTTCAAAAACTTGTCGGCAGATTGTTATTAGCAGACATGCTTAAAAGTTTTGGTCTGAATAATGAATTGAGTTTGGATCAACTTATTTACGATAACAATCGAAGTTATTTTAATCATCCCTTTTCTTTCTCTATTGCTCATTCCAGTGACTATATCGTGTGTGTCGGTTGCTTGAATGAAAAGATTATGATCGGAATTGATATAGAAGAAATTTTACCAATCGAACTAAGCTTATACAAAGATTATTTCACAGACAATGAATGGAATTTTATTGATAACGACACAAACAGGTTTTTTCACCTCTGGACAAAAAAAGAAGCTATCTTAAAGGCAAGCACACTTGGAGTTACCACTCCTTTGCACACCATAGATGTTGTACAAGATGAGGCAAAATACAACGAAACCATTTACTACTGTTTCAATGTTTATGTAGATAAAAATATCAGTTGCTATTTAGCATGCACTGCAAAGATTGCGGATTTAGTAGTTGAATGTATTAATGTATGAAAAGTAAAAAGCTTCTGCGGTGGCAGAAGCTCTCGGGTTTTAAAGACATTGGTGGCTAGTTAGTTTATCAAAGTTTGGATATAATCTCTTTGCGTTAAGTGCAATGTGAAAATAAAACGCCAATTTGTATCAACCAACAATTTTGCTTTTGAAAATTGCTCTTTTTGCGAAATCCACATTTTTGTATTGCCTTGATACTACTGGGTTTCAGCGGCCACAATCAATTTTTCAACAACGAAAAAATTTTTACTTAACTCAGTAATTTTACGGTAGCTCTTTTACTTTCCAGGTACTTGTTGTGTACTATTTCATTCATCGGTTTACCGTAAACCTTACTCTCCAGCCAGGATACCACATCTAAATAGGCAAAAGCTCTTGTTTCAAATCGATTTTTTTCTAGGCCTTTAATCTTTTGTAACAATTTCTTAAACTCTGGCTGCAATTTTCTTGGAGATACGTAAAAGTTATTTCGCAAAAAAGAAAACATAGCTTCTTCCACAACTGTCAAGTTTTTCATCTTAGCCATATAGCGATAGACAGAACGTGTGAGATACTCGATGATTTCATAATTACCCAACTCATAATGAGCCATTAAATGTAGCAAGCGTGCGTAGGATTGCAAATCATTACGCAGATCCACTTTCCAGTTGATGATCTTGTTCAGATAGTCAATGCATTTATCATAATCTCCGCCACCAAAACAAAGCGATGCAAACTTGTAATAGAAAACAAGAATACGATGCCTGTCCATGTACAAAGCATATTCATCTAATTTTTCTTCAATGTAAGAAATCAACTTCATTCCTTGCTGAAAGGTGCCAAACATGAAATGCTTGTTGATCTTTGCAATGTTTAAATAAATGAATGTTTGTATTAAGTTGTTATGATTTTGATGAACCACTTCAGATCTATTAAACCTTTCAAACTCTTCTAATGTTGTTTCGAACATCGGATAATTGCGTAGATCAAAATGAGCATTGAGTAAGTTGTGCAAGCCTTTGATATAATGTCCTGTTTCTATTCCAATCATCGCCTGTTGCTCATGAAACAAGTTTACCCACTTCTGTGTATAGCGGTAATACATTAAAAAATCCTGTCGAATAAATGAATACCAAGTATAACTCTGATAGAGATACAAGCGTTCATAAAAACCTGTTTGTTTGTATGCTTCTTTAGGCAAATGTTCTTTAAAAAAATTGCGAACATCTACTTCATCCGCTTCGTTTCTTGCATGACCGTTTTTAATGTACCAACTGTATAATTGCAAAGCCAGGTTTGATAGGCGTGTAATCATCCAGCGCTTTTCATGAATTTCAATTGCTTCATGTGCCAATCGATCGGCACGGTCTTGCATGCTTCGGGTGATGTGCAGTGTCTCTATCTTTTTTTCCAGAGAGATTATTTGAATTAAAAAGCTATCCTGGTTCAATGCTAATGCTTGTTCTTTGATCTTATCCAAAATTTTCAGGCTTTGCAGGTACAATCCTTTATTGTAAAGAATACGGGCATAATCCAATTGTTCGTGTAAATGAATATCAATATTATTGTCCGCTTTTAACAAGCGCAGACTTGCCAAAATCTGTTTGTATAAATGAGCTTTTAAATTGGAAAGCTGTTGTTTTTTGATGGAAGGAATGCGCTTTAGTAATAGAGTTTCATCATAGTCCGTCATCTTATCAATAGCATCAAACAACTGAATCACTTTCAGGTCTTCGTTTGAAGAGTTGCGTTTGATGTAGAGCTTAAAATTGCGTTTTTCTGCTTTCTGCAGGGAATGTATTAATTGATATAAGGGGTCTGCTGTTCGGTTGGGCATCGTAGTAAATTTCTGCTGAAATCATCCACCAGCAAGGATTTCAGAAAACTGAGCCGCATTTTAGCATAGTATAACTGAAGCTATTTTGTTCTTGCCGGCTGGCCAATCAACAATATTTTCGTAGCAAGTTCTTTAGGAAGCAATCGTTACCGCAAATATAATTCAAGAAAGACTAAATTCTGTATTCATATAGCAAGCATTCGTTTTACGACCCCTGTTTCCACAGGGGTTTTTTATTTTCATTCGTTCTTGGTAACAATTGTTTAATGATGAATAGAATTGCAAAACTTAAGAGTGTGCAACGCAACGGCAATGGCGCTTGTAATGTAGCTTAGCACCAACAAAAAAGTTGCTGCATTTAGCAACAACTCTTAACTATTCATTCTTCACTTGTTATTTTATTGCAGCAAGAATCTCGCTCACCCAAGGTCTTTTCTTGTAGTCTGCATCAAAATAGCGATACGTTACAGAGCCATCTCTGTTGATCACATAGATTGCCGGAACGGGCAAAGAGGCTTTGTCTTTTTGCGCATTGTTTTCATACAAATCAATTCCAAAGCTTTTGTAACGCATTCTTGTTTTTTCATCCACATCAAACAAACCTTCATAGGATTTTATGATCGTCATATCCTTATCAGAAATGATCGGAAAAGAAGCTTTCGTTTTTTCTATAGTCTTTGCAACACCTGCTGCCTGTTCGGGTGTAATAGCAATGAGTTGGGCTCCTTTGGCGGTAATGAGTCCAAGTGAATCCTGAAAGCGGGTCAACTCTTTATTGCAATAAGGGCACCAGTAACCACGGTAAAAAAGAATCACAACCGGACCTTTTTTGCGCAGGTCTTTCAGGTTTATTTCCATGCCGTTTTGATCGGTAGCCTTGAAGTCAGGTGCTTTGGAATTAATAAATAAACCTTCAGGCTTTTCCTGTGCAAAAGACGAAAAAGCAGCAAAAAGAAAATTAATGAGCACTAATTTTTTCATAACAAGAATGTTAATCAAATTTACTAAGAGACGTAGTTTAGAATGAGAAGGTTTGTTCTTCTTAATATTTATTTTTTGAACATGAAGTAAACAGCACCCATCATAAAAGCAAAACTTGCCAGGTATTTCCAGTGAAAAGGTTGCTTTAGAATAACTACAGCAAAGACGCCAAATACAATCAAGGTAATCACTTCCTGGATAATTTTCAATTGATAAGGATCAAACCCGTTGACAAAGCCCCAGCGGTTTGCAGGCACCATTAAACAGTATTCGAAAAAGGCAAATCCCCAACTTATTAAAATGGCTTGCCAAATGGGCCAATTGGTGTGTTTCAAATGATAATACCAACCAAAAGTCATGAAGATATTCGAGCAGAATAGCAATAGAATTGTTCGCATGGAAATAGATTTTTTTGCCAAACAAAAAGAACTTTTAAAAGTTGAAAGCCCTTTAAGCAAATCTATTTCAATATGATAAATCTTGATCGCTAATTCGCACTTAAGTTTCTGAAGTCAACAGGTACTAGTTTACTTACACCAGGCTCTTGCATGGTTACCCCATAAATCACATCTACTGCACTCATGGTTGTTTTATTGTGCGTAACAATAATGAACTGTGAGTTCTCGCTAAACTGACGAATCATGTTGGTAAACTTCCCTACGTTCGCATCATCCAGCGGTGCATCTACCTCATCCAAAATGCAAAACGGTGCCGGCTTGATCAGGTAGATAGCAAACAACAAGGCCGTAGCGGTAAGTGTTCTTTCTCCCCCACTCAACTGGCCAATACTGCTCGGACGTTTACCTTTTGGCTTCGCCATAATATCAATGCCTGTTTCGGCAAGATTATCAGGATTTTCCAAGATCAAATCGCACTGATCATCTTCGGTAAACAAAGCCTTAAATACATTTCTGAAGTTGTCACGAACCATATTGAATGTATCCAGAAATTTTTGGTTAGCTGTAGTTTCTACTTCAGCTATCGTTTGTAACAAACTTTGCTTGGCATTCACCAAATCATTTTTCTGTTCTACGATGAAGTCGTAACGCTTTTTCATTTCTTCAAAGGCCTCAATCGCCGTGGGGTTGACTTCGCCCAAATTTTCCAAACGCTTCTTCATGCGATCAGCCTTTTCCTGCAATTCTTCCACCGGTGTTTCAGAAGTACGTGGCTCGTCTAAAATATCTTCCAACTGAATTTTGAATTCTACATTCAACCGTTCTTTCGTTCCGGCTAATTGAAGCTTCAATTCATTCAGTTTATCTTTTATCTCCGTTAGTAAATGTTCAATTTGATCTTTTTCTTTAATGATCAAACGAAGCTCGCTTTCCTTCGAACTTAATTCATTACGCAAATTGTAATAAGTCTGGTCAGCTTCATTTAAGGATGCTTCTTCTTTTTCGCGATTGCGCATCAGCTCATATAAACCTTCTGTAAGATTTGCTAAGTTTTCCTGAAGGCTTTCAATATTCGTAGTAGCCTCAGCCAATTGTTGCATATTCATTTCAACTTGGTTGCGTAGATCGTTCAATTGGTTGTTTTTGAATTGCAACTCTTGCTTCAATGCATTGATCTTACTTTGTTGGCGAGTAACCTGGATGTTGAAATTGTTATACTGTGTGTTGATCTCGTTGTATTCAACCTCAATTGTTTGATAATTGGCTTCTGCCTGTTGCAAGCCGGAAGAGTAATTTTCCAGGTTCTCATTTAACCCGGTCAGTTCGTTACGAACAGCTTCGATTGACGCATGCGTTTGGTCCAATTGCGCATACAAATCATCCAAACGGTTTTGGGATTGTGTTTGCGAATGGTGAATATTCTCCAGGCGATTTTGCAAACCAAACAAACTATTATTTAATTGTTGGATTTCTACTTCGGTTTGACGAATTGCAGCCTCACGCAAGTCCTCGTTGTAAGCAATTACTTCATTATGTCTTGTTTGAATTTGTGCTGAATAATCATCAACGATCAGCTGCTGTGCTGCTATTTCTTCCTGTAATTTTTCTAAATTTTTTGCACGACCAATTTTCTTTCCTTCAAATAAACCAACGCTTCCACCCATCAATGTGTATTTACCTTTTACGTATTTACCATGACGTTCTAAAATCACTGAACCATTACTATTTTCCAAGGCGGCTTCAGTGTCAGCAATGAAAACATTACCTAATAATTGTTCGGCAAGCTTGCGATATTTTTCATCTACTTCAATAACATCGGTAGCAGCCGTTAAGCCAGCTTGTGCATGACCTCGTTCTGTTGAAATTTCATTGATCTTATCTAATAAAAAGAAATTGGCTTTACCCTTTTTCGCATCATCCAATAAATGCACAGCCTGCAATCCTTCCTGCAGATTGTTCACTACATAGTAATTCAAGTAGGGTTCCAATACATTTTCTACGGCGGCTCTGAATTCTTCTTTTACGTAAATGATATCGGAAAGAATGGGCGCCGTATGATTCCAGCCTGCATTGTTGTGCAAAAACTTCACACTTTCCGGATAGCCTTCCATCGAATCAACAAGGCTTTTCAATAGATCATACTCATTCTTCTTAGCATCCAGCTTTCTGTTTTCAACAGCTAATGCTGCACGCAAGTTTTCCAGGATGCTTTGGGTTTGCAGAATTTGTTCTTTGGTAGTATTATGATGATGTTGCAGTTGCTCCAGATCAACCTTCTTTTCATTCAACGCCTTTTGCTTCGCTTCAATATCCAATTCCAGTTGTTGAATCTGCTGCTCACGATTAGTTCTTTCTTCTTCAATTTGTTGAATGGCTCTTAGCAAGTTTTGTATAGATGTATCTGCTACAGCTACTTTCTTCTCCGCATCAAATTGGCTGCGTTGCACTTGTTGAAACTGAACCCGAAGGTTGTTCACCATTGCACGACTTTCATCAAGCACGCCTCTTCTTGAATCAACCTGGCCACGTAATTCTTCTAATTGAGAAGTCAAATCCTGTAAAGCATTTTCTTCATCCTCAATTTGATTCTGCGTGAACTCAATACTTTCTTCAATGACACTTATTTGACCTGAGGCTCTATTTAAAAAGTCTTGTAAGCTCGTTTGTCTTTCTTTCAAATATTCCAAACGTTGCGAAGCCAAGTTCTTTTCATTTTCTTTTGTACGCACATTCTGCACCAACTCATTGAAGGTTTGTTGCATGGAGTGCAATGTTCTTTCCTTCTCGATAAAACCGACACGCTCCTGTTCTAAGGATGCTTCTCTGGTAGCAATTTCTGCTTCCAGTTGAATACGCTTATCGGTTTCCGCTTCGTATTTTTCGTTTAAATCTTTGTAGGTAAGATTAAATCCTTCCAACGCTGCTTTTGCCAACTCAATGCTTAGCTCACGATAAGCCTTTTTAATCTCGTAATATTTTTCGGCTTTCTTCGCCTGGTTTTCTAACGTTTTGAGCTGGTTATTAATTTCAAAAAGCAAATCTTCAATACGAGCTAAATCCTGCTCTGTCGCATCCAGCTTTTGCTTCGCTTCTTTTTTTCTTGTTTTGTAGATAGAAATGCCTGCAGCTTGTTCCAGCATTCTGCGCCGGCTGTTTTCTTTATCCTTAATCAAATCATCTACCATGCCCAACTCAATGATCGCATAACTATCGGTAGAAATTCCCGTATCCATAAACAAGTTCTGGATATCCTTCAAGCGACAGCTTACATCATTCAGGCGGTATTCACTCTCACCATTTTTATAAAACTTGCGGGTAATGGTGATGGTAGTAAATTCTGTTGGAAGAAGATTACGTGTATTTTCAAAAGTAAGGCTTACTTCGGCCAAACCGCTGGCACTGCGGGTTTTGGAACCGTTGAACACCAGGCTTTCCAAATTTTCCGAACGCAAATGAGAGATTTTTTGTTCGCCAATAACCCATCGAATGCTGTCAACAATGTTACTTTTACCGCAACCATTGGGACCTACAATACCAGTTATGTTATCGTCAAAATTGACAATTGTTTTATCAGCAAAGGATTTGAAACCTTTGATTTCTAAGGATTTTAAACGCACGTTCTATCAGCAGTTTTTTGTTAGCTGGCAAATATAACTGAATGAAAAGAAAGCAAGCGCACTTTAACGTTCCGCCCCTTTCTTATACCCATTTTCTCCACAGATTCCGCTTCCTGCCTGACTTTCCACTTATTGCCGCCTGAGCGAAATCACTAGAAAAACTAAGGATTTTTGTGCATATTTACGTTTCAAACCACACCTGTATATGAAGATAATTGTACCAATCGACTTTAGTCCTATCTCCTTAAATGCAGCTCGATTTGCAGCGCAAATGCTGGTTGGAAATTATGGCGCAACCATGATCTTATATCATGCTTATGAGGACGAAAAAAATGCCAACGAAGTAAAAGCTGCCTTACAACAATTAAAAGATCAATTGCTTGATGAAGCAATTGTGAAAATCGAAACCCGTTCAGAGCAAAGCGATGATGTTGTTGAAAGCCTTGAACGTCTGGCCCGTCACATGGATGCTGAGTTAGTGGTAATGGCAATTAAACAAAGATCTAAGTTGAGTGCCATGCTACAAACCAGCAATTCATTAAAGATGATTGAACGCAACGTGTGTCCTGTTTTGGTAGTGCCGCATGATGCAAAATATACTGCTATTAAAAACGTAGCCCTGGCTTCTGATTTTCAGGATGTGGAAATAACTATTCCTTTAGTTCCTGTAAAAAAAATTTTAGGCATCTTCCGTCCAAACCTGCACATTGTAAATATCAACAGCGAGATCTATGTTTCTTTAGATGAAAAATATTTGGCTGAACGCGAAAAAATGAAAGAAATGTTCCAGGAGTTTCGTCCGGAATTTTATTTCATTACCACGTATGACTTTCATGAAACTTTACGTCAGTTTATTTCCGATAAAAAAATTGACTTGATATTGACGTTCCCACGTAAACATTCATTCATCAACAATTTAATTCGTGGAAATAACACAAAGAAATTAGTATACGAAAGTGCAGTTCCTGTATTGGCTGCACATGAGTAATTAGACCTTATTTTGATGTACAAACCTCTTGGAGTATTTTCGCCCAAGAAGTTTTTTATTTACGGTTGCTGCTTTTATGAAGAATATTAAGCTGATAGAAGTTCCATCTGAGATAGGCGCCGGTACTCGTGGTGCCAGTTTAGGTATTGAAGCCATTAAGATTGCTGCGTTGGATTTCATGAGTAATTTTTTTATTCATTTCCCTTCCGAAAAAATTCCGGTAGAAAATAAATTGTTGTTTGAGCCTATTGAATCACCTTACGCAAAACGCATAAAAGGTATTACATCTATTTACGAACGCACCAGTAAGGCTGTAGCGGATAGTATAAAGAGCAATTTTTTTCCAGTAGTATTAAGCGGTGATCATAGTGTGTCTGGTGCAACTATTGCCGGAATAAAAATGGCCAAGCCTAAAAGCAAACTTGGTGTGATTTGGATTGATGCGCATGCAGACTTACACACACCTTATACTACTCCTTCCGGTAATATGCATGGAATGCCGCTGGCCATTTCCATTGGTGAAGACAATTCCGAATTTGCCGTCCATGAATTGGATGCGGATACCATAAAGCAATGGAACGCTTTAAAAAACATTGGAAAGATTTGCCCGAAAGTGTTGCCCGAAGACATTGTGTTTATTTCGCTTCGTGATTTCGAAAAAGAAGAAAAAGGGTTGATTGAGAAATATGGAATAAAGGTAATCAGCACCAAAGAAGTTCGCAGTAAAGGTACAGAGAATATTGTTCGTGCGGTAACCCGATACCTGAGTGATTGCACAGATATTTATGTATCGTTTGACGTAGATAGTTTAGATGCATCTATAAGCAAAGGAACAGGCACCCCTGTAAGTAATGGTTTACGTGAACGTGAAGCGGAAGATTTAATATCGAAGTTTATGCAGAACCGAAAAGTGTGTTGCTTTGAAGTAACAGAAGTAAACCCAACTTTAGACCGGGAAAACTTAATGGCCGAAATTGCCTTTAATATTTTGCAGCGTAGCGTGAATGTATTGATGCTTAGCTAGGCAGGGCAAACGTTTTCTTCAACCCTTCTTCAAAAGAGATTGGTTCATAGCCTAAATCTTTTCTTACTTTTGTAATATCAAAACCAGTCTTTAAAGGCCTCAAGGCAGGCTGCACAAAATTTTCTCTGGTAACTTTTGATATAAGCGTTTTATCTAGTCCTAGATACTCAGCAACTTCAACAGCTATTTGGTAGGGAGTTCGGAAATCCTTTCCTGAGATGTGATAAATACCAGTAGCTTCTTTTTCAATAATGGCTATAATACCCTTAGCTAAGTCTTCTACATATGTTGGCGTTCGAACCTGATCATCATAAATGCTTAATCTGTCTCCTTTCTGCAATGCTTTTGCAACACTGGTCACAATATTTTCTCTGCCTGAAAAAGAAGCGCCGTATACTAAAACGGTCCGCACAATCGACCATAGATAAGTATAGGCTTTTACATTTCGTTCCGCTATAATTTTTGTTTCTCCATAATAGTTTACAGCCTTTAGAGAATCTTCTTCACTGTACATGCCGTTCTCTCCATCAAAAACGAAATCTGTCGAAAGGAAAATGAAAAATGCTTTTTGTAAAGCTGCTGCTTTTAAAAGATTGATTGTGCCTTCGACATTAATGGTATAAGCTAAATCTCTATTTGATTCACATTCGTCCGGCTTCGAGATAGCGGCGCTATGAACGACAACTATTGGACTATGCTTTTCAAAAACTTTACTGACGGCTTTCTTATCTACAATATCCATTTCTTCATAGGCCAATAAATGAGACCTAAATGGAAGACGCTTGGCACCTATGCCCGTTGCAATTACAAAATTATTTTTCTCCAGCAATTGCCTAATTAAATAGTAACCAACGAATCCATTAGCGCCAGTCACCAAAACTTTTTTCATGCAGCAAATATAGTTGCACAAAAGCCCGCCGAAGCGGGCCAAGTTTATTCTTTCGTACCTATTAAATTAATGATCTGCTGGTAGGTATAATTTTGTTTTACTGTTGCCGCATCCAAATCATGAGCTGTTAAAAATTCTTTAGTGATAACAAAATAACGGAACTGTAAATTAGCCTCTTCACCAGTTAATTTTTCTGCTTTTGAACCGGTGCGATAAGCAATTTTTAATGAGCCTGGAGTATTGCTATCATACCAGTAAAAAGTATTTGCTACTCTTTCCCAAGGTGGTAAAAAATAAAACGGTAGCGATACCGGCTTATTGAACATTAAATAATTAGGGTTAGTAGTATTCAGCTTTGCATAGGTAATCACAACGCCGTTGTTAATCACGTCCGTTGTAATCGATGGAACTGTTTGTTCATTGTAAAAGAGGCGATACCCTGCAGCGTCCACAAAGCGCTAGCCACTCATTTGTGACCAGTCAGCAGCGTACGTTCCACTTGCAGAAGCTTGCTCCGAAGTTGATGTGTTTTGATTGGTGTTATTAACGCTTTGAACTTCTTAATCCTGTTTGTGACATGCAGTAAATAAGATGGCCGTAAATGCCAGTGTAATAATCCTGGTTTTTATACCTCACAATTTTGATCTGCATTGAGAAAAACGAATACCGTTCCATTGTATCAAAGCCTTGTTAATATCACAGTATAACAGATGAGTTGCGCAACTATTTACACAAAATCTTCCTTCGGATAATTGTTGATGATTTGTATGTGTTTAGTCAGCGAGTTTGTTCTTAAAACATGAATTGCATCAGCCGCAAATATGAAATTAGAATTTACGCCATTTCCTCTAAATAAAAACTTCTTTTTTGTTCCAAACGAGGGTAAATTTATAGTACCATCCACACCCAAGGGAATAGAAAAAAACATTTTTTAACATCAAAATCTTCATTCCATGGTTCAGACTGACATCTCGCAACTTACAGCGGAAACCTCTGAATGGCGGCACATTCTCCGCAACTATAAACAAGAGTTTCAAGACGGAAAAAAAGCACTTTTAGAAGTATGCCGCAACTCGCTAAGCAAAGATCAACTTCAGAATGTTGAACACTTCCACAATCAATTTCACATCCAGCTAATCAACATTCATGATCTGAAACAAAACATCAAGCAACACGAACGAAAGATTGACAATGCAGAAAACATCTCTGAGGAAGTTTACTCGGAACACGAACAACTCCTCTCTGAATTCATTAGTTTAGAAACGGTGCTCCAGGAACTCCGAGCGGATTTTAAAAACTTCATTAGCCAAATTAGTTGCTAATCATTTCCTCATCTGGTCATTAATCTGACACACTCTTTGTGTGCCACTATTTTATTGCTCTTTAAAAAGGTTATTTATGTCTGCTGAATTTGATACTTCACACGTAAAGAATGTTGTTTTGCTTGGCCATGCTGGCTGTGGCAAAACAACATTGGCGGAATGCATGCTTTATGAAGCAGGACTTATTACCCGCCGCGGTTCCGTTCAGGAAAATAACACTACAGGAGATTACCACGAATTAGAACAAGAACGAGGTAACTCCATTTTTTCTAAACTAATGCATACTAAGTGGCGAGGGTATAAAATCAACATATTAGATACACCTGGCTATGATGATTTTGTAGGCGAAGTGCTTTCAGCTTTGCGTGTGGCGGACACAGGCGTTATGATTTTAAATAGTGCAATGGGGGTTGAAGTGGGCACGGACCTAATTTGGGAATATACAGATAAGTTTAAAACACCAATGATTTTTGCTGTGAACAAATTAGATCATGATAAAGCTGATTTTGATCGCACAGTTAGTGAAGCAAAAGATCATTTTGGTAATAAAATAACGGTTGTCCAATACCCACGCCAACAAGGCGCTGGATTTCATGAAATTATCGATGTACTCCGTATGACGATGTATAAGTTTCATGATACCGGTGGCAAGCCTGAAAAACTGGCAATACCAGATGAGGAAAAAGAGAAAGCAGATCAGCTACATAAAGAATTGGTAGAAGCTATTGCCTGCAACGACGAAACATTGATGGAAAAATATTTTGATCAAGGCGAGTTAAGTGAAGATGAAATGAAAATGGGTTTAAAAAAAGCAATGATCAATCATGACATCTTCCCTCTTTTTTGCTTAAGTGCTCAACGAAACATGGGTAGCGGACGCTTAATGGGCTTCATTGACAACGTTTGCCCAAGTGCTAACGAAATGCCGGCACAACTTACTAAATCAGGTGATGTATTACCTTGTAACTCGAACGGTCCTGCTTGCATTTTTGTATACAAAACCATTTCAGAATCGCATGTTGGTGATCTCTCCTATTTTAAAGTTTTCTCAGGCACAATTAAAACAGGAATGGAACTCGTAAATGAGTCAAATGGCGTAATTGAAAAGATCAACCAACTGTTTTTAATGGAAGGCAACAAACGTATACCTGTTAACGAGTTAGAAGCAGGTGACATTGGTGCAACCTTAAAGCTAAAAAACACCCACGTAAATAATACCCTGCATATTAAAGGAAAAAACTTAGAGCTAGCACCAATTGAGTTCCCTTCACCTAATATGACAGTAGCTATTGAGCCGGCTAAAAAAGGTGACGAAGAAAAGCTTGCACAAGCGTTGCACCAGTTGCGTGAAGAAGATCCGACTTTAATAGTAGAAGTATCACAGGAGTTAAAACAAACACTTATGCATTGCCAGGGTGATATGCATTTAGCTGTTGCTAAATGGAAGATCGAACACAATTTTGGTCTGCAAGTGAAGTTTGGGCGCCCACGCATACCATATCGTGAAACCATCCGAAAAGTGGCTGAAGCAAACTATCGTCATAAAAAACAATCAGGTGGTGCCGGTCAATTTGGCGAAGTGTTTATGCGTATCGAACCTTACTATGAAGGCATTCCAGAACCTGCCGGATTAAATGTTAGAGGCAAAGAAACCTTTGATTTAGCTTGGGGCGGAAAACTAGTGTTCTGCAACTGCATTGTTGGTGGCGCTATTGATACTCGCTTTCTTCCATCTATACTGAAAGGTGTTATGGAAAAAATGCATGAAGGTCCATTAACGGGTTCTTATGTTCGTGATATTCGTGTTTGTGTATACGATGGTAAAATGCATCCGGTTGATTCCAATGATATTTCTTTTAAGATAGCAGGCTTGCAAGCATTTCGCCATGCATTTCAGCAAGCAGACCCACAAGTGTTGGAACCAATTTATCATGTTGAAGTAATCTGTCCTGATGATTTAACCGGTTCGGTGATGGGTGATCTGCAAAGCCGTAGAGCAATCGTTGAAGGCATGGACGCAGAGAGTCATTTCACCAAGATTATTGCTAAAGTTCCGTTAAGTGAAATGCATGACTATTCTTCATCGCTTCGATCCATTACACAAGGACGTGCAAAATTCAAAATGCAGTTTTTTGAGTACGCACCGTTGTCCTTTGACTTACAGCTTAAGCTGATTGATGAATATCAAAAACAAGAGTCGGAAGTACTTGCTTAGCAGCTAAATCATTCGTCTATAGTTGAGACCTTTTTAACCCAAAAAAAGTTGAAAAGGTCTTTTTATTTGTAGAACTAAGCTTTTTCGTATTAATTTGTTCCTACAAGTACACCAATAAATCTATTACCTATGCACGCTTATTTCAGAAACCACCAGTTGTACCTTGCTGAAAAGTTTACCTGGATGGATCGCCAGGTTCAAAAAAGCAGTAAACGTGCTTTAATGAAAATTGAAAGCTTTAAACTGATTGTTGAAACAGCCGACGAAGATCAAATAGAATTAGTAAAAAGATTAGTTAAGGATTCTTTATTAACTCCAGTCCCTGGTCGTACTGTATTGCAGAAAGAAGGTTTTTTTGCCTCTAACACACATAACTAATCAGGCTCGTTTCAATTCTTTCTTTGCTTCAAAATATCTTGTTAAAGCATTTTCAAGTTTAGGAAGAACAGAACTTTGCAACACACTATAATTCGGCCGCTTTGCAGGCAGATGAAGCGTTTCCATTGGAATCGCTTTTATTTTGCTTTTATCTAAACCTTTATGATCTGCAATGAGCATTGCAAAATCCGCCCAGGTTATTGCGCCAGCATTAGCTAGGTGCCAAATCCCTTTTTCATCATCTATTAAAAGATCCAGCGTTGTATTAGCAAGGTCGGGTACATACGTTGGAGAAATGGTTACATCATTCATTACTTGAATTTCCGTTCCGTTTTCCAACGAATGAATTACCCAGTGTACAAAATTGTATTGATCCCAAGGCCCAAAGAAAGCACTGGTGCGGATGATTAAAGAAGAAGCATCTTCACTTAAAATCTTTTCTTCACTTTCTGCCTTGCTTTTACCGTAAACGTTCAATGGGTTAACATCATCCAAAATAGTGTATGGCATATTCTTCTTACCATCAAAAACCAGATCAGAAGAATAGCTTATTAATTTGATGCCTGCTTTTTTACATGCAATTGCCAGGTTCTGCGGGCCTGTAGCATTGTCTCTAAAACACTGTTTGCTTTCGGCTTCTGCATCATCTACACGAACATAACCCGCAGCGTTGATGATTGTCCAAGGCTTTACTTTTTCAATTAAAGCAATGATTGACTGTTCGTTAGCAATATCGCAGGTCTCCCGACTAACCAATTCATATTCCAATGCACGTTCGCTGCATACCCTTGCAATGGCCTGTCCTAACGTTCCATTCTTTCCGATGATAACAATAGGCTGATCCGCCTTTTTATTTTTCGCCATCCTGTTGATGGAAACAACAGGCGGATATAAATACCGATCTTCACGTAGCCACCAACCTTTTGTTTTACTTACCGGGTATACATCTGTTTGTTGCGAGGTAAGTTTTTTAATGAAAGAAGCTAGTGCTGTAGGCCGAGGTGTACCATTTCTGAGATCAAAAACACCGGGTTCATATTCACCATTGGGCTGCGTTAATAACTTATTCCAGCAGTATGAGCCAAGCATAGCCCAAGAGGTGATCGCTCTCAAATCAATGCCTTTTTGGCGAACATTTTTGCATGATTGATAGACATGATAGAACCAACGAAGTTGCTCTTCACGCCAACAATGCAAATGCACTTCGGTAATAGCAATCGGCATTTTAAAGCGGCTCCAGGCCTCCCCTAATAATACTTCTATTCCTGTGGGTTGATCAATTTTTACCCGAACTACTTCCACATCAGCATACCGATGCCTTTTATTGCCGCCATGCGTATGCTTTGGATACTTCGTAAGATTTTCATCCAAATATCTTTCTGATGTCAGGTAGTGATTAAAGCCAATCAGATCGGGAGGACAATGATGTTCTTGGAAAAACATCAGGTCTTTTTCTTTGACATGCTTTGTTAAATATTTCCAAAGCTTATGTTGTTTAGTTACTCTTCCGCAGAGTAAATCAAAGGTTAGCCAACGGCGTTCGTTTTCAAATTTTGCCTGGTATTTTAATTTAGGGGTTGAATAAGTCTTTGCAAGATCTTCGGTTTGTATCAGTTTAGCTTTCGGATTGATCTTCCTTATTTCTTGCATGGCAAGAACTGTTGCTTTTAATTCATTCAGCAACATTTTAAGAAAGCTCTTATCATTTTTTTTATGAGGATACCAAAGCCCATACAATCCACTAAAACGGGCTGTGGTTAAAGGTTCATTAACAGGCGTGTAATAATTGATCCAAGGAAATTGTGCTGCTACTTTTTTTGCATAGGCTGCAAGTAAGTACGGATAATCATCGTCAAGCATATTGGTATATGCAGGCCCACTACCGTGATGGGTTAATCCGGCAATAACATCGATATTGTAACCTTTCAATTTGTTTAATGGATCTGTTATCCAAGACCAGTCTAAAACTGCATCTTTTATGGGCAGATGTTTCTCCCACAAAATAGGATATCGAATTTTTTTTATGCCGCATTCAGCAATCAAATCAATGTCTTCTATCCTATTATAATGATCGGAAAACTGTAGTTGATCAAAATACTGATCATCTACTCTGTTAATAGTACATTCTATACCACCCCAAATCTCCAATTCTGTGATGTTCTGTGATATCCCGTCTGTCATATTAATTTTTTGCGTTAAGAAAAGCTGCTTCTTAGATGGCTTCCTTCTTTGCAAAATCTTCGTATAAGTATTTAATAGCTGTATCTGTGTTTGTGCGTAAACTGTGTTCAATCAATCCTGCCATCAAACTCCAGGTTTTATCCCACGAATTTGTTGCAATGAAATTATCTACCTGTGTCAGCCATTTCTCACGATCTTCTTTTACTAATTCGGCCTCTGCACATGCGATAAATTCTTCGGCATTGCTGGCTATATGCAATAGCTCATTATCACCATAGGGAGAAACAACGTCTCTTATTGGTGTAGAGATAACTGGTTTGCCCGCTGCTAAATATTCTGGTGTTTTTGTAGGGCTAATGAATTTAGTTGAGTCATTAATTGCAAAAGGAATGATTGCAATATCCCAACCCGCTAAATACTCTGGCAGTTCTTGGTAACTTTTTCCACCTAAATAGTGAATGTTCTTATTCTTAGGCAATGTCTCAGGATCTATTTTAACCACCGGACCAATAATGATAAATTGCCATTCCGGTCTTGCAGTAGCAGCTTCTCTAATTAAGTCTATATCAAAACGTTCATCTACTACACCATAAAAACCGAAACGAGGCGAAGGGATATCTGCTTGGTCTGACGGATCATTTGTTAACTTTCTTGCTTGCTCAAAATGATGTTTGTCAATGCTGCTTGGGAAAGCATGGATATTTTTGTGCTTGTTTTTCTTAGCCTCATAAATGCTGTAACCACCTGTAAAAACAACATTTGCCTTCTGGAATAATTTCTCTTCTAATATTTTTAAGATTGGAGGTGCAAACTTAAAGTTTGACAACTCGTCCATACAATCATAAACAACAGATGAAGGCGTTAAATGATCCGTAAATGGCAGTGCCATAGGTGTATAATACCAACTTACATATCGTTCAATATTCATCAACGACACAAGATTGTTTAAGAACTTCTTTTGTTGTTCAATCACATCTTGTTCAACTGTTCCATGTTTTATATAAGGAATAACTGTATAAACGTTGTCTGAACCTTTAGCTATATGTAATTTATGTTCCTGATCATGAAATATTGGTTCTTCAAAAAAGAATACCCGTGTGTGTTTAGCAAACCTGCTAAGCAAATGTTGCGGACGTTGATAAACAAAACCCCAACGCAAGTGAGATAAAACAAGTATATCGTATTTGTTTAGGAACGTGAAGGTTGTTGGTTGTTCAATATTTTTAATCATACCATATTGATTACTATTAACATGCCATAAGTTTTAGGTTCAAAAACGTTGATTAGATGTTAAGTTTAGATAATTGCTTGTAGAAAAATCTACTCATGGATTTGTTTGAGCTGTTAGAAGCCGCCCATGCCAAAATTTTAAACACATCTGAAAGACCTACTTGTAATTATGCTAAATAAAAAAGCGCTTGCAATCCTGCAAACGCTTTCACAAATATAAAAAGAAGAATTAGGCTTTCGCCATCTTTTTAGACTTGGTTGGCTTTACTTCTTCAACAAAGATTTCCTCTAAAATCACTGCAAACTCTTCAGCTTTCTTAAAGTTTACTGCACTCCAAACATGATCTAAAGATACCTGCTGCACATTTTCATAACCAATAGAAGTAAGCTTGTTCCAGCTTGATTGACGGTTTAAATCTGTAGCAATTTTAGAAGTCGTTTTTGGATGTGCTACCCAGAGTTTCGTGTCTTCTTTAAGGGCAGGCATTATGTCAGAAAGGATGGTATTAAGTTGGTTTTCACTTACGGCAAACACCAGAGCAAAATCTATTTTTCTTGTCTTCAACAAGGGAGTAAGATTTTTGGCAAAAGACAGTTTACTGAATTGCTTCTCGATAGAAGAAGGCAAACCCTGTATTAAAATATTTTTCTCATTGCTCAACTGTAATTTTTCAAAAATCGTTTGTGACATATTTTTTTAAAATTTATTGAAAGAACTGTTTTGAAGAACTTTTAAAGCGGAAATAGGCTAATTGATGTGCAAAAGTACAAAAAAACCCTTGATAGACAAAGGTTTTAATTAAATAATACCGTTAAAGGTTATGTATAAGGCTAGCGAGGCTTATAATATTTTAATGCTTCGGGCATCCAGCCTTTAATATCGCTGATACGTTTTTCATCTGAAGGGTGATCGCTTAAAAAGGCTGGCGGACGAGACGCATTCTGTTGCTGATTCATCATTCTTTGCCAGAACGGAATAGCTTCTTGTGGGTTATAGCCAGCTAGTGCAGCCCAAATCAAACCGTAATGGTCAGCTTCTGACTCGTCTTTGCGTGAAAAGCTCATAATGCCTAAAGAAGATCCAATACCGAAAGCTTGTAAGAACACACTTTGCGTTGCTTGGGGCTTTTGTGCAAGAGCTACAGATAAAGCTTCGCCTAAACCTTGTTGTAGTAAGCCTTGGCTCATACGAGCATTACCATGTTGTAAAACGGCATGCGACACCTCGTGGCCGACAACAATCGCCAAAGCTGCTTCGTTTTGTGTATAAGGCAATAAACCTGTATACACAACTATTTTGCCACCAGGCATACACCACGCATTAGCTTGATTGTTATTAACGAGATTATATTCCCATTTATACCCTTCCAGTTGGTTTTTCAAACCCTTTGATTGATAATATTGCGTAACTGCATTGGCAATTCTGGAACCAACACGTTTCACCATTTCAGCATCCCTGTCAGTTGATGCACTTACCACCTTATTTTGTGATAAAAACTGTTGATATTGCTGGGTGGCCATGGATTGCAATTCTGATTCTGGGATCAAGTGTAACTGGCTTCTACCTGTGATTGCATTTTGGGAACATGCGACGAGCAATGACACGCTCAAAAAAAACAAACTGATTCTTCCTACCATCGTCTTAATTTTTAAAGTGAAGTTCAATGATTATACCAAATCAAAAACTCAGCTATGAAAGAGTGTCAAATCAGAGGTTTAATAAAGAAACTGTTAGGATTTGTTTCTTCTACGGTCGCGGTGTTTAAGAATAGGAACCTTATTTTCATTTCCTTTTAAAATGCGACCAATGTTTTTTTGATGAGTAAGCAAAACAAGCAGGGCTACTGCTATTGCGAAGATCCGATATAAACTTTCCGGTTCATTAAAAATAAGTAAGATAAAAACAGGAAATGCTACGCTGGCAAGAATAGAACTTAAAGACACCCAACGAGTCAAATACAAAACCAAAATAAAAACACCTATACAGCATAAAGCAACATTTGGTTGAATGCCTAAAACCATTCCAAACAAAGAAGCAACACCTTTTCCACCCTTAAATTCAGCCCATATTGGGAAAATATGCCCTAGGACTGCAGCCAATCCTAAACCAATTTGCAGATTGGTTACGTACATGTCATTAATATGTGTGTCAGGGAGAATAAAAACAAGCTTAACAGCAACAATTGCTTTAAGCATATCAACCACCATAACAATGATTCCCCATTTTCGACCTAAAACTCGAAAGGTATTCGTAGCGCCAGAGTTACCGCTGCCATAATCCCGAATGTCAAAATCAAAAAAGTATTTACTTACCCAAACAGCAGTAGGAATACTGCCGATTAAATAAGCCACCAAAATCAAAAAAACTTCGTTCATGGAATATTAATGGTTGAAGCAAAGCAAAAATAATA
This sequence comes from Chitinophagaceae bacterium, assembly GCA_040290035.1. Taxonomy (GTDB): domain Bacteria; phylum Bacteroidota; class Bacteroidia; order Chitinophagales; family Chitinophagaceae; genus Flavisolibacter. The sequence continues at coordinate 27,005 of PSMG01000014.1, forward strand.
GAAAATTAATGAACAGAGGTGTTAAGATGCTCATTGATTACGAAACAAAAGCGATATCCAATTGTTTCTTTCTGTTTTTTTAAACAATTGTAATTCTAAATGGGTACAAGCTTTAACAATATCTTGCTCATCAGTAGTCAAAAGACCACTTAATAATATATAACCATTAGGAATAATCGTTTGTTTAAGTTCGGATAAATATTGAAGAATTGCATTCCGATTGATATTAGCAAGGATAATGTCAAATTGTTGGGTTGGAATCATCGAGGACAGTGAGACTTTAATTTTAGAGCAATTGTTTCGTTGAATATTCTCTTGTGCATTTTTAATACTCCAATCGTCGATATCGATAGCAATTATGTCTTTTGCTCCTAACTTTTCGGCAAGTATAGAAAGTATACCGGTACCTGTGCCGAAATCGAATACGGTTTTGGCGGCAAAATCTATATTTTGCATTTGCTCCATCATCATGTACGTAGTAGCATGATGACCAGTACCAAAACTCATTTTCGGAGTAATAATAATTTCGTTTTCAACGCTTTTTAACAGTTGATGAAAATGTGCACGAACACCTGCAAAATTTCCTACAATCACAGGCTGAAAGTTTTTTTCCCATTCTTCATTCCAGTTTCTTTCCTCAATAATTTCGATAGTATAAGTATATCCATGAATGATTTGCTTTATTTCATCTGAAATTTTTTTTTCCTCAAAAAATGCAATCAATTCATTTTCTTTTTCTTCAAATCCTAACGGATCGTAATCAGACAACAACGCAATAAGTTCTTCCTGTTGGTATTGATTGGCTTCTATGGTTATTTGTATGCTATTCATTCATTAAAATTAAAAAGCTCCGCATGCGGAGCTTTGAATTCATGAAGTACTTAATTACTGTGGGTTTTCCTCGGTAGTATTTTCTTCAGTTCTTTCTTGTCTGCCATTACCACCTTGATTACGTTCCAGTTTTGGACGGTCAGTACGTTGTGGCCTTTCGCCACCTTCACGGGGACGTTCTTCTTTTTGCCCTTCAGGTTTTGGCAACAGTACTTTACGAGATAGTTTAAATTTACCTGTTTTAGGATCTGTGCCTGTTAGCTTTACTTTCACTTTATCACCTTCAGATAACACTCCTTCTAATGTATCTAAACGCTTCCAGCTAACTTCTGAAATATGCAGTAAGCCTTGTTTTCCCGGTAAGAATTCTACAAAAGCACCATAAGGCATTACAGACTTAACGGTTGCTTCATATTCATCGCCAACTGTTGGTACAGCTACAATTCCTTTTACCCAATTGTGAGCTCTTTCTACTTTTTCCTTATCAGTACCAAAGATGCTTACTTCACCCATGTTATTCTTCTCTTCGATGTTGATAGTTGTTCCAGTCTCACGTTGAATTTCCTGAATAACCTTACCGCCGAGTCCTATCACAGCTCCGATAAACTCCCGATCAATGAACATTTTCACCATACGAGGCGCATGTGCTTTCACATCTGAACGAGCTTCCGGAATACAGTTATACATTGCATCCAGAATGTGCATTCTGCCCCTGCGAGCCTGTTCTAATGCCTGACGCATTACTTCCATTGGTAAGCCGTCTACTTTAATATCCATTTGCACTCCACAAATACCATCTCTTGTTCCAGTTACTTTAAAATCCATGTCTCCCAAATGATCTTCATCGCCTAAGATATCTGTAAGAATAGCAAACTTTCCTTCCTTAGTAATCAAGCCCATCGCAACACCGGAAACATGTTTTGGTAATGGAACACCAGCATCAAATAAAGCTAATGAACCAGCGCAAACGGTGGCCATCGATGAAGAGCCGTTCGATTCTAAAATATCGCTTACGATACGCACTGTATATGCATAATCTTCACCTGGCATCATTTGTTTCAAAGAACGCTGAGCTAAATTACCATGACCAACTTCTCTTCTACCAGGACCTCTTAAAAATTTCACTTCACCAGTTGAGAATGGAGGGAAATTATAGTGTAGAATGAATTTAGAATACTCTGATTTTGCAGCGCTTTCTACTAACAATTCATCTAACGGTGTACCTAATGTAACTGTAGTTAGCGATTGTGTTTCACCACGAGTGAACAATGCAGAACCGTGTGGCGTTGGCAATACATCCACTTCCATATTTAATGGGCGAACGTCCTCTAAACCTCTTCCATCCAAACGTACCTTATCATTCAGGATCATATCTCTAACTACATAATATTGAAGTTCTCCCAAATAATTCTTTACCAGCTTTTTTACATCATCACCAATCGTTTCGCCTTCCGGAAGGTTGGCTTCTTTAGTAAGATGTGCCACTAAATCTTCTACCAGTTTTTTATAACGTTCTTTGCGTTCTGCTTTTGGAAGATTAGCTCTCGAATCTTCTTCCATTCTGCTTTTAGCAAATGCTTCTACTTTCTTTTTTAATTCTTCGTTTACTGCCGGCTTTGGATAATCTCTTTTTGGACCAACGCCTACAGCGTCACGCAATTCGTGCTGCGCCTTAATTTGTGTGCGGATAGCATCATGCGCCAATTCCATTGCCTTCACAAGGTCTTCTTCGCTGCATTCCTTGGCTTCACCTTCCACCATCATAATGTTCTTTTCAGTGGCGGCGATGATGAAGTCCATATCCGATTCCTGCATTTGACTTCGGGTTGGGTTGATCACAAACTCGCCATTGATGCGGCTTACACGGCATTCTGAGATCACTTCCCGAATCGGAATAGTAGAAACAGCTAACGCTGCTGATGCCGCCAAACAAGCCAATGCATCGGGCATCACTTCCGGATCGGAAGAAATAAGGGTTACAATTACCTGTACTTCGCAGAAATAATCTTCGGGAAAAAGCGGACGAAGAGCACGATCAATCAAACGAGAAATCAATACTTCATAATCGCTCAATCTTCCTTCTCTCTTAAAAAAAGAACCTGGGATACGACCGGCAGATGCAAATTTTTCCATGTAGTCTACGCTCAATGGAAAAAACTCTTGTCCTGGTTTTGGTTCTTCTGTGGCAACTGCAGTTGCCAACAAAATACAATTGCCCATACGAACGGTAACAGAACCGTCTGCCTGGCGGGCTAAGCGACCTGTTTCTATGGTCACATCCTGCCCATTTATTTGAAATGATTTACTGAATTTTTGTGTAAACATGATTGTTCTTTTTGAGGGTTAGTAGTGGCAAAAAATAAGTTGTATAAAATGCCGAATCCCAACTGCTGGTGCAAAGTTGGGAGGTGAGTTATAATAGGTTGAACAATAAACTTATTTACGGATGCCTAATTTCTCAATCAATGAGCGGTAGCTCTGAAGGTTGTGCTTTTGCAAATAGTTCAATAAGCGACGACGCTTACCTACCAATTGCATTAAACCACGGTGAGTAGAGAAATCTTTTTTGTTTTCTTGTAAGTGACCAGAGATCTGTGAAATACGCTCTGTTAATAACGCAATCTGACCCTCAATAGAACCAGTGTTGGTTTCTTTTCCGCCGAATTGGGCAAAAATGCTTGCTTTTTTTTCTTTCGTTAATGACATTTGATGACTGTTTAAAAGGTATCCCGGTTAGATACCGATTGTTTTTTATTTATTTGTGGCGGCAAAGTTAGGGGAATTAGGTCAAAAAAAAGGACAGAATAAGGTATTTAGCAAGTAGTTATGAAAATGTGAAAGAGCAAGAACATAGGCTTCCATAACTCCTATTGGACTTCTATTGCAGCCTGTTGCGATACATTTTAGGATTGGCATCCCATTCATTGTTATAAGTCTCTACTAAGCAAGATAGCAGCACAATTCCGATATTTGACCATTAAGTCATCAGCTTTGGATTTATCGGTCAGCTCCATATCACTCTTCCAGTTCAAGAATTACTTTCACCAGGATTTCACCTTCACTGAAAACATCGTTGGTATTTGCGGCAAGAACGGCGTCGGCAAAACAAATTTGCTGGATGCGATTCATTATCTCTGCTTCACCAAAAGCTATTTTACCCGGCAAGATCAATTAGCTGCTCAACAAGGCCATCATGGCTTCCGGTTAGAAGGACATTTTAATTATCGGAAAATAGACGAAAAAGCTGTCTGTATATTACGGGAAACCGGAAGAAAAGAATTTTGGTTAAATGATGTGGCTTATTCCAAATTTTCAAAACATATCGGTCGTTATCCGTGTGTGGTGATTGCGCCGGACGATGTTCAGCTAATCATTGGCACAAGTGAAGAACGCCGTCGATTTATTGATACGCTGCTTTCGCAATTGGATGAAGAATACCTGCAAGCATTAATCAATTACACCAAAATTCTTCAACAGCGCAACTCCTTTCTTCGCTCTTTTCATGAAGGTTTTGGACATAAAGACACATCAGTGCTTGATGTTTTAGATGAACAATTAGCCAGAGAAGGTGATACTATTTTTGATAAACGTCGGGAATTTCTTTTAGGCTTTTTGCCAGTTGCCAAACAACTGTACAACGAAATTGCGCAGCATTATGAACCGGTGAACTTAATTTATAAAAGCGAACTGATGCATGTAACTATGTCGGAGTTGTTGCAAGTAAATCGTCAAAAAGATTTGATGGTACAGCGAACGTCTGGCGGTATTCATAGAGATGATCTTATTTTTAAATTAGGCGAACAACCATTTAAAAATATTGCTTCTCAGGGCCAGCGAAAAAGTTTGTTGTTTTCCTTGAAATTAGCTGAAACAAAAATCATCAAAAAAGAAAAGCGCATAGCGCCTATTCTTTTATTAGATGACGTGTTTGAAAAACTTGATGAAGAACGCATTGGCAATTTATTGCTGCGGGTTTGCCACGATAATGAAGGTCAGGTTTTCATTACGGATACCAATTGCGAACGTCTGGAAAAACAATTACAAAAATTAAATCGACCCTTTCAGCTCATTCAGCTTTAACGGATAAACTTCACTTTTCAATTAGCCTCAATCACTATACATTTACACCATGGGTCAGTATTCAATTGGTGATGCAATAAAACAATTTCTCAGCAAGAGCCGATTAAAAGGAGACATACAAGCTTTACAAATTGAAAATGTCTGGGAAGATGTGATGGGGAAAACGGTTGCCCGCTATACAGAGAAAATAAAAATCATTAACCGTACACTTTATATCACTACTAACGTTGCACCTCTAAAACAAGAATTGCTCTACCAGAAAGAAAAAATAAAGCTCCGTGTAAACGAAGCTTTAGGCACAAAAGAAATTGACGATGTTATTATTCAATAATTCCATTGAAAACTTTCTTCTTGCTCCAACACACCGGCCCTAATGTTTAATGCATATGTCATTAAGTCGTGCATAGTTACTACTCCTTTGAATGAAAAACAATCATAAACAACAATGTGTTGTGCATGGTAGCGTTCAGCAATTTGCATGCAATGTTGTATCGAATCATTTTCAGAGACAATTGGGAATGGGCTGCTCATAAATTCACGTACATGGGTCTGATTTAAAGGTTTTGGTGCAAACAAAACTTTTGTAGCGATATCATGATCAGATAATATGCCAAGAAGCTTTTCATCTTCCAGCACAATTAAAAAATCAACATTTTCGCAACTCATTTGATAGAGCGCATCACTTACTAAACAGTCAGGTAAGACAGTATTAAACTGTGGATACTTGCGGTCCAAAACATCAGCAACTTTTTTCATGATAATGTTTTTAAAGGTTATAGGCTACTGATGATGGCTTGTAATCTCAAAGGTGGTTCTCAAAATTACATGATTTTGAAGGCTTTAGGGTACTTAGTGTAGTTGCTACACGTTAGGAAATTATGCACATTACCTAACACGTACTCTTGGATCAACAATGCCATAGAAGAGGTCAGCAAGTATATTAATGACTATGAAAAAAGTAGCAGAGATCAAAACAGAACCCATCACAACAGGAAAGTCCAGTTTTTCTAATGCGTCAACAGTTACTTTGCCAATACCTCTCCAACCAAATATATATTCAATAAAAAAAGCACCGGCCAGTAACTCCCCAAACCAACCGGTAATAGCTGTTATCACCGGGTTTAAAGCATTGCGCAATGCATGCTTCCAAATAACAGTTTGTCTGTTCAAACCTTTTGCATATGCTGTTCTTATATAATCCTGGTCCAGCACATCAAGCATAGAAGAGCGTGTCAGTTGGACAATAATCGCTAAAGGTCGAATGCCTAACGTAATAGCTGGCAAGATCAAATTTTCAAGTGTTAGCTGTTTGTGTCCGCTGGCATCAATATCAAACCAACTACCCGTTAAATGCAAGCCGGTATAATTACTCAGTAAAAAACCAAAGACGTAAGCAATGATAATCCCCATAAAAAAAGAAGGCGCCGATATACCTACAATGCTAGTAAACACAGCCGTTGTATCCATCCACGTGTTTTGCTTTACAGCAGCCAATACACCTAAAGGAATGCCAATTAATACTGCTATTAACATAGCAGAAAAAGCCAACAGAATTGTCCCGGGCAAGGCTTCCAATAAAATAGCGGAAACCGATTTTTTTGTTTGGTAAGACCTTCGGAGATAAGGAAATTTAATTGCCAGCTTTCGATTTCCACCAATGAACAAGCCTTTCAATTCTTTCTTCTCTATTTCGTCTTTTGTGTGAAAAGCAATTGGTGAAACATCATTGAGGTAAAAAAGAAATTGCTTCCACTTGGGTTGATCTAAATACAACTCTTTGCGGATAGCCGCTTGTGTTTTTGTATCACCCGTTTGTCCCATCACCAATCGTGATGGATCGCTAAAACCCTGGAATAATACAAACACCAATATCACAACACCCAACAAAACCAGGAGTCCATAAAATGCTTTGTGAAGAATAAATTTGATCACAGTAACTCAATTGTATCTAATTTAGCAACACTTGCAGTTTGAACTGGTAAATTATTAATAGTATTTATTGCTTTTGAAGCATTCTTACTACTCCATTTATTAAGAATGGTTCCTCCTTTCATCAGGAAAATACAGGGATTAGTTCTGGCAGCAGTTCTAAAAACGGTGACATCACATTTTAAAATAGGTAACCCTAAAATTATTTTTTGCAATTCATCACCCATATTGGTGATTAAATAAACCTTAATGTTCTTTTTCCTTGCTTGTTCTATTAAATTACCTTGGCTGTTTAATTGTGCCAAACTTTTTGAGTCAGGATTAATGAAATACCAGATCGTGTATTGCGAGTCGTTTAACAAAGCTTGTGTTGAATCTTCGCCATTGATGGTAACTAATGAAAATGCTTTGATGGGTGCTTCCGCATTTCCTTGCCGAATCAATTTATCCGTTCTGTTCACAAACTTGTATTGATCTAAATCAGAAGGTAGATCAGCCGGAGAAAACTCAAATTGCTTGCCACCTCTTTCATATACAAAGCGAATAGCAAAACTATCTGGAACAGCCCCTTCGGGTATTTTCATTTGGTTTGAGATGTTGTTACCCACCTTAAATGGCAAACAATCTTTAATAGGCAGGTAATTCAACACATACCATTGCAAGCCGATACTCAAAACTAAACATCCCATGAGAATTGAAGTCCTTAACGCCTTGGTTGCAAGAGGTCGTATGTATCGCTGGTTGATGATTAACCAGACAATTAAAATGAGTAATAGAATATCTTTCAAGAAAGAACTTAATGGCGTGATTGGTAAACAATCACCAAAGCAACCACAGTTTTTAAACTTACCTGAAGCATAAGCATAACCTGTTAGAAAAGTAAAGAAGAGAATCAATAAAAAAAGCAGCCAAAGCGTAAAACGCTTACTCCATCCCACTAACAATGCAGCGCCGGCCATTATTTCTAAACTAATCATCAACAAGGATAGTGTCAACGAATGTTCATGCAGGTAGTTGAATAAACTAATCAATGATGATTCGAGAAAAAAATTACCGATGCTCAAACTTGCATTCCACACTTCAAAAAACTCTTCCATCTTATAGCTCAAGCCAAGCGGATCATTAGCTTTTACTAATCCTGAAATAATAAATAAAATACTAACAAAGATTCTGATTGCATGAGTGGTGGTTCGCATCTTATTCTTTTTCTGCCGTTAAAATAAGTGCAAAAACGGCGTAATTAATAATGTCAAAGTAATTGGCATCAATCCCTTCGCTAATCAGGGTTTGCCCTTTGTTAGAAAGTATTTGGCGAATGCGCTGAAGTTTCATTAGTATAAGATCAACAAAGCTTTCCTGGCTCATATTGCGCCAAGCTTCGCCGTAGTCGTGGTTCTTATTGTTCATCAGAGCTTTAGCAGCAATAATATTTTGATTATACAAGGCAATGGCATTTGCTGGTTCTAGTTCATCGGGTACATCTTCTGTTAAGTTCAACTGGATAATGCCAATGACCGCATAATTAATAATGCCAATAAATTCTCCCTTTATATCATCTCCAATACGTTGCTCTCCCTTATCCTGAATCGTTATGATGCGTTGTGCCTTTATATAGATTTGATCTACTATAGAGATGGTACGCAAAACCCGCCATGCTGTACCATAATCAATTGTTTTTTTGCTAAAAATATCTTTACAACTATTTATTACTTCGTCATATTGCTGATTCGTATCTCTTATTGCTGTCATTATTAAGGTGGTATTTTAAGTAATCGTTATTGGCGAAAATCAGTGACCTGTTAAAACCACTTAATTTTACCAATACCTCTATCACGATTTCAAAAATAAGAAAGTACCTATAATGTTATCGATTAATTGCAAAGGAAGACTTATAACGTTTGACGAACCAAGAGTAATGGGGATTATTAACTTTACTCCGGATTCGTTTTACAGCGGTAGCCGAATACAAGCAATTGATAAGCTTCTTGCAGAAGCGGAAAAAATGCTGACTGATGGCACTACTTTTATCGATATTGGTGGACAAAGCACACGGCCCAATAGCGAACGAATTAACAGCGATAAAGAACTATCGAGAGTAATTCCTGCGATTGAAGCTATTCTAAAACGTTTTCCAGAAGCCTTGATTTCAATCGATACGTATTATGCCAAAGTAGCTAAAGAGGCAGTTGCAGCAGGAGCTTGCATAGTGAATGATATTAGTGCCGGATCTATGGATGAAAATTTGATTGAAACTGTTATCGAATTGAATATTCCATATGTATTGATGCACATGAAAGGTACTCCCGAAACAATGCAGCAACAAGCAATGTATGAAGATGTTGTTCTTGAAGTATTTGATTTTTTGAGTTTCAAAACTAAAGAACTGCAGCAAAAGGGCATCAAAGACATAATAGTTGATGTAGGCTTTGGCTTTGCTAAAACCGCAGAACATAATTTCAACTTGCTTCAATCACTCTCCTATTTCCAGCATTTGGATGTACCTGTTTTAGCTGGTCTTTCTCGAAAAGCAACCATCTATAAAACACTTGGCATAGATGCAACCGAAGCTCTTAATGGCACTACTGTTCTCAATACAATTGCACTGCTTAATGGTGCTTCACTACTGCGTGTGCATGATGTGAAAGAAGCAGTTCAGGCAATCAAATTAGTTACTGCTTATAAAAAAATAAGAAGTAGTTATCCTGCTTCTTAATAATATAATTACATTATTTTTTTTCAAAATGCGGCGGAACTGAATTTGGATTAAAAACGAGGCCTTCAAAACGATAATAAAAAAGCTCATCGTAATGATGAGCTGTAAATATCGGCGAAATTTAAATACGCCACTTATTTCCTTCTTGATGTATCCGTTCGCATTGGCGGCATTTGAGGTGCAGGCGCCTGATCCTTTACATCTAATACTTCTACTTTAAACATCAAGTTTTCATTTGGTTTAATAGCAGGTTGACGGCCATTAGCCCCATAAGCTAGCACAGATGGAATATATAAGTTTACTTTGGCTCCTTTATGCAAGCCTTTAAGACCTTCTTCAAAACCACTCATCATACTACCTTTTCCCACTTGGAATTCTAAGGGCTCGGTATGGTGGAACGTAGTATCCATGTTTGAATCAAAAGCTTTACCATCTAAAGTGGTTCCTCTGTATTTCAAACTAACAAACTTACCGTCTTTAATTTCATCGCCAGAACCCGCATCTAGTACTTCAATATAAGTGCCTTTACCAACCTTCTGTGCTTTAACACCATGCTGGTTAATATAGCTACTTAAAATTTGATCATCTGCTTTTAGTTGGGACTGAATTTTAGTATCACGATCAAAAGCCGAAGAACGCTCTTTTGCCTCATCTGCCTGAGCTGCTTCAGGTGACGTAAATACATCTACGATCTTAATGCCGATGGTGATCTTATCTCCCTTTTTAAATGGCATTTGCATTGCCATCATTGGGTTGCGATTAATAAAAGTATCTACTGCTAACACAGCGTACATACTATCACCTTGCTTTTTAAAGAAAGGAAATAATTCCGGAATAGAATAAGGCTCTGTTTGTCCGCCGCTGATTGGAAAATAAGCAGGTGATGAAGTGTAGGTACTATATAACACGCTATCTTTTTTGCCTGGTGATTGTACTTTTTGTATCACTTGTGCTTTTACAATATTTCCGATAGCAATGGATTTACCTGAACTGCTTGGAAAATATTTATACGGGATACCGCTTTTAGTTTTTTTGAAATCAACATTGCTACAACTGCTGAAGACTACGAGTAAGCATCCAATGCTTAGTGCACTTTTAATGAATCGCATTTTATTTTTTATTGAAGTTTATGTTTGTTTTCGTTAAGCGCTTTTTTAAACTTTTCGACAGTATCTCGTACACATAGACTGTCTCTCCCACCGGCTGCATTAAAATGACCGCCTCCTTCAAAATACTGACGGGCAAAGGTATTACAATCAAAATCACCTTTACTGCGGAACGACCATTTGCGTTCCTCATCGCGATCGATCACTAAACCAACCAATTTAATTCCTTGTATCGACAATGGATAATTCACGAGGCCTTCTGTATCGCCGGTTTTAATATCATATTTGAGCAAGTCCGTTTTTGGAATGACAATCATAGCTGTATTCAGTTCATAAAACACTTCCATGCGATTGCTCAACACATGACCCAAAAAACGCAAACGGTTCTCAAGGAAATTATCATAGAGTTGTTCATGTACATAAGTGTGTTGCAAACCTATTTCTTTCAGGTAAGCAACCATTTTATGTGTGTCGGCATGAGTAGAAGAAAACCGGAACGAACCAGTATCAGCCACTACTCCAGCATATAAACATTGCGCTACGTAATTATTTATTTTATCACGATGACCAGACTGGCAAATAAAATCATACACCATCTCGCAGGTAGAGCTTTTAGCTGTATTAGAAACGCCGTAAGTAAACGTTTGTACATCGGGCTCCTGGTGATGATCAATTAAAATTTTGGTACAGGATAAGTTTTGCAACTGAGCAGCCATTGATTTTGTTCTGCCCATATGATTAAAATCAAGGCAAAACAACCAGTCTACCGTATCTAAGTAAGCATCAGCTTTTGATTTGTTCAATTCATAATCAATCACCGCATCAGCACCGGGCATCCACGCCACCCATCTGGCCCAATTGGTTGGAGAAATCACTTGTACCTCGTGACCGAACTGCACTAAGAAATGATATAAACCCAAGGTGGATCCCATTGCATCAGCATCAGGTTTTTGATGCATGGTAATGGCGATCTTCTTCTTCTCAAACAATAATGAATAAATAGCTTCAATAGAATGCATAGGCGGCGGCAAAAGTAGGTAAATCCTTGTTAGCTTTAAGAAGGGCTTTGTTAAAGCATGAGAAACAAAAGAGCAGTAAGGTTACTGCTCTTTTAAAATGCGGTTACAAAACTAAATTTAGTAACTGCTACTAGCAAGCAATCGTTTTATCAATATTAATAAATTGTCATCAACAATTATTGATTTGTAACGAAAGCATTATTTCAGCCTGCTTTCAATATTCAAATGAAATTCTTCTGCCGTTTCCTTTGCAATTTCATAACCCGCATCCGCATGGCGAATGATACCAATACCGGGATCGTTTCGTAACACTCTTTTTAATCGAGCTTCTGCATCGGCACTGCCGTCAGCCACAATCACCATTCCGGCATGAATGCTATAGCCCATTCCCACACCACCACCATGATGCAGACTCACCCAGCTGGCGCCTCCGGCCGTGTTCATTAACGCATTTAGAATGGGCCAATCAGCAACAGCATCACTGCCATCCATCATTGCTTCTGTTTCCCTGTTTGGAGAAGCAACAGAGCCTGTATCTAAATGGTCTCGACCAATAACAATCGGCGCTTTCACTTTTCCGCTTCGTACCAATTCATTAAATGCTAATCCCGCTTTCTCTCTTTCACCTTGTCCTAACCAGCAAATGAGTGCAGGCAAACCTTGAAAAGCGATTCGCTCTTTCGCAAGTTTTAACCAGCGATGCAATGATTTATTGTTGGGAAACAATTGTGCAATTACTTCATCTGTCACAGCAATATCGTTTGCATCGCCGCTTAATGCTGCCCAACGAAATGGACCTTTGCCTTCGCAAAAAAGCGGGCGTATGTAAGCCGGAACAAAGCCAGGAAAATCAAATGCATTCTGCAAACCACGTTCCTTAGCACGTGCACGAATATTGTTGCCATAATCAAACGTAACAGCGCCACGTTTTTGTAATGTCAACATCAGTTCTACGTGGCGGCGCATCGAATCATAAGCATAGTCAATATATTGTTCCGGATTTTCTTCACGTAACACTTTTGCCTGCTCGTAAGAAATTTGATGCGGCCAATATCCAATCAGCGGATCATGTGCCGATGTTTGATCGGTTAAAGTATCGGGTGTAATGTTTCTATCTACTAAACGTTGCAATAAGTCAACTGCATTGCACACAACACCAATAGATAAAGCTTCTTCTTTTTGTTTCGCTTCCAATGCACGATCAATAGCTTTATCAATATCATACAATATCAAATCACAATACCTTGTTTCTATTCTTTTCTGAATGCGCCACGATTCCACTTCGGCGGCAAGACAAACACCTTCGTTCATAGTAATTGCTAACGGTTGTGCGCCACCCATTCCGCCCAAGCCAGCAGTAACGTTCAAGGTTCCTCTCAAGGTTCCACTAAAATGTTTATCCGCGACAGCGGCAAATGTTTCATACGTTCCCTGAACAATGCCTTGCGAACCGATGTAGATCCATGACCCAGCAGTCATTTGGCCATACATAATCAAACCCTTTTTTTCCAACTCGTCGAAATGCTGCCAATTAGCCCAATTTGGAACAAGCTGCGAGTTGGAGATCAACACACGAGGTGCATCCTTATGTGTTTTCATGATGCCGACTGGCTTGCCACTTTGTATCAACAGCGATTCGTCATTTTCCAACACTTTTAAAGCAGCAATAATGTTATTCAAAGCTTCAAAATTTCTTGCAGCCTTTCCTCTGCCGCCGTATACAATTAAATCATCCGGCCGCTCAGCTACATCAGGATTAAGGTTATTCAGCAACATGCGCAGTGCGGCTTCTTGTATCCACCCTTTGCAATTCAGTTCGGTACCGGTCGGCGTTTTATATTTGATCGGATTGTATTTGGTATAAATAGTTGTACTCATAAATAGCTATATAGAAAAGTTTGTAAAATTGATATTTAGATGAACATTTTTGCTCTGTGCAAATTCATTCAATTTACCTACAAAAGAAAAATCGCAAATGATATTTTTTATAGCGTTGATGTCGTCTGCAAAAATCCGGTCTTCTTCAGCAAAGCCTACTTTCTCCCGGACATAATGGTGTGCAAATTCTAACAGCTCGCTGCTTTTATAAGGCCTTCTGAATTCGATAGCCTGGCAGGCACATAATAATTCGATGGCCAAAATGAATTCCAAATTATCCAACACACGATTCAATTTTCTACCGCTAATACTTCCCATACTCACGTGGTCTTCTTGTCCTAAAGAAGTTGGAATACTATCGACACTTGCCGGGAAACAAAGCGTTTTGTTTTCTGTCACCAATGCTGCCGTTGTGTATTGAGGAATCATAAAGCCGCTATTCAATCCTACATTGTTCATTAACAACATAGGCAGCCCCCATTTACCTTCTAATAATAAATAACAGCGTCGATCAGAAATGTTGCCGATTTCTGCAGCTGCAAAGCAAGCATAGTCCAAAGGCAAGGCCAATGTCTGTCCATGAAAATTGCCACCACTAATTACATCGTCTTCACCAAATACAACCGGGTTATCAGTAACTGCATTAAGTTCAATTTCTGTAAGCTCTTTTAAATGCAACCATGCATTACGTGAGGCGCCGTGCACTTGCGGCATGCAGCGTAACGAATATGGATCTTGCACCCGGCCACAATCTATATGGCTTTGCATGATCTCAGAATCTTGCAATAACAAACGAAGTCGTTGCGCTACTAATATATTGCCTTCGTAAGGTCGCAGGTTGTGCAAACGTTCATCAAATGGTGCCTTTGTTCCTGTTAATGCTTCCAAGCTCATGGCACCAATAATATCAGCAGCATCCAAACAATTTTGCATGCGTTGCACGGCCTTAATAGCAAAGGATAAAATGAATTGTGTTCCGTTGATCAAAGCCAATCCTTCTTTTGGACCTAATTCAATTGGTTCTAAATTGAATTGTCTTAATATTTCCTGAGATGAGCATCTCTTTTCGTTATAAAAAACTTCTCCTAAACCAATTAATGGCAAGAACAAATGCGCCAAAGGTGCCAAATCACCAGAAGCACCGACGCTTCCTTTTTCTGGAACAACTGGGATCACATCATTATAAATATGCCAAAGAATGCGTTCAATGGTTGACAGTTGGACACCCGAATAACCCTTAGCTAATGCCTGCACTTTTGTGATGAGCATCAGCTTCGCAATTTCAGTCGGAATAGGATCACCAACACCAACGCTATGACTTTGCAGAATTTTATATTGAAGTGTACGGGTATCTTCTTCAGAGATTTTTGTATTTGCTAAAATGCCAAAGCCAGTGGTTACTCCATAAACCGTTTTATCCTGCTGCACCATGTTCTGCACATAACTTTCACTCTTTCTAATTTTGTCTGTAGCGGCTGCATCCAGCTTGCCTTTAAGCTTTCCTGCGGCTAACAAAATTGCTTTTTGAACGGTCAAAGTCTCCGTTCCGTAGAAAAAAAATTGGTCCATAATCTGTAAAACAAAAATAACTTTTAACTTACAAGCACAAGCCACTAATCTTTTTCACTATGGAAAGCATACTTTATTTACTAGCCGGTGCCTTGCTGTTCCGAAAATCACCCAATACATTTCGTAGGTATTCAATTCCAAATACTGATTGTTCCGTAATGATGTTGC
The DNA here is from genome assembly GCA_040290035.1 of Chitinophagaceae bacterium. Taxonomy (GTDB): domain Bacteria; phylum Bacteroidota; class Bacteroidia; order Chitinophagales; family Chitinophagaceae; genus Flavisolibacter. Next base: position 42,298 of record PSMG01000014.1, read on the forward strand.
CATCATTCAATCATCAAACCTTACATACATCAGAAAACTAGTTAGTGCATTATGCTAATTGCAGCGAAGGCGATGCGCATTATGGTGTATTATGTGCCAGATTGCATAAACCCTTAAATTATTTTGAGTCCGAAAAAAAGCTGGTTCACTTTACAGAAGGAATACGTGCCGGGCTAAGCATTCCGCATAATGTTGGCGTTATTACAGGACATACCTTGCGTGATAAGAAAAACACATTAGGTATTATCGATTTCTGGCAGGATAAAAAAGGAATTGATTGGAAAGTGAAAGCTTATACAAATGGGAAATACATGACCGTATTGTATGTGAAAAACATTAATAAGGGTTGCTCTGTTAAGCAGGAAGCTTTTCTGGATTGTTTTGAATTTTTAAATGATTAAAATAAAAAAGGGTTTGTTTGAACCCTTTTGTTTAAGCAAATACTTCTTCGATAATCAGCCCGTAACATTGTTTCGCCATTTCGAGTTCTTCGTTAGTAGGCACTATGAGAATCTTGACTTTTGATACTTCAGTATTGATGGCCCTGAGACTATCTACTCTTTCTTTATTTTTTTCTTCATCTAGTTCAATTCCCAGATTGTCCATTTGATTAGAAATCAAACTAGGGATAATATTATCATTTTCTCCAACACCTGCTGTAAACACAATGGCATTTAATCCATTTAAAACAGCAGCATAAGAGCCAATGTATTTTTTGATACGGTACGCATACATCCGTTAGGCAAGCGTTGCTTCTTCATCGCAGCTGGCGATTGCTTTCAAAATATCTCGCATATCGCTAAAGCCCGTCAGACTTTGCATGCCACTTTGCTTATTAAGCAATGTGTTTACCTGGTCAAAACTATATCCCAACTGGTTAACCAAATGAAAAATAATGGATGGATCAATATCGTTGGAACGTGTGCCCATAATCAAGCCGCTTAAAAGCACAAAACCCATAGTAGTATCAACTGATTTACCCCAATCTATTGCCGCCATACTGCAACCATTACCTAAATGAATCGTAATGATTTTTGCAGATGCGTTTTCCAAATACCAGCTTGCTTTTTCACTCACATATTTATGACTGGTGCCATGAAATCCATAAGCCCTAATACCCATTTCTGTATAAAGTGTTTGCGGTATCACGTAAGAAAGGCTTGTTCCGGCATCGTTTGGTGAAAGTCAGTATCAAAAACAGCAATTTTTCTGGCGGTTGTAAATATTTTTTCTGTCATTTCTATTCCCAAAAAATTAGCAGGATTATGAAGTGGTGCTAAGTCGAATAATTTTTTTATTTCCTCCTTTACTGCTTTGGCAATTTCTGTCGTTGAAGCAAAACTTTCACCTCCATGTACTACCCTATTTCCTACCAATTCTATTTCTTCTGGATCGTCGATCACACCTGTGTTTTCGTCTGTTAGCAGCTGCGTTATAGCATACAAGCCAGCTTCATGATCAAGTATCTGAATATTTTTAATGATTCGTCTTTCTACACCCTCACAATAAATTTTATGAGTGATAGATGAGTTCTCCAATCCAATCCGATCTACCAATCCGGAACAAACAGGCTTTTATTTGGCATTCAAAAGAGTTGGTATTTAATAGAGCTACTTCCTGAGTTGATTACAAAGATGTTCATAGGTATCGATTTACTAAGTCTTCTGCTATCATTTATTTTCAATACGTTTTCTTTTATATGATTTAAAAACTGCGGCACTTGCATGGCGCCGGTGATAAAGTTTTGCACCTGTTTGATCAATTCATCTTCGCCTAAAATCTCCTTACCACCCAAATGCTCGTATACTTCACGCATGGTTGGCGCATGCAGATTTTTATTTTCTGAAATAATGGAAAGTGAAACAGAATCTGGTAGCTGTTCTGTTAAGAATTCCTGCACATCAACAATTTGTTTTGCAGCTACTTTATTAACAATAATACTGATCACTTTTACTTCCCGATCAGTGAAATTGCGATACGCCGTTAAGGCTGAACTGATAATTTGCGAAGTAGATTTACTTTCTCCTGAGATAACAATGACTACCGATGCACCAAAGTTTTTTGCAATTGTAACATTCGTTTCAAACTCAAAGGCAGTATCTGCGCCGATAAAATCGCTTCCTTCAATTACTGCAAAATCATAAACCTTTTCCAATTTCTTGGCTTTATTAATGACTGCTTCGATCAAATCATTTTGCCTTCCTTTTTCCAACAAGCTCATTGCCAGCTGGCGTGTAAAAGCATATGTATCATTATACTCTGGCGGAATAAAAAAATGAGCAAGAATCGTTTCGATATGAATATCCTTTTTTCACTCGGATCGGGATTAATAATGGGCTTAAAGTATCCCTACCTTTTGAGCTTTACCCAGCAGCATATTTACCAATCCCAATACTATCAACGATTTACCGTTATAGGGTTCGAAGGAAGCGATAAAAACATTTTTTGTAGTAGTTTGAAATGTATTGCAAAAATGAAATTTGATTATGCCTTATTGTATGATGTAAGTCAATTAGCCTGGGATAAATCATGTCAAAACATCAATTAATAAGCATTTATAAAATCAAAAAACCCAAGCTGCCCTAGGTTCTTTGATCAATTCAGATGATCCAATAAATGTTCTTTGATATTGCAGCAAAGATATTTTTCTACGTTGCAATGGCCGTTGCCACTGGTCATCCAGCATATGATTTTGGTCATTATTACGTTATTTCCTTTTAGGTACAAAAGCACGGTAGATTACTGCATTTACTGTAGCTTTTATTGAAAATTGCGAATCAGGAAGCGCATAAAAAGCTTCACCTTTTTTAAAGGTTTGCTCGCCTATCACAACTGCTCCCTTCAACACAAAGAAAATTTCGCCAGAGAATGTACTCGTTTGACAGGCAGCACCTGCATCTAACTTTATTACGCTTATATCAAAATCAGAAACAGGACTTTCATAAACACACTCATATTCATTGACCTTCCGGCCTTTTAAAATTTGCGGGCTAATGCCCTCAAATTTTATATGCATCAGTAATTCAGGAACGTCAATATATTTTGGTGTCAGGCCGCCACGTAATACGTTGTCACTATTGGCCATTAGCTCTAAATTCTGTCCTTCTAAATAAGCGTGTGGTACACCTGCTGCCTGAAAAATGCCTTCACCTATATTTAGATGAACGATGTTAAAAAAATAAATAGAAAAAATACCTCTGTCTAATTGATTCAATTCCTTTGCGCCTGCAAATAACTTTTGCACCCAGAACTGCGGCCCGGATTTATTAGTCGTTTTATTTTCTAAGGCTCTTTCAACCAGCGGTTTTAAAACAACATCAACTTTATCTTGGGGCAGTTCCATTACCGTCTTATACAATCCATAATAACCTTCTTTATCAAAAACCTTTATTAGGAAATTGAATTCAGGAACTGCATCCAGTGTTTTCTTTAATTCGTCTTCTTTTTTAAAACCATGCAGCAACCAGAAATCAGAAAGTGCCACCATGATTTCAGGCTTATGATTTTTGTCTTTATAATTTCTATGGGGAGCACTTAAAGGAATGCCTGACTGTTCTTCTTTTTCGTATCCTTTTATTGCTTCTTCTTTTGTTGGATGGACCTGAATGGAAAGCATATCTTTTACATCCAAGACCTTGAACAAATAAGGCAATTCTCCAAAGCGTTCAAAAGTATCTTTACCTATGTATTTGATAGGATTATGCTGAATAAGTTCGTTCAGCTTTCGTTCATCTACCAAAGAAGGCGCACTTGCATGAGCACCCATCCAATACTCCGCGTACGGCTTATCTTCTTTAGGAAGATGGATAAGATCAGGTATAAATTCATTTCCGCCCCAGGCGTAATGTTGAACAATTCCTTTTAATGGCAGCACAGTTTCAGTCATATTGATTAATATGCGTCAGTTAATATAACTGCAAAAATTAATTCAAGCTTTTCATATCAATAACAAATCGATAACGCACATCACCTTTCAACATACGTTCATATGCTTCGTTAATATAGTCGATGTTAATTACTTCTACATCTGAAACAATGTTGTGTTCGGCACAATAATCCAACATTTCTTGTGTTTCAGGCAAACCGCCAATCAACGAACCAGCAATACTTCTCCGGTTACTAATAAGATTGAAGCCCAAAATTTCTGTAAGTGTTGGCGGCACACCTACACAGATCATAATACCATCCGTATTGAGCATATTCAAATACATATTGTAATCATGCGGTGCAGAAACTGTATCAACAATGAAATCGAAATAATTGGTCAACGCTTCTATTTGTTTTGGATCTTTCGTCAAAGCAAATTTGTGTGCACCTAATCTTCTTGCATCGGCTTCTTTATTTGCGGATGTGCTAAGCATAGTCACTTCTGCACCAAATGATGCTGCGAACTTCACTGCCATATGTCCCAATCCACCCAATCCGAGTACACCAACTCTATGGCCTTTGCCCACCTTCCAATGACGCAAAGGTGAAAAAGTAGTAATACCAGCACAAAGCAATGGGGCTACAGCTTCCAGAGGTAAACGATCAGAGATAAGTAATACAAAATTTTCGTCCGTAACAATCACATTTGAGTAGCCCCCTAATGTATTTGTTCCATCAACACGATCAGGGCTATTATAGGTAAACGTTGCGCCTTCTTCACAATATTGCTGCAAGCCTTGCTTACAATTTTTGCATTCACGGCACGAGTCAACCAGACAGCCAACACCTGCTACATCACCAATTTTATATTTCGTTACATGATCGCCAACGGCAGTTACACGACCAACAATTTCATGGCCAGGCACACAAGGATACGCACTCCGTCCCCACTCATTTCTCACCGTATGCAAATCAGAGTGACACACCCCGCAGTATAAAATTTCTATTTGTACATCATGTGGTCTTAATGTTCTTCTTTCAAAAGAGTAAGGCTTTAATGGCTCAGTTGCACTTTGTGCGGCAAATCCTTTCGCTTGTATCATAAAATTGCTTTTTGCAAAACTACTGGTTGGAAGTTTAACCTAAGCTCTTCAAGAGTTGTTGTATCAATTTTAAAATTGCTTTTTAGGACAAACCGAGTGATGTATTAGTTCCTGTATGACTAAAGTTCATTAATTGCATCTTTATAACCTCTACCAATAGGTATCCACATACGGTTTACTTCAACATCTTCTGAAGTATAAGAATTGATTTTTGAAACGGAAACTATATAGGAACGATGAATTCTTTTAAACTGTGTAGGAGGCGGTAGGGTTTCGATTTCATGGGTGCTCATCTTTGAAAGATATATATTTTTTGTAGTTACAATTTTGATATATTCCTTCTGACTTTCAATGTAGAGAATGTCCGAAAATTGTAACTTTATTTTCTTCTTCTGTACGTTAATGAATATATGATCCTTTTCAGTAGCGGCAGAAACAGGAAGTTCTTTCCGTGCTGTTTTACTTTATTGACAGCAATTAAAAAGCGTTTAAATTCGAAAGGTTTCAGTATATAATCGGTCAAATTCAATTCAAACCCTTGCACAGCATATTCATCACCAATCCTGCTAAAGAAATAATTCTATTAAGTCCAAGAAATGTACTTACAGGAAACTTCACTTATATAATTGCATCAGCTAAGGGTAATGTAGTTCAAAAAGGAAGTTTTAATCAGAATAATACGCTTATAGCTGTTCCATTAAATGCAATTATTGCCAAAGGCATCTATTATTTGCAGGTTTCAAACGATAAAGAACAGTTTACTGTTAAGCTACTATTAGAATAAAGTAACCGATCTTTGGAGCAGTTTTTTTATGGTATGATAATGGTGTAGCATTAGAAAAACGAACGTATGGATGTAATTATTCAATCATTAGGATTTAAAGCAGGCGAAGAATTAGAAGCTTATATAAAAGAAAAATTAGGTAAGCTAAAACCCAACGACCATATCATTAGAGCAAATGTTACGCTGTTTTTTGGTCCAGATAGGGCAACGCCGAACGATTATTGCGAGATACGTTTGGAGGTACCAGGCAATAATCTTTTTGTAAAAGAAAGTGCAGCAGACTTTGAACAAGCAGCTGACGAGTGCATTAATAAATTACAAAGTATACTGCGCAAGCAAAAAGAAAAACAGGTAGATCAGTGGCACGGAAGGACTAATTCGTAAAAGAAAGCTGCAATACTGCAGCTTTCTTTTAATAGTTGTTATTTTGGTGTTTTACCAGTGAACTGTTGCATAAAATCTATTTTTCCATCCTTATTAATACGCCATATTTCATGTAATTCTGTGGATGTTACCTTTTCAGACTGATCCGTATCTTCTTCTGTGCCCCAAACTGCTACCCAGCTTTCGTTTTTATCAACGCTATACAATGGAATCCATGCGCTGATACGGCTCTTGACAGCAGAAAATCCATTCCGATACTGTTTTACGCCTTGCATATTTGCCTCTCTACCCTTTACTACCATTCCGTTTGGTTACACCATTGTTACTGTGTCAGCAAACCAATCTGCATGACGGTCAAGATCATTGTCATCATAATCTTTCCTTAGTTCTAAAATCATTTTTGCATGTTGCTGATTGCCCATCCTAAAATTAGATGAGTATTCCGCCACATAAGGCATCATCATGTTGGCGGCAGTAGTAGCTGCAGCCACTTTTGTTTTAACCTTCATGTTGTCGGACTTCATTTTGACTTTCTTTTGTGCTTGCGTAACCTGAATGATCATAACCAAAGCAATCAAAGAAAAGAATAGCTGTTTCATATTTTGAGTTTTAGTGAACTTGATGAATAGCATTCACGGGTGGAAAAGCTTAGTAAGGGTAAATTGTATGCTCAGTTACAATTTATTGGACGTTTTTTCGGGTAAAATAATCATTGTCGTTACATAAATTTTTTATCGTCAGATAAGGCATCGCCTGAATTCACTACAGGTTTTTGATAGTTGGCAGAACCTGCACAGTTAAGATAATTCAAAACGCATCCGATCCGGTCGAAATTGATTTTGCCTTTTGTCTGCGGCATTACTGCTCCTGCATAATCTGATTTACATCCATAAAATTTTATGTCCTGGCCATTAAGGGTTTGCAATTCACTTAAGCTCATTCCTGTATAAAGACCTTGATTAGAGCGCCAAACATTTTGTTCAATCTGGTTGTCGAATTGCATGGATTTTTCTGTCTGAATATGACCACCAACAATCAAAAAAGACGGGTCACGGTAATTCTCTTCGTCTTTCCAAACGAACACTAAGGTGCGGTTACTATTGGGAAATAGTACACTGCATTGGGTCAAATCCTTTTCTGAAAAATAAAAAACGTCTTTTAAAACGTTTTGTTGTCCGAAAACGGAAATAAGGTATTCATGCAATGTTAGTTGCAGCAAGTCTTCTGCATAGGAAAAGTCTTTTGGCTTTGGCAAATTTGCCTGTTCTAATAGAAAATGGTAAGCTGTAACTGAATCTTTTTGTTCAATGGTAACAATTACAGAAATAATTTCTTTTTGAAACAACAATGGAAATTGACCCTCTTTAGCAGCATTGTATTTAAACGATTTCTTTAGCTCAATCAATAATGCCTGGAAATCTTTTTGACTGATTGTTTCATACGACAGAAAACGTTCATTTGCTTTGCTGGCAAACCCTAAATAGTCTTCCCTATCCTATTTATTTTTTGATTTTGAACAGAGGAATTTTTTAAAAACCAAGCCGTTATTTTCCTCTTGAGAAAAATGTTTGAAACCTTTTTTGGAAATGGTAGCTTCAAATTTTGTAGCAGGAAGTTCTCAGTAACCAATTAGGGTTTCTAGTATAAAATTTTGCGCAATAGTAGAGTTTACTAATACACACAAGAAAATCAATAAGTAAAATTGTTTCATATTGTACAACTCCTTTAAGTGCTGCCGAGGTTAGGAGTTTTTCAAATGGATAAGTTGGTTTATTCAGTTAAACCTATTATGCAATTACAAAGCCATTATCAGGGAAATAGCGTTTCGCTACAAATATTAGAATTGTAGAATTGAAGTAACAATTAATATTCTTTGTATGAGGCATGCACATACTAAGACAATTCGAAACTGGAGTGTACTTGTTTCTTTAATCGGTTTTTTGCTTATCCTGTTTATGCTTTACTTGATTAATTTTCAGCTGTAGCCTTTTTTATTTTGGTACGTTCTGTTTTTAGCATCTTGTTGGTGCCTGAATCAAAGATTTGCTTTTTTGCTCCTCCACCGAGATTGTAAGTATCTTCTCCTGCTCCCCCGTAAAAATGCAATTTGATTTTTTGAGTCACGTCGTCCCGAACAATAAATTCATCATCTCCCTTCCAGCCATGCAGTTCAATTTATTTGGTTTCTTTTGGAGAAAAAGAACGGTTATAAAATGGATTTGATTTTCCTTTTTGGAAAACTTGAACCCTTAAACTGTCACCACTCCCAGATAATTCAAATCGTTCGTCTTCATCCGTACCATCAATTTTTACAACGGCATTTAAGTGCTTGTAATATTTCATTGCGCCAGCTAATAAATCATTCCTACGGCTGATTAGTTTTTTTGTGATTGCGTCACCATCAATGGCATAGATCGATTTTGGTAATTGATGTACCGCTGCCTTGATCACTTCATCCGTAACATTGTTTTGAACGGTTTGCACTATTTCTTGCCATTGGGAGCGATCTAATTCATTTAAAAATCTTGCATCAAACAATTGACTTTTATAATTGAGATTATTTACGTTCGATAAATTATTGTTGAAACCTTTTGTCCACTTCATGATAAAAACAGTGGCAATTCGAACAAACCAGCCCGTTGACTTGAAAAAAGCCTGGTCTTTATCCTTAGGTAATATGTAATAAACTTTTTTTCCGTTTTCATTTTTGCGTACCACTTATATTGGTCTTCATGACGATCCCAATCGGCAATCAACATATCTAAGAGCCTTGCTTTTAAAACGGATATTTGAGTTAACTGATTGTTTGGACTTTTTTGTAGTTCCTTCAAAAGTTCTTGCGTACTTATCGTTTTAACATTATTTGGGGCAGGATCTTTTAATTCCAGCATACATACTTTATCAGCAAATGTTAGATCATATTTTCCTAAATCGTTTTGAATAGGTACGTAATACAATCTCGGATTGGCAGTAGGAACATCAATAGCTTTTGCCAAGGTAGGAACAATTAGAGCACCGTATGGATGTGATGCTGAAATGAGATCTTGAACCACACTAACTACCAGTTTGTTTTGCTGCATTTTTAGCGGCAAAGCACCTTTGGCATTTTTATCTACAGTCCTCAAAGCCCATTCTCTGCCCTGCGCATCATTTAGTTGTAATGATTTCGTTTGCATACCGCCGCCTAACTTTTCGGCAGTAAGTCCAGAATTTTTTAAATAAAAGATAGGCATAGCAACAGGTGTTGCCCATTCCTGGCGATAGTTTTTACCGATGAAAAATTTTGCAAGCCCTGAAGGGTGTGCATACCTAATGCTAGCTGCTGCTTTGACAGAATCAACTTTTTGTGCCGAGCCAATAATAAATACGTGAATAAAAAGAAACCAAAAAACAAGCCGTTGCATCATGATAATTCCAAACCCAGCTAAGCAATAAATTATCGTACCACAGCCATAAAATAATTAGTATTGTAGCTCAACAGTCGGTAATGAAGATTTTAATCTGGACAATCGGTAAGGGACACGAAAGCTACATCAAATTAGGTGTGGAAGACTTTACCAAACGAGTTAGCCGCTATTTCCCAATTGAGTGGAATATCATTCAGGCACCTAAAAACGCAGCAACCCTTTCCGAATCAGACTTAAAAAAAAGGGAAGGAGAAGTGATTTTGGATTTATTAAAAGATGATGATTACCTGATCACTTTGGATGAATACGGCAAAGAGTACACGTCAGAAGGTTTGGCAACTATCTTGCAAACACGGGCAAATGAAAGCACACGCAACTTAGTTTTTCTTATTGGTGGTGCTTTTGGAATTGACGAAGCGGTATTTAAAAAAGCAAAATTGAAATGGTCGCTTTCCAAGCTTACTTTTCCGCATCAATTGGTACGCTTAATTTTGGCAGAACAGATTTACCGTGCCTGTACTATTTTGCGCAATGAAAAATATCACCATCGTTAATTAGCCACCATGGAAATGAACCTTACGCTGATCATTGTTCTTGTTACTTGCCTGGTATCGTTTGTAGGATTTAGCAATCAACGGGTAATCGACGATCTCATTTTTTATCCGCCTGCTGTTAGCAACCGTAACCAATGGTATCGTTTTTTCACTTGCGGCTTTATTCATGCAGATTTGGGTCATCTTATCTTCAATATGTTATCGCTCTATTTCTTTGGCAAATTTGTGGAAGATGCATTTATTTCTCTGTTACCGAATAGTGGCAAATGGCTTTATCTGTTAATGTATTTGTCTGCGTTAATGGCTTCCATTTTACCAACTTACAACAAGAACAAAGACAATTATAATTATAGAAGTTTAGGTGCTTCCGGTGCTGTAAGTGCTGTAATTTTTGCTGGTCTACTGCTTTCACCTACAACAGGCATTTACATGTATTTTATTCCCATACCTATTCCGGGTTTCATTTTTGCGCCGTTGTATCTTTTGATATCTGCGATGATGGACCGAAGAGGTGGGGATAACATTAACCACTCAGCGCATATTTGGGGTGCCATTTACGGATTGGCATTTGTAGTGGTTTTAGGGAGAGTAGCGCATTATCCTGTGATTGAGAGTTGTATTGAACAAATTAAGGTTTGGTTAAACTGGAAGTTTGGTTAATTCTATTTGTAAGATTTCCTGCGTGTTATTTGTTATTTTAAATCGATCATCAATGCGCCAGCCAACTACCCAAATAATCCGTTGGGTAGATTCTAAAACCCAAACATTTTCTTTTTCTGTCTTTGAAAGCTTTTGATCAATAAAAAAACGAGCAAGCTTTTTCTTTTTGCGCATGCCTAACGGATAGAAATAATCACCATGCTTCCATCTTCTAAGCAATAGAGGAAACTTTATGTCTTTTGCGTCTAATTGAGCAATGGCAGCAGCAGTTGTCATTTTACATTTTTCTTTTGACATTTGGGAGAACTGTAGTGAACCTGCGGCAAATAAAACAGATTTATCTTTTTCTTCGATCGCTAAAGTTTCTAAATGGCGGGAAACAGTTGGAGCAATGATTAACCACTTGCGATGTCGGATGATTTGATAATGTTGGTTAGCTATATACTTGCCTGAATCAGCCTTACATAATTTTAAAACTTCCTGTACTTGCTTTTCGCCAAAGCCATATTCTTTGATCAATTCATAAATAAGAGCGATACTTCCATAAGCTAATAATTTGGTGACCGGAATATGAATCTCAAAGCCAACATATTTTACCAACTTCTGCCTTCGTTCAGAAAGCATCGATTGGTATAATTGATTTATTTGTTGAAAACGCTCCAGATTATTTGCCAGATTTTCTTCTACCTGCGGATATACTTTTTTGATTTGGGGAATGATATCGTTTCTGTAAAAATTGCGGGTGTACTTAGAAGAAGCATTGGAGGAATCTTCTACCCACCCTAATTTGTTTTCCCTGGCGAAAGCTTCAATTTCATCACGTCTTGCAAACAACAATGGTCTTAAAAAATGCGTTGATGAATAGCCAGAAATTCCTGTTAATCCCTCTAAGCCAGTCCCTCTAAAAAAATTGATCAGCATTGTTTCGATGCTGTCATTCAGATGATGCGCAAGCAAAACAAAATTGAAAGCATTTGTCTTTCTTATTTCTTCAAACCATTTATAGCGCAGGTTTCTGGCAGCAACCTGGATTGAAATCTTTTTTTCCGCTGCGTATTGTTCTGTATCGAACTTTTTTACAAAAACCTCTACACCATATTTTTCCTTGAGCGAACGAACAAAAGCTTCGTCCCGCTCACTTTCATCGCCTCTCAATCCAAAATTGCAATGAGCAATGGCAAACTCAAAGGCTGACTGTTTGCACAATTCGCACAATACAACACTATCCACGCCACCGCTTACTGCTATTAAAAAGCGAAAGGTTGGATTATTGAAATGCCGTTCCTTAAAAAATTTTTGAAAGCCTTGGAGTAGTTGCATGTAGTACAAAGAAAGATTGAATAGTTTATGTCTCCAATTCGACCATTAAAACGTAAAATCCTCATAAGCTGAACGCAACTCGCTGAAAGCATGATTATCACCTGCTGCTTTTGCTTTTTGCATGCCTTTTTCATAAGTAGCAATGGCAGCATCTTGTTCGTTTAGCCGTTCTAATAACTTGGCTAAATGATAGTAACTACCAATATAGTTTTCATCGTGTAGCAGCACATTTTCAAACAATTTACGGGCTTCGGCATCATCACCCATTTTTACATATTCCAGAGCCAGCGCATGCTGCACAAAACTGTCGTTTGGGTTTTCCTGTAAAAATTGTTTTAAACGTTCAACTCTATCCATAAAAATGTTTACCTCTATCTTTGCGCCTTATATTTGTAAAAGAATAGTTGCATAAGCAACTAAATTTAAAATACTTGAGCTATATGAAAATTTTAGTGTGCATTAGCAAAACGCCTGACACTACAGCAAAAATAGCCTTCACTGATAACAACACGAAATTCGCTGAAGCAGGTGTGCAATGGATCATTAATCCTTATGACGAATGGTATGCATTGGTGCGTGCCATCGAATTAAAAGAAGCCAACGCTTCAACTACTATCCATTTAGTAACAGTTGGTAATTCTGATGCAGAGCCTATTATCCGCAAGGCTTTGGCTTTGGGTGGCGATGAAGCGATCCGAATCAATACAGATCCTACTGATCCGTACACAGTTGCTTCACAAATTGCTGCCATAGCAAAGGAATACGACATCATTTTCACGGGAAAAGAAACGATTGATTATAACAATGGTTCTGTTGGTGGCATGCTTGCCGAATTATTGGATATACCTTACGTAGCTATGGCTACCAATTTCCAGTTGAATGGAAATACAGCAACTATTAAAAGGGAAATTGAAGGCGGCGAAGAAACGCTGGAAGTTTTTTTGCCTGTAGTGGTTAGTTGCCAGAAAGGAATGGCAGAAGCCCGTATTCCAAACATGCGTGGTATTATGGCTGCACGTACCAAACCCTTAAAATTGATTGAACCAGTTGCGGTTGAGCCCCTGGCAAAAACCGTTGAATTTGGCTTGCCTCCTGCAAAAGCTGGTGTTAAGTTGGTTTCACCAGAGAATGTGGATGAATTGGTACGCATGCTGCACGAAGAAGCAAGAGTTTTTTAATTTCTAACCATCAATCAAATTAAAATGAGCGTTTTAATATTTATAGATCATTTAGACGGTCACATAAAAAAAGCTTCATTGGAAGCAATCAGCTATGGAGCTAAAGTGGCCCAACAATTAGGCACTTCTGCTGAAGGTGTTGTGTTGGGCAGCGTGAATGAAGACTTGACAGCATTAGGTAAATATGGTGTTACGAAAATTCACCAGGCACAGAATGATGCTTTTAATCAATTAGACTCACAAGTGGCTACAAAAGCCATTACACAAATTGCTGAAGCAGCAGGTGCAAAAGTGATTGTCTTCTCAAATAATTCTACCGGAAAAATGATCGCACCTCGTGTGGCAGTTCGCTTAAAAGCGGGTTTGGTTTCGGGTGCTGTTGCATTGCCCGATACATCAAATGGTTTTGTAGTACGTAAAAATGTTTTTTCAGGGAAAGCATTTGCCAATGTTGCTGTAACCAGCGATATCAAGGTTATTGCTTTAAACGTTAATGCATTCCAGATTACTGAGACAGGTGGTACTGCAAAAGTACTTCAGGAAAATCTCACTGTAGATGCGCCGAAAGTAAAAGTGACTGGTTCTACCAAAACAAGTGGCAAAGTTGCTTTGACTGAAGCAGATATTGTGGTAAGTGCGGGCCGTGGTTTGAAGGGTCCTGAGAACTGGGGCATGGTGGAAGAACTAGCTGATACATTAGGCGCTGCATTGGCCTGTAGCCGTCCGGTGGCAGATGCGCATTGGCGTCCGCATAATGAACACGTAGGACAAACAGGTATTGCCATTGCACCTAATTTATATATTGCTATTGGCATCAGCGGCGCTATCCAGCACTTGGCTGGTGTAAATAGAAGTAAAGTAATTGTAGTTATAAATAAAGATCCGGAAGCTCCTTTCTTCAAGGCTGCGGATTATGGAATTGTTGGTGATGCGTTTGAAATAGTTCCTAAGTTAACAGAGGCGATTAAGAAAGTGAAGCATTAATCTATAATGAATAATGAGTTTTAAAACTTGCTGTTGATTATTCTATTGTTGACATGCTGCGGATAAAAGCAGGAATAAGCTGATTTTAACTTTCTGCGATGAGTCATATTTGTTGTAGCCAATTGCTCTGACTGTAATTGATTTATTGTTGTAGCGACAGTCCAGATGCGCTTTATTCATTTTTAAGTGTCACTGTTGCTGAACTTATTATTGGCACAAAATCAGTAGGTTTGTAACTTAACATTTTTGTTACAATTAGCATACGAATATGAAGAAAATAGAATTGGAAATTGTGGCTCTTTCGCACAGTATTACGCAAACGCATTCTTACGCTGTAGTGCTTGGCGAAGTGAACGGATTGAGACGCTTGCCCATTGTGATTGGAGGTTTTGAAGCCCAGGCCATTGCTGTTGCGCTTGAAAAAATGCAGCCTTCCCGCCCTCTGACACATGACCTTATGAAAAACTTCATGACCGCTTTCAACATCGACCTGCATGAAGTAATCATTTCTGATCTGCAGGAAGGAATTTTCTTTTCGAAACTAGTTTGCTCTTCTGATAACGACACTATTGAAATCGATTCACGCACATCCGATGCCTTGGCTTTAGCTATACGGTTTGGTTGTCCGGTTTATACATACGAAAACATTTTAGAAAGCGCAGGTATCTTGATGGAAGATACCGGCGGCGCAAAGAAACCCCGCAAAACCATAACTCCATCTGAAGAAGAAAGTGTCAATGATTTAAAATCCATGTCACTGGAAGATTTGAATAACCTGCTGAATGAAGTTTTAGAGCAGGAAGATTATATACGTGCTATTGCCATTAGGGATGAAATTCAAAGCAGAACAAAGAACCCCTAACGGTGATCAACTTCCCCAACTGCAAAATCAATTTAGGCTTACATATTCTTCGCAAACGAGAAGATGGTTTTCATGATTTAGAATCTTGCTTCTATCCTATTGCTTTGCAAGACGCATTGGAGATTATTCAAGCCGAAGGAAAAAGTGGTATTCAATTTTCTTCAAGCGGAAATGTAATTGATGTAAATACAGAGCAAAATATTTGTGTGAAAGCATATCGGTTATTGCAAAAAGATTTTGACCTGCCTTCGATAAAAATGCAGTTACATAAAACCATTCCAACCGGGGCCGGACTAGGTGGCGGCAGTGCTGATGGAGCTTTTGCTCTTTTATTATTGAATAAGAAATTCAGCTTAAATATTTCCGACCAGCAACTTATGGATTACGCTTTGCAATTGGGTAGCGATTGTCCTTTTTTTATTAAAAACAAACCTTGCATTGGCACTAGTCGTGGCGAAGTGTTGAAAGAGATAGATTTAGACCTATCCACCTACTCATTTGTTCTTATCAACCCACGAATTCACATCAATACTGGTTGGGCTTTTAGTCAAATAAAACCTTCTGCCAACAGGCAATCAATTGAAACATTTATTGCTTTACCGATCGATCAATGGAAAGCCGGATTGCTTAATGATTTTGAAGAAGCCATCTTCAAACAATACCCTGAAATTGCTACTATCAAAACTGAATTGTATAACAAAGGCGCTGTTTATGCTTCTATGAGTGGCAGTGGTTCTACTGTTTATGGTGTGTTTGAAAAAGACAAACAACTAGACTTCAGTTTTCCACCACATTATTTTGTAAAACAGATTTAAGAAATCGTTTTCGGCACTTGCTGTACATTTGCGACCGATGGAGATTTACAAAGAGTTTTCGTTTGATTCTGCGCATTTTTTGCCCAATGTTCCAGAGGATCATAAGTGTAAAAATATACATGGCCATACTTATAAATTAAAAGTATTTATTGAAGGTGATATTCATCCACACTATGGATGGATCATGGATTTTAAAGAATTAAAAGATGCTCTTGGCCCTGTAATTGATCAACTTGATCATAAACTAATCAACGACATTGATGAACTAGAAAATCCCACAGCAGAAAACATTACTGTTTGGATCTGGAAGCAAATAAAGCCACTTCTCCCCTTGCTAAGCAGAATCGAGTTGTATGAAACACCAACGACTGGTGTGATTTATCGTGGAGTATAATTATTGATTTGTCTGAGATAATAAATCCTGCAAGTCCAATTCTTCAGTAACCATTTGCAAGTTGCCGTTTGCATCAAGCGGCCATTGCTCTTTTGGATAATCCCAATATAATTCTACGCCGTTTCGATCAGGATCATTTAGTTTCTAAGTTTAAAAAAACTGCAAACAAGTTGTCACTTTTTTAGCTTGCTATTTTTACTCCGTAAAGATTTGATATGTTTTGTA
>PSMG01000059.1:0-10018 GCA_040290035.1 Chitinophagaceae bacterium
ACCATTTAAACGGTAACAAATTAACTCAAATCAAACATGCTTTGAGTTTTTAATAGCACAACACGTTAATTAATAGGCTAATGCCAATTGCTAGTCTTTTGCAACAGGATAGCCCTTTTCAATCCAATCCTTACGGATGTTGTGTGGTACGTTCAACAGGTAATAATTTGTAAATTTTAATGCTTTCAATACATCAATTGCCGGACGAACATTAGGGCAATGTTCGAAAGGACAGCAACCGCAGTAAACAACTACCTTCTTATTCTTATCAATCGATTTTAATTGTGTTTTTAGCTTTTGCACACCTTCGGGATTATTGGTCATACCAATATTGATCGATCCCGGAATGGTAGCTGCAGGCCCAACACTAATAATCACCGGAAGTTCTTTTTTCGCTGTAATTGCAGCGGCTAAATCAGCTGGTTCCATTAATTGTTTGTTGGTCCAATTGATTGGATTTTGTGCATAACAATTAATGGTTACAAAAGAAACAATTAGCAATGTCAGATACTTGATGGTGGCAGGTTTCATAGCGCTAAATTTCTTCCAAGATAGTTGCTTTATATAGACCCTGCTATTTTGATCATTGAAACACTGTATATCTTCCGTTTACACAATACTGTTCTTTAATTTTTTGCGGATCGCTCCAATTTAATTTTACAATAGCTTGTATGGAGTTGGTGTACTCATCGAAGTTGGATGACTTTAATAAGAAGAGATGAGCACCCATATCGTAAGCCGTTTGAATATTGGCTGGCCGTGTGGTAGAAGAAAAAACAACGACAGGCAGCTCCTTTAATTTTTCGGAGGCTCTTATTTCCACCAAATATTCTAAACCGTTTTTAAAAGGCATTTCTAAATCCAGGAAAAGAAGATCTGGGTAGACATGCTCCAATAATTGCATGAGGCGTATACCATTTGAAACGTATTCGATATTAGGAAGAGGAACAAGCGATTTTACCGCTGCTGAAAAAAACTCCAAATCATCGTCGTCATCGGCCAGGATGATGCTTCTTATTGAAAGCTGGTCTGTTTGCATGGTTTGGCATTTCGCTTTAGGGTTAAAAGAAAGGAGGGAAAAATTAATTAAGCCTGAAATACAATGTACTCATCCGAATAAAGAAAATGCGGTACCGGCTAATAACTTTTTATGCGGCCACATCCTCATCACTCTGAGTATTTTTGAAATTCACCTGAAAGTCGGCCGGCTTAACAGTACCCATGGTTGCCAGCCGTTTATGCAATGTAATACCTAAAGCAGTAACCTCTTCTCGCTGTTCTTTTAGCTCGTTCCAATCTTTACCAGATAACAATGATTTAGAAAGTTTATTCGTTTTCTGATAATAGAGCGTACGCAACTGTTCCAGGTTAAGGTTAGCAATATCCATCATTCAGGTTTATTCGGTTAACAACTTTTGTAACGTGCCAAGCAGTACAAATAGTATTCCTGCTATTGTTATGGATGAGTTGGAGCAACTCACTTCTGGTGTCGGACGGCGCAATAACTAAGTAGTTTACTTACTACTTCTTCAAGGCTTTTATAACTAATAGGTTTGGTAACCATTACGGTATTGTACCGGTTACAATATTGTTTATCCATTTCGCTATGCGATGTAGTGAATACCACTACCGGAATATCTTACAACCGGCTATCTTCCTTTATATCTCTCAATGTTTCTCTCACATCCATAATGGGCATGTTCATATCAAGAATGATCAAATAAGGAAGTTGTGCATCATCCGTAATGCTTTTTAAATACTGAAGCGCCTCTTTGCCATTGTTTGCTTCCTGAACTAAAAAGTCATAATCTGAATCTTTAAGCACATCACGCATTAGCTACAAATCATCCATATCATCCTCTACCCATAATATGTTACGTTTTTGCATAAGACCTCCCTTGCACTCCTTTCCTGGATAAAAAAGACTACATTAACCCCGTAAAGAAATTAATATAGTCATCATTGGTTTGTACTGGCTAAGGGTGAAGTATTTCAGAGATGCACATCCATACTTCGCTAACCTCTTGCTTCGAATAGGAGCCATAACAAAGCTGCTGTTATTCTTTTCACTTTCCCACTCAAACTACACAAACAACTTTTATCCTGAATAGGCAACCCCTGTGTCAAAACTTCTAACGGAGATTTTTAGCGTGTTGCTAATTCTTTTTTGATTTTCTGAATGCGTTGCCAAATTTTTGAAAGCGTGTGGATATCGGCTTCGTTATCTAATGAGGAAGCATGCCTGGCCTCTAATTCTTTTATTTGCATTTGCAAATCCACTGTAGGTATAAACCGAACATCGCCTAAAAGCATTATGATAGCGTATTAAATGTGATTCAATGTTATGATTCAATGTTATAAAAATTAGACACTATTAATTTGGAAAAGTTAACTACGAAAAGAATAAATATTCCAGGTAATTAAGAATGCTAAACGGGAACCAGTATTGTTCAGCAAAAATTATGATTTTGTAAGGCATGTTCTGCTGCCGGTCTATCGCAATCAGTATTTCAAATGACCTCAATCATTGATCAGCACCGGATCTTATTGGATTTTTGTTTCAGAAAACGGGGGTAGTATTATGAAACAAAAGCTGACCTTTCCAACCGTAAAAGACTTGGTTGATTACCTCATCACCATACAAGGTTCTAAGCATATTGAGGAGCTAGGCGCTACTTCTGTTACCGGTGTGTTTGGCAAAAAGATGTTTCTATTGCTATAGAAAAATGCCAGGCCATTGTAGAATTGCGTAGCTAATCCTATTATCACCAAGATATTCATTCTGCTTTTATTCCTTTAACCCTAGTATTGATAACCAGGCTAATTCTTTATTTTTTGCAAAAACATGAAATTTAATTTGCATAATTAAACTCAGCAGTTCATTTTTATTCTATAATTTAACTCTCCTCTCAAAAACCACAAGATTAACATCCCTATCTAAGCAAGCCCATCAATAGTGCGTAGCTATTAGTACTATTAATTGCAATTCCTTTTCTAAAACTGCTATCCGTGTTCTCATTGAAACTAACCATTTCAACGTAACCAATTTTTATTCATACTCTAAACTTGAAACCATGAAAAGGAGCTTTACCCTTAGATCTGTCGCCCTTGCGCATTTATTTTAGCTACACAACTAACCAATGCCCAAACGCTTACTGTATTATATAACACTTGCAATACTCCCAATGGACGGGCAATTGCAGTTTTGACGATGGCACGAACAGCTTGCTGGATTTTTCCGGAACTGGTTGGTCTAAGACTACGCAGGGAAGCAACGGTTATCTTGTATTAAATGCAAGCACGAATGTTACTTACGATTTAACCTCACCTACTTATCGTTATATCAGTAATACCATTTAACTGTCCTTTGAAATTGGCGTCAATGCACCTTTGGACGGTTTAAATATTTATGTTGAGCCTGCAAATTTGCCTACACCCGTTTTAGCAGGTACACTGGCCGGCCTGTAAATGGAAAATACTGTTTAGAGATAACTAACTTTAATTCCTATATAAACCAGCGTTCACGCTTTGTGTTTGTGTTTGCTTTTACAACTTCAAATAATGGTAACTCCAGTGCAGGAACAATTACATTTGACACATGGGCTACCAGCTTTGCCATTGCTGAAGCTACTCTTCCGGTGTCTTTCCTCTCATTAGAGGCCAAAAAAGTAACTAATGGCACCCAGCTTACCTGGAAAGTAGCCCAGGAAAAAGTCGTAGTATCTTACGATGTGGAAAGAAGTGCTGATGGTAAAAATTTCTCCAAGTTAGCTTCTGTTGCTTCAACAGGCGCCACTTCTAACAGTGTTTTAGATAATAGCTTATCTGCCAATACCGTTTACTACCGCGTACGTAATAACGACCAGGATGGCAAGTACAAATATTCAACTACGATTAAAGTTGAAAACGGTAAAGATCTTTTTTAAAAAGAGCCTATACAATGCCTGCTGTAAACGAAATATTTATTCAACACAATGCGGCTAAAACAGGAGCCATCTTAACGATCAGTACTCAAGATTGCAGAGTAGTAAAAACTATTGCTGCGCAAACAGGAATCATGCAAACAAGAATTGATCTGGCAAGCCTTCAAAGCGGGTTGTATTTTGTAAAATACGATGATGGTACTGCAGAAATACTGAAAGTGGTGAAACTGTAATTACAACACATATGAAATTATAGAGGGGCAGCTATCAGGCTGCCTTTCTTTTTGCTTATAAGCTCAAGGTTGGCAAGCCATAACACTATTTTGCTACTACTGCTGTTTTAAGACCTCTAATTGCTAGTTATAACAATACCTTAAAATATTATTTGATTTGAATCAACCATATCATTGCCATTTTATCGGTTTGTTGTGCCATCTTTGAAAACATGGATGAGTTGATAGAACGATTAGAAGAAAAAGGCTTTGAAAAAGAAAAAGCGGAGCAGAGTACAAAAATAATTGTGCAATGGGTATCTGAAAACTATCCTATAGCTGCTGCTGGATTAAAAGCGTGGTTTAGAGAAGATGATAACTAATCGTTTCTCTTGCCAGTTCTTTCCATAGTTTCTCAATAGTTTTCCAAAGCATGGTACGAGAAGCTGCGTTCTGATCTGCCCACGTTTCCTCTTAAGCTGTTCCACTCTGACACTCTTTTCAGCTCTGTGCTTAATTGCCTCCGATCATTGCTGTGAAATATGATAATTGATAATATTTCACTTAGCACTAAAAATTATTGCATTCACCCCTTAAAACACAGCATTGGTCTATTTAAATTAATTACTGTAAGCATAGCAATGACCTTTATAACTGAAACCGAAGCTATGGGTAAAGACCGTTATAAAAAAACAGATCCACTTTTAATAAGCCTTGTGTTAGTGTTTATTTTATTTTTTATAGTAGTAGCGTTTCTTTTTTTTACAGATAGAATTTAAGGCGTTTCTCAACTTAAATAAACAGTATAAGAATTCTTTTCGTGTTCAAAAGCTATTTCAGCCTATTGTACTGAAGATCAAATAGAAACCACGCATTGGTTTGCTTTACGCCTTATTTTGCTATTTCTTTTCACAGTTTTATTAGCACTTGCAGCAATTGGCATTCTTCTTTTCAATCCCATTACTATTTATTTCTATTTTTGAATAGAGATGGGCATTGAAAAAGAAATAAAACAAGAGAAGTTTGTCAACGCTAAGCAAAAGGCTATGATCAACCTGCTATACACCTATGGCTGGGTGATCGAACGCATCAAAAACTTTTTAGCAGCAGAAGATATCACGCACCAGCAGTTCAATATACTTCGTATTCTGAGGGGTAGTCATGGGCAACCACTTTCTACCTTGCAAATACGGGATCGCATGCTGGATAAAATGAGCGATACCAGCCGCATTGTGGACCGTTTGGTAGCTAAAGGTTTGGTTAAAAAAACCACTTGTGAAAAAGACAAACGACTAGTAGATGTTGTGATTACCGACAAAGGTCAAAAGCTATTAAAGCGTATTGACGAACAACAAGATCATATAGGCACCATCATGGGCCATCTCTCCGAAAAAGATGCAGAAATGTTAAGTTCTCTGCTCGACAAACTGCGCAACACAGAAGATTAGTACTTTACAGTCTCAAAGTCACTATTGCAAATGAAAAACCTGTTAACCACCATTATCCTTTGCCTGATTGTGTTTCTTGCAGCAGCGCAGCAACAACCTCCGGTGTATGAATTCAGAGGTGTATGGATTGCTACCGTGGATAATATTGACTGGCCACAAAAAAATCAATTTAATGTCGACAGCCAGAAGGTGGATTTTATTCGCCAGCTCGATCTGCACAAACGCAATGGCATGAATGCAGTGATCGTACAGGTGCGTCCCGCAACTGATGCATTCTATCCATCTTCTTTCGAACCGTGGAGTCAATGGTTAACGGGCACACAAGGCAAAGCGCCGTTCCCTTATTATGATCCATTGCAATTCATGATCGAAGAAACACACAAACGCGGTATGGAGTTTCATGCATGGATCAATCCTTATCGTGCAAACTTTTCGGTATCTAAAGCGTCGATCGCATCGAACCATATCACCCGAACACATCCTGAATGGTTTTTACAATATGGCAATACCAAGTATTTTGATCCGGGTAACAAGGACGGACAACAGTGGGTGGTGAACGTGGTGAAAGATATTGTACAACGCTATGACATAGATGGTGTGCACATGGATGATTACTTCTATCCCTATCGTATTCCGGGCAAAGAATTTCCGGATAATGCTTCGTATATAAAAGACCCTCGCGGTTTGAATAAAGAAGATTGGCGCAGGAGCAATACCGATTCGATCATCAATAAATTGGCCATCACCATTAAACAAACAAAGCCTTGGGTGAAATTTGGTATTTCGCCTTTCGGTGTTTGGCGCAATAACGATAAAGATCCAATGGGCAGCCCCACCAAAGCAGGGGTTACCAATTACGACGACCTATATGCTGATATTTTATTGTGGTTAAGAAAGGGTTGGATTGATTATGTAACGCCACAGCTTTATTGGGAGAATGGCCATCGATTAGTTGCTTTCGAAACGTTGATTGATTGGTGGAGCAAGCATACCTACGGGAGACATTTATACATTGGCCAGGGTATTTATCGTGCTTTGGAAACAAGTCCTACCAGCAGAGCGTGGCGCAATCCGAACGAATTGCCAAGGCAGATACAATTGGTGCGTCAATACCCAACTGTACAAGGCAGTGTGTATTTCAGCAGTAAAACATTTGAATCGAACCCAAATGGCTGGAACGATTCACTGCGCAACAACTACTACAGTACGCAAGCTTTAGTACCTGCTATGCCGTGGTTGCCGCAAAATCCAAATCATAAAATCACATCTACTTCGATGATGCCTGCGGCACAAACGCCTATAAAAGATTCAAAAAGCAAATAGGAATCAATTTCAAATATTCTTTAAAGCTGTTGCCGAGTCAACAGCTTTTTTTATTTGTAGTAAAAAGGAGCCTACATCAGTGATTGAGTGGCTCCATAAAAACCTTCAACCGTTATATACTATCGTTCATCATCTGCGGTTACCTTTGTCTCCTTAATTTGAATACAGATGAAAATAGGAACCAAGTTTATACATGCAGGTGTTGAGCCTGATCCAACAACCGGTGCTATTATGACACCGATCTATCAAACATCAACATACGTACAGGAAGCACCGGCACAGCACAAAGGCTATGAATATGCCCGCAGCCAGAATCCGACCCGTACCGCATTAGAAGCAGCTTATGCAGCTATTGAAAACGGGAAACATGCGCTTGCATTTAGCAGTGGCGTAGCGGCAACGGATGCAGTGATCAAATTGTTGCAACCGGGTGATGAAGTGATTGCTGCCAATGATATGTACGGCGGCACCTATCGTCTGTTCACCAAGATCTTCACCAAGTTTGGTATTAAGTTTCACTATGTGAACATGCAGGATGCAAATAATATTCGTCAATACATTAATGGCAATACAAAACTCATTTGGACAGAAACGCCAACCAATCCATTAATAAACATCTGCGATATTGCTGCTATTGCTGCTATTGCTAAAGAGCACAAGGTGTTGCTTTGTGTTGACAATACCTTTGCCTCTCCTTATTTGCAAAATCCATTAGACTTAGGTGCTGACTTAGTAATGCATTCTGCTACCAAATATTTAGGCGGACATAGCGATGTCATTCAAGGTGCCCTAATGATGAATGATGATAAGCTGCGTGAAGATTTATACTTCATTCAAAAAAGCTGTGGCGCTGTACCCGGGCCACAGGATTGCTTTTTAGTATTGCGTGGTATTAAAACCCTGCATGTACGTATGCAACGCCATTGTGAGAATGGAGAAAAGATCGCCAACTTCCTACGGAATCATCCAAAGGTTGGAAAAGTATATTGGTGTGGTTTTGAAGATCATCCGAACTATGCCATTGCCAAAAAACAAATGCGTGGCTTTGGTGGCATGATGAGTTTTGCTTTGAAGAATGATAGTGTGGATGAAGCAAAAAGAGTTCTGTCTTCCACTAAATTATTTGCTTTGGCAGAAAGTCTTGGTGGTGTAGAATCACTTATCAATCACCCGGCATCTATGACGCATGCTTCTATTCCAAGAGAAGAGCGTTTGAAAAATGGGTTGACTGATTCATTAATTCGCCTGAGCGTTGGTATTGAAGATGCGGATGATCTAATAGAAGATTTGAACCAGGCGATAGGTTAATATGAAAAGTATGTTTCATAAAAATGATGCGGATCAACTTACACAACGTGTACAAAAGTTAACACCGCATCACCAACCGCAATGGGGCAGCATGAACCCAACGGAAATGCTGCTTCATTGTAATATGATACATAGTTATTTACTTTCTGCACCTTCTCCATCAACTAAAAAAACTTCCCTGAAAGAATACGTTGCCCGCTGGTTTGTTCTTTATCTGCTGCCTCATTTACCTAAGAATGTAAAAGCGCCAAAGCAAGTACATACCAAAGGCCTCGTTAGCGAGGAAGCGTTTGAAAAAGAAAGAGAAAAGTTTGTCCACTACATACATCGATTTCTCACAGAGCAGCCAAAAATTCATCATCGGCATCCTTATTTTGGCAATTTAAAAACCAAGCAATGGGGCCTTGCATGCTGGAAACATAATGATCATCATTTAAGGCAGTTTGGAGTGTGAAAGAAAAGCTTCAACTAAAAGCATTTTTAGATAAGAAGGTTAATGAATACAACCAACCCTCTTTCATTCCACACGATCCAATTTCTGTCCCACACTTATTTACAAAGAAACAAGACATAGAGATCGCCGGTTTTTTTGCTTCCATTTTTGCCTGGGGTAATCGCACCATCATCATCAACAAGTCAAAAGAGTTGATGCAGTTGATGGATAATGATCCGCATAATTTTATCGTTCATCATTCCGAAAAAGAACTGCAAACATTAGTACAATTCAAGCATCGAACATTTAATACGACTGACTTACTCTATTTTATTTTATTTCTACAGCAGCACTATCAACAGTACAATACGTTAGAAACAGCATTTACGAAATGGATGAAGAAAGGCGATGAAACAATCGAGCATGCATTAATTGGTTTTCATGATTATTTTTTTTCACTGGAAGATGCTCCCGTACGTACGAAAAAACACATTGCTACACCCAATCGAAACTCTACCTGCAAACGTTTAAATATGTTTTTGCGCTGGATGGTACGTAAGAATAACAACGGCGTTGATTTTGGGATTTGGAAGAAAATAAAACCTTCGCAATTAGTTTGTCCCATTGACCTACATGTAGCAAGAGTGGCAACAAGTCTTGGATTGATCGATGATAAGCAACTGAACTGGCAAACTGCATTGCACCTTACCAATCAATTAAAAGCGTTTGATGCTAATGATCCCTGTAAGTATGATTTTGCGCTATTTGGTGTAGGTGTATTTGAAAATAAGAACTAAGGTTGATTGGATAGAATCAGAAGGAATAATATGGAACTTTACTGTATGGATGTTGAGTTGCTACTTCAGAAAGTAAATAAACATTTGTCAACAGGCGAACAAGCGCAGTTACATACACAATTGACTGAGGCGATTAACTGGCTGATCATTCATGATTTTAATAGCCTGGTGCAATTGCTTTATGGTATTGATGTATCGGAACAAAAACTAAAACAGCTTTTGCAAAATAATAAAGACACTGATGCTGCTGTAATCATTGCGAAACTAATCATGCAAAGACAATTAGAAAAACAAAAGCTACGGGAACAATTTAAGTCAACCAATAATGATGATGGCGTTGAGGGGAAATGGTAATCCTAAAATTTAATTCTATTTTTTTCTATGCAAATACATTAAATCTCCCCCGCTGCCCAAAAAGCCACGGGCTGTTTCTCGCCAACAAATATTTGCCATTGCAATAAATCCTCATTTACAAACAGCAATAAACTTCTCATTGATAAATTTTGCTTTTCGTCCTTTATATCAAAGTTGAATCGCACTGGTGATTGACTAAAATAGAAAGTAGGATTTGCCA
>PSMG01000060.1:0-9388 GCA_040290035.1 Chitinophagaceae bacterium
TGGGCTTTTGGTTGTAATCTTGTACATTTGTTTTTCAAATCCTACAACATCGCAAAGCCCTGTTCATTGGTAAAAACATCACTTGAACCAAAATTTTAATACCCCTTCTTCTTCACCTCATCACCAAATAATTCCCTGATTTTTTTCTGCTTTTTCGATGCTGATGCCTTTGCCTAAAACGGGTTTGAAAATATCGCCTACGTCTTTGATGCTGGCTACTGCATTAGTAATGTTGTTGTCGGACATCTTTAGTCCTTTTTGTACCTCTTCCCAACGCAAAGGCATGGACACCGTGGCACCCCGCTTAGGACGCAATGAATATGGCGCTTCCACAGAAGCCTGCGGACGATTCATTAAAAAGTCGATATAGAGCATGCCTTCACAGTCTTCTGTTTTTCATGAAAAAACTGTCCTTGCCAGCACTTGCTTTTACCGCTTTTACGTTTGTTTCGAATGCACAAACCAATACTGCTGCAGCGGCAGCGTCTACCGCCGTAAAGCCTACCCTGACCAAAGAAGATAAAGCAAAGTTGAAAGAGCAACAGGAAAAAGAGTTGAGTGAATCGCTAACTACAGTTGGCTTGACTGACAAACAGTGGAAACAAGTAAAAGAAGCATTGGATAACGCTTCGAAAAACAATAGCGAACTAAAGAATAACACTGCACTGACCGGAGAACAAAGAACCGAAGAAAAGAAAAAGATCAGCGAAGAAAAGAATGCACACCTGAAAGAAATTATGGGTAAAGAGAAATACCATCAATGGCACCAATTACGCAAGCAGCAAAAAAACAAGGCTGCACCGGCAGGAAACTAATTCTTTCAAATATGAATAGCCGACTGTCGTCGGCTTTTTTATTTTCGTTACTAACGAAGCAACTTGATTCAAAAGAAAAACATATTGGTGATCAGTAGCAGTGCAAGCGAAGGCTCAGCCAATGAAAGGGTAATAGCTCATTTGTGCAAGCCATTGGAAAAAGATTTCCGGTTCACCCTGTTTTCTGCATTGAAAACGCTTCCGCATTTTGATCGTGAACTATCAGTGAGTAATCCTCCGGAAACAATCATTGCTTTTAGAAAATCAATTGAGCAAGCCGATGCTGTGATCATTTGCACGCCGGAATATGTATTCAGCATTCCCAGCGGTTGGAAGAATGCCATTGAATGGTGTGTGGCAACAACTGTATTTAGCGATAAACCCATTGGATTAATTACTGCATCTGCGCATGGTCAAAAAGGGCACGAAGAATTGAAGTTGATCATCCAAACCATAGGTGCAAAGTTTACTAATGCAACAACACTACTTATTCAAGGTGTAAAGGGAAAAATAGATGCAGACGGAGCGATCACTGATACCCAAACGCTGGATGAACTATTGCAGTTCAGTAATGCATTTAAAGATCTGCTGAACGAGCATATTGCAAACGCTTAATCAATTACCAATAATACTTGATAAGATATTAATGGTTAAGGCAACGATTGCCGTGTTGTACACGAAAGAAACCAAGCCATGCACCAACACTAATCGCCGAATACGTTTTGATCTTACTGCTACATCGGAAACCTGGAAGGTCATGCCCACGACAAAAGAGAAGTAAGCGAAGTCTAACAAGTCCGGAGCATCGTCGCTGGGAAAATCTAAACCACCCCGATGCTGTGCTGCCGCCTTTGCTTCATGCGTATCGTAGATATAAAACAAATGCGCATAACGAAGTGTAAAAAGTGTATGGATCAACAACCAGGAGCAGATAATAGCAATAATGGATAAGGGAATATAATAACGAAGACTTAGCCTGTTATAATTAGATATTTTCTGCAACAACAAAATGATGGCAAACAAACTAATGAAGGCTGCTGTAACCACAAACAGAAAAATAACGAGACGACTATAATCTTCTTCGGTTGCTACGGTAGCAATTGTTTTGGGATTATTGTCCAGAATGGTTGCCCATGAAAATAATAGAATAGAAGCCGAAAAACCAATCCATGCATACACAAAAGAAGCGGCGGCTGATACTTTTGCCTGCACCAGTAGTACAATAATGATTGCTACAACAAGTGAAACAACCAATCGTGCTGAACGAGGAACTTTTGTAAGCAGGTGTAACATATTGTATTAGTCTTCTTTTTTCAAATGATACTGTTGTTCTAAAAATGTTATAAGGCAGCTGCTTTTTGTTTTGCCATGTTTCACTGTATCAGATATCCTGAGCATAGATTTCTTCCATAATCAAGTAGGCTGTGTATTGTTGCAATACCTTAGGCTCTGCGGTTGCTAATCGAAAATGAACTGTATCATAGCGCATTAATGGTTGTGCCGTAAAGTTTTCGTTAAGCCGTGCATGAATGAAAGAGAAATCAAAAATGTTCGATGAATAATCAAAAGCCTTATCAAATTCGTTTTTATAATAACTGCCCTGAGTTTTTACCTGTTTTATCAAATCGTTATAGGCCAGCATGCTGTCTATAATGTTTTGCTTGCCCAATAATCGCAGGCTGCCCGTATTTAACAATTGGGGTAATGTGTTTTCATTAAAATTCACCAGCTCTATATTCACTCCTCCTCTTAAAAAATGTTTGTAGCACTTCTTATTAATACTGTCGTTGTTTTGATAGTGCTGCAGATAATCGATCAAAGTATCTTGATGATGAATGAATTTAAAAAGCAATTTAGAAGTGTTAGCAATCTCTGTTGTGTCTTTGCGCAGATCGTCAACAAATGATTCGATGTATTCTTTTTCTTTTTTGCGTTCTGTCAAGTGCTCCCTTAAATTCTCTGCAAGAAAACCAAGCGTTACAGCTAAGAAAAGCATGAAGAATTTTAACAAGTATTCATTCCACTTCTTTTTATGTGCAGGATGATGTGAATGATGTACTTCCATAAGATCAGTCATGTTCTTTTTGGCAGTGTAAACAAACACTTTTTTAGCAAACGACAAAATCTAATAAACTTTCCGTGTTGCTTATTCGGCTTTATAAGCCTTGTCCTGCCTCACTCTTAACAGATTCAGGCACAGTGCTTGTTTTTATTACCCGATTCCCCGGTTTTGAGGAAGCGTGTGAAAGGGTGATGTTATGGGAAGTATTATCCGTATTGCAAGCAGATGGCTTGCCTTGGTAGCTATTGTATTTACAGCACTGAACGTACAGGCCGATGCGCCTAATCCTATTAATTTATCAACGCAGACCGATCGTTTACAAAAAGCGTTGATCCGCTATTACAACATTGAAAGCAGTGGTGGCTGGACCAAAATAAATGCGACACAGAAATATTATCTCAAAGGTCAGTCAAACCCTACTATCGTGCAGACAAACAACTCTTGAAAGCAAGCGGCGATTATACCAGCAGTGATTTTTATGCCCTATTTACTGACGACTTAGTGAAGGCGGTAATGCGAGCACAAAAACGGTTTGGCTTTAAAGCAAACGGTGTAGTAGATGCAATGCTTGTGAAAGAGTTGAATGTACTGGTTGAAAAGCGTATCGATCAATTACAAGTGAATTTGGATCGATTGCAAAAAATGAAAATGGTGACAGAGAGCATACAGCTCGTTGACAATATTCCTGAATACAAACTACATGTGTATGAGAACGGAAAGCTGGTGTTTGATATGAATGTAGTCGTTGGTTTGGAAGAACATTCAACGGACATGTTCAACGATGAGATGACGTATATTATTTTTAGTCCGTACTGGAATGTACCCGAAAGCATTGTACGCAACGAAATAGTGCCAGCCATAAGTCGAAATAAAAATTATTTACGCAGCAATAATCATGAGCTGTTGGGTTATGAAAATGGTTTGCCGAAAATAAGGCAACGACCAGGGGCCCGGTAATTCTTTAGGCGGTGTGAAATTTGTATTTCCCAATAATCATTGTATCTATTTTCATGACACGCCGGCAAAGTCGCTTTTTGATTTGCCGAAGCGAACTTTTAGTTATGGTTGCATACGATTAGCAGAGCCGGCGAAGCTTGCTGCTTACCTGTTACAAAACCAAAAAGGCTGGACAGACGAACGAATTGAAACAGCGATGAAGACGGGCAAAGAACAAGTAGTTAATCTAACCAGGCCTGTAGCTGTGTCCATTACTTATTTTACGGCCTGGATGGATGGTGATGACCTGGTATATTTAAGGAGAGATTTTTATGGTCTTGATTCGGATGCTGTACAGCGTGTAGCGAAACGTTAATTTGTTTATGTTCGTACAAACCAACCAGCATGAAGGTATTGGCATTAAGCAGTTCCCGCGTAGGCGGCAGTGGCTATTTGGAAGAAGCAAGCAAGTACATTGAACCTTTTTTAGCAGGGGCAAAAAATATTGCCTTTGTACCCTTTGCATCGGTACAGAATGATTATGAATTGTATGGCGATACGGTAAAGCAGGCATTGCACCATTTACCCTACACTATTACAGTGGTTACCTGTTCTAATGGAAAAGAAGCGATTGAAAACGCTGATGCTATAATGGTTGGCGGCGGCAACACGTTTAAACTATTGCACGACCTGTATGCATTTGACCTAATCAACCTGATAAAAGAAAAAGTAAAAAATGGAAAATCTTATGTGGGCTGGAGTGCTGGTGCTAACTTAACCGGAAAAACTATTTGCACCACCAACGATATGCCCATTATTCAACCAAATAGTTTTGATGCTTTTGGCTTTTTGCCTTTTCAAATCAACCCTCATTATATCAACCAGGTACAGGAAGGTTTTCATGGGGAGACAAGAGACCAACGCCTGGAAGAATACGTATTACTGAATCCACCAACACCCGTGGTAGCCATTCCCGAAGGTTCTGCTTTACTGCTTCAAGGCAATACATTGCAGTACAAAGGAAACGCAGAAGCTGTTTTGTTTGGCAATAAACAAGGTGCTTGTAAAAAAACAATGATCGCTGCCAATACCGATCTTAGTTATTTGATGCAGGCATAGTTTTTACGGTAATCCATAATGATGAATAAGAAAAATAAAGACAAAACATTGGCCGTAGTAGGCGCTACTGTTTTCCTGGCGTTGGCTACAGCTATTGGTAGGCTGATACGCAAGCTGTAGTTATTTTTTGTTGGCGACAATAGAAGTAAGCTCTTTACTCCACATTACCGTTTGGCCTGCGTACCAAATAGCATTTAACCCTGCAACGTCTGTTGTAAGTTCTATGGTATAGAAATGATCGTTTTCCTTCAATAAATAGCCTGTGAAATATTTATTGTGTTTGTGAAAGAAACGCAGCTCTTTCTTTTTTACTTTTCGTTCTTTCATAATAGTGCTCTGCTTCGCAATACCCAGTAAACAATGTAATAAAACATTAATGCACAAATGCTAAAAGCGATGTATAAAAACAATGATTTGTTTCTGCCAAACATAGCCCTTGCCCGATACACATAGTACACCAAATAACTTGCGACTAATGCTACATTGAAGAGTATAAGACTAATGATGAAATGCATGCCTGAAAACCTGGTTGCGTTCGTATTTCAAATTTATGTAAAGTATTGTTCTGAACAAGAGGAATTCTACGAGGATTTCACAAGTAATTACCCTTAGTAATTTTCAGATTCAATATCAATGAAAATTATAAAAGCCCTGCGCTAAGTTTTATCTTTACGCTATGTCTTCACTTACATTCACCTTAATACAAGCCGATCTTAAATGGGAGGCCAAGGAAGCCAACCTGCACCAGTTTGAAAAGTGCATTGAAGCCGTATCGGGCAAGACCAATATTGTGGTACTGCCTGAAATGTTTACCACGGGCTTTAGTATGAAGGCCGAAGAGCTTGCAGAAGATATGGAAGGCGAAACTGTGCAGTGGATGAAAAAGATGGCAGCTAATAGTAGAGTTATTGTTACAGGCAGTGTGATCATTAAAGAAGGTGAAGAATACTACAATCGTTTGATCTGGATGTTACCTAATGGTCAATATGGCTATTATAATAAGCGCCACTTGTTTGCTATGGGCGAAGAAAACAAACATTATACACCAGGCACCGAACGCTTAATTGCATCAGCCATTGGATGGAAAATCAATTTGATGGTGTGTTATGACCTGCGCTTTCCAGTGTGGGCACGACAGCAGTTTAGTGAAGATGGTTTTGAATACGATGTGTTGATCTATGTAGCTAATTGGCCTGACCGAAGAAACCATGCCTGGAAAACCTTATTAGTAGCAAGGGCTATCGAAAACCAGTGCTATGTAATTGGCGTAAATAGGGTAGGCAATGATGGCCATAACGTTTATCATACCGGCGATACGATGGTAGTAGATCCTATGGGTGAAGTGTTGTACCACAAAGCAGATGAAGAAGATGTGTTTACGATTACGCTGGAAAAGGAAAAGTTGCAACAAGTGCGTGAACGCTTTCCCTTTTGGAGAGATGCGGACGAGTTTAAAATTCTTATTTAATTTCTTTTTGTTCGATCAATTGCCGCACGATTTCCATTTTAAAATCCCTGTTATGCCGAACGGCTTCTACAGTTGGCGACACTTCTACATCAGATAAAATACCTCTGCCTGTTTTTGGATAATCTTTATTAATTACTAAACGAAAGAGTGGCAAGCGAAAGCGAACACCTGTGTTCGGTAGCGTAACGTCCGGTATCAGCCAGGCTGTGTTGCCATAAGCACCACCGCCTGTTTCTTCACCAACAACCGTCACATTCTTTTGTCCCTTTACTACGCCTGTAAACAATGTTGATGCAGAGAACGTATTACCACCTGTAAGCACATACACATCACCATCAAAATGATTTTTTGTTTTGGGTGAAAAATAATGACGTTCAAAATAACCAAAGTGGTAATTGCCATCCTCTTTTTTGCGTGTGAAGACAATTGTGAATAAACAATTCCAAAAACTGTTTTGCTGGTAACGACTGAAACTGCTGCCTCTTTTTTTCGTATACAAGCTATCGCCAATTTTAAAAGGATGATCGGAAATAAACTTGGTAAGCAGGTTTGAGTTGGTAACGCTGCCGCCGCCATTTCCACGCAAATCTATCACCAGGTTTTTGATACTATCTCTTTGCAATTGTTTGAATGATCTTTTAAAAAAGCGGCGCAGTGAAAAGCCATTCGAAAACGTGTTTAAATCCATTATTGCTGTTCGCAAAGCACTATCTACTTTCACACTGCGCATGTTTTCCAATTCACGTTTTCTTCGTTCGCTGTGTTTTATTTTTACCATAGGTGCCTTTTGCTTTGCACCCGTATCTTTTTGCGAAACATAAATAGGCATAGTGGCCGTTCGCAATTTACCTGCGGTATCAATAAAGCTTACTTTGTACGACTGCTTCAACCCGAATACATAAGTATACAGCGAAGGGAACGAGTTGCGATTACTAAGACTTTGGTATTTGTGCAACAAATTCAAGCCATCTGTATTGGTATATTGAAATAGGGTGTCGAAAATTTGGTGCATACTTCTGCCGTCGATAGATTGAAGAACAACACCACGAATCACATTGCTGTCTTTGCGATTGATGTTTGATGTAACGACTGCCGTATCGTTCCAGCCTTTAATATTGATAGGAAAGGGGCTTACTTTTCCTTCCAAATATTTACTCATTTGCTTTGACGGACGAACGGATGTGTGACCGCATTTGATCTGTGCAATGACATAAGCAAGCACTGTTCTAAATGCTGTTTCAGTCATTGAGTCACGCAACATCTTTTCGCCTTTATCAAAATAAAAGTCCATGCTGTCTTTTGGTGTGTACCAATAAAGCGATGGATGCGCTTCTTCTAATGTTGCCCTGAAAATTTGATAGTCCTTTTGGATTTGCTCCCGTCCAAACTTGCGATTGGGGTTATAGTTTTTGGAAACGGCACAACTGCAAAAGCATAAGACCAATACATAAAGAAGGGAAGGGTGTTTCATAGTGCGTCTGTCCTATTTAAGTGCATTCCATCCTTGCGCAGTAATGGGATGTTTGGAGCCTCCTTTGGTAATGATGTGAGCACCAGCTTCCGCATCGGTTAGATAGCCAATAACGGAGATAGCTGCATTGTCTTTTATTTTTTCGTAGTCGTCTTGTGCAATTGTAAACAGTAATTCATAATCTTCGCCGCCACTTAAAGCGCAAGCAGTTGGATCTAAATTAAACTTGAAGGCTGCCAGCTTTGTTTCTTCTTCAATCGGAATTTTTTCTTCGTATAACACGCAGCCCACAGCGCTTTGTTTGCAGATGTGCAGGATCTCTGAGCTTAATCCATCGCTGACATCAATCATTGCTGTTGGAACAATGCCTTCTTCTGCAAAGTAGGCAACGATATCTTTTCTTGCTTCGGGTTTTAGCAAACGACCCACCACATATTTTTCACCTTCCAGATCGGGTTGAACCTTTGGATTCTCCAGGAAGATTTTCTTTTCTCTTTCTAATAAAGTCAAACCCAAGTAAGCAGCGCCTAAATCACCGGTTACGCAAAGCAACTCGCCTTTTTGTGCCGTGCTTCGCTTTACAAATTGATTGGGTGTTACCTCGCCGATCGCTGTAACAGAAATGATAAATCCTTTTTGCGAAGACGATGTATCACCGCCAATCAAATCAACACCGTAGTATTCGCAAGCTGCATACACGCCTTCGTAAAATTCATCTAAGGCTTCCAAACTAAAGCGATTGCTAAATGCAAGTCCCATTACAATTTGTGTAGGCGTTGCATTCATTGCATAGATATCGCTCAGGTTTACTACTACTGATTTATAGCCCAGGTGTTTTAACGGTGTGTACATCAAATCGAAATGTACTCCTTCAATCAAGAGGTC
Organism: Chitinophagaceae bacterium; assembly: GCA_040290035.1. Classification (GTDB taxonomy): domain Bacteria; phylum Bacteroidota; class Bacteroidia; order Chitinophagales; family Chitinophagaceae; genus Flavisolibacter. The sequence continues at coordinate 8,757 of PSMG01000060.1, forward strand.
GTTGGTTATCACTGTTTGCTTACCGAAATGGTCGATGACTGCAGCATCATCTCCTACACTTACAATAGTAGAAGCATTTTGTATTTCGATGTTTTTAGTAAGATGTTCAATTAACCCAAACTCTCCTAAAGATGAAACTTCTGTTCGTTCACTCATATTTCAGATTTGCGATTTTAGATTTTAGTGTTTTCAATGAGGTATTAATCGAACTGATTGTCATTGAAAGCAATTCATTTGCTTCTTTATGAAGTATAACTATTTGTTCTTTTTTGTCCGGATGAAATTCGTAAATGAGCTCCAGGAAATACATCGTTTCATCGGCTTCCTCCTCTACAATGCGCATTTTGTTAATAAAATCAGGTTTTGATTTTGCCCGGCATGCAGCCCGGTAATTTGCGCCAACAGACGCTGAAGAACGAACTATTTGATCAATGTAATAACGTACAATTTGATCATGGGGAACCGTTTTGCAAAACTTACCAATCTGAATGGCAAAGGCTTTTGTTCGTCTTTTAAATTCTTCTTTGTCCATGTTTCAATTTAATCTGAAATCGGCAATCTAAAATCCTATGAATTTCTGTAACCAGAAATAAGCCCTTTGGGGAAATTCCCCGGTGTATTCGTTAAATTTA
>PSMG01000015.1:0-55131 GCA_040290035.1 Chitinophagaceae bacterium
AAGAAGAAGTATAACAATCCCCAAAAAATAAAAAGCATATTCATAATGATACGTTTTAAGTTTAAAAATTTGCAACTGCAAAGCTGGTTATTTTCTAATTACACATCAATTATAATCGGGATAAGAAATCCGTTTTGAAGCCAAGCGGTAGTTTTTATTTCACAAAGGGTAGCCAATTGCTATCATTTAAGGAAAGAACCTTAATAAGAAAGAGATTATAATGAAAATAAAAAAGCTCCTTACGATGAGGAGCTTTTTCGTACTTATAAAGTTTAATTAGAAACTTTTTGCAGGTGCAGCTTTGCTTTGCGCTACATGAATTTGATTTTGCATATCCTCAACCACTTTCACCGCCTGTTTTAGATAAACATCTTTGCTTAATGTTTTCAGGAAATTTTGATAACGATCTTGCTTGTCCTTATCACCACTGCTTACACGCTGTGTATCTTGCGGCAGGTAAATAATGTTTAACGGCTGTGTCATCTTCAACAAACTATCTGTTTGTTTTATCAAACCTCTTATCTCCTGCTGCTCTTTGCGGAATTTGTCAATTTGCAAAGAATACTGCTTATCATTCAATTTTGATAAAGCATCTGTATTCTTTTTAATTGTTTGGAAGATAGGATCGTTATTGATACGACTATTTGCATTTGTCTTGACTGTTTGCAAGTCAAACCCGCACTTCCAAGGCTTATAATCTGCTTTAGTGATTTCATCCCAAGGCAAAGCGTTATCATTATCTCTTTCACGCAATTTCAAATATTCGTATTGGTCGGGGATTACAATATCTGACGAGACGCCTTTTAATTGTGTGGAACCGCCGTTGATGCGGTAAAACTTTTGCAAGGTCAACTTTAAACTTCCTAAATCAGAATTGGAGTTCATAAAGTTTGATTCAGGATCTAATCCAAAAGCTCGTTGAACCGTTCCTTTACCATAAGTGCTTGTGCTACCGATAATCAGACCACGACCATAGTCTTGAATAGCTGCAGCAAAGATTTCAGATGCTGAAGCACTGAATTCATTTACCATTACTACTAAAGGACCATCATACAACACATTACCATTATCCTTATCACGCAATACCATTGGTTTACCTTCACGATCACGAACCTGAACTACAGGGCCCTCAGGAATGAATAAACCCACCATTTGCACAACGTCATTCAAAGAACCACCACCATTATTTCTAAGGTCAAGAACAATTCCATCAACCTTGGCATCTTTTAATTTTTGAACTTCTTTAGCTACATCCACTGCGCTGCGGCTGCCATTTGGATGTTCAAAATCCGCATAAAACTCAGGTAAGAAAATATAACCGATTTTAGATGTGCCCTCAGAAACAATTGTACTGCGAGCCAACGCTTCGTCCTGTATAATTTCAGCACGAGTTAAACTCACATTTTTAATAGTTCCGTCTTTTTTCTTAACCGTCAACGTAACCTGAGAGCCTTTTTCTCCACGGATCAACTTTACCGCATCTTCTACAAAGTAACCAGCTAAATCAACAGGTGCACCATTGGACTGGGCCACTTTCAGAATAATGTCGCCAGCTTCAATTTCACCCGACCGAGCTGCTGGATAGCCACTCATTACCGCAGCAATTTTGATATTGCCTTCATCGTATTGTAATTGAGCACCAATACCGGCAAAACGATTGCTTAACTGTTCATCAAAATAACGTTTATCAACCGGAGGAAAGAACTGTGTATATGGATCCATGATACTGGTGATGGTGTTTACATAAACAGAAAACTTATCATCCTCGTTGAACTTGTTTTTATAGTGCTCGTAGGTACGGTCCATGATTTTTTGCACACGGTCACGGGCTTCTTTTTCTAATTGCACATCGGTTTTCTTTACGCTGTCTTTGTTCTTGTCACGAGTATTTTGTAAATCAACGTATGCTTCCAGCGTCATATATTTCAAACGCTTTCTTAAAACCTCTCTGCGCTCAGCTTCATTTTTTGGAAAGTTCAATTTCTTAGAGTCGGTCACAATATTTTCATCAACCTTAAAGTCAAAAGGCTTGGATAATATTTCACGGGACAACTGCGCTGCTTCAGCTGTGCGTTGATCAAAAATTTTTCCCACAGCCCGAAAAAATTCAACAGGTGCACCTTTCATCTCGTCATCCAGTTTTGTTTCATATTTACGCAAACCATCAATATCGGATTGAAGAAAAAAATATTTATCCGGATCTAACTGAGCAAAATATTTAGCGAAAACTTTTTTGGAGAAATCATCATTAATGTCTTTAGGGCTGTAATGTCCTTGTGTGAGATAAACACCTACAGTTTGCAAAATCTTTTCGTATTTGGAAGGAGGTGCAGATTTTCCGGTTCCCAAGGTTTGGAAGGCTAAGAAGATTCCTGCTGCTAACATCAGCAGTAATAAAGGGAGTCTTTTCATGCTTAGAAAATATTTAAGTACCTGAGGCATAGGTATCAAATTTACTTCAAAAAAGCGTGCCGTTGATTCCAATTCTGTGTTTAACAAACGTTTTTGATGAACGGTTAACAGAGGTTAATAACACTTGGCAATTGTATTTATTTATGTTAATTGTTGTCAAAAATATTCACGTATAGAATCGTTTGATATTTTTCAAAAAACGTGATCGGTTAAAAATTGTCCCGCTTGAATTTGAGTTGAATACTACAAATACCTATTTTTGCAAGAGCATTTACACGGTGGTTGTAGCTCAGTTGGTTAGAGCATCAGATTGTGGTTCTGAGGGTCGCCGGTTCGAGCCCGGTCATCCACCCAAACCCTGCAAAGCTTTGCAGGGTTTTTATTTTGTTTCATTTAAACGCTTGCATTTATATCAACGGTAAAATATGTGGATGGAAAATGCTAACGTTAAATATGGTTAACACTTCCTTTCTACATCTTACATCACGCCTACCTTTGCCCCCCCTATTGCACAATAAAAACTAATTAGATGAAAATCTTTGCTCTCTTAGCACTAAGTTTTTTAAGCTTAGCAACTTTAGCCCAAATGCCTGGCGGAATGAATCGTAGTGGCAACGGTCAACAAATGACCGGACGTTTCTATGGGAAAATTGTAGATGCGAATAATAAAGGAATTGAAGCAGCATCTGTTATCCTCGTTACCGATCGTATTGATTCTGCAACAAAACAAAAAAAGGAAGTTATTATCGATGGTATGTTGACGACGGCAACCGGTGATTTCAGCCTGGAAAATGTTCCTCTTTTTGCCCGTTACCGTTTAAAAGTTTCAGGTATTGGCTTTAAACCAATTGAACAACCTGTACAGTTCCAAATGCCAAACCGCAACGACATGAGCAGCAGAGATCAAACGGCTATGTTAGGTGCGATTGACAAGGATTTGGGTAATATTAAATTAGAAATCGATGACAAAGTACTTGCTGGTGTAACAGTTTCTGCAGCTCGTTCAGGCTTACAGTTAGGCATTGATAGAAAAGTATTTAATGTTGAACGCAACATCACCTCTGCGGGCGGTACTGCAGTAGACGTAATGAAAAACGTTCCCTCTGTGAATGTAGACATTGATGGTAATGTGACGCTTCGCAATAATGCGCCGCAGATATTTGTGGATGGTCGCCCAACCAATTTGACCTTGGAACAAATTCCAGCAGATGCAATTGAAAGTGTAGAGATCATCACCAATCCTTCAGCAAAATTTGATGCTTCGGGTGGTACTGCCGGCATATTAAATATCGTGATGAAGAAAAATAAGCGTGTAGGTTACGCTGGTAACGTTCGTGCAAACGTTGACTCTCGTGGCAAGTTTGGCGGAGGTGGTGACATTAATCTTCGTCAGAACAAGATCAATTTGTTTGCAAGCGGCATGTACATGCAGCGCAAATCGATCAGCGAAGGCACAACCAATAGAACAACATTCACTAACCCAAATTCTGTATTATCTCAATTTGATAATAGTACGATGAATGCTGAATTTGGCTTTTTAAGAGGCGGTTTTGACTATTTCATTGACAACAGAAATACCTTAACGATCAACGGAACATTTGTTAAAGGAAGCCCTAAGTCTTTTTCGACCAGTGATATTTATGCAGATACCTTGTACTCGCAAAAAGTATCAACCTATACTGCCCGTAGCACACAGTCGGACAACCAGTTTAAAATCTGGGGCACTCAGTTAAGCTACAAACATAATTTTCCAAAAGCAGGGCATGAGCTTTCTGGAGATATTACGTATAACAGTGGTCAGAACAATAATACAAACTTTATCACTAACAGCACCTACCGCATGCCGCAAAATACTTATGTAAATGGGTACAATCAGCAGCAGATAATTGGTGGGACAAATAAGAATTTGATTGCCCAAATGGATTATGCTAATCCTTTAAACGATCATTCCAAAATTGAAGCAGGTGTTAGAGCTTCTATCCGTGAGATCAATAGCGCTAACCAATATTATACAGTAGCTCCTAATGGAACCTTGATCCCAAGCAATGCAAATGTTATCTACAATAGCAAGGATAATGTTTATGCAGGTTATGTAACTTTCTCAAACCGCATTAACAAGTTTGGTTATCAGTTAGGTCTTCGTGCTGAAAGCTCTGATTACAATGGAGATCTGCCAAACAAAGGACAAACGTTCAATGTAAATTTCCCTATCAGCTTTTTCCCAAGTGTGTTTTTGACGGAAAAGTTTGATGACAATAATGAATTACAATTGAATTATAGCCGCCGTATTAATCGTCCAAACTTCTTCCAACTATTTCCATTTGTTGATTCAAGTGATTTGCTGAATGTGCGTGTAGGAAATCCTGGCTTAACTCCAGAATTTACCAATTCATTGGAATTGTCTTATGCACATACTTTTCAAAATAAAGACAATTTTATTGCTTCTATCTATTTCAAAAACACCAACGATTTGATCACCCAAGTGGTTAGCGATACTGTGTTCAATGGTAAGCCTAGTTTAATCACGCAATATGTAAATGCGAATAGAAGCTACGTTACTGGTTTGGAATTGACAGGTAAAAACAAAGTGACGAAATGGTGGGATCTAACTTCTAACATTAACTTATTTACTTCGAAAATCACCCTGGATAATCAACCATCACAAGATCCGTTTGTGAGTTATTTTCTTAAATTGAACAACAGCTTTAAACTTCCAAAGAACTTCTCCTTACAGCTTTCCGGAGATTATCAATCTAAGATTATCTCCTCTCCTGGCGGCAGCCAAGGTGGAGGCGGCGGACGTGGTGGCTTTGGCGGTGGCGGTATGTTTGGTGGCGGTATGTTTGGCGGCGGAAGTTTATCTGCTGCACAAGGATATATTCGTCCAAACTACGGCGTTGATGCAGCCATTCGTTATGACTTCTTAAAGAATAAAGTGGCTTCATTGTCTTTAAATGTGAATGACATTTTCCGCACTCGTTTGTACGATGCACATTCTGAATCGAGCTTATTTACACAAGACGTAACCCGCAGACGTGACCCACAAGTTTTTCGTTTGAATTTCAATTTCCGTTTTGGAAAGTTTGATCCAAACTTATTTAAGCGCAAAAACACTAAAGCAGAAGGAAATATTGATACAGGCTCAGGTATTTAATCGACACATAAACAAATTCGAAACCCTGCATTTTTGCAGGGTTTTTTGTTGCCGTACATTTGACGCTATGAAATTTGCCATTATTGGTTGCGGTGAAATTGCGAAAGTGCATGCAGCTACTATTTCAAAACTCGGAGAATTAATAGCTGTTTGTGATGTTGATCTTATGAAAGCAAAAGCCTTTGCGGAACCCTACCAAACCACTGCTTATAATACTATTGATGAATTATTGGAAAATGAAAAAGATATAACCATTGTGAGTGTCTGCTCACCAAATGGTTTCCACGCTGAGCATTGTATCAAATCGTTACAAGCAGGCAAACATGTTTTATGCGAAACTCCTTTTTGTATTACCGGTGCTGCGGCATGGCAAATGATTGAAACTGCAAAATTCAGTCGGGGAAAATTGTGGCTAGCAAAACCTGGCTTCAATAGTGAGTTGCTGGCAACGAAAGAAAAAATCAACTCAAGTTCCGTGCAAAGCTTTCAAGTTATTCTATCCAGGAAGACGAATAGCTCTTCTGATTGGCGAAACAATATATTTCCCGGAGGTAATGCATTGCTCTCTTACTTTTACAAGGAAATAGATAGCATTATCAACTTATTAGGGCCGATTGATTATGCAAAGACAATCATGGCTCCAAACAAAGACCACAGTAGGGTTGAAGAAAAAGGCGTTAGCATTGTTCAAATGAAAAGTGGTTTATGCGGAACAGTTAATTGGATGATCGATTCTGAAGCAGCCGACACAAACAGCTTAACACTTGTCACAAAAGAAGGTAAATGGGCTGTTGACGAACTTTTGAATTCATCAACTGACTACACAAGTATTTATCAAAACATAATAAAAGAAGTGAGTGATAATATCAGTCCGGAAACAGATACAAGTATTGTAACAGCTGTAGAAAGTATTGAGAAAATTTTTCGTTCTGTCACACCACAAATTGCTGAAGCCTCTTGAAGCATATTTACTTTACTGTAACGAATGATTTAACGTATGATCAGCGGATGCATCGTATTTGCCATTCGTTGGTCAATGCTGGTTACATGGTAACATTAGTAGGCAGAGTTTTAAAAACATCAAAGCCATTAACGCAACAAAGCTTTTTTCAAAAAAGATTGCGCTGCTTTTTCAATAAAGGCTTTTTGTTTTACGCAGAGTATAACCTACGCCTTTTTTTCTACCTTCTCTTTCAACGGATGGATGCTATTTGTGCAATTGACTTAGACACTATTTTGCCTTGCCTTTTGATTTCCAAAATAAAAAGCATTCCACGTATTTACGATGCACATGAATATTTTACAGAGATGAAAGAGTTGCGAACAAGACCTAAAGTGCAGCGCTTCTGGAAAAGCATTGAACGGTTTGCTCTTCCAAAGTTTGATTTGGGCTATACCGTTTCTGATGGTTTGGCAGAACAATTTAAAATCCATTACAAGAGAAACTATAAAACCATCCGTAATCTTCCTGTTCTGAAACCGATTCAACTTCCAGAGAGAAAACAAAAATTCTTGCTTTTTCAGGGAGCAGTGAATGAAGCAAGAGGGTTTGAATATTTGATTCCTGCCATGAAAAACATTCCTTATCAATTAGTGATTTGTGGCGATGGCAATTTTATGCAGCAATTGAAGGTATTGATTAAAGAGAATGGCGTCGAAGATAAAGTTGAATTGAAAGGAATGATGACACCTGAAGAGCTAAGAGCAATTGCCCCGCTAGCTACATTAGGTCTTGGTTTGGCAGAAAAAGAAGGCTTGAATCAATATTATGCGTTACCCAATAAGTTTACCGAATACATGCATGCAGGCTTGCCGCAGCTTGCAATGGACTATCCCGAATATCAAAAAATAAATATACAATATTTCGTTGCAGTTTTATTGAACCGCTTAGATGTATCATTGGTGGCAGATACGATTAACAAGATTATGGAAGATGATACTTTGTTACAGCAAATGCATGAAAATGCATTGAAAGCAAGAACTATTTTTTGTTGGCAGCAAGAAGAAAAAAAACTGATTCATTTTTACCAAACCATTTTACCGCTTGAATGACACCATACATATTGTTTGTTTAGATGCACCATCACCACCGGACTATGGTGGTGTGTTTGACTTATATTATAAAATACCGGCCTTAGCAGCACTTGGAAAAAAAATCATTCTTCATTACTTCCAATATAAAGAAGGTCGTAACGCAAAAAGTTTAGAGAAATATTGTTCTGCTATTTATTCCTATCCCCGCTCCTCTTTTTTAAAAGCTTTTTTGAAGAGACAGTCTTATATCGTTTACTCCCGTATCAATCAACAATTAATTAATCGTTTAAATGGTGATAATCATCCAGTGTTGTTAGAAGGCATCCATTGTACTGGTGTTATCCCTTTTTTACGAAAAAATAAAAAGATCATTATTCGAATACATAACAATGAAGCAATTTACTATCGCCACCTTGCTGATACAGAACAATCAATTTTGAAGCGATGGTATTTTAAATATGAATCGCAAAGGCTAGAGCAATACCAGCATAAACTGCCTAAGGAGGCAACTTATCTTTTCGTTTCACAAAAAGACCAATCCGAATTTGAAGCAACTTACGATTTAAAAAAAACAAGTTTTCTCCCTTGCTTTTTACCTTGGCTAACAGTCAATAGCAGTTTTGGAAAGGGCGATTATTGCATTTATCACGGTAATTTATCAGTACCTGAAAATAAAAAAGCTGCAGAATGGTTGATGAATGAAGTATTCACTAAGATCGATAACAAACTGATTATTGCAGGGAAAGGTGGAGCAACATTAGAAAGCAAAAACTTGCCGCAGAATATTCGAATCATTGATAGCCCAACTGATGATCAACTAAATGATTTATTACACCAAGCACATATTCATTTGGCACCTTCTTTTAATGCAACCGGTGTAAAATTGAAATTGCTACATGCTTTGTTTGAGGGTAGATTTTGTATTACTAACCGGCAAAGTGTTGAAGGTAGCGGCATTGAGCAGAGTGTTTTCATTGCTGATACAGCATTAAAAACAATTGACTTGATCCAAGAATTAACACAAAAAGAGTTTACTAAAGAGCGGAAACATGAACGTGAAAAAGCTTTAATTCTTTATTCCAATACAATCAATGCCGAAAAGCTTAACTCATTGTTATAATTGCATTATCCATCACAGCACCTCTTTCTGTACGCACCATTCGTGCGGGATATTTTTGAATGACCATATAATCATGCGTCGCCATCACTATCGCTGTTCCAAAATCACGGGAGATGTGAAATAACAATTGCATGATCTCGTCAGACGTTTCCGGATCAAGGTTTCCGGTAGGTTCATCTGCCAGAATCAATTTTGGAGAGTTTAATAAAGCACGGGCAATATCGATACGTTGCTGCTCACCCCCACTTAATTCAAACGGCATTTTAAAACCTTTCGATTTTAAACCTACTTTATCCAAAACATCTGCAATTTTTTCATTCATTAATTTTTCATCTTTCCAACCTGTTGCCTTCAAAACAAACTTCAGGTTTTCGTTTACATTTCTGTCCGTCAACAGTTGAAAATCCTGAAACACCACTCCTAAAGTTCTTCTCAAATAAGGTACAGTTTTCCATGTAAGTTGACGAAGGTCAAACCCGGCAACCGTAGCATTTCCTTGTTTCAGCGGAAGCTCACCATACAATGTTTTTAGTAGGCTTGACTTACCGGTTCCTGTTTTGCCAACGAGGTATACAAATTCTCCCTTATGAACATCAAGGTTTACATTTTGTAATACTAAATTATCTCCCTGGTTAATATCTGCATTCCGGATACTGATGATTGCTTCTGCCATAACATTTTGATAAACGATAAAATTAAAAAACTATTTCTGCACCGCTTGTTCTAATTAACAATTCCTTTCGTTCCGCATTTTCTACTCTGCCTATAATTTGCGCATCTATCCCAAAGGCATTGGCTGTTGCCATCATTTTGGCAGCCGCTTTTTCGCTGGTATAAATCTCCAAACGACAACCCATATTAAAAACCTGGTACATTTCTTTGTCATCAGCTCCGCTTGACTCTTTTATAATTTGAAAAATTTCGGGAGGTGCAAACAAATTATCTTTTACAATACGAACGCCTTCGGGTACGTATTTCATGCATTTAGTTTGCCCGCCTCCACTGCAATGAATTAGACCAAAAACATCATCAAACTGTTCTTCTAAAATTTGTTTCACTACCGGAGCAAATGTTCTTGTTGGCGATAATAAAAGCTTACCGATTGAGGTAGTAAACTTTTCATTGTGATAATCCACTGCTACTTCATCCATCATACCATGCTTTCCGATATAAACTACTTCATCTGCTAATAATGGCTCGATTGTTTCCGGAAATTGTTGCTTGTATTTTTTATGCAAAACATCATGACGAGCACTGGTCAAGCCATTACTACCAATGCCGCTATTGTACTCTGTTTCGTAAACAGCCTTACCAAAGCTTGCCATACCAACTATTACATTTCCCGGAGCAATTTTTTCATTCGTAACTAAACTTTTCTTTTCCCAACGAGCAGTCATGGTTCCATTCACAGCAATCGTTCGCACCACATCGCCAACATCTGCTGTTTCGCCACCAATAAACGTTATGCCAACACCATGCTTTTTCAATTCGTCAAAAAACAATTGAGAACCTTCAATAATTGCTGTCAGCACTTCGGCAGGAATCAAATGCTTGTTGCGGTCAATTGAAGAAGAATATAATAGTTTGTCGTATATCCCTACACACAGCAAATCATCAACATTCATTACAATGGCATCTTGTGCAATACCTTTCCAAACAGAAACGTCACCGGTTTCTTTCCAATATAAATAAGCCAGAATACTTTTCGTTCCTGCGCCGTCGGCATGCATCACATTTACCCAAGCATTGTCATTGCCTAATACATCGGGATAAACCTTACAAAAAGCTTTTTGAAATAAGCCTTTATCCAGATTTTTCGTAGCAGCATGCACTTCTTCTTTTTGCGCAGAAACGCCTCGTTGGGAATACAATGACATGTAGCAAAAATAGGGCGTGAAAACCACTTTAGAAAAGCGATTACAACTCGAACACAATGGGCTTGTTTACCAAAATATATTCTTCATTCATCTGGCTAACATTAATAAACTTTGTTCCGTTGTTTTCTTTTTTACCAAATCCTTCATGCACATGTCCAAACACGTGTACTTTAGGCTTAACTACTTCAACTCGTTTCAGTAAATCAACACAGCCAATATGCCTTTCGTTGTGAACCGCATCTAAAATGCTATACGGAGGACCATGTGTAAGAAGAACATCTGTTTCAGCAGGCATTTTAGCCCAGTGCTTTGCGAGCAACTTTCCTCTGGGTAAATTAAAAGCCCAATTATAAAACCACGGTGTATAGGGTGAGCCCCAAAGAGTAATACCATTGATGGTAATCGCATTTTCAAATAAATAAGTAACGCCTTCGGGAATTAGTTGTGCCAATTCTTTTGCTTTAATTCCTTCAAACAAAAAATCATGATTGCCGGCTATGAATATTTTGTATTCAAACTTTTGTTTAGTAAACCATTTCAAAAAATCAATGACCTCATCTTTTCTGCCGCGGTGGGAAATGTCACCCGCATGCAACAATACATCACCTTTGGGAAGTTTAATTTGATGATGCCTGCAATGCGTATCTGATATGGCAACAAACTTCATTCGTTTTGACACGGATTAATAGAAATTACACGAATGATAAAAATAGAAGTCTGTTCATTCGTGTAATTCATCATGATTGATTTACTCTACTATTAACGGCTATTGTTTCCGCCTTCAGTACTGCAGTTTCGATTCGCCGACTGTGCCTGCTTCTTCTCTTGTGGCTGCGAAGGTTGTCCGCCGGTTTGCTGCCGTCCAACCTTCTTACCACCTTGCATTCCTTGTGCACTTTGATGACTTGCTCCACGACCGGAGCTGCCTTGTTTGTTGTTATCACCGCGTTCTGACATAGAATTGTTTTAGTAATAACCGTACTAAAAATATGCCCGACCTTACCTGATAATGACACTTCCTAATTTTTGGGTAAGTTCAATTTCCATTTGTTTTAACAACAAATGAGTTCGAGTGAGGGTTTCTTGTTGTTGTGTGTCGGTTGCTTTTTCCAAATCAGCATGATTCTGTAGCAATAATTTTTTCACTTTACGAAGCTTAAGATAATTGACAGCAGAGAGCACTTCTTCAGAAGTGTTATCCTTGCCAATCTTCAGATAATTCATGAGCTGTTCTTCGTTCTCTGGCTTTACAGTATTAATGAAACCTTTATAATCTTGCTGAAACAAACTTTCCTGGTAGCCGGTCGCCTGGCTCAATTCCCGCTTCCAATGCATACTTTCCTCATAAGGAAACTGTAAAAGAGAAACGGCTAATGTGCTCAATGTGTTATCAGGATGATAGACAAAATAATTTTTATCAACGGGTAAACGTTGCTGCAGCAGCTTGCGGAATTCATCTATCATCTTAATTACCGAATTATTTTCCATTACTTCTTTATCTGGCAATTCGGATAAAATAAATTCAGCAATGAGTTGGTCGCTATTCCACTGCTTGCTTCCGTGTTCCAAAAGAATACGAGCTATTTCACGCTCTTGCAAATCGTCCCTGAAGAGCAGGCTGAAGGTAGTATCGTCAAAATTGCTGTCCGCTGCCCGTTGTGCATTTTCCTGGTGCCACTTAGCTTCTTCAAAAGGCAGTTTATTGTCAACCAACGAAAGGCGGTTGCGAATATTTTTATTCACCAAATTGGTGAAACCTAACTCGTCAATTTTTAGTAACTGAGAACATTGCCGGATATAATCCTGCTGCTTGGTGAAATCTTCTGTTTTATCAATTTTAGCAATTGTTTCCGCAATCTGGTTAACGACTTCTGCTTTTTTATTTGCATCATCACCAGCATCTTTCAACAAAACATCAAGCTGAAAAAAGATGAAATCTTTTTTGTTTTTACTCGCAAAATCTTTGAAAGCAGAAGCACCCACTTTTTGTACGTAACTGTCAGGATCTTCTTTATCAGGCACCAGCACCAGCTTTACGTTCAAGCCTTCCTCCAGCGCCATATCCAAGCCACGCAAAGCTGCTTTAATACCTGCAGTATCACCATCATAAATAATGGTGAGGTTGTTTGAATATTTTTTGACCAATCGCAACTGGTCCTGTGTTAGCGAAGTTCCGCCACTTGCCACTACATTTTCAATGCCTGCTTGTGAAAGTGAAACAACATCGGTATACCCTTCTACCAACAAACATTCATCAGCACGATCAATTGCTTGCCGTGCATGATAAATACCATACAACACACGACTTTTAATGTAAATCTCATTTTCCGGCGTGTTGATATACTTTGGCGATTTATCATTTTTCTTAATCTGCCTTGCGCCAAAGCCAATGATCTTGCCCGTATTATTTTGAATGGGAAAAACAATGCGATCTCGATAATTATCCTGGTATTGATCGTTGCGATGAACAACCAAACCAGATTTTAAAAGTAGTTCTGTATTGTATTGTTGTGCAATGGCTTTAGAAGAAAAAGCATCACGTTTATCTGGTGCATACCCTAAGCCCCATTTTCGAATTGTTGCTTCGGTAAAACCCCTTTCTTTTAAATAAGATAAGCCAATATTTTTCCCGTCTTCAGTTTCAAACAATTGTTCTTCGTAAAACTTTTGTGCAAAATTGTTGATGATCTGCAGACTTTCTGCAACCTGATATTGTTCTCGCTGTTCATTGGAAACACCCGTCTCTTCAACCTCCACATTATACTTTGCAGCCAGCCATTTCAGTGCTTCAACATAACTCAGTTTTTCATGCTCCATGATGAAGGAAACAGTGTTGCCACTTTTGCCACATCCAAAACATTTATAAATTTCTTTTGCTGGCGAAACAGTGAAGGACGGTGTCTTTTCATTATGAAAAGGACAAAGGCCTAAATAGTTGGCACCACGCTTCTTCAGTTTTACAAAACCGCCAATAATTTCGATAATATCAATGCGGGAAAGTATTTGCTGTATTGTATTTGGCGAGATCACGGCTCAAATATAGAGAGAGTTTTGATGGGCAGGATAATTGAATTTGAAAGGGTTGATTATGTACCGAACCGCATCACAAGAAACGAAAGTTGATATAAAAATAAAGTCCCGCCAGCAGCTATACTTTACATAAAGTTATGTGCAAAATTACATTCCACTCATCCCTGGCATTTCCATTTTCTTTTTATACTTCGCCAAAGAAGCGTCCATCTCGATGGCTTTATCACAAAGCGCCTGGCCTTTGTCTTTATCACCTTTCTTCTGATAGCTTAAACCGATCATATACAATGCCTGTGCATTGGTTTTATCGATCGTCAATACCTGGTCCCAGGAATTGATGGCATCGTCGTATTTTTTAGCATCATAATAGGCTTCAGCGATAGAGTTCAACAAACCCATATCGCTTGGGCGTTTTGCCAATGCATCTTTTAAAATGGCAATGCCTTGCTCTAGGTTTCCGTTATTTAAATAAGCAGTGGCAAGGTTTTCCATGTACTCGGCATCTTTACGATAACCTTTTTCTCCTGCCATCAATAAATATTTCAACGAATTTTTATCATCGTTCATAGCATAATAAATCAAACCAATCTCATACATCCAACGAGCATTATCTGGCGATAAAGAGATTGCTCTTTCAAAGTATGGAATAGCCAGCTTGTAATTTTGCATATCTGCATAAGAACGAGCTACTGTATAGGGAATCTCCGCGTTACTAGGATCTTCTTTAGCTGCGATATCCAAATACTTAATGGCTTCGCCTAAGTTTTCATTGTCGTAGTTAGCCTTTCCAATGTAGTAGGCAACCTTTTCATTAGGATTGGCTTTCTTTAATAAATTGGCATACTTGATGGCATCAGGAAACTGGCGCATGTTAAACGAAAGCAACATCAACTGTTTATACGTCGCCGCATCGGTAGCACCTAACTTTTCCATGCTCAGGTACATTTCACGAGCTTGCGGGTAACGACGCAATTCAAACAAAGTGTTCGCTAAATTGGTTACAACATCTTTATTGTTCTTGTTGTACGTGTAAGCTTTATCAAAAGCTTTGTAAGACTCCATCAAACGACCTTTACCTTTTTCCTCCAAACCTTTTTGAAGAAAATAAGCGGAACTGTCTGTTTGGGCAAATGCAGTAGCAGAAAACGCTACGAACGCAGTGGCGAGGATGATACGCATAGAATTATATATTTTAGTGGCGTTTTAAATAGGTTCTCCCGAAAGTAGAAAATACTTTGTTATCATCAAAGTAAAGTCGCTGCCTATTAACGAAAATTAGACCAAATAGGTATTACCCTAGTATAATCCCTGAAAGTGGCGGTAAATTCACAATTATCTTGTATTTCTTTTCATCTTCATTAACAAGTTCGGAGCGTATTTCCGTGTTCCTATAATTTCCCGTTCCACCATAGGTTGTATCATCAGAATTAAAGATTTCTTTAGTGAAGATTCGTTCACCAATTTCAATCTCCCATCCTTCTCTTGGTATTGGCGTCAAATTGAGTACAATTAAAAGTTCGTCGTCTTTTTTTGAGCCAATTCGTTTATAAGCAATCACACATTCTTGTCGATGATTCAGATCAACCCATTCAAAACCATCCGGGCTGAATTGCTTGCAGAATAAAGCAGGTGCGGCTCGCAAAATACGGTTCAAATCTTTCACACAATTTTGTACGCCTTTGTGGTACTGGAACTGGAGCAAATGCCAATCGAGTTCAGATTTATAGTTCCATTCGGACGTTTGTGCAAATTCATTTCCCATGAACAAAAGCTTTGCGCCGGGGTGCGTCCACATGTACGTATATAGTGCCCGAACATTTGCAAACTTTTGCCACTCATCGCCGGGCATTTTATACAGCATAGGCGATTTACCATGAACCACTTCATCGTGACTGAATGGAAGCATGAAGTTTTCATCGTAGTAATACATCATACTGAACGAAAACTTGTTTTGATGATGCTTGCGATATAAAGGATCAATCTTAAAATAATCCAGTGTATCGTGCATCCATCCCATCATCCATTTCATACCAAAGCCTAAGCCTCCTTCAAAGGTTGGGCGGGAAACCTTTGGCCAATCTGTGGCTTCTTCTGCAATGGTTTGTACATCCGGAAAATCGCGGAAAATAGTTTCATTTAGATCTTTAATGAATTCAATGGCTTCCAAATTTCCATTACCCCCAAACTCGTTAGGTTCCCACTGACCATGCGAACGAGAATAATCTAATCGAAGCATGGAAGAAACAGCATCTACACGAATGCCATCAATATGAAAATAGTTGAACCAAAAATGAGCACTGCTGATAAGGAATGATTTTACTTCCCCCCTTTTATAATTAAAAATGTACGAGTTCCAATCAGGATGAAAACCCTTGCGCATGTCCGCATATTCATACGTATGCGTACCATCAAACATGAAGAGACCATGTGCATCGTATGGGAAATGAGATGGTACCCAATCGAGAATAACACCAATGTTGTTCTGGTGCATCTGGTCAATCAAATACATCAAGCCTTCGGGCTCACCAAATCGTGACGTAGGCGCAAAATACCCAGTGACCTGGTAACCCCAACTGCCATCAAATGGATATTCCATTACGGGCATAAACTCCACGTGGGTAAAACCCATTTCTTTTACATACTGAACCAAACGTTCTGCCAAGTATTCATAGCTGTTGTATGATTCTTCGTTGTCTTTCTCAGGTCGCATCCAACTTGCCAAATGCACTTCATATACGCTCCAGGGAGCATCCAGTGCATTGTGGCGTTTGCGCTTCTTCATCCATCGTTTATCTTTCCACTCATATTCTAACTGCCAAGTAATAGATGATGTGTTTGGACGACGTTCCCAATAATTGGCAAACGGATCGCCTTTCTCCGTTTTTCTGTTTTTAAAACCGGTGATGTGGTATTTATATAAATCGCCTTTTTTGATGCCGGGAATGAAGCCTTCCCAAATACCACTTTTATCCCAACGAGGTGTCAGAAGGTGCGTTTCAGGATCCCAATCATTAAATTGACCAATCACCGAAACTGCCGTTGCATTAGGTGCCCACACGCATAAGTAAAAACCCTCCTGACCTAATACGGTTAATTGATGTGAACCAAACTTTTTATAAAGCGTGTAATGCGTTCCGTTTTGAAAGGTTTCTATATCATCGTCATATAATAGGGAGTAGTTCCAGACTGGCTTTGTTGTGTCAACAAAGTTTTGGTCTTCATATCTTTCGGTTGCTGTAGGTGATTTAATAACAGAAGCATTTTCTTCAGCCATAGAGTTACTTTATAAGTTCTAAAATCCAAATTGTTTTTCCAGGAATTTTCCAATTTGAATTTAACTCATTTGAACTTGCTGTAACAATATTTCTTGCTTTGGTAAACCCTGCAGTTCGTTCTGTAAACTGTTTGGGATCGATGGTCTTTTCATCAGCGCTGGTGTTCATTACCACCATTACTGTTTGTTTATTATTGTAGCGGAAATAAGTGTACACCCAGTCATCCGGCAAGAACTGCATTAATTTGCCATTGCGCAGTGCGGATGAATTCTTTCGATAATTGGCGATTGTCTTTGTCCAGTTAAAAACTTCGGCCTCTTTTTCTGTTCTTCCGGCTGCAATGAATTTGTTCTCCTTATCCTCTTTCCAACCACCAGGAAAATCACCACGAACTAGGCCATCCGGATTGGAAATGCCTTTCATCAACACTTCTGTTCCATAATACATTTCAGGAATGCCACGAGAAGTAAGCAACCAACCAATACCCATTTTTAATTTGTCTACATCATCATTAACAGTAGACAAAAACCGCGTCATATCATGATTATCAAGAAAAATCACATTATTCCATGGATCTTTATAAAGAAAATCATTTGATAAAGTTTGATAGAGTTTGTTCACGCCATCTGTCCAGCCAAAGCTTTGTGTCAACGCTGGAGTAATGCCATAGAATAATGTTTGAAAATCGGTAGCGCCAAACAGATTGCTTTTGAACGGCACATTCAAATTGTTCTGAACAAAGTAGGCTTGATTAGCAGTTCCATGCACCCATGTTTCACCAAACATAGTGATTTTAGGATACTCATCAAGCAATGCCTTATTACACTTATTCATGAAGTCCAGATCGTTGTAGATGTAAGTATCAATGCGCCAGCCATCAACACCAAATTCTTCTACACTCCAAATTGCATGTTGAATGAGAAAATTAGATACATACGGATTGCTTTGATTTAGGTCCGGCATCTGATTTGTAAACCATCCGTCTGACATAATCCTTTTTTCTTTTTGTGAAGCATAAGGATCGAAAAGCGTTTGATCTTTATAATTAGTTTGTGTGTAGGCAGGCCATTGATGCAGCCAATCTTTCATAGGCGGATCTTGTACCGTAAAATGATATAACCCAACGTGATTGTATACAGCATCCTGAATTAGCTTCATTCCACGTTTGTGAAGCGAGTCGCTTAATTGCTTGTACACCAAATTACCACCATGACGCTCATCTACTTTGTAATGATTGGTAATAGCATAGCCATGCTCGGTTCGGTTGGGCATGTCGTTATCCAGAATCGGCGTTAACCAAACTGTTGTTATCCCTAAGTCTTGCAAATAATTCAACTGATCAATTACCCCTTTTATATCGCCTCCATGACGATGATACATGGAGTCTCTATTCAGGCTTTGATCTCTGTAATGAGCAATTTTATCATTACTGTAATCGCCATTAGCAAAGCGATCAGGCATAATAAGGTAAATAAAATCTTCCTGACGAACGCCTTGTGCATACTCAGTGCCGTTGCCTTTGCGACGAGGTTTTAGCTCGAATGGAATTTCTGTTTGTCTTACAGATACGTTATTTTCATCCCAAATAATTTTTATAGGAAATGTTCCCGGTTTCGTGTTAGCATTTATAATGAAATCTAAGAACAAGTAGTTCTTATTTTCAACTCTATTTACCTGCCTTAGCTGAATACCCGGATAGTTTACAATAATTTTTTTTGCACTCCCAATCTTATCAACGTGCAACATCAATTGCAACTTTTTATTTTTCATTCCCACCCACCAATTGGTTGGATATACTTCTACCTTTCTTTTATCAGTTGCAACTGATCTTTGTGCTAAAACAAATTGCGAAACAATAATACTTAGGGCAAGTACAAAAACTTTTCTCATAGTTAAACAGTTCTTTCTTCTCTTATTTCTAATTCTGACGTTAATAGTTCATCTATCTTTTCGCGATTCTTTTCATTAATAAAAATGAAACAAACGATGGCAGCCAAAATCATTAGGTAACCGCCTACTTGAACGGCTAACAACATATCGTTGTTCAAAATATTTTTCATAATCCATTTAAAGCCAAGAGAAGCGATGATTTCAGGCAGTACAATAAAAAAATTAAAGATGCCCATATAGATGCCAATCTTATTCTTTGGTAATACCGGGCTTAACATGGCATAAGGCATTGATAAAATACTTGCCCATGCAATACCTACTCCAGTCATGCAGCCATAAAGCATGTACCTGTTTTTAACCCAGGCCACACTAATTAAGCCTATAGCACCACAAAGAAGGCATAAACTGTGTGTTGCTTTTCGTCCTAATTTATCAGCAATAGAGGGCAGTAAAAATGCAAAGGCAAAAGTGACTACGTTATAAAATGAAAGCGTCAGCCCTGCGAAGTCACGACCGTTACCAAAAGCAGGGTCTGTGTCGTTGGTAGCTCCAAACACATGATAGGCCACTGCTACTGAATAGTAGAACCACATTAAAAACAACCCTGGCCATGTAAAAAATTGTACCAATGCAATTGTTCGCATTCTTGGAGGCATATTACGAATTGCAGAAAGAATTTCACGTACGCCGCCACCAAAACCCTTGTTAGATTCTTTTACTTTATCCTTATACGATAGATCATTTGGTGGGTATTCTTTTGAAGTGAATACGGTGTACATCACAGCACTTAAAAAGAAAAAAGCACCTATATAAAAAGAATATTTTACGTTTTCCGGTATCACACCTTTGGCATCAATATTTTTCATATCGAACCAATGCGTCATGATCCAGGGCAATGCTGAGGCAATACTACCACCTAAACCAATCATCAGGCTTTGCATCACAAACCCCCTGTTTAATTGGCTGTCCGGTAATTTATCTGCAACAAATGCCCGGAACGGTTCCATCGCCACATTACCAAATACATCCATCACCCAAAGTAAACCAGCCGCCATCCATAAGGCACTACTGTGCGGCATAAAAATCAAAGCAATCGAACTTAGGATGGCACCCACTAAAAAGTAAGGTCTTCTTCTACCCCACTTTGGATGCCAGGTTCGATCGCTCATGTAACCAATTATCGGTTGCACTAACAAACCTGTTAACGGAGCAGCTAAGAACAACAGCGGGATATCATCAGGGTGAGCACCCAATACATCATAAATAGGTCCCATATTGGCCCTTTGTAAATCCCAGCCAAACTGGATTCCAAAGAAGCCAACACTCATGTTGATGATCTGCGAAAGAGAAAGTCTAGGTTTTGCATTGCCTGAAGTAGCAGGAGTCACATTAGCCATAAGCAACCATTCGTTTGATTGCCTAAATTATGAAGGATTTGTGTACTAACTACACTTCATACTTTTTTCTTGCAAAAAGATGTTGAAAACTTATGCGCCTAATGCAAAAGCACTGGGGAGCACTGCTCCTTTTTTTACGACTACGATGCCTTCACGAATGGTAAACAGTTCATGATCGCCATCTTCCAAATGTGGACCACCAATGATTCGAACATCATCGCCAATTCGAACATTCTTATCAATGATGGCATTTTGTATCTGGCAACGGCTACCAATACCCAATTGCGGAATGCCGTGCTGCATATCCATTTCTATATCAGTTAAAGTCTCATAATAATCGCTACCCATCATGTACGTATCCTTAATAGATGTGTCATGCCCAATACGTGAACGAATACCAATAACCGCATTCTCCAAGTGAGCCGCATTGACAATGCAACCATCTGAAACAATAGAATGGTCGATGCGGGTACCACCAACTTTTGCAGGAGGAAGCATGCGAGCACGAGTGTAAATGGTTTTTGTATTGTCGAATAAATTGAATTCGGGAATGTCTTTGGTCAAACCAATATTAGCTTGGAAGAAAGCAGGAATGTTTCCAATGTCTTCCCAATATCCTTCGTATTGATAAGAAGCTACTTTGTATTTGACAATAGATTGTGGGATAATTTCTTTACCGAAATCCGTTGCATTTTTAAATTCATCCTGCAACATGTCAAACATCAACTGACGATTGAATAAATAAATACCCATTGATGCGAGATAGACTTTGCCTTTATTGCGCATCTCTTCCCCTGTATCACTCACCCACTCTTCCAAGCCTGTTTTCGGCTTTTCAATGAATGAAGAAATCATTCCTTCATCTGTTTTTAAAATACCAAACTCTGGCGCTTCCTTGGCAGTGACAGGAATAGTAGCAACCGAAATCTCAGCGCCTGTTTCTTTATGGTGACGCAGCATTTGCTGAAAATCCAATTGGTACAATTGATCGCCTGAAAGAATTAAAATATAATCACTATCAAATGGCGCCACATGTCGTAGACCTTGCCGTACTGCATCCGCGGTTCCCTGAAACCACGTTGGGTTATCAGGCGTTTGCTCTGCCGCCAAAATATCTACAAATGCAGAAGAAAATACACTGAAGTGATAGGTGTTTTTGATATGCCGATTCAATGATGCAGAGTTGAACATTGTCAATACAAACATGCGTGTAATGCCTGAGTTAAGGCAATTGGAAATAGGAATATCTACCAAACGATACTTACCGGCAATTGGCACCGCAGGTTTTGAACGTGTTGTTGTTAATGGTTGTAATCTTGTGCCTGCCCCTCCGCCTAAAATGATTGATAGTAATTCTCTGCTCATAAGTTTATAATATTCTTTATTTCAATGATTGATATAACCTGATATATTCTCCAGCCGATGCATCCCACGAGTGATCAATGTGCATCATATAGCTGCGCATCCAATTATATATATCTCTTTTATTATTGTAAAGATCAACTGCACGACCTACAGAATAAGTAATGTCGGCCACATCGGCATGATTAAACCGTATGCCATATCCTTGCCAATCTCCGTAATCTTTTACCGTATCTTTCAAACCGCCTGTGCTTCGCACCATAGGCACAGTACCGTAACGCAATGCATACATTTGATTCAATCCGCATGGTTCTACCCTACTGGGCATTAATAAAAAATCAGAGCCTGCATACATCAGATGACTCAAGGCTTCGTTGTAACCAATATAGGTATTTACATAGCCGCCTAACTGATGTTTTACTTCTTCCAGCCTGTCTTCAACAACACTATCTCCGGAACCAAGAATCAAAAAATTAGCCTTGCCTCCATGATGATAAATAGAAGAACGAATGGCATCGGGCAAAATATCGGCAGCTTTTTCGCCAACCAATCGTCCAATAAAAGATATGAGCGGTTTATCAGGGTCTAATCCAAACATTCCAGCCAACTCCTTTTTGTTTTTGCGCTTGCCTTCGTTTACCAAATGAACATCATAATTTTTGATGATGAGGTTATCCGTTGAAGGATCCCATACATCAGCATCAATACCGTTTAAAATTCCAAGACTTTTGCCTCGTTCATGAATCATTAGGTTTTCGATGCCATTAGCCTGGTAGCGCAATTCATCTAAATAACTTGGGCTAACAGTAGTTACTCGCCAAGCACATTTTATAGCACTGGCTAAAGGGTTGACAGTATTTTTCCAATCTAACAATCCCCACCGATATTGATCGTAGGGCGGCAACAAATACCATTTATCCCAACTAAATTGTCCTTGGTACTGTGCATTATGAATTGTAAAGACATTAGGTACATCGCTCAGATGTTTGAAGTCGTTTGCATGCTTTAGAAAAAATGGGATTAACCCAGTATGATGATCATGGCAATGAATTACATCGGGTTTGTATTGCCATTTACTCAGCCAATCACACACCGCAATTTGAAAAGCTACAAAACGTTCGGTGTCATCATCGTAGCCATAAATTTTTTCACGATCTAGCAAGCCATTGATATCAACGAGGTATAAATCAAAGCCAAGCTTGTTGGTTTTCTCTTTGATTATAGCATATTTAAAATGATGGCTGCCTAAGTTTTGATAACCTTCATGCACTAATTCCCATTCATTTTGATACAGAAATTTAGTTCGATACATCGGCATTACCACTTTGGCAAAGTGACCTAGTTCGTTTTGATATTTGGGAAGTGCACCTACTACATCGCCCAACCCGCCTGCTTTTGCTACAGGATAACATTCTGCCGATAAATGAATTATTTCCATAGTTTCGATTCCAACCTAAATGAAGTTAGCTTAAATTCTTTTTCAACAAATTGTGTGCATCAAGATTTGTGTGAGGGAAACTTATTATTTTCAAGCCTTCTTACAAACCCAACAGTTACTATGAATCAACAAACCAAATGGTCTCAATTCGGAGTTTTAATATCTGTGTTTTTTTTCTGGGGATTTGTGGCAGCAAGTAATGATATTTTAATTCCGGTTTTTAAAGAGAAATTACATTTAGAGCAATGGCAATCGCAAATGATTTCGTTTGCTTTCTACGTGGCTTACACTGTGGGTTCTATCATTTATTATTTTATTGGTAAAGCAAGCGGTGGCGATATATTGAATCGCTTAGGTTATAAAAATGGTATTGCCTTAGGCTTAATTATTTCCGCATTGGGGACACTACTTTTTTATCCTGCCGCACAAAATGCGTCGTTTGGATTGATGATTTCCGGATTGTTTATTGTTGGTTTAGGATTTTCCTTACAACAAACAGCTGCTAATCCGTTAGCCATTGTTATGGGTGACCCAAGGAGTGGTTCACAACGTTTAAGTTTAGCCGGTGGTGTGAACAATGTAGGAACAACTATCGGCCCTGTACTTGTAAGTCTTGCCATTTTCGGAAGTATTTCAGCTAACTCAACTAATATAGCAGATATCGGTTCGGTTAAAACACCATATTTGATTCTGGGTGCTGCGTTTTTATTAGCAGCGATTGTTTTCAAATTTTCTTCTGTTCCTAATAAAATAAATCTTGGTGGCGAAGCTGGCGAGGCAGAAAAAGATGTAAGCAAAATTGCAACACCGACAGATGTTACTGATGCATATGCATTACCTGCACAAAAAAAAGGTGCACTGAATTATACGCAGTTGGTATTGGGCATGATTGGCATTTTTGTTTACGTAGGAGTTGAAGTTTCTACTGCATCTAACTTGCCTGAGTTCATGCGGCAACATGTTAAGGCAGATAATGGCCTGGCCTTCCCTACTGATCGCATTGCTCCATTCGTTTCCCTGTATTGGGCGAGTTTAATGGTTGGAAGATGGGCTTCTTCGGTTGGTGCTTTTGGCGTAAGCAGCAGTGCCAGATCCATATTGCGTTTTGTAATGCCTTATCTCGCATTTGGTGTGTTTTTGTTTGTGAACAAGTTAGCTAATCACGATATCACACCATTCTACTTATATGCAGCTATTATTTTAGTGTTGATCCTTGCAGATTTCCTGAGTCGTGGCAACCCAGCTCGCCAACTGTTACTGTTTTCTGCACTTGGCATTACGGCTTTGATCATAGGTATGTTGGCTGATGGAATGGTGAGTGTTTATGCTTTTATCTCTGTTGGGCTGTTTTGCTCTACGTTATGGCCCTGCATTTTTACATTAGCCATTGCAGGTTTAGGAAAACATACCAATGAGGGTTCCAGCTTCTTAATCATGATGATCATGGGTGGTGGATTTATAAGTTTATTACAGGGCTATTTATCAGGACCATTAGGCATTCAACTTTCATACATAGTGGGTGTGGCTTGTTTTGCTTACCTGGCTTTTTATGCCGTTCGTGCACAAGCCATTTTAAAAGCTCAAGGCATTGACTATGATGGAAAAACAACTGGTTGACATTAATATTTGACTAATGCTTGATTTATCGAACGAATATGCCATAGGCATTGATATTGGTGGAACGAATACGAAGTTTGGAATTGTGAACCATCGGGGAGAGATTATAGAAAAGGGTGACATCAGAACAGATGCGCATCCTACCATTGAATCGTATATTGACGCCTTGTATGAAACACTACAACCCATTCTGGAGAAACTCCCTTCGTCGTCTTCGGTAAAAGGAATTGGTATTGGTGCTCCTAATGGCAATTACTATAAAGGCACTATTGAATATGCACCTAATCTACATTGGAAAGGTGTAGTGCCGATTGCGAATCTGGTTTCCAAAAAATTCGATCTTCCCGCTTCGTTAACCAATGATGCTAACGCTGCAGCAGTCGGTGAAATGAACTACGGCGCAGCAAGAGGCATGCGTGATTTTATTATGATCACGTTAGGCACAGGCGTTGGCAGTGGCATTGTTGCCAATGGACAACTCATTTATGGTCATGATGGATGTGCCGGAGAACTTGGCCACACTACTATCCGACCCGGTGGCAGAAAACATTGGGGTACAGGATTGCATGGAAGTTTAGAATCGTATTGTTCTGCCACGGGCATTTCTATAACAGCAAAGGAGTATCTCGAGCAATCACCGGAACCAAGTTTGATGCGCAATTATCCTACCGAAGAAATCAACTCAAAAATTGTTTATGAATGTGCTGCACAAGGCGATGCATTGGCAAAAGAAATCTATGAGTTTACAGGACAAATTTTAGGCGAAGCCTTAGCAAACTTTGTAATGTTCTCTTCCCCGGAAGCTATTATCTTATTTGGTGGTGTTATTAAAGCAGGGGATTTAATCCTGAAGCCCACCAAAGAACACATGGAGCGAAACCTCTTACCTATTTTCCAAAACAAAGTAAAGTTAATTTTTAGCGAATTGAAAGAAGCCGATGCGGCGATCCTTGGTGCAAGCGCATTGGTTTGGGAAATGCGTGAATAATTATACAACCATTTCAGTTTTTTCTTTTTCCCATGCAGTTCTGCCATATCCCCGAATAACATGCTTTTCGCTATGGTAAGATGAGCGTACCAACGGACCGCTTTCTACATAATCAAGTCCAAGATGGTAACCGATCTCACGGTATTCTTTAAATTCATCGGGGTGAACAAAACGTTGTACCGCTAAATGTTTTTTTGTAGGTTGAAGATACTGGCCAATTGTAACTACATCACAACCTGCATTCGCCAAATCTTTTAATGTTTGAATTACTTCTTCTTTTGTTTCACCTAAACCCAGCATAATACCACTTTTAGTACGCATACCACCTTCTTTGAGCGTTTTGATTACTTCCATGCTGCGCCAATATTTAGCTTGAATGCGGACCTGTCGTGTTAAGCGTTCTACTGTTTCAATATTATGCGACACCACTTCTGGGGCAGCCTCAATAATGCGTTGGATGTTTTCTTTATCGCCTTTAAAATCCGGGATCAAGGTTTCCAAAGTTGTTTGCGGATTCAAGGCCTTCACAGCCTTGATCGTATTGTACCAAATAATGGATCCCCCATCTTTAATTTCATCTCTATCTACAGATGTGATTACGGCATGTTTCACTTTCATTAGATAAATGGCTTCTGCCACACGCTGCGGTTCATCCCAATCAACAGGATCAGGTCTGCCCGTAGCAACCGCACAAAAGCCACAGCTCCTGGTACATACATTGCCAAGAATCATGAATGTTGCAGTTCCTTCCCCCCAACATTCGCCCATGTTAGGGCAATTGCCACTTTCACAAATGGTATGGAGCTTATGGGTATCAACCAAGCCTCGAACATGCTTGTAGTTTTCACCAATGGGTAATTTTACACGAAGCCAGTCAGGCTTGTTTCTTTTTATAGGTTCTTCAGATGCTATTGGAAGTTCGGTCATTCAATCAAGATTTAAGTTGCATAGCATTAATGTGTGATACAATGCAAATGAAACTGAAAAAGTTCAGTATAAACACTACAAGCGTCAAAAGGCGCATCTGTAGCCGATTAATCCGCAAAAATAGTTTGATTACTTACGCTTACCAAATACAAAAGCTACATGACCCTGGTAGAAGAATTGCTTATTATCGCCGAGTGCCATAATAGGGATCTTTTCGCTGTAGGCATCTACGCTTAAACCAATTTCGATGGCCTGAATGCTCTCGTTATACCTACCGAAATCGAAACGCAAGGCTGTTTTAACTAAAAGGCCTGGTTTAAATTTCAATTCACCCCAGCCCTTAGTGAAGCCAGAAGCTCCTAAAATAGCCGTATTAAAACCTAAAAAGGCCGTATCGTCATCTGTAAATTTTATAGACTGTACAGGAGACCTTCCTCTATTCTTTGACACTTCTAAATAATAAGGCTTGAGCAAGCCTAGCGAAAAACCGCCTTCGAGAATTCCTATCACGGCTACACCATTTTTGTTTCCTTTCTGGCCAAAAATATACTGGCGTCCATAGCCTAGCTTAGCCTGGTAGAAATTATTCTGTTTAGCATAAACATAGGAATTAGAAATGCCGTTGATCGGACTTAGCTTTTCTTCCTTAGGGTTTTTTATTTCAGTAAGTTCTAAAGAGTAAATATTTGTCCAACGAGGCGTTTTCATTCTGCCCAGTTCAAGGAAAGCGCCGTACCCGTTTGTACGAAGCTCAATCCCGACCACAGTTTGTTTGCTAAAAACCAACACTCCTTCTTCCTCTTGCTTCATCATGGTATTAATACGCTGACGGTCAACTTCCTTCTTGGGAGCTTTTTTAGACTGCTTGACAGTTGAATCTTGTGCAAATGAATAAAGAGTAAAAAGAGATAAGCAACTAATTAAAACAATTTTTTTCACGATGTTACAATATGTTGTTATGTAAATTTAGGTAAAAAACGAAAATGACCTCCTCTGTAGTATATGAAGGCGATTTAAGAACAACCTGCACGCATTTGAAATCAAATTCATCTTTCGAAACCGATGCGCCAACGGATAACAATGGTAAAGGCGAACGCTTTTCGCCAACCGATTTATTAGCCACTTCATTAGGCACTTGCATGATTACTGTTATGGGAATTAAGGCAAGATCAATGGGCTTCGATTTGAACGGAATCAAAATTGATGTTGAAAAAATTATGAAGACTGATCCCCGCCGAGTTGGTGGCATCAATCTGAAATTTAATATCCCTGATGCCTTGAAAGATATTGATGAGAAAACGAAACAGATCTTAAAACATACTGGGAACACTTGCCCCGTTCAACAAAGTATTCATCCTGACATTGATGTAAATGTAGATTGGGGCTCATGGGCATAAGGGAGTTTTTCTAAGTAGTAAAACAGGTAGTTTTACATTGCAGTTCATAAGGTGTGTTTGTATTGTTATAGAAACACACTCTATGAAAACAGGAATAGTGTTTGCATTATTACTAGCAATCATCGTCTTCTCTTGCGCTAAAGTCGTGTCGCCTTCTGAAGCAGCTACGCACAGCTATAAACATTGTCGTCCCGCTAACTAGTTTTTAAAATGGCGGCTCCAATACTACACTGTAGGCAAAGCTTCTGGGTACAGTATTGTTTGTTTAGTTCCAGTAAAGCTTGTGTATCAAATGCAGATGCACTTTCCACCCCAAGTTTTTTATAATTGGTGATGATGGTGTTACTTTCTGCCTTGGTTTGCTCTAACCAATGTAACGCTTTTGTTTTCAGATTTTCATTTTTTTGATAATGTCCATAAGCAAATAAAATGGGAATGATTGTATTAATGATAATGTTATCCATCATCGCGACACCTAATCGTTTAGGCTGGTATGATGAAATTTCATCAAAGTGGTAATGATAATTCCAGTAATCATTGGCAGTTACAGCCAGGCATTCTGTTATTTCATCCAAACTTTCCGCTTCGATAATTTTCGAAAAAAACTGTTGTGAGCCGTGCACCAGCATGGCCAGTTGCGCCAGCCGGATAGTAGGGAAATTAGAAGGTCGTATACGCAAAAAGAATACCGGCGAATGCACAGGTTTTAATTGATACTTGATCTTTAGAAAATTGTATTCTACTTGCAAAAATTTTGGATAATCTTCCTTAAAATTTTCATTCAACAAATTGGCTTGACCCAGTAACAAAGCTTCCAGTTGATGGATCTGGTTTTTGTGCTTTGCTAATATGTTTATAGGAATTGATTTAGCTATAGCCTCAAAAGCATCAGCATTAATAGCTATTCCAAAATTTCTTGCTAATAACCACCAAAACGTTTCTTCCCAATGAACATTATTTTGGTCTAGAAAAGAAAAGACCAATGCAGATTTTCGTATTAGTCTTTCAATTAACAAGCGTTCTTTCCAAGCCATCCAGGTTAACTTTTTAACCGAGGATAATGAATTACTACATGCAATGAAAGACTTTTGATTCATTAACGAATTATACTTATTCAAAAGCACGGAAGAAACTCTGGGTTGTAATTCCAAAACAGCTAAATCAGATACTTCCAAATCATTTTGAAAAACCACATGAAGAATTACATTCTTATAATTAGCATCATTTGAATGTTGATGTTTAAACCAATCGGAGGTTTTTAAATGAAGTTCAATGGAACCAACAAGAATTGTACTGTCAATTTCAATTTTTGCATTCAAAAAATCAGGACCTTGATTTTTATTCAGTGAGCCTTTGTTAATAATGTTAAGTGCTTCTCCTTTGTCTGTTCGTAATGCTGATTTATTGAAATATTGGTGTTGCCAAATATATTGCAGCAAGTTTTCGGTCATGGCAACAAGATAATAGCTGCTCAGAAATTTTGCAAGGCTTGCACTACCCTACTCACCGGCAATCCCATTACGTTGTAGAAATCGCCATTTATGCATTTAATTCCTACCACACCAATCCATTCTTGTATGGCATAAGCGCCGGCTTTGTCGTAAGGCTTGTATTTTTCTACGTAAAATTTTATTTGTTCTGCAGTTAATTGGTGAAATTGAACAGTAGTTCTGTCTGCAAAAGAAATTTCTTTATGCTTGCAGGCAATCGTAACTGCAGTTATTACCTGGTGCGTTTCGTTATTTAGTTTTGACAAAATAGCAATTGCGTCTTCCTGATCCTTGGGCTTGCCAATAATTTCATTTTCTAACACTACAATGGTATCAGCAGCAATTACTGTTTGATCGGTAGAAATTGAATTTACAACTGACCTGGCTTTTTTCTGTGCTATATGGATGGCGACTTCTTCCGGCATTAAATGCTCGGGATATGTTTCATCGGTTGGATGAACCATAATGTCAAATTCTATTTCGGCCCATTCCAGTAATTGCTTTCTCCTCGGTGATTGCGATGCCAGTATATATTTTGCCATAGATCAAAAATACACTCTGAAGAAAATCATGGACAAGATGCCAAACAACATGATCCATTTGGTGTAGCTGCTTAATCGAGCAAACTCTTCGGTAGATTTAGCTTTTGATAAGCGTAGAAAAAGAAAAAGTAAAGGAATGATTAGTGTAACAATGCTATAAATGACCGGCATCCACCAACCGAACTGAAGCACGTAAAGTTGAAGCACGATCAAGGAAGCAATTAAAACTACTAACCAAACAGCTATATAAATTTTTGTGGCCACCACACCAGCAACAATGGGCAATGTTCGACAACCATATCGTCTATCTCCTTCTATATCTTCTATATCTTTTATCGCTTCCCGAATAACAGAAATAACGAAAGCAAAAGAAGCATAGAGAAAAGCAATCCGAAAGAACTTAATGGTTGTTTCATCCTTAATGCCGAAAGCTGCGTTGAACGGAACAATCCAAAAAAATAAAACTAAAACCGTCCAGGAAGTAAGGAGTGAAATAACAATGTTACCAATTAAAACTTGTCGCTTAAAAGAAGTAGAATAAAGCCACAAAAGCATTACGCAAATAATATTGGCAACCATGAGATACCATTTACCAAAAGATACAGCAACCGCTGTAATGGCAATACCAATCACACTCAACGTTAAGTGCCAAAGAATAGCTGATCGTCTATTGATAGTATTGCTTAATACATTTTTATTGGGTTTATTGATTTGATCAATATTCAGATCAAAATAATCGTTGATAATATAGCCCGCCGCAGCAATCAGTAGTGAAGCAAAACTTAAGAGTGAAAAAGAAACGACATCAAAGGAGACATGATACAGCGGCAAATACACACAGAAGTAAAACAGGAACTGCGTTAATAAAACAAAGACCAGGTTTTGCCAGCGAATTAAACGGAAAAATGCAGTAACGAGCTTCATCCTTACTTCGAAGTTATGTCTGTTTCGTACTGCCAATGATTATTTAAGCGTAAAACTTTTTCAATGACATCACGAACACAGCCATATCCGCCATTAAGATGCGAAATATATTTACTCGCTTCTTTGGCTTCTTGTACAGCGTCTGCAGGGCAACAAGATAAGCCTGCCTGTTTCAAAACAGGGACGTCCGGAAGATCATCTCCCATGAATAAAACTCCGTCCCACCCTAAACCTTTTTCTGATAAATATTTTTTTATGAAAGAAAGTTTGTTGCCCGTAGCCATATACACTTCACGAATACCCAAATAATGCATGCGTTCCACTACTTGCTGTGAATAGCCGCCTGAAACAATCACCACGGAGTAGTTATGCTTCAAAGCCATTTGTAGAGCCAAGCCATCTTTCACATTCATGCGTCGGGCCTGTATGCCATTTTCCAATAACAACACACTTCCATCGGTAAGGACACCGTCCACATCAAAAATAAAAGTGGTAATGCGTGAGAAGTTTTCTAAAACATTCATCGATTGCAGATTGGGAATTGCGAATTGCAGATTTTAGATTAATCTGCAATTCGCAATCTAAAATTACTTTTGATTATCTCTCCACTCGTACACCCATGAACTCTGGATCATTTCCAAATGACCTTCGTTGCTCTCTTCACGAGTACCAACAAAGCCTGGAATTTGTAACACCCATTCCAATAAATCGGTGAAACGAATACGATAGATTTTGCTTTCGCCAAATTCATCACCAAAACGTTCATACAGCTTTATCGCAATGTCTTCGTAATCTTTCCAATGTATTGGCGGTTCAAATTGATTCATAATTTTCCTGGTTGAAGTTATTCTCCTAAAAATTGTGTTTGATCAGGCAATGTCACTTCCACTTCACCATCATCTTCCAGCAAAAGACATTGACAACCCAAACGTGAATTAAGTCGCGGGTTTACTGCACGATCTATAAAATCTTCTTCCCGATCGCTTAATTCTTCTAAAAAATCTTCTCCTTTATTTACATACAAGTGACAAGTGCTGCAAGCGCAAACACCGCCGCAATTGTGGTGCAGTTCAATGTTGTTTTTCAAAGCTACTTCCAGTATGCTTTGACCCGGCTCTATATTTTCCAAGGTCACAGGCTGCAATCCGGGCTGCTCAAAATTGAATTTAATCGTGTACATCAGTCTTTATTTCGGGTGCAAAAGTAACCACAGATTGACTCGATTGGTCAATGATTTATAAGAAAGCAGAAGTTTTTACCCCTTTCGCAACTAATGCTCCTGTATGCTTTTGGTAAAGAGCTGGTAAAACTCTTTCAGCAAAGGATGATTAGACAACAGTTCCATATGTCGAGAAATAGTGTTTGAATCCCGGCGTGCTGCTGGTCCTGTTTGCGCTTTTGAAGGCAGTACTTCATCCAGCCGCAGGGCTGTTTCTTTGATCAACGGAATCAGCAAGCCAAACTCCAAACCTTCTTTGCAGCAATATTTTTCCATCAATACATACAAATGATTGACAAAATTGTTGCAAAACACAGCCGCCAAATGAAGCTTTAATCTCTCTGCATCGTTTGCTTCGACCACATTATTTGAAATACTTGTTGCCAGGGTTTCTAACTGGTGCAGTGTTGCTTCATCACTGGCATCTATAATGATTGGTATATCTGGCAAGTGGTTAAGCTCTTTCTTTAGACTTTGCAGCGGATAAAATACACCGTAGTGCTTTGATGCTTCCAGAATATCTTTCGAAACGGAAGCCGCTGTGTGAACAATAGTTTTATCAGACAACTGCAGTTCGTTCATTATTTCGCTAATTGCAATATCAGAAACAGCTAACATATACAAATCCGCATCACGGTTCACTACACTCCAATAATTGGCTGACTTGGTACCTAATTCGTAGGCCAATGCACTCGCAGCTTCGGCATTCCTGCCAAACACTTGAACAATATGGTGACCCGCTGCTTTAAGCTTTCGTCCTAAAACAGTAGCAGTATTTCCAGTTCCAATGATTACAATTTCCATCTCTATCTTTATGCAATGGGTTTTAAAGAAAAGCTGGCACTAAAGTACGTAAGAACAAAGTTTCAGATCCTTTCATTCTTTTCCAAACGAAATGCGGCTGAAGCTGCATTTGAATTATTCTGCACACCGCAATTTCGAAACACTAAAGAATTGCCATCTGTCTTTGCAAAAGCAGAAGTCATCAATTTCCATTTTCATAACTATCACATTCAAGGCTATCGTTGGAATAAAGAAGGGATAAAAAAAATTCAGATACTTCATGGCTTCGAATCAAGCGTTGTAAATTTTGATCATTTTGTACAACTCCTGATTGATAAAGATTATTGCGTGTTAGCTTTTGATGCACCGGCGCATGGAAGAAGCAGTGGAAAGAGCACTAATGTGATGATGTACAAAGAATTCATTGAGTACATTTTTAAAGAGTACGGACCCGTCACCAATTATATCTGCCATTCCTTGGGTGGCTTATCAGTTAGTTTGGCAATGGAAAGTACTCCACATAATGAAAGCTTTAAAATTGCCCTGATTGCACCAGCCACAGAAACGCCAACTGCTATTGATAACTTTTTCCAATTCCTGCATTTAAATAATAAAGTCAGAAAGGAATTTGATAAAATAATTGAACAAAAAAGCAATCATAAACCCGAATGGTTTTCGGTGGTTCGTGCTTTACAGCACATCAAGGCACAAGTTTTATGGATACATGATAAAGACGATGATATGACGCCTTTGCGTGATGCAGAAAAAATAAAGCAGTATGCACTACCAAATGTTGAATTAGTTATTACGGAAGGCTTGGGTCACCGTCGCATTTATAGAGATAAAGAAGTAGTAAAACGAATCATTGATTTCTTTTAATAAGTGCAGCATGCACAAAACAAACACATATCTGGCTCTTGGCGATTCATATACCATTGGCGAAGCTGTACCTATTACTGGCAGCTTTCCTTACCAGGCAGTAAACATTTTGAGAAAGGAAGGCGAACGTTTCTCTGCGCCGGAGATCATTGCCAAAACAGGTTGGACAACAGATGAATTAGCTGCGGCAATAGAAACACATCAATTTCTGGAAGATTACGATTTTGTTACATTACTTATTGGTGTGAATAATCAATATCGTGGCAGAGAGGTTGAAGAATACAAACTAGAATTTGAAAGCCTCTTGAAAAAAGCAATTGGCTTTGCCGATGGCAAAACAGAACGTGTTATTGTTTTATCTATTCCAGATTATAGTGTTACTCCTTTCGCTACAGAAAAAGACTCCCCAAAAATTGCACACGAAATTGAGCTTTATAATTCGCTAAACATGGCTCTTTCCACGAAATATAAAGTGCATTATATAGATATAACTGAAGGAACAAGAGAAGCAAAAAATGATGCATCATTTCTTACTTCGGATGGTCTTCATCCATCGGAAAAGGAGTATAAAAGATGGGCAGAAAAATTAGCTGAATATATTCTCTCGCTCAACAAAAAATAGATACAACCATAAAGCAGAAAATTTGTTCTAATTAAAAAATTATTATTCTTGCACCTGTGCAACTGCTAAAAATTTGCATTGGAAACAAGCTATTATGGCTAAGAATTTACTGATCGTTGAGTCGCCTGCAAAGGCGAAAACCATAGAGAAGATTTTAGGCAAAGACTTCGAAGTGAAGAGTTGCTACGGGCATATCCGTGACCTAGAAAAAGGCGATATGGGCATTGATATTAACAATGGCTATAAACCAACGTATATAATTTCAGAAGACAAAGAAAAAGTGGTTCGTGATTTAAGAAGCCTTGCCAAAAAAAGTGACGAAGTATGGCTGGCAACGGATGAGGACCGTGAAGGTGAAGCAATTAGTTGGCATTTATGTGAAGTGTTGGGATTGAATCCGGAAACAACAAAACGCATTGTTTTCCATGAGATCACTAAACCTGCTATTCAACGTGCCGTACAAAATCCACGCACCGTAAACATGGATTTAGTAAATGCGCAACAAGCAAGAAGAATCCTGGACAGAATTGTGGGTTTTGAATTGAGCCCGGTTCTGTGGCGCAAGATGAGCATGAAAAATAATTTGAGTGCTGGTCGTGTGCAAAGTGTAGCAGTGCGATTAATTGCAGAACGTGAACGAGAGATCAATGCATTCACACCACAGAGCTCATTTAAGATTGAAGCCGTTTTTACTACGAAAGATAACACAGGCAGAGAAATTTCTTTCAAAGCAGAAGGCACCAAATTCAACAAGGCAGAAGATGCAGAAAAGTTTTTACAACAATGCATCGGTGCTAATTATGAGGTAAAGGAGATCCAGGTAAAACCAACAAAGCGTAGTCCTGCTGCGCCTTTTACCACTTCTACCCTACAACAGGAAGCAAGCCGCAAACTCGGTTATGGTGTAAGCAGAACGATGATGATCGCACAAAAGCTGTACGAGAATGGTTACATCACCTATATGCGTACTGATAGCGTGAGTCTGAGTGAAACTGCAATGGAAGATATTCAGAAGAACATCAAATCTTCTTTCGGTGATAAATATTACCAGCCACGAAAATTCAAGAATAAGAATGAAAATGCACAAGAAGCGCACGAGGCTATTCGACCAACATACATGTCCAATACAACCCTGCCCGATCCCGATGCAAAACGTTTGTATGAATTGATCTGGAAACGTACCATGGCAAGCCAAATGGCAGATGCAGAATTGGAAAGAACGATTGCAAAAATTAATGTATCTACTAATAATGCAGAACTAGCTGCCGAAGGTGAAGTGCTAAAGTTTGATGGTTTCATTAAAGTATATCGCGAAGATGTGGATGATGAAGATTTAGATGGTGAAGAAACAAAAGAAGGTATGTTGCCACCTTTAAGTGTAGGCCAGCAACTTCCTTTACAGTGCATGAATGCGATTGAACGTTTCACTCGTCCATTGCCACGCTACACTGAAGCTTCATTGGTAAAAAAATTAGAAGAGTTAGGTATTGGCCGTCCCTCGACGTACGCTCCTACCATTGCTACTATTTTAAAAAGAGGCTATGTAGAAAAACGAGATAAAGAAGGTGTGCAACGATCCTATCGTGTGTTAACCTTGAGCAATGATGCTATTTCAAAGAAAACAGAAACGGAAAATACAGGCGCAGAAAAGTCAAAACTATTTCCAACCGATTTAGGATTGGTGGTGACTGATTTTTTGAAACAGTATTTTGATGATATCATGGATTATGGCTTTACTGCCCGCATTGAAGGTGAGTTTGATGAAGTAGCACAAGGAAAGATGCGTTGGAATAAAATGATCGATGATTTTTACAAATCGTTCAAAAAGGATGTAACAAATACCATTGAAACGGCTGAACGAATAAACGGTGAACGTGAGTTAGGAACTGAAGGTGGCAAGCCTGTCATTGCACGCATGGGTCGTTATGGTCCAATGGTGCAGATAGGCACTACAGAAGATGAAGAAAAGCCTCGCTTTGCACGACTGAAACCCAATCAAAGCATTGAGACTATTTCTTTGCAGGAAGCATTGGATCTATTCAAACTACCGCTTACTATTGGTGAGCACAATGGCGAAGAAGTTTCAGTAAATACGGGTCGTTTTGGTCCTTATGTAAAATATGGCGAGCAATTCATCTCTTTACCGAAAGGAATGGACCCATTGGATGTAGATATGAACAAAGCCATTGAATTGATCAACCAAAAGCAACATGCAGATGCTCCTATTGCTCATTATCAAGGGCAACCTGTGACCAAGGGCAAAGGCCGCTTTGGTCCGTTTATTAAATACGGCAATTTGTATATTAATGTTCCCCGTGCATACAATTTTGATGCACTGACGCAGCATGACATCAACGAACTAATTGAAAAGAAATTAGACAAAGAGGCCAATAGATATATCCATCAATGGCCTGAGGAAAAAATCTCTATTGAAAATGGTCGCTGGGGTCCATTTGTCCGTTTTGGTAAAAAAATGTTGAAACTGGGAAGAAAGGCTGATAGCGGAAAATATACCGCGGAAGAGTTGCAGGATATTTCATTGGAAGATGTAAAGAAGATGATTGAAGAACAATTGCCCGGCGCATTTAGCAAAAAAGCGGCGGCAAAGAAAAAAGCCTCGTCAAAAAAAGCTGCTGCAAAAAAGAAAAAATAAATTCTTTATTGAAATGTTTAGACCTGTAAGGTTTTTTAAAACCTTACAGGTCTTTTGTTTTACCATAACTAAACCTAGCCCCGATAGCAGCGGAAAGCCCGCTGATGATTTGTGTCCAGGCCTTTGTGGCGGACTTGCAGCGAATAGCGGGCTACGCATTTGAAATTGAAGTACGAAGATTGATGCTCCTCATTATTGACCATTCACTATTTACCCACACCAAACGTAAAGATTTTTATAAACCTGTTTTCGGCACTGATTTGTGCCTTAACTTTCGTCCACAGCATTAGTAACAAGGATTAGTGAGCTATGGAAGAAACAAAAGAAATATCAGCGCTGCTTCATCTGATTGATGACCCGGATGACGAGGTGTTTGGAGCAGTGACCAATAAAATTATCCAGTACGGAAGAAGCATTATTCCGAACCTGGAACACCTATGGGAAAATACGCCGGACGAATCTTTACAAGAACGGATTGAGATCATCATTCATCGTTTGCATTACACTGATTTGAGCGAAGATTTTCGGCAATGGAGTTTGGCCGGACATCATGATTTGATGATCGCTGCCTCGCTTGCTGCCAAGTTCCAATACCCTGAATTATCGACGGCACCTATCATACAGGAAATTGAAAAGTTGCGTCGCAACATTTGGCTGGAGTTGAATAATTACCTCACACCACTGGAGCAAATCAGGATTGTTACAGGTATTTTATATGGCTACTATGGATTGAAGGGTGGAGAGACGGCTTACACGGATGTGAATGATTTTTTGATGCACAAAGTATTGCAAACAAAAAAAGGAAATCAAATCAGCAATGGTATTTTATACCTGGTGTTGTGCGACTTGTTGGATATTCCGGTGAAAGCAATTGCCATTCCGAAGCAATTTGTTTTGGTTTATTTCAAGCCTGGCTATAGCAGCGAAGAAGATGACCAGTTTTTGAATAAAATTGAATTCTTTATTGATCCAACTACGGGACAAATTTTTACGCACAAAGACATTGAACATTATTTTAAACGCATTTCGGTACCTCCTACCTATTCTTATTTCAAACCGCTTAGCAATAAAAAAGTGATTCAGTATTTGCTGGAAGAAATGAGCAAATGCTTTGACGATGAAAAGAACCAATACAAGAAAGATGAACTGAATGGCTTGGCGAATTTGCTGGATTGATTGGCATATTTGCATCTTCACTTATTTCATATGGATACAATTTCATGGAACGATTTTGAAAAAATTGATATTCGGGTAGGAACGATCATAGATGCGGCACCATTTGAAAAGGCACGAAAGCCTGCTTACCAACTTACTATTGATTTTGGATTACTTGGTTTGAAAAAATCTTCTGCACAAATCACCAGGCATTATTCAATTGAAGAACTGAAAGGCAGGCAAGTGATTGCCATTGTGAATTTTCCACCGAAACAAATCTCCAATTTCTTCAGTGAATGTCTGGTGTTGGTCATTTATGACAAGAACAATGATGTAGTTTTATTGCAGCCGCAACAACAAGTTTATAACGGCTCCAAAATTGGCTGATGAAAACATTTATTACTTATTACGACTCACCTGGGGGCACGCTGAAAATTACTGCCGATGATGACTGCGTTACTTCTATTTTATTTTGGGAAGGAGAAACAAATGATGTTACAAAACTGAATTCCGTTTTGAAAAATTGTCTTCAGCAATTAGATGAATATTTCTCTGGCAAACGAACCTCATTTGATTTTCCAATGCAGCAAGGTGGAACCGAGTTTCAACAAAAAGTTTGGCAATTATTGTTACAAATTCCCTTTGGTAAAACACTTAGCTATTTAGATCTATCCAAACAATATGGCGACGTAAAAGCCATTCGTGCAGTGGCTTCTGCTAACGGCAAAAACAATTTGGCTATTGTCGTTCCGTGCCATCGTGTAATTGGTAGCAATGCAAGTCTCACAGGTTATGCTGGTGGCTTATGGCGCAAACAATGGTTGTTAGAGCATGAGCGAAAGCATTACTCGGGAGTCGAGCAATCAACGCTGTTTTAATAGCCCTTTACACTTGCTCTAACCACCGAATCCTTTTGTGATTGTGTCAATCGTCCGTAATTGTACATGGCACTTTCCCAATCGCCATAAACCGAGTTTGGTAATACAATAAAGCGATTTCCAAATTCATTGGCTACACTGGCCACATTTTGCTGGCGTTCTGCTTCAGTCTTTTTATCAAACAAGGCAGAAAAATCGGCAAGGTTATCACCCAATAACAAAAGCACATTGTAATTCTTCATTACATCCTGTCTACGCGTTTCTTTGCTGGATGATGTGTTTGGCTGACGAGGAATTAAATGGGCATTATCAGCATTAGGCAAATTAAAATGCTGCAGGTTTTGCAATGTGCTTGCTCGTTCTCTTTCTTCTCTGTTAGTGATGTAAAATATTTCCACGCCTTTGCTGGCAGCATATTTCAAAAATGTCGGAGCTCCGGGCACTGTGTCGGCAGCTACTTTTGCTGTCCACTCATACCATGTGGCAGGTTCATAATCTTTTCCATGAAGGGTTTGATGTACTTCGTAGGCGCTATTGTCTAAAATCGTTTCATCAATATCTGTAATGATCGCTCTTGGTTTTGTACTGCTGGTTTGTACCATTTCGTTTAGACGCAGATGCGCAAAATTGAACGCCTGGAAACACAAGGCTTTATACTCTGCTGCACGTTGCTGGTAGGCAGAAGCAAATAACTTTCCATTGGTCACCAGCTCTGCATTTTTTGTCGTTGTGTTAATTTGTCTTTGAGAAGAACAAGCGGCCAATAAAACAGTAACTGCTACAAATATCTTTTTCATATCATCAATTGAATTCCCCAAAGTTAAGCTTCGGCAATTTCTATACTTTGGACTTTTTTTTACTATCTTACAAAACAGATGGTTATGACAGACAGTAGATTTGAAATGCGAGTAGATGGAGTGACTTATATGGTTACGGCAGAGCCTTTTGCGTTCAATGAAGAAACTCGATATAAGCTGCGGTATAATGGCGGCAAAGAGCATATTTTCACGTGGGACTCAAGTATTGGGCGACTAACAGCCTTAGACGACGAAGCGTTAACCTTACCCGATGATTTGGAAGTAGTAATAGCACAGCGGCTTCAATCTGGCCGATAACATACGATAACATAATTGTGGTGCGGTTCCATGTCCCCTCGTTGGAAATGAGGGGATTTTTATTTGACATAATTGTGGTGTTATTAATAATGAATAACCAATATTGATAATATTAGCGAGGAGACTCAGACCTAATCTGAGAATTCAACGTGGCCTTTATTTTCCTTCTCAACAATTCCCCTCAACCCCTATCTTTGCCGTCCGATTTTCGGATGTTAATTTTTTAACAATTGCTGCTTTTTACGATTGCAAAAGTTTAGCAGATATTAAAAAAACAAACAAACTACACATGAATTCTTACGTGTATCTCGTCCCGGCTATGGGCTTAATTGGCTTGCTTTATACTCTTTGGAAGTTTTTTTGGGTAAGCAAACAAGATGACGGTACCGACCGCATGCATGAAATCAGCACTTACATTGCTGAAGGAGCTATGGCTTTCTTAAAAGCAGAATGGAAAATTCTTACCTATTTCGGAATTATTGTAGCGTTTTTGTTAGGCGTAATGGGTAACAGCAATCCCGATTCACATTGGTCCATTGCTATTGCGTTTTTAATTGGTGCATTCTTTAGCGCCTTGGCTGGCTATATTGGTATGAGAGCAGCTACGAAAGCTAACGTTCGTACAGCACATGCAGCTCGTACCTCTCTTGCGAAAGCATTGAAGGTTTCTTTTACCGGTGGCGCTGTTATGGGAATGGGTGTAGCAGGTCTGGCAGTATTAGGTCTTGGCGGTGTATTTATTGCCTTAATAAAAGTATTTGCTCCGGGTGCTGCTTCAAACACTATTGATGTTGGCCGTGCTATTGAGGTATTAACTGGTTTTTCATTAGGTGCTGAAAGCATTGCGCTGTTTGCCCGTGTTGGCGGTGGTATCTATACTAAAGCTGCTGACGTTGGTGCTGACTTGGTAGGTAAAGTAGAAGCAGGAATTCCTGAAGATGATCCACGTAACCCAGCTACTATCGCCGATAACGTAGGAGATAACGTTGGTGACGTTGCAGGTATGGGTGCCGATCTTTTTGGTTCTTATGTGGCAACCGTATTGGCGACGATTGTATTAGGTCATGAAGTAACAGACAGAGCAGGCGCTGCTTTAGCAGATGGTTTCAATGGCT
The DNA here is from genome assembly GCA_040290035.1 of Chitinophagaceae bacterium. Taxonomy (GTDB): domain Bacteria; phylum Bacteroidota; class Bacteroidia; order Chitinophagales; family Chitinophagaceae; genus Flavisolibacter. The sequence continues at coordinate 41,294 of PSMG01000015.1, forward strand.
TCTCTCCTATATTATTACCAATGCTTATTGCAGGTGTAGGTATTTTATTCTCTATTATTGGTACCTGGTTTGTTCGCATCAGCGACAATTCAGGCATTAGTACTTCAGTGGTGCAAAGGGCTTTGAACATGGGTAACTGGGGCTCTATCATCCTTACTGCTATAGCCTCTTATTTCTTAGTGAATTGGATTTTACCGGAAGGTAACTTGTATTTGAGCAGAGATATTCGTCCATCAGGTGAAGAATTACAAGGCATCAAATTCTTTACTAAATATGGTGTAATGGGTTCCATTGCCGTGGGTTTAGTAGTGGGTACATTGATGAGTATCATTACTGAATATTATACAGCTATGGGTAAGCGTCCAGTGTTGAGCATTACACGTCAATCAGCTACTGGTCATGCTACCAATGTAATTGGAGGTTTAGCTGTAGGAATGGAATCTACTTTTTTACCGATCTTGGTTTTGGCTGGCGGTATTTACGGTTCTTACTACTTTGCCGGTTTATACGGTGTGGCTATCGCTGCAGCTGGTATGATGGCAACTACGGCTATGCAACTAGCAATTGATGCCTTTGGCCCCATTGCGGATAACGCTGGCGGTATTGCTGAGATGAGCGAATTACCAAAAGAAGTTCGTGAAAAAACAGATACGCTTGATGCAGTAGGCAACACCACAGCAGCAACAGGTAAAGGTTTTGCGATCGCTTCAGCGGCTTTAACAGCATTAGCACTTTTTGCGGCTTTTGTTGGTGTAGCAGGTATCGGTGGTATTGATATTTATAAAGCAGATGTACTGGCTTCACTTTTTGTTGGAGGTATGATACCATTCATCTTCTCTTCATTAGCCATTCGTGCTGTTGGACAAGCTGCTATGGCCATGGTAGAAGAAGTTCGTCGCCAGTTTAGAGACATCCCGGGCATCATGGAAGGAAAAGGAAAGCCCGAGTACGATAAATGCGTAGCTATTTCTACCGAAGCATCTATTAAAAAAATGATGTTACCTGGTGCTATTGCCATTGTAGCTCCTATCATTATCGGTTTCTTGTTAGGCCCTGAGGCTTTGGGTGGCTTCCTGGCTGGTGCAACGGTTAGCGGCGTACTGATGGGTATGTTCCAAAACAATGCCGGTGGCGCTTGGGACAATGCCAAAAAAAGTTTTGAAAAAGGTGTAAGTATCAACGGGCAGATGTATTACAAAGGTTCTGATCCGCATAAAGCATCTGTAACAGGTGATACGGTAGGTGATCCTTTTAAAGATACCTCTGGTCCATCGATGAATATATTAATTAAACTGATGTCGATCGTTTCACTTGTAATTGCGCCAACTTTGGCATCAGTATTCCATACCAAACATTTGGCAAAAAAAAATCCGACAACTGGTGCAACGTTTCAAAAGCATGAGTTGTCTAACAAGCAAGTAACCGCAAATACAATTCATCTACGATAGTTGCTTGTGTGAGAATTAAAGTGCCCCGCCTGAATAGCGGGGCTTTCTTTTTATCATTCCATCACCTCAAGCATTGTTCCTCTGTACGATATTCTTTAACTTCAATCATGCCTCCCGCTTTATTGTATTATGCCATTCCCGGTTTTATTCTGCTGCTTTCGATCGAAGCTTGGTTTTCGTATAAAGAAAATAAACATCTTTATGAAACGAAAGACACATGGGCAAGTTTAGGCCTCGGTATTGGGAATGTAATTGTTGGTTTTGGAACAAAAGCGCTGATATTCGGACTTTTTACTTTTTTATACCAATACCGCATTTTTAATTTAAACGAAAGGCTTTGGTGGTACTGGGTGCTACTCTTTCTCGCCGACGATTTTTCTTATTACTGGTTTCACCGCACAGCCCATAATGTAAACTGGTTTTGGGCATCGCATGTCGTTCATCATTCTTCTCAACGTTATAACTTGGCTGCTGCCTTACGGCAAACATGGACGGGCAATGCCACTGGCTCATTTTTATTTTGGGCATGGATGCCCTTAGCGGGCTTTCATCCTATTTGGATTTTGTTTATGCAGCAAATAAGTTTGATCTACCAGTTTTGGATTCATACAGAAACAGTGCACAGGCTTCCAAAGCCTTTAGAGTTCATCTTGAACACGCCTTCACACCATCGCGTTCATCATGGAAGTGATTTGAAATACCTGGACAAGAATCACGGTGGTATTTTAATTATCTGGGATCGTTTGTTCCGCAGTTTTCAACCTGAGGAAGAAAGACCAACGTATGGACTAACAAAAAATATTTCCTCTAATAATCCAATTGTTATCGCATTAAAAACATGGCGTGAGCTAATTAAAACTGCTACACATTCCGGCTCGTTGAAAAATGCCTTTAATTATTTTATTCAGCCGCCTGGATGGAGTCACGACAGAAGCACTAAAACGGTAAGGCAAATGCGGAGTGAAAATCATCAGCCAAAACAAAAAACATCAGCTGACGAATTGCATGCTTATACTCTTTATAACCGGCGCATTGAACAGTTAATGACTTTTTAGATATACTACCTCAAAACCGGTTACGCAGACACAACTTTCTTAGCAAAATCCTTAAGCACCTGTCAGATTTTTACATCACATTGATTTACTTAAACAATTATACCCTCTTGTTAATAATTGTTAACAAATATTAAATATGATGAGTGGTTAATTTCAATACGAAGTTGGTCGTATATTCGTTTGGAAATTTTTTAGCCATGGCATCCAAGTACATTAAACCAACAGAAAGCGAATTAGAAATTTTAAAGATCATTTGGGAAAAAGGCAGTGCTACCGTTCGTGAGGTACATGAGGAATTGGCAAAAACCAAGAACGTTGGTTACACTACTACCCTTAAGCTGATGCAAATAATGCACGAGAAAGGCATTGTAAAACGTGATGAGTCAATGCGTACACACGTTTATCAATCTGCAGTGAATAAAGAAAAAACACAAAAGCATTTATTGGGCAAAATGATTGATAATTTGTTCGGTGGTTCGTCTACCCAGCTTGTGTTACAAGCATTGGGTAACGGCGAAGGGAAAGTTTCAGCCGAAGAACTAGAACAAATTCAAACCCTGCTTAATAACCTGAAAGAGAAATAAAATGGAACTGAGCGGCTCCCAATTTTTACAATCACTGGGTTGGGCAACCTTAAACAGCTTTTGGCAAGCCGGATTACTGTGGTGTTTGTATTTGTTGGCTACACACTTGTTTCAGTTGTCTTCGCAAAAGAAATATTCATTGGCTGTAACGGCTTTGGTTAGCAGCTTTGCTTGGTTTCTACTAAGCTTTATTTTATTCTTTATCAGCGGCAAGGCAGAAAATTTTGCTGTTGTAAAACTGACGATTAAAGACAACTATTCGATCCTTAATATTATTTTATCAGCCGCTTCTGTTGCGTATCTGCTCTTACTTTCAATTCCTACTTATAAACTGTTGCAAAACTGGCAACATGTGTATCGATTAAAAAAGCAAGGATTACAAAAGTCTTCTTTCAATTGTCGCTTGTTTGTACAAAAAATCGGAAAGCACCTGGGCATTCAAAAGAAAGTGCATCTTTATTTATCGGAGTTAGTACAATCTCCACTAACCATTGGTTTTTTCAAGCCTGTTATTTTACTACCTGTCGCTGCTATGAATAACTTAACGCCTCAGCAGGTGGAAGCAATTTTGCTGCACGAATTAGCACACATTAGACGTTATGATTACCTCATAAATATATTGGTAGCAGTTATTCATACGCTACTTTATTTCAATCCGTTTGTAAAACGCTTCTTAAAAACCATTGAAGCAGAACGTGAAAACTGCTGCGATGAAATGGTGCTTCAATTTGAGTATGACAAACTAAGCTATGCCTCTGCCTTGTTAGCCCTTGAAAAGCAGGCAGCCCAACACCAACTATTAGCCATGGCTGTTACTGGGAAAAACACATTACTTCACCGCATTGAACGTATTGTAGGTATGCAAAAGAAACCCACTTTCAACATCACGCATTTTGTGGGTGTTGCCGCTTCGCTGATCCTCATTTTTGTGATCAACTCTTTTATCATTTCGGGTAAAGAAAAAATAAGCTTGCGACTTGATGGCTTCAGTGCTCCGTTTGCTTTTTTCAGTTCTGATTCATACAACTTGCCTGCAACGCAGGATAAGATCATCAATAATAACAAGGCAACACAATTTGTAGCAAGTGTAAGCACTAAGTCAACTAGAAAGAATACAGTTGCTTTAGTTCCAATTAAAATATATACTCCGTATTTAAGCAATGAAACGAGTAATGCACCTGATGAGCATTTAGTGCAAGTTGGTTATGATGAAGTGGATGGCTCACTAACAAATGAGCAAAAAGAAAAAGTGAAATCAACTGTTGAAGCAACAAAGAAAGCATTGAAGAGTGAATGGCATGAAGTGGAAAGAACCATCCCAGATGGTTTAAGTGAGCAGGAAAAGCAGATGGCACAACAAGAATATTATGCGCAGTTGGATAAAATGAATTGGAAGAATGTTGAGCAGAATTTAAAAACACAAATCAATAGCATTGATTTAGATAAAATCAATGAAAACCTGAATGCTGTGATTTTGAAAGCAAAGATTGACAGCATTCAAGCTGCTTACTCAAAAATTTTAGTTGAGTTGGATAAAATGCAAGTTGCTGCCGCAAAAGCAAAAAGTGTAGCAATACCTGATGTATCTAAAGCGCAAGTGCAAAAAGCAAAAGTTGAACTTCAGAATAAAATTCAATTACTAGAAGCGATCAAGTTAAAGAGAGTTGTAAAGATTTAATTTGTTTCGATAATTAGTTAACGGAAAGCTTAATGCTTCCCTTTTTTTATAATATTACCATACATTCCTTGGGCATGTATCGCCGTATTTATTTCCTACTATAAATCCGATCATTATTTCATGCGTACCTCTGCTTACAGTGTTAAGTGAAGTAGTAGTAAAGTCGTAAGCATAACTTACGTTGAACGTGTTGCCGACATTCAGTCCTAGCATCGCTGAATAACCGTCTTTATAACGGTAGCCGCCTCCCGCCCAAAGCAAATCCTGATATTGCAGTTTTACATTCAAATCAAATTGAGGATTCGTCGGTGTTTTATTAATGTACTTCACCATTACTGAAGGCGTCATATTAATATCATCCGACAATAGAAAACGGTAACCGGCTGATAGAAACAAATGTGGTATCAATCTGCCTTGATCATACTTAGCATCATCTACAAAAGTGAGCTTTTGTGGAACAATTTGCTGTGCAGATAAGCCTATAAAATAATCTGCCGAATACAACCACAAACCAGCAGACACATCCGGACGAATCTTTCCTGTTTCATCCTTGCCTTGTGCATAATCATAAGCATCATTATCCTGGTAAGACGCTTTTGTATAATCTCTGCCAATCTTACTAATACCAGCACCAATACCAGCAGATAAATTGGTGCGGGGCGAAATACCGATGTGATAAGCATAAGTTGCTTGCGCACTAAAACGATTATACAACCCGGTACGATCATTTACAATGACTAAACCAATGCCATGATGCGGTTCAGCAGCGGTATAATTTTCCCAATACGATTGCCCTCTGGGATTTTCGCCTGGAGGACTGAAAGAAGTAGCAGTAGTACGATAATCTTTTTTACCAATCGGTGCCTGTATGGTAAAATAAGATGTCTTTGGTGCACCATTCAACCCTACCCATTGATCCCGCATACTCATTTTTATATCAGTATAGTTTTCAATGCCGGATAGCGCTGGATTCAAAATGAAATTGTTCAAAATGTACTGCGTATAATGCGGACGCTGCTGCGCATTTACAATAAAAGACATCAACACAAAAAAGAAAACAGTTAGCTTTTTCATTTTCAGTTAGCGAATTATATCTACAAAACCAGTCATCACCTGACGACCATGTTTCGGATTAATAATGTAATAATAAGTTCCGACCGGCAATGCTTGTCCTTTGTAAGTACCATCCCAAGGCTTGCTATAGCCTGTTGATTGAAACACAATTTGCCCATAACGGTTATAAATTTCAACCGTACAATCAGGATAGGTATCTAGGTATTTGATCACCCATGTATCATGCTGTCCGTCATGGTTTGGTGAGAATGTATTTGGAATTGTTGGTGCTTTCAGCACTTTTACAAATACCTGGTCGGAAGCGGTACAACCGTCGCTTGACGTTACCGTTAATGTATACGTTATATCGTCAGTAGGCGTCGCTGTTGGTTGTGCAATAATTGTATTGTTCAACCAACGGTTTGGTGTCCAGAGATAAGTTATGTTATTGCCTGTACCTGATCCTAGTACCGTAACACTACCCCCCTCTAATACAAACAAATCAGGGCCTGCATCAACTGTTGGCACAGGATAAATTGTTACTGGTTGTTGTGCAGAAGCAGAACAACCATTAGTCGCATTGAATGTGTAGGTTATAGTGTAGGTACCTGCACCAATAGCCGGAGAGAATACACCAGTGACAGTCACCCCGCTACCGCTATAGCTTCCTGTACCCAGCAAGTTACTTACCGAAGCATTCAATTGAAAAGCAGCATTATTGGCGCACACCGGTGTTATTGCCCCAAACTGAATTTGTGGAATTGCATTTACCGTAATTACTTGCGGCGTAGCAGGACTCAAGCAATTGTCTCCCGAATAGGCAAACACCTGTATGGTGTATGTTTTAGAAACAGGTGTAAAAAATGACGGATACAAATGAGCAAAAATTTGTCCAGCAACAGGGTATTGAATTATAGACTTATTGGTTGGATCGTTTATATAATCCCAATAAATCTCAATTTTCACAATTCTGCCTGGGCTTACACTTGAATTATTAATGATGCGTACCGAATCACTGCTACAAAATTGGTTGCCGCCGATAATACTAAATGAAGCGGTTGGCAAAGCGCCATTTAATATAAATTGCTTACTAGCAGTAGCAGTACAACCAAAATTTGACGTAGTAGTCAATGAAACAGTATATGTTCCAGCTACGGTATAACGATGTCTTCCGGGAATAACAGTCGCTGTATTTGGATTGGCACCCGTGGCGTTTGGATCGCCGAAATTCCACAAATAGCTTGCAATGCTCTCTCCTGCTCCACTAATAGTTGTGCTATCATTAAAAATGGAGAAAGGATCAGCAGGGCAATTGTCGGGCAGACTAAAGTTTGGAAAGGGTAAAGCATGAATAGTGATTGGTAATTTATACACAGCACTAATACAACCTTTATTTGATGTCACCTGTAAGTTTACCGTATCAACACCAACAGAAGTGTACGTATGTGTTTGAGCAACTCCGGTTGAAGCATTTACTAAAGGAGAACCATCTCCAAAATTCCAAACCCAGCCGGTTAAACTTCCGGCGTTAGCAGTTGAAGTGTTGGTGAAAGTAATCACACCATTTACACAATTGGGAGAAGAAGCAGTGAATGATGCGGTTGGCAATGGATTTACAACAACCGTTTGTCTCGCAATGTTTGATACACATCCTGCAGCCGATGTTACGTTTAACGTAACCTGGTAACTACCTGGTGTAGTATAATTATGTGTTGGATTTTGCAAAGTAACAACAGGACTTCCATCCCCGAAGTCCCATGACCATTGCGTAACCGTGCTATTAGCAGCACTGCTTGAATCACTAAAGTTTACTGTTGTGCCAAAGCAAACTTCTTCAGGTGCACCAAACTTAGCTAAAGGTTGAGCATATACAGTTGTCAAAGCTTTGATGGTATCTTTGGAACAACCATTTGCAGAAGTAGCAATCAATTGCACATTGAAAGGCCCCGTAGATGTATAAACATGCGATGGATTGGTTTGTGTAGATGTAGCGCTTCCATCACCAAAATTCCATACATAAGTTAAGGAAGAACCGTCGCTAACAGTTGTTTGATTTGTAAATGTTCCGGAACCAGACGGTAAACAAAATGTAGGTAATGTAAAATTGGGCACCGGACGAGGATTAATGGTAATTGTTTTTGAATAAACAGTACTAAGACAACCACTTGCCGTCTCTACCTTAAGCGTTGCTGTGAATGTACCCGTTGTAGCATAAGTATGTACTTGCGGTGTATTGGTTAGTGCAATCACTTGTGGTGAACCGTCACCAAAATTCCAGTACCATTTTACTATAGGAGAATTAGTTACTACAGATGAATCAGTAAATGTTACTTGCCTACCCACACATAAAGGTGTCGAAGCACCAAATTTAGGGATGGCAGGCATTGTTAACACAACTGGTTTTACAATAGTATCTGATAAACAACCTATGTCTGTAATAGTAGAAAACTTAACATTATAATTGCCAGGAGCCAAATACAGATGCGCAGGATTTTGGATAGTAGCTGAATTGCCATCATCAAAATTCCAATTCCATCTTATAGCCGGGCGGCCATTAGTATTAGTATTATCTAAAAAACGAACACTGTCTGACAAACATCCATTATTTGTAAAACTGAAGTCTGCCGCAGGCCGATCAAATACCTGTAGATCGTAACTTATTTCCTGTTGACCGCTACATCCATCAGGGGTTGGATTTTGTGCAACAACTTTAATCGGATAGGTACCAACAGTGGTAATAGTATAGGGAGTGGTAAGTTTATATCGGTACAATTGCTTTCCATTAATTATCCATGTAGAGTCATATGTTGGATTATTGATGAGCACATTTGGAAAAAGCCCATTGAACTGCCACTCAATTTGCGTAGGTTGGTATGGAAAGGTCATGGAAAAAAAGAAAGGAGAATTGCGGCAGGCTGCAGGAAAGCTAACCGTTGCATATTGATTTTGTATTGCAACGAACTGGTAAAGATCGCGCACATTGGTCCCTGCATTGTAACCATACGATTCTACCGTCCCCATTCCATAAGCCAGAGCAATAAAACCGCTATCCGCTTTTATGCGGTGAGAGGGATTACTATTTGTTGAAGCAGTCACATTTTCCTGCAAATAAGAATAGCCTGTTGAGCCAATAGGAATAAATGTTCCGGCAGGCAAGTTTCCATCTATCCTCAAACTGCTTGTAGCGTTTGATTTCATGATGATCGTGAAAAAGTGCTTAGAAATATTGGTATTTGGTGGCGTTAAATTATTTCTTGCAGAAACTACTGTTACATCATTCAACGTTTGCTCCACAGAATTTAAAATAACCATTTCCGGATCGCCGGGATAAGGAGCACTTGCACTAGTACTGTTGTTATTTCTTGTGTCACAAGTTTGGGAAATCATGTACTGAACCACCATGATTGGTTTATCAGAAGTAATGCTATTCGGAGCCGAACTTGAAAATTGATAATAGGTACTGTTGACCAGGCTAGAGGTTGGTAGTACCGATCCATTAAGTGTAACAACCGTAGTTGGATCTTTTACAATAATCCGAAAAATATCATACTGCCGATCAGCAAACGGAGCCGTAATATAATTTTTACCCCATGCACTTTGTGGCATTAGTTGCAAAAAAAGATTATCGCCGCCTGAAGCATTCGCACAATCCATCGAGGTCCATGAACTGCCCGAAAAAACGGCCAAAGGTTTACAGGACGTAGTACTAGTTGCGATAGACCTGATTTTCGTTCCGGTAACATCATTTGTATACGTAGTCCGAAATTGGTAAACGTCACCTTGGTTTAAGGTAATTGTATAGGGTGTACCTGCCGGCCTCACTCCTCCTACATCGGTAACAGATGGTGTAATCTCTACAGTTGTATTGTTTTCCACGGCAACCAATGTAAACTGGCTTCCAGCATTTGAACCATTGGGGGCTGTGGAATTACTATTGTACGAACTTTTGAAAGAGGCAACAATATATTCCCTGCCTAAGGTATTTGTTGGGAGGACCAGAGTTGATCCTGAACGAGCCGCATTTAATAGGTGTGCATAAACAACCACAGGATTTTGAGAAACAATATGAATTCCTTTTCCTGCATTAACGCCTTCATTTTGTGCATTAATAACCGGATAGGTAGTTGGAAAAATTTGTACAACAGTTGCTTGGTTAGCAGTTACGCTAAAAGCGATAGTACTTCCGTTTAAATAAACCGTACCAGTAGTGTTTACATCGGAGGAAATATACAAAGCCATCCGGGAATTGTTACCATCTATATGAGCAGGGTAAACGAGCCAAAAGTCCTTGCCTTTGTTAGAAAAGTCCTGAGCAAATGTGCCATAAGCAATTAACAATGCAACGAGCATTGCCATTAAGTTTAGTTGAATTTTCATTACTCTGGTCCTAAAAGTAAAAGTGAGAAGTTGTGCAATTTACGAAAAACGAAAAGATTACACAGATTTTCAGACGAGACATTGCATATCATAGTTTAAGGCAACTCTTGTATTTAGGCAGGAATAAATTCAATCAAAAATTCTTTAAAGCTGTTTAATACAATTGGCGCCATATTGACATACCATCTGCGGGCTAAAAGAATTTTGCAAATGAGTAATATCTGTCGCTACACTTAGCATTCATAAAAACGCAATAGCTTCTTTAAAATCCACTAATCTCATTAAGCACTCACCAAAATTAAATTCGCAAAGACGTTACAATTTAATCTACGTATGTTATTTAGTAGGAATGTTTACATTGTAGGTAATAAAATAATTTACTATAAGTAATAATATTTTATATTTTTTTGATTATAAAGTATACAAACGATTAATAATTATGATATTAAAACTTATTTTATGAATAATGATCACTGTATGATTACCTTATATTTATTTCACATTATTCTTTAAAAGAATAACCTAATTTAATATAATATAATTTTTATTTATCATTGTTTTTCAGTTATTTAATATATAGAACGTATACTAATAAAATTATTTTATCAAATTTTTATCCTTGTATGTAAGGTACTATCTTTTTTAGGTGTGAATAGTAAGCTTTTTTTCCTATTTTCGAACATAGTATTTGCATTTAAAGCCTGTCATGAAAAAGTTAATGAAATACCTGTTCCTATTCCTGATCGTCGTTTTTCTGGTATCCTGCGGTAAAGTCCAAGACCCGGAATTTCGAAAACTGACTAACTTTGGCGTTCGTAAAATGGGACTTCAATCAGCAACGGTAGGATTTGACGCAGTGTTCTACAATCCTAATAATTTTGGAGTTTCTGTCAAAGAGGCAGCATTCGATATTTATCTGGATAGTTTGTATTTGGGGAAATTTACACAGCCGAATTTGGTTTCAGTGGATACAAAAAGCGACTTCGCGATTCCTTTGGAAACAACTGTTTCCTTTCAGACGGCAATGAACCTGGGACTTGAAAAATATTTAGGAAAGGAAGTTTTGATTAAGGCGAACGGCTCCGTTAAGGTGGGAAAGGCGGGAGTATTCATTACGAAAAGTTTCAATTATCAAGGCAAGCATGTGCTCGATTTGAACTTATTAAAAAACCCGGCACGTGCCGGGTTCTAAACGCTGTTGCAATAGCTTTAATTTCTTTTCTTTTCGCCGCCATCTTCTGTTTTTTTGCAGCATGCGGGCAATTTTTTATAGCTTTCTTCATTAGCTGTGATCTCATCAGCATCATAACCAGCATTAGCTATTGCAGTTTTAATTTCTTCTATATTGGTCCGATCGGAAATGAATTTAACTGTAGTTTCCTTCTTTTTGGGATTCACATTTACCAACGTTAACCCATCGATTCGCTTTAAATAACTTTCGATTTTGTTCTTGCACATATCGCACTGAACAGTCGGTGTGCTAATTTTTGCAGTTTGCACTGGTTTCACCTGTGCTGAAGCAGCAAAAGTGAATAAGGCAGAGAATAAGCTAGAGAAAAAGAGTTTCATAAAAGGCAATTTGTATCGAATTTAAGAAAGTGCTGTCCAGTTTTTAGGATCTTCCCGCCACTTTAACAAAATTTCGGCTTCACCCGGCTGTATACTCCCCTTTTTCCTCGCCAAATCTAATAGTGTAGGATAATCAGTCAGTGAAAAAACAGGAACACCAGCTTGTACGAATGCCGTGGCAGCTTCATCAAAACGATAGTTGAAAATAGAAACTATTCCAATTACTTCAATTCCAGCTTTTTTCAGCACTTCTACTACTTCAAGTGAACTTTTTCCGGTAGAAACCAAATCTTCTACAACAATAGCTTTCTGTCCTTGAACAAACTCGCCTTCTATCTGATTACCTAATCCATGTTCTTTTGGTTTTGGACGAACATAGATAAACGGAAGCTTTAATTGATCTGCAACCATTGCACCCCAAGCTATGCCCGCTGTCGCCACTCCTGTAATCAATTGCGCAGATTCAAATCGTTCAAAGATGACATTGCACAATTCGCTTTTAATATAATCTCGTACAAATGGGTGTGATAAAACCTTTCTATTGTCGCAATAAATGGGGCTTTTCCACCCGCTGGCCCAGGTGTATGGTTTTTGCAAGTTTAATTGCACAGCATTCACTTGTAATAATTTTTCGGCAGTAACAATAGCATCTGTCATGTTGCGAAGGTATTTGAAAACTATTTTTGAAAGGAATTAGAAACCATGTATACTAAAATTTACTTTGGCCCAAAGCCCCTCTATTTGTGTGATACAACAGCAGGAGAAATAGAAGATTACGTTCATAGAAAAGAAACCCTGTTCATAGATGAACTAAATCAGCATACAATAGATACCATGATTCATGAAATGCAAAAGGATGTTATTTATGCTGGTGTCTTCCAACATAGAGATTTAGATCAACTCCTTAATGCATTTAAAAAAACTTTGAGGTTAGTGCAAGCCGCTGGAGGATTTGTCATACATAAAAATGAAGTGCTACTGATCTTTAGAAGAGGAAAATGGGATTTACCAAAGGGCAAATTAGATGAAGGCGAAGATTTGAAAACTTGTGCTATAAGAGAAGTTCAGGAAGAAACAGGGTTACAAAAAGTAAGTATTGATAAACCTCTCATTACCACCTATCATACTTATCATGAAGGAACTAATTTGGTTTTAAAAGAATGCTATTGGTTCTTAATGAATGCTGTTAAAAGAGAGAACCTATCACCCCAAAAGGAAGAAGGCATAGAAAAGTGTGAATGGGTAAATATTGATGCGATAGAGCAATATATGTCTAACACGCATTTTTCTATATTGGATGTCGTAAACTGTGCCAAGAAAGAGTTGGTCGGTGCCAAATAATTATTTAAAACTTTTCAAAACCACTTCCGGAACAAATTGCGCTACATCGCCACCATTGCGCAAAACATCTCTCACCAAAGTAGAAGCAACTGAAGTATACTGCGGAAGACAGGTAAGAAAAACTGTTTCGATGCCGCCATCTAAAGAACGGTTCATATCGGCGATAGCCTTTTCGTATTCGAAATCGCTTACATAGCGAATGCCACGCAAAATATATCGTACATTGATTTTTTTACAGCAATCAACGGTTAATCCTTCATAAATCACCACATCCACTTTGGGTTCGTTTCTAAAAAGCTCCTTGATCCAAGCTCTCCTTTGTTCCGGAGAGAACATGGGTGCCTTATTGGAATTAACACCAATCCCAATGTATAATTTATCAAAAAGAGAAAGCGATCGTTCAATGATATCAATATGACCAAAGGTAATAGGATCAAATGTTCCAGGGAAAAGGCAAATTTTACTCATGGCAATTTGCAAAGATTTGGTAGGGACAAAACTAATGTTTTAAGTACTAGCTTGTCTGTAAGTACCCCTTTTTTCAGACAGTATTGATTAGAGGGTTTTCCTTTTTTAATGTTTGTCTGTGCCACTCTTCTGGGGTTAGATTATTGAGTGCTTCATGAGGTCTTCGTTCGTTGTACTCCTCCATCCATTCCCCGGTCAGATCCTTTACCTGGTACAAATCGAAGAACAGACAGGCATCAGGGACCGCCTCCCTGTATCATCGGTT
>PSMG01000016.1:0-7513 GCA_040290035.1 Chitinophagaceae bacterium
CGGATCGGTTCGTTTCGCTGTCCATGCACATTCTATCAGGTCACTTCTTAACTGCCGGTGCCTTCTTATCGTTAGCCGGCCTTTCAGTTCTCTTTCTCCACTGCTGTGCTCTGACGGTAATAACCCAATAAAACTATTCAACTGATAAAATGAGGAAAATCGTTTCATATCTCCGATCTCTGTTATCAATAGGGCTTGCCGTTAATTCAAATGGGGATATAGTTAAAATAACTGAAGGCCGTTTTGATGTTCGCTACACGCAATGATTTATTTCAAAAAGATTTTAACCCAACCAACATGAAACAAATAATTACCAGAAAACTTCTAGTACTGCTTCTTTTTTGTGCCTTTTCGTTTTCTTCTTTTGCACAGGATGAAATCAACACTGAATTTATCAACCGCATGAACTATGTGTTTTCGCCTCTTGAAAAAAACCGTGTGCCCAATGGATTGCTGCTTGATTATGCAATGTAGTTTGCCGACTTGAAAAGCTACAATGGTGTTTTAACGGATAGCAATAAAGTAAATGCAGGATTACTAAGAGACATTTACACTACAGTTGTCATGAGTGCTGTTCATAACAATGCCGGCGTCTTTTATAGTCCTGATTATGTGGACAGCATCTGGCAACTGCATCAACTTACCTTCTAATACACTGGCCAGTTCCATCACAGCATTGTTCTCTCCTTTTTTTGCATCTTTCGTTTTGGTAGGAAAAATAGAAATGCCATTGTAAATATTAAAATACAAAGTGAGCCTGTGTTTACCAATGGAAAAATCCCAATTGATGGCATCAAAATCATCTTCCTTTTTTGTAAAAACAGCTTCTAAGCCATCGGAAAGAATGTGGGCAATCTGGTAAAAGCGATTGAGATTGGCATCATCATCAATCACAGCTTCTGTACAACCGAATGTTGTTCGTAGGGTGAGCGACATAGTGCAACTAATTTTTAATTATAAGACAAGTAATTTGTTTCATTTGTTGCATGAAGCAATTGTTATGCTTTGAACTTTGGCTGCTTTTTCAGCTCTTTGTCTGACATCTGGAGCACTTTTTCAGCACCTACGTTCTTGCCATTGCTTGGGCAACCTTCTCCACGTTTGAACAAACTACAAGAAGCAAAGAGGAAGGAAAGGGATACGGCAAGCAAAAATAAACGACTGCTTTTCATGGGATGAAACTTTAAATAAAGAACGTCATTTTTTTTCATTAATTATAATCCCCGCTTCATTTACAGCCGAAAACCATTTGGAATAACCCGTATAATTATTGGCAATGCGGTTTATTTCGCCTTCTATTTTTCCCGGCGCAATGTCTTTCACTTTTTTAGCGGGCACACCGGCATAGATAGATCCGCTTTCGCAAATGGTTCCTTCCAATACCACCGCACCTGCAGCAATGATGGTATTGCTATGCACCACGGCGTTATCCATCACAATAGAACCCATGCCCACGAGCACATTATCGTGCAACGTACAACCATGCACAATGGCATTGTGACCAATCGAAACATTGTTACCAATGATCGCTTGTGTTTTTTTATAGGTACAGTGAATCACAGCTCCATCTTGCACATTCACCTTATTGCCCATACGAATGCTGTTTACATCACCACGAACTACGGCATTGAACCAAACACTGCACTCGTTGCCCATGATGACATCACCAACAATAGTTGCATTGGGCGCAATGAAACACCCACTTCCCCATTGAGGCTGCTTATCTTCTACCGGTAAAATCAAAGCCATTTTCTAGTGAATATTTAAGAGGTAAGATTTATTATTTTAAACCTATCGACATTGCTACTATTAAACTTTTCTTGCGTCGCACACTTGTACGTTCAGTAATTCTATTGAGCATTTCCGCACTTTCACTACTTGGTTTCAATTACTCTTTTTCTAAAATAGAATTGACCCTTTAAATCATCTTCACAAAAGGGTTGGTCTTCATCTCATGGCCAATGGTAGTACTCTCTCCATGCCCCGAGTGCACTACTACATCTTCTGGCAGGAGGTACAATTTGGTTTTGATGCTTTGTTCTAACGTGTCAAAATCACCTCCTGGTAAGTCCGTTCTGCCAACACTTCCATGAAAAAGCACATCTCCGCTGATAATGAATTTCCCTTCTTTATTGTAAAAACAAATACTTCCCGGCGAATGTCCTGGTGTAAGTAATACATGTAGTTCTTCTTCTCCTAATGTTACTATGTCCCCTTCTTCCAAAAATTTCAATTCGCCTTCATAATTGTCAAATGGTAATCCATACATGTGACCTGAAGATGGCGCTAGTTTCAGCATTTGTTCTTCGTTCTTGTGTATATGCAAAAGCAATCCATATTTTTCGTAAAGGAGCTTATTCCCAAACACGTGATCCAAATGACAGTGCGTATTCAGCAAGTAAACAGGCTTCAATTCGTTGCCTTCAATAAAATCTACCAATTCTTTTTCTTCCGAAGCAAAATAACAGCCCGGGTCTATAATACAACACTCCTTTGCTTCGTTATACACCACATAAGTGTTCTCCTGAACCGGATTGAAGGTGAATGTTTGAACCGTTAACATGAAGGCTTTTTAGTATTTTAGAGTGCAATTTACAATCCAAAAAATTGTACGTATTAACTACTTAAGAAACGACGTAAACTTTATGAA
Organism: Chitinophagaceae bacterium; assembly: GCA_040290035.1. Lineage (GTDB taxonomy): Bacteria > Bacteroidota > Bacteroidia > Chitinophagales > Chitinophagaceae > Flavisolibacter. Next base: position 2,651 of record PSMG01000016.1, read on the forward strand.
TAGATCTATTGGTAGCATTCTTTTCCTTAGCTCTTTCCTTTTTGCGCTAACCTCAACATTGAATGCTCAGGTAAATGCCGTACAGTATGGAAAGAACAGGGTGCAGTATCAAAAGTTTAAGTGGAAATATTACCAAACCGAAAATTTCAATACTTATTTCAGCCAGGATGGGTTAGAAATAGCAAAATACGCGGCACAGGTTGCAGAAAAAGAATTGCCAACCATTGAAGAATTTGTGGAGTATGGCTTGCAGCGGCGTGCCAATATTGTAGTGTACAATAGCTTTGATGAATTGCAACAATCCAACATTGGTATTGGCATCGATTGGCAGCAATCGGGTGGTATTACCAAATTAGTGAACAATAAAATGCCGGTTTATTTTGATGGCAACAAGAATAACCTACGCAAACAAATTCGTCAGGGTATTGCCAGTGTATTGGTCCAAAATCTTTTGTTTGGCGATGATTTAGGAGAGTTTGCTGCCAATCAAACTTTGCTTGATCTTCCTAAATGGCTTACGGATGGTTATATCCATTATGTTGCTGAAAACTGGAGCACTGAATTAGATGATCAATTAAAAAGTGCTTTGCTTAGTGGTGATTACAATAATTTTTATCAACTGGCTTTTGATAAGCCTCTATTGGCCGGGCATGCCTTCTGGTATTATTTCGGGAACAAATACGGCAAGAGCAAAACAACCTACATGTTGTACTTGGCTCGAATCTATCGCAACTTGAATAGTGCTACGCAAAAAATTGCGAAGAAAAAGTTCAAAGAAGTGTTGAAAGACTTCATGCAGGAAGAAGCACAACTTTATTACAAAGACATTCGTGGCCGCCGTATTGTGCCAAAAGGACAACTGGCTGTAACAGAAAAAATCGGGAAGAAAGATTTCATTCATTTCAATGCCAACCCTTCTCCACGCAGTTTCTCTTATGCTGTGGTTGAATTCAAGCAAGGCAAATACAGCTTAGTGTTACACGAAAATTTTGTGAATCGTAAAGTGTTATTACAATACGGTGCTCGTACCAGGGAAGATGAAATCAACCCGAATTATCCGATCATTGCGTGGGATAACAAGGCAACAAGATTAGCAGTAGTGTATAACGCTGAAGGTAAAAACCATTTGTTTGTTTATGATCTGGTGAATCGTGTAAAAACGGTTAAGCAAGATTTACCGCAGTTTACTCAAATTCAGGATGTGAAATACATGCTGGATGCGAATACACTTTTGATGAGTGCTGTAAAGAGTGGGCAATCAGACATCTTTGTTTATAAAATAGACAAGCAGACAGTTGAACAAATTACCAATGATGTATTTGATGATTTGGATCCTGCCTTTGTTGCTTTCCCAAATAAAACAGGAATTATTTTTTCCAGCAATCGTCCATCAGCCAATGCCGCAAGCAGCGATACGTCGATGCCTTCACAGCACTTCAATATTTTCCTGATCGACAACTGGAACAAGACAGACTATAAACAAATATCACAGTTGACGAATGTACCTTTAGGCAATGCTCGCTTTCCTTCACAATACAACGGTACGCACTTCACCTTTGTTGGTGATCAAAACGGAATCAATAACCGTTATGCCGGTTTCTTTAAAACAGAAAGAGCAGGTCTAGATACATTGGTTTTTATTGGCGATGAAATTTTGCGCAACCCTGCCAAAAAAGATGTCGATTCAACATTAAAGGTTTGGGAGAAAACAGATATCGATTCGGTTGGTTTTGTATCACTAACAACGGACTCTTCGTATGTATTTCCATTAACCAATTATCAAAGTGGCTTACTGGAAACACGCACTGCAGGTGATAATAGTATGGTGAGTGAAGTTACTCGTCAGGGTGATTATAAATTCCTATATCGTTTACGTGTAGATGAGAACACATTGCGCAGAAGAAATATCACTGCACCGCCGACTGAGTTTGCGAAGAAGGTAGCGCAAGAAGGCAAGATTGCTAGCCAGGCACCGTCTGCTACGCAAGACACTACCAAGAAAGATCAAGGTGACTTCTTCCAAAACGAATTTTCAAACGAAAAGAAAGATTCAACAAAAACCAATACGCTTGCACCGCAACTTGGAAAAGTATTTGAAGCGCAGGATATGCAGCGAGAGAATGTATTGCGTAAGGCGAAGGTGTTTGAATATCGTCCGCCAAAATTCTTCAATGATTACGTAGTTGCGGGCTTGAACAATACAACGTTCCTGGTAAACAAATACCAACCATACGCCGGTGGCCAAGGTCCGATCTCCTTATCGAATGGCAATGAATTAAATGGTTTGATTCGTTTGGGGACGGCCGATCTTTTCGAAGATTATAAAATCTCAGGAGGCCTTCGCATTGCACCAAACCTTAGAGATAATGATGTGTTGTTCGAGTTCACTAATTTGAAAAAGCGTTTGGATTGGGGCTTTACTTATTATAGAAGCAGCGATGCCACAACAGATACAATGACAATTGGCAACGGTGTTTATGCTTTTGCAACAAAAATACATTCCAGTTATTATTTGGCACGCTTAAACTATCCGTTAGATAAGGTAAGAAGCATTCGTGCTACTATTGGACCTCGCTTCGATCGCAAAGTGTTTTTGTCTACGGATCCATTTTCAGCAACAATTCCGGATGCGAAACAAACCTATGGACAGTTTTCATTGGAATATGTTCATGACAACACCTTAAACCCAACACAAAATATTTGGGTGGGGTTACGCTGGAAGGCCTATGTAGATTGGTTCACCCGGTTGGATAATATTAAGAACACTGATGGAAAATTTATGTTTAATGCAGGTTTTGATGCACGTCATTACTTACCTATTTATCGCAATGTAATTTGGGCAGTACGTGCCGCAGGAGATTTCTCATGGGGCTCTCAAAAAGTAATTTATTATTTAGGAGGTGTAGATGGTTGGTTGAAGTTTAGAGATAATGCCATCCTAAACAATAGCAATCAAATTAAAGGCTATCGTTATTTTGAAGAAGACAATAAACCAGCTCCGGATATTGATTACGCGTATCAAACCCTGGCTGTTAACTTAAGAGGCTTTAAGCAAAACGTGGCAAACGGAAATAATAATATTGTTTTGAACAGTGAAATAAGAATGCCAGTGTTCAGCACACTGCTGAATCGTCCTATCAACAATGCATTCTTACGTAATTTCCAGATAGTACAATTTATAGATTTAGGTACTGCATGGAACGGTAATTATAATAGCTTGGCTCGTCCATCTATTACGTATACCGATCCAAACTCACCACAGGTAGCTGTAAAAATCGAGGCTGGTGGCATCGGACCATTTGCAGGTGGGTATGGCTTTGGTGCCCGTAGTACACTACTTGGCTATTTTGTAAAGTTTGATGTAGCATGGCCGATGAATGTTTTCTTCAAAGGAAAACCAGTAACCTATTTAGCTTTGGGATTTGATTTTTAATAGAAAACTCACGAATAAAAAAAAGCTATCAGTTGATAGCTCTTTTTTATTTAGCAAATCTCTTTGCTTATGCGCTTCGTTGTTAAATAGAACAGTGTAAGCAAAATAGAAAAACAAATGATCATGCTCCAATCAAAACGGTTACGAATGGGATGCAAACAGAGGTAAACAATATCCTGCATCAAGTCAAAAGGATTCGTAACAATGTCCCAACTATTAAAACGCAGATGCCTGCCGATATAAACACCAAATGCGTTTAAAGCCATAACGATCGGAATAAACAACCACTTCAGTTTGTCACTTAAACGAATGGTAATGAATTTCTCCATTTGTGGGCCAAACAGTGAGCCATTCCATGCAAAAGAAAGAATCAAAGCCAGGTCGTACTATAGTGGTACAACAAAACGATTCTCCAAATGAAATAAATCGGTGATAATATAAAAAGCATTCGGTATGAAAATGAGCCACCCAACAAAGGCAAAGGCAAATTTGAATTTTTTTTCAATCCATTTTGGGTGCTACATTAAGAACTGAGAAATTGCAAAAGGCACAAATGCCAAGAACAAATTCCAGATTAAAAACAAGAACATTAACTGACCTGTGTAGACCACTCTGAAAAAGGATAAGTCAATACTAAAAAGAACAGATAGTATTAATACATATTCTATTTCTGTTTTATTAAAATAAAAACGGTGAAGTAATTTATTTGATTACAGTTTTTGCATCATAATGAAATGATTTTAGGAATAAAAATGAGCAATCCCACGACAACAGCAGCAATGGCAGTGATCAATACGGCTGCTGCTGCAACATCTTTGATCAACTTAATTTGCAGCAACCGTTCCTTCGTTATAAAATCCATTGTTTTTTCGATAGCAGTATTGAATAGTTCCGCCGTCCAAACCATTGCTATTACTATGATCAAGGCTATCCACTCTATACGACTAATGCTCAACATAAACCCTGCAACAACAGCAATAACAGTTAATACTAAATGGATAATGGTATTATGTTCCGATTGAAACAAAAGCTTCACACCGCCCCATGCATAAGTGAAGCTTTTGAATCGCTCTTTGGTTGAAAATTTTTTAGGTTGCATAAAAGAAAGGTATCAAAAATCTACCATTGCATTTTGTGTGAAAAGTACATGATGATGCCAAGTGTAATGAACAAGCCAACACTCCCCAACAACAAAGCAAAATCTTGCAACTGCAGTATGATAAATATGTAACTGTACATTAACATTAACACCAACACAAACGCAAGAATAGTGGACAGTCTTGTTGATCCAAGTATTCCTTTCACAAACCAGGCAATTAATCCTATTGTGCAAAACGTGGCAATGATGTAAGCAGGATTAAATCCTACTTATTCCTAAAAGGATAGCAACAAGGTATAAAATAATATTAATGCTAATCCAATCAAGCCGT
>PSMG01000016.1:7523-54363 GCA_040290035.1 Chitinophagaceae bacterium
AACCATGACAGGCTGCGCTATTGCATTGGGTGAACTGAATGTTTATTTACAGTTTCAATTAAATAAAACACAGCGAATGTCAGCAAGATGCAAAGCACGGCATACTTCACCGAACGCATTGTTTTTTGATACGTATTCACCGGAATAAACAAATCCACGCAAAACGCATTTGCCGCATTCTTTAAGCTGTTATAGGTAGCATTTTCATCTTTGAATTGTTGTGGCAGCGAACGGGTATGTGCTAAACTTTTCCAGATCGCCGAAAAACCACTGTCTTTAATTACGGTTGATTGTGGCAAGATAGATCCGGTAAAGCTTGGATGTTGCCATTTAGATGAAACTTGCACGGTAGTGCTTTTACCAACGGCATTAAATAACAATTGTTCTGAACCGCTTAAGTTCACGCCTGCATCAAAATGCGTATTTCTTAAATCAGTAATGCTGTGTATAGGCAATGATGCTGCGAGGCCTTCCAATTTATAGCTATCAGCAAAACTATTGGGAGATAAATCAATGGTTGAATCTTTCCATTTTAATTTCAACTCGTCGTTTAAACCTTTCAGGTCTGAAATATCAATGCGAACAAAGGCTTCGTTCCAAAAAATATTTTGCTCTGGAAATTTTAATAATTCATAAGGCACAACTACTAGAGGACTAGTGATAGTCTGTCGCAAAGCACATTTGCTACTTACTTCGTTAATGGCTTCTTTTTGTCTTTGCTCTCTTTCTGAAACTAGATTTTGTACATAAAAAGTTGGAATGAGTAAGAGCAAAACCAATCCAACGATCATTAATCATTTAATTAATACTTTTCCTTTTGACCAAGCTTGTTCGGTAACTGTTGACATAGTATTTGTTTATTAGTTAGAAGTTTTTTCAACGATCCTTTTCCACCAAAAAGCAGTGCAAATGGTATAAATAAATAAGTTATAGAGGTCATCGCTAACGCAATTACCATTGCGAATAATTGCCATACAGATAGGAATAAGAAATAGTATGGCTAGAATAGTAATAATATAACCGGCAGGATGCACTGGCACAAAAAACCATCCAAACTTTTTGAACCAAACAGTATTAAGTGATTGCGGTTTTATGACTTATTGCTTTATAATAAATAATGTTTTCTATTTGAAGAAGTAGATGGCGGCAGTACCAAAGAAGCAAAAAGCCAAACACACCAAAACTGCAATCACCTATCCGCCACCAGATTGGAATGCCTCTGAAATAGCCAGCAAAAAAAACATAAGGCAACACTAACACGCAAGCAATTATTCCAAATTCAATCACCCACTTATTTTGAACTGGATTTTTATAAGGACCGATAAACAAAATGGTTAAAACAAAATGCGCAAAGGCCAGCCAATCATAACCGTATAAGAGAAATTTATGTTCTGCATAAACTTGTTGGTAAACAGCGAGTTGGTTTTAAGTAAGGCCCCGGTTGAAGAGTTGGCAGGCAAGACAGCTATTGCAAATCGCATTTCATGAATAACGGGAAATTGTAGTTAAACCACTAAGAAATAGTGCAATGATAAATACTGCCATAGCTGTTTTGAATCGTTTAAAAAATTGTTTTTCTTTCGTAAAAATTGCTTTGTATCACAAAGCATAATGATAAAAAAATTACTTCATACCCTTGATCATTTTTTCAAGAGCTGTTAAATGTTCGTTGAATGCTTTTTCTCCCGACTTGGTGATTGAATAAGTTGTATTTGTTTTGCGGCCTACAAACCCTTTATGCACCTTAATAAATCCGTTTTCTTCTAAGGTTACTAAATGTGTGGCAAGATTGCCATCTGTTACTTCAAGCATTTGCTTTAAATCATTGAAAGAAATTTCATCATTAACCAATAGCACACTCATCACCCCCAATCGAATGCGGCTTTCAAAAATTTTATTGAGACCTTTTATTGGATTTTTTGTCGTTGCCATTATTCTTCTATTGTTCTTTCATTCTTCCACCACATAATAAATCCGTAGATGATGTGCAAAGCAGCAAAACTAATTGTCCAGAAATACAAACTATAACCTATGAATTGTGTATTGACTAATCCTAAAACTATTTCGCAAATACCCAAGTAGCGAATATCGCTTACCGTGTACTTGCTTCCATTTACTAAAGCCAATCCATAAAAAATTAGTGATAAGGGGCCAACATAACTCCAATCGCTATTTTTCAAAAGCTAAAGAATAACTACACCACCTGTAACTAACGCAATAAACATGTTAACTGTTAGTTGCTTTGCAGTATAATCCCAAACCGGTAAATTATTTCTTCCGGCCCTGCATCAGGTAAAATAAAAAGCAGAAACGAAAGCCGCAGCTAACTCACCGGCTGAAAGAATTAATAAACTTGACTTAAAGCGATGAAATGCATCGTTTGCATGACCCGATTGGTTGTAAAGCGAATAGTAATCTTTAATCCAAAGGTGCGCAATATGGGCTCCAATGAGAGCCCAAACACCTGCAACGATTCCACTCAATCCACTAAGCGATAAAAACTTACTAGATCGTTTCATCATGTGTCGGATGTCTTTTAAGGCTTCTAAATGCTGAACATCTTCTTGCACGAAAAGCACTTTGAAACAGAAAGTAAATAAAGAAAGTTTGCATATTTCAAATTTTCCAAACAATTATTTTATACTTTCTAAAATAATGTTTGTTGCACTTTGTATTTGCTGCTCAGTAATAGTGAGTGGCGGTGAAATACGTAAACTATTGGCTGCAAAAAGAAACCAATCTGTAAGTAACCCGTTTTCAATACAACGATCTATTATTTTTTTACAGGAATCAAAAGAATCAAATTCAACCGCCATCCATAAACCGAAAGAATGGATGGATTTTATTTGCGGGTGATTAAGTAATTGCTTTAATAATTCCTCTTTTTGATTGACACTGTCAATTAATTTTTCTTCTAACAAAACATTCATGGCAGCCATGCCTGCTGCACAGCAAACCGGGTGGCCGCCAAACGTAGTGATATGACCTAAAACCGGGTTGCCCGTAAATGCATCCATTAATTTTTTAGATGCAACAAAGGCACCTAAAGGCATGCCGCCACCTAAGGCTTTTCCCAGCAACAGAATATCAGGAATAACATCGAAATGTTCAAATGCCCAAAGCTTTCCTGTTCTGCCAAAGCCAGCTTGTATTTCATCCAAAATTAATAGAGTACCAGTTTCTTTACAGCGTAAATTCAATGCTTTCAACCAACTGTTTTGCGGAGAAATGATGCCTGCCTCTGCCTGCACTGTTTCGGCAATAACGCAAGCTGTCTTTTCTGTAATCAATAGCAAATCATCGAAGGAGTTGTAGTGTAAATGCTGTACGCCAGGCAACAGTGGCCGGAATGCATTTCGCCAATATTCATCCCCAATAATACTCAATGCTCCTTGTGTGGAACCATGATAGGATTTATTAAACGCAATAATTTCTGTCCTCCCCGTGATTCTCTTTGCCAACTTCATTGCTCCTTCTACAGCTTCACTACCAGAATTGGTGAAGTAAACAGCATTTAATGATGCTGGTAAGTGCTGAGCAAGCAGTTGTGCATATTGCACTTGCGGACTCTGTACAAACTCGCCATAAACCATAACGTGCATGTACGCCTCTAATTGCTGTTGAATAGTAGTCACTACTTTCGGATGACGATGCCCAATATTGGCGACACTTATACCCCCAATCAGATCCAAATATTTTTTGCCAGAAGCATCAATTAACTGGCAGCCTTCCGCTTTGACAATCTCCAAAGCCAAAGGTGCATTTGAGGTTTGTGCCACATGCTGTAAAAACAATTGCCGTTGATTCATAACAGAGGCGTAAAAGTCGGAATAAATCTTTTCAATAGGCTTCACCTTCTTACAAAGTTTTGACAAGCAATGCAGCATTCTAACAAAAAAATTGTCTAAATTACAGGCAACCAAAGTGAGATTATGACCGAGGAAGCCATTCTTCAAGGCTGTATTCAAAACAAACCGGCAGCGCAAAAAGCCTTGTACTTAAAGTACAGTGCAAAAATGTTAGCGGTTTGTTACCGGTATGGCCATAACAAAGAAGATGCAGAGGACATGCTTCAGGAAGGTTTTATCAAAGTGTTTTCGCAAATACACACTTTTGAAAACCGCGGAGCATTGGAAGGTTGGATCAGGAGAATAATTGTGCATACCTGCATTAATATCCTGAAGAAAAACAAAAAGTTCAATGAAAGCGTGGATCTGATTCATGCAAATAGTATACAGGTACGAGAGGATATGATTCCTTCTATTCTGCAGGCCAAACAGGTAGTCGAATGTATTCGCTTGCTGCCAATAGGTTATCGAACTGTGTTGAATTTATTTGCCATTGAAGGCTTTTCGCACAAAGAGATTGGTAAGATTTTGGACATAGAAGAAAGCACAAGCAGAAGCCAATATACCAGGGCAAAAGCAATGTTAGAAGATATTTTACTAAAGAAAAACATCATTCAAAAACCAAAGCCACAGCCTATTGCTGCAGCTTCTGGCAGTTAATCCAAAACCCAATTTGCTGACTGTTATGAAGAGTAATTTTACAAACGAGGAATTTGAAAAGTTTATCCGGCAGCAAGCTGATCAACTAAGAATGCGGCCATCCGATAAAGTATGGGATACCATTTCAGGCAATTTGCATAAAAGAAGAAGATGGTGGCTGGGCTTAGGCATTTTGTTTTTACTCTTTTCTTCAACTGCTGTTACCGGATATTTAATCACACATAATAAGCATCAGCAAGCTGCTGTTACAACATCAACAAAGAATGTCAATTCATACAAACAATCAATAGCAGTAGCAAGTACATCGCCTATAAAAAATGCCATTGATGAACGAATTCCAGTTTCGCTAACTAAGGCTAAAACAAAGCGAACAAATAACTCAGTGCCAGCTTTGGTTGTTGCTAACAATTTTGCGTCAGAGCAACAAAGACCTAAAGATTTGTTGAGTCATAACTCAGTTGATAACTCCTCAGCATTTCAAGGAACATTAGCGGACTCACATCCATTTGGAACTGCAATGAAAATATCAACTGAACTTAACACCATTACTGGTGAGCCAAATTCTATTGAAAGTGTGATTAATAATTACACTGCGAAAAAGCACAAATTGAAGTGGCAGTTTTATTTCACGCCTACCATTAGTTACCGTAAACTCACTGAGAATAAATCTTATCTGCGGAAAGTGCAGCAGCAAAGTACGACAACGCCTAATTATGCAGAGCTGTATACTATTAACGACGTAGTAACACATAAGCCAGATATTGGTCTGGAGTTAGGTGTTGCGGCAAAATATGCCATTGGCAAGAATGTTAGCATACGTGGTGGGCTTCAGTTTAACATGACCCATTACGACATTAAAGCTTTTGACAACTATATACCACAAGTTGCTACAATTGCTTTGAATACTGGTTCTGGTGTTGACTCATTAAACACTATTACTAAATACAGCAACTTTGGAGGTAGCAATTCAAGCTGGCTACAAAATTATTATTTCCAGATCTCTATGCCGGTTGGGGTTGAGTTAATATTGAAAGGCGATGATAAAGTGCAGTTCGGAATTGCTACTACGGTGCAGCCTACTTATATTTTAGGTGAACGTGCTTATATGATATCTTCTGATTATCAAAACTACACGAAGGTACCATGGCTTGTTCGCAGATGGAATGTGAATACAAATTTTGAAACATTTGTGGCTTATTCTACAGGAAAATTGAAATGGCAGGTAGGTCCCCAGGTGCGTTATCAATTATTATCTAGTTTTGTGAACGAATATCCGGTAAAAGAAAATCTTTTTGACTTTGGTATGAAAGTTGGTGTTGGCTTAAACAAGTAAAGCCCTACTAATTGCTTAGCGAAACCCTGCATTATTGCAGGGTTTTTTAGTAAATGAAGTTAATTTTACCTGATGAAGCAAATCTTTCTCTGTGCTTTAATCGTTCTGCTTTGGGTTAGCTGCAAAAACAAAAAAAAGCCGACTGAAGACAACTCGCAATTCTTTCCAATTGCTTCTTTTTTAAAAAGTCAGGTGGCTCACGTTGATACAACACTTTTTTCCATTACCAAACTGGTAAAGAGAGATACAGCATGGGATACGAGTTATGTAAAGAAAGACGACTTTAAAAGAGAGGCTTCTGAATTTCTAACCATCCCAGACCTTACTCAAAAACAATATAAAGGCAATTTTACGGAGACCAGGCTTTTTGATGAGTCGCTTAACAAAGCCATTGTTACCTATACACCTACTGATGCAGATGAAGCTACTCGTAGAGAAGAAGTGGTCATTCAACCCGATCAGGGAAATGGAGATAAGGTTTATTCTATTTTCATTAACCAACTATTTATTCGCAAAGACAGTATTATACAAAAGAATATGTTCTGGCAAGTGGATAGTCACTTTGAAGTAACAACCATTGCGCAGAAAAAAGGAAGCCCTGAAAAAATACAAACTACCAGAGTGATTTGGGGCCATTAGCTTCGGCAATAAAATTGTTCAGTTAAAAACAATGACGCAAAAAGAATTTCAGAAACTTTCAGGAACGATACCTCATTTACCTGGCATCTATAAATATTTTGATGAGAGTGGCTCGCTGTTGTATGTTGGTAAAGCAAAGGACCTTCGAAAAAGAGTTAGCTCCTACTTTAATAAAGCATGGACCGGCTATAAAACGCATGAGTTAGTTAAGCGGATCCGAAAGATCGAATTTACCATTGTTAACTCTGAGCAGGATGCATTCTTGCTGGAGAACTCACTTATTAAACAGTTCCAGCCGATGTTTAATATTAACTTAAAGGATGATAAAACCTATCCTTATATCGTTATAAAAAATGAGTTGTTTCCACGTGTGTATTTGACAAGGCAAAAGGTGGAAGATGGATCCCAATATTTCGGACCATATACTTCGGTTGGCAAAGTAAGAGACCTTTTAAACTTTATTAAAACTACCATTCCACTTCGTACTTGTCCTTTAAACCTTACTGAAAAGAATATTGAAAAAGGCAAGTTTAAGGTTTGTCTCGAATATCATCTAGGTAATTGTAAAGGTCCTTGCGAAGGCCATCAGTCCTTAACCGATTACAACGAAAATATCAACCAGGTTAAAAACCTTTTAAAGGGAAACCTATCGTCTGTTATTCAACACTTCAAAAATGAAATGAAGCAACATGCCACAGCGTTGGAGTTTGAAAAAGCAGAGGCAGTACATAAAAAAATAAAGTACCTCGAGAATTATCAATCACGTTCTGTTGTTGTCAATACGTCACTTGGTGATGTAGATGTGTTCGCAATTTCAAAAGATGTAGACATTGCCTATGTGAACTATTTGATGGTTTATAATGGCTCAATTATTCAAACAAAAACTATTAAGGTAGAAACGCATTTAGATGAAAGTATAGAAGAAACACTTGCTTTTACCATTGCGCAATTACGTTCTAGATTTGGAAATGAATCCAAGGAAATTGTTGTTCCACTACCTATTGATTATGATGAACCTGGGATAAACATTACAGTCCCAAAAGCTGGTGATAAGAAAAAGCTTTTAGAGTTATCCAAGAAAAACGTTCAATATTTTATCGATGAATTAAAAAGTAAAGAGCGTTTACAACTTGGAAGAAATCACAATAAGGCAGCTGTACTCATCCAAATTAAAGACAATCTGCAATTAACAGAGGTGCCAGTACATATTGAGTGCTTTGATAATTCCAATTTTCAAGGTAGCTATCCTGTATCAGCTATGGTTTGCTTCAAAAATGGCGAACCAAGTAAAAAAGACTTTCGTTTGTTCAATGTAAAGACAGTTCAGGGCATCAACGATTTTGCTTCAATGCGGGAAGCTGTTTACAGACGTTATAAACGATTAAAAGCTGAAGGTGATCCATTTCCTCAGTTGGTAATTATTGACGGTGGTAAGGGGCAATTAAACGCTGCTTATGAAGCTATTCAAGAGCTGAAATTGGAAGGTAAAATGACTTTAGTCGGCTTGGCAAAAAACGAAGAGGAGTTGTTTTTTGTAGGTGATCAAACTTCGTTGAAACTTCCGTATGACAGTGAAAGTCATAAATTGATCAGACGAATTAGAGATGAAGTCCATCGCTTTGGTGTAACCTTTCACCGGAACAAACGGAGTGCTGGTACATTTAAAAACGGCCTAGAAGAAATCAAAGGAATAGGCAAGAATAACGCTAACGAATTACTTAAAGCATTTCGATCCATCAATAATATTAAGCAGCAATCAGAAGAAGAATTAGCTAAGTTGGTTGGACTTTCCAAAGCCAGGATCATTAAGAACCATTTCTCCGGTGATAGATAAAAAGGAAAGCTTATAAAAGAAAAGGGGCTTGAATAGAAATTCTGCCCCGTTTTTAAAATCCAATATCCTATGAAAAACCGGGATAAAAATACAATTCTTTACTGCCATAGCAATACGTAGTTTCCACATTTTTTTAAATAAATTACTTACGGCAGTTTTAGTAAGAAAATAAAAAACCCCGCAATTGCGGAGTTAATATTATCATGCTTACTATTAGTAAGACCATAAATCTTGCTCGTAGTTGAAGATGCGATCTTTAATATTCTCGCCTTCCAACAATGCCAGAATTGGGTCTTTAATTACGTTCTTTATATTCCTGTTGAATGGATTATCCAACGTTGACTTAGTGATGTAACTGCTGAACATGCGGCTTTCGAAAAGCTCTTCCCAAGTCATACGGCCCATACCCATATTCTTTGGATTATACACTTCGTACTTAGCCAAAGTAGGGCGTAAATCAGGATAATAAATCCAGAACAAAGGAATAGTGCCTCTTTCTGTTTTACCATCAGGAGCATATTGAATTTTTAGCGGAGCAATACCAATGATACGAACGAACATGCGGCTAGCTTCGCGGTCAAATACCCAATCTTCCTTGATTCTGTACTTTACAATGTCATCCGGATTAAAGCTTGAAGGAACTACCTGCCATTTAATAATCTTTGAAGGATCAGTAGGATCTTTAACAGGAATGGTATCGTTCGTTCCGCCAGATACAGACTTCATCGCATCGGCTATGGTCAAAGGAGTAGTAAAACGATCATCTTCATTACTGAAAACGGTTACATCACCTTTTTTTATAGCGTTGATTAAGATGTTGATGAAGCGTTGATCACCGTTATCGTCTTCTGTTTTGTAACGGAAAACCTGGTTGATCTTTTCGCGAACATCGATTTCTCTCCACACTCTTTCTGTATAAAGGGCATCGTCTGCACGCAAATGTTCGTAAGGCAAAGGCGTACGGTCGTTAATGAAACTCTTGTCTAAAGCCCCATCATTACGCATTGACTTTTTTACAATTGAGTCATTCGCGGCAGAAGAAGCAACTTCAATAGGAATATTGCCATAAGGATTATAGCCAGAAGGCTGCTTCACGTTGTTTTGCTGGCTTTGCTGATCACCGTTATTGCTTTGTGACGCGTTGTTATTATTACCCGTTCTCTTTCTACCAGTTCTTTGCGCCTCTGCAGAAAAGGTTGCTAACAACAAGACAGCTAATCCGAATTTTAAAATATGGCTTTTCATGATCATAAATTACTTGACATTATAAAATATAGACGGCAATTTTCTTGATCTTCCATCAGGGCCCATTGCACGGATATTTTCAACAGAAACTAATCCACCTGAACGTGCCTTACGTAAAGCAGATTGTACCTGTGGAGTAAATAAATTTCCAGATACTTCTACTTGGATAGGATCTTCATCTGTATCAACAACAATTGTATAGCCAGTTACAGAATACTTCAAATCGAATGGGAAGTTTTGCACCCACGCAGAAACCGCGCTTTGTGCAGCTAACTCGTTCTTATTAACTGTTTCACCACTATTTCTACCACCAATAGTTGCTTGAGGATCAGGAATAGTACGTACACGGAATTGAGAAACTCCGGCTACTTTACCATCAACAGATACGGTGATTTTAGCATCGTCTGTTACACTGTTCACACGAACATTATATTTACCAGTCCCAACTTTTGTAATGGAACCGCCACCACCACTCATTGATACCTGTACTTTATCGTCGCCACCGCCACTTGCAGCAATAGAAACAGGGTTATCAACACCAATATAAAGTACGTTCATTTTATCGAGTGCTATCGAGGCATTGGCCTGACCAACAGTATATTCAACATCAATAGTTTTTGTACGAGCAATACCATCCTGGTCTTTGAAATTGATGACAACTGGAATTTTGTGTGAACCAATACCACCAGCATCCATTTTATAGGTAGCCATGCCGTTTTCTCCGGTTTGCACACTAGCGCCGCCGATTGAAATGGCAGGTAAATTCTTTTTACTGAATGCACCTAAACCAGCAGTTATTTCGATTTGCTGTCCAGGCATCAGGTATTTTGAATTTTGACCAACGATTGGTTCAAAAGCGTCGAATTTAACTTCAACTTGACCTACTTGCTGATGACAGAAAGCAACTACCTTATTCTCAGAAGTTTTTACGTCATTCTGAAATTTACTTAAAATAGTTACTGCCGCAACGGTTGGTACCATGTGGAAATAAGCATCTTCCCAAGTCTTGTTGTTTTTGTTTACAACCTTAGGCATACTTAAATCAATTTGTAAAGAGTTAGCAAACTCTTTTGCAATTTCAGGGTCAACAGCTAACAACTGTTTTTTGTAATTGTCTAAGATGGCGTAAAGCTTTTTACCGCCGCCTTGCTCCACCATGATTCTTGTTGCTACATCGAGATTATCTTGTTTGTAAGCAGAATCACCATTCTTTTTTGGATCAAAATCAGCAGCCTTTAATATTTGATCTTTAAAGGTTTGAATATCATTATATGCCTGAGCTGAAATAGCTTGAACTTGCTGCGCTTTACCATACCAGATTTTAGCCTTTTCAGCTTTTGTTGGATCACTCATTAAGCCTTGCAATGAAGCCATGATGGTATTCGTAGATCTGTTGATAGTGGAGTTGGTTCCGGTTAAGCTATTATCAACTATTTTAAATGCATTCAGAATCTCAGACGATACGTTCAGGGCTAACAAGGCTGTTAACACTAGATACATAATGTTGATCATCTTCTGCCGTGGCTCTTTAGGTAGTGCCATATCGTTCTAATAATTTATTGTCGTTTTTGGAATTAGATTTCAGTTTAGGTTTTAGTCAATTATCTGCCTTGCATTGCAGTCAGCATATTGCCATAAACGCTATTCAAACGGTCTAAGTTGCTCGCTAAATTGGCAATTTGCTCTTTCACTTTCTTAGCATCCTCAGTACTGTTCGTCATTACTGCAGATGTTTCAGCCAACTTACCATAGAATTGGTTCAAAGTCTTTAAGTGATTTTGGCTTTCCTGTAATTCTAATTCGTAAATCGTATTTAAAGAAGACAAGTTCTTAGTTAATACTTGCACTTGATCATGGAATGCTTTTGCGCTTTCAGAAGCAGTATTGAAAGCTCCTACTGAATTAGCAGCGCCTAAATAAGCGTCCTTAACCTGAGATAAAGCTTGGGTAACCTCTTTTGTTCTTTGTGTATAATCGCCAGTAACTGCTACGATGTCGCCAATATCATTCATGTTGGAAATAGTAGTATTTAGCTTTTTAAAGTTTTCACCTAAACGACTTAAGTGATCAGGGGTAATATCGGCTTCAATTAATGCTTTATCCATAGCACCCAATACACCACGACCTTTTCCTTTACCAGGCGCATCAAACGCTACTTCTTCACTATGAGCATCGCTTTCAACTACTGGATATTTCAAATATAAAAAGCCATAGATGGCGAAGATGATTGCTTCTGTACTCAAACCAACGATCAACATTTGGTCGGCACCTGCCCAGTGCTCAATTTTAAATAGGGCTCCGATAATAACTATTGCTGCACCAATAGATACAACAACGTCTACAATGCGACTAACTTTAGGAGGGATTGCGACTGCCATAAAACTTAAATTTTAAAAGGGATTTTTATAGTTGTTGGTTAATGAATAAAGAACAGAAATAAGGACAACTTATTGTTGTCGGTTGTCCTTATTTTATGATTTTAAGAGAAATTATTTTCTTTTAGCCTGTGCAGGTAAATCAATCACAGTACGGAAGCCAATGTAAGATTTAGTAGAATCCTGGTATTCGTAAGTACGGGTACCAGTTTGCAGGTAATAACCTACATCTTTCCAGCTACCGCCGCGTATTACCTTACGCTTCATTTTTGGAGGATCAGAGTCTTTCGCATTCCAGCGAACATCCGGGTTCATATCGTGTTGGAATGTATAAGAACCTTCATAATAGATAGATGATGTCCACTCCGCTACGTTACCTGCCATACAGTATAAACCAAAATCATTTGGCCAATAGGCATCAGCACGTACAGTGTAGAAGCCACCATCTTCAGGATAGTTACCACGACCAGGTTTAAAGTTGGCCAATAAACATCCTTTCTTATTTCGTAAATAATAGTTACCCCAAGGATACATGGATTGAGAACGACCGCCACGAGCTGCATATTCCCATTGTGCTTCTGTTGGCAAACGGAAATCAGACTCCTGTGGACTTTTCTTACCCTCTAAATAAGCATTTAGATAATGAGTTCTCCATTCGCAAAAAGCGTTCGCTTGTTTCCAGTTTACACCTACCACAGGATAATTTCCAAAAGCAGGGTGTGCAAAATATCGCTTCGTCATTGGTTCGTTGTAAGAATAAGAAAAGTCTCTTATCCAAACCAATGTATCGGGATAAATCTTTGTATCCGTTTTTACAATAAAGCTAGAACGAGGTTTACCAGCATTCTCTCTTTTTGCTGCTTCCTTCAGATCAAATGTTTCAGAATGATAGACAATTTTAGAAGCATCGATCTCTTTCTTACCAAAAACACGATCTTCCGGAGAAAGAATCAGGTCAGTACTTGCTAACTGTTCCATTACTTTTGGATCGCCCCATTTTAATTGCTTCATTTTTGTCCAGTCTATATACTCATTACCATCTGCACCGCTTTTCACATAACCAAGTTTTTTAGCTGTTACTGAGTCGCGAACCCAGTAAACAAACTGACGGTACTCATTGTTGGTAATTTCTGTAGCATCCATCCAGAAGCCACTGATGGAAACAGAACGATTTCTTGCACTAAATGCATAAGCAGGATCCTCGTCACTTGGGCCCATATGGAATGTTCCCTGAGGAATGTACACCATGCCTGGTGGTTTAGGTAAGACGTATTTGTTACCGGGAGCAATTCCATGCACCTGGCCATCGTTGGGTAGCGAACCACCTTTGTCTTTTTTACCTAAGACTCCGCAACTGGCCATCGTTAACGAGGCAAGAGCGATAATAGCGTAGTAATGGTTTTTCATTTTCATACACGAGGGTATTGGGCAAATATAAGATTTTGACTTTAATAGCGAGACAAGGTTAAAACTTATTTTTTTCATTTGCAAGAGTTAAGTTTCGGCGTACAGAAACAAACGTTTTATTAAAATTATTATTGCATAAAAGCCAAATTATTTGCTATCAGAGAGCATTAGCTTCTGAAAATAAACAATTAGCATTTTACAATAAGTAATAATGCTCGTTAAAAAAGAGGGTTTTTACACAGGTGTGCTCCGTGAAAATAACGACAATCTTTTAAACAAAAATGAGAAAATAAAAAAGCACCTGAGCGCTTCAGGTGCTTTGAATATAAAATAGAAACTTATTTCTTCTTGACTTCCTTCACTTCGCTTTGTAAAAAGCGTTCTAACGCGGCAACCATTGATGGTGTTTGTGGCTGGGGTGCCTTGATACTCAGTGTTAAACCAGCTTCTTCTACTGCTTTTGATGTATTACTACCAAAAGCGCCAATCACAGTACCGTTTTGCTTGAACTTAGGTTCATTATCAAATAAACTTCTAACACCGCTTGGCGTAAAGAAGCAAATGACATCATATTTTTTTTTCAGTATTTCCTTGACATCATTGCTTGCGGTGCGATACATAAAGGCTAAGGAAAAATCACAATTATTTGCCTTTAACCACCCTGTAATTTCGCTATCCTGTTGGTTTTCAGAGCAAACGTATAAGAACTTCTCGTTGCTTTTGTGTTTGTTGATCACATCAAACAAGCTTTTATTGCTACCATCAGCACCATAAAAAACTTTGCGTTTGCGATATAGAATAAACTTTTGAAGATAGAGTGCTACCGCCTCTGTAATACAGAAATACTTCGTATCCTGAGAAACGCTTATCCGCATCTCTTCGCAAATACGAAAGAAATGATCAATGGCATTGCGGCTAGTAAAGATCACAGCAGTATGCGCTTGAATATCAATCTTTTGTTTGCGGAATTCTTTTGCAGGAATAGCTTCCAGCCTAATGAAAGGATGAAAGTCCAGATCTATCTCGTATTTCCTGCGTAGCTCGAAATAAGGCGATTTATCGCTTTCCGGTCTAGGCTGGGTAATAAGGATACGTTTTTTGCTCGGGGCAGTTGTGCCCTTTTTTGAAACACCGTTTTTTACCATAGTATCGGCTCGGCTAAAGTTGAGCGAAATTAAGCTCTTTCAATAATATATTTTAACAACAGTTTGTTAATCAACAAGACGGGAGCAATTTCAAAGGCGGCCAAATAGATTAGAAAGTGAAAAAAATTTACTTTAACCTGCCTTTTCATGGTGGCAAAAGCAATCAAATAACGGTAGGCATATAAACCTATTACAATGGTTACAGCTAGTGCCAAAGCTATTTCGTAGGTAATTCCTGCAGAAAAAGCCAAAAAAAGAAGAACTGGCAACAATAGGATGCCTACAATTTTATTATTGGTGAAAACGATAAAAATATAAGCATCTGAAGCAGGTGTTACCCCAAAGATCCACCCGCACAGTTTGAGTACCGCAAATTTTACCAAGTAAATAATCAATAAAGCCGTGATGGCGTAGCTAAGCAGTATCCAAAAGCCATATTGCTGCAACCATTGATAATGCTTCAGCAAGAATGTTATGAAGAGGCCGCCGCTAACAAAAAAAAGAATATTTAGCAGTAAAGATGGTACAGGAGCTTGAGTCAATTGATCCCGAAGCTGTTTTGATTTAAGAGTCGCTCTAAAGTAAAGCCGAAATAGGTCACTCAGATACTTTGGAAAAGCATTCCGGGTAATGGCAAAAAAGATTAGCAGGCCAATAAAGGCATAGAAAATATCTTCCATCCCGTTCCATTTTCGCACCGGGGTAGTAAAACGAATGGGATTATCAAACTTGTAAAAAGGATGTTTTGAATAAACGATAGAATCGACCGCCTTAGCTATCGCAAAATTGTATGTTGTTACGGTAGATGTGTTAATTGGCTGAACAGAAGATAATGAGTCATGCTTTACAGAGTCTTGTCTTCCTATAAGTAAATCAGCTCTTTTTGGTACTGTATCAATTTTATGAAAAACAGGTTTTTTGCTGACTGGTTTTCTTTGGTGAGATGTATAGGTACGGTGAAGTAAAGGAGCCGTAGTATCGGGAACGTTTTGCGCCAATGACCTGGTAGAATAAAAACACAACAACAATAAAACAAAACACCGCATCAACATATCACACAAAAATAAAGCGGAGGCCACCGCTTTTAAAAATAACTTGCAAAACCAATATGGATTTTTGACTGTCGCAGATTGACAGGAATATCATCACGCTGGCCAAGTGCCCAGGCTAAGTTGAAAATACCAGCCTTTGTTTCGAAGGAAATCCCAAGGCCAGTACCTATATAAGTATGACTTGTTTTAGCTTCCAACGGATGTTTGCCCCAACCACCATCTACAAAAGCAAAGAAAGCAGAGTTTAAACCCACAAGGTATTTGTATTCCAAAGTACCAATTGCATATTGAGAAACATATTGACTCTCTTCGTCAAAACCACGAAGAGCGCGATAGCCACCTAACAAAAACAACTCATTGCGAAACACATTACCACCTTGAAAAACGCCTGCATTCAAACCTGTTTTGAAAACACTTTGTTTGCCCAATGGGAAGTAATGTGCTGCCTGTGTAACAATACGAAACTGGTAAGTGTTCTGTTTTATCGTGTCATACAATGACTCAAACTTGAAGGAAGGATCGCCAGGGTCCTTCAATTCTAATATTTGAGTGTTCTTCTTCAAGGTTTTAGTACCTGCTGATGCCGTTACTGCAAAATCATTTCCCCGTTGCGGATTGAACCGATAATTAGTGGTATTGATCTTGTACGAAACACCAAAGTTGATAGAGCTAACATCCGCTTCTTGAGGCAATCGTCTTGTTCGCAGTATCTGTTGTGCATTAATGCCATTAACAATGGTTTGCCTGCGTTCAATAAACACCGTAGCCGATTGAACCCCGCTTACGGTATAGCCAGCGCCTAATTGCATATTAATATTTAAGAAAATACTATCCCTCCGGTACATTTCGAAATTGAAATGTAAGGCTATGGGTGAATGAAATACGTAAGGATGTTCGTATACCACATTAATACGAGGCGAGCTTTGTTGCAATTGCTGCCAGGTGAGACCGATCGTTTCTCCCGAGCCAAGGGCATTGCGCAATAATAGGTTAGCATCAACCACTATTTGCAGCTTTCGATCTTCGGTTTGTGTACTGTTGGGTAAAAAGCCAACCAAGGCATTGATCTGGCTGGTCTTTTTAGGTTGGAGGTAAAGATTAAGAATAGAGCCTGTGCCCAACATCGTAAGATTAGACGGCCTTTGTAATTGCAGATAACTTAATTCAGACAAACGCTTATCTACATTCGATAGCTTCTTCTTGTTGTAAACCGATCCATTATTTATATCGAGGTATCGTTGCAAAAACTCATTACTCACTTTAGCATCGCCGTATACACGAATGCTATCTATTTTATACAAGCCTCCACGATTGATCTTTAATTGTGCCCCTACTTCATTTTGCAAAAGAGTAATACTATCTAAATAAACCTTTGCAAAAGGATAGCCTCTTTCTTCCAGATAATTCAATATTCTTTCCTGATAGCCTTGCAAATTTGCAAAGTTGATAGGTACACCTGTTAACGAAGGAAAACGAATGGCCGACAATAATTCTTCATCAATTGGTTCCGTAGTAAGGCGTGCCCATTTGTATTGTTCGCCAAGGTATAAGCTGACCCTGCCCCCTGCAGAATCAAGCTGAATTGAATCAATGGATGCTGTAACAAAACCTTTGTTCAACAGGTTATTGCGCAGGGTAGCGAGGTAGGTATTTGCTTCGAGGCGGCTACTAAATGTTGATTTGAGTTCGATCTTTTGTTTGGACATTGAGTCTTCAGGTGCAAACTGATAGTGCACCCCATAGGTTTGCGCTTCGCTATAACAGCAAAAAAGGATAAACAAAACGCTAACCACCAAGTGCTTCATTTGCATCAATAATTAAAGACGCAGAATTAGATATACGAATTACACGAATAAAAACGAATTAAACGAATCGGGCTTGTGATGTAGGGCCATAATTAACCGAATTATAGGATGGGATGTGCTGGTTCGCACTGTTTAATTTGAGTAATTTGTAAAAATTCGTGTAATCGTTGGCTGGAATTTATTTGCATATCCCTTTTTGTAAGCAAGCATGTAATTATTGCAATTTTCACTTTACTACTTCTTTACGGTACAAGCCTGAACTAGTAGCTGCTCTAGTGCATGAGATTCACTTGCAACGGCATTATTTGGGCAATACCCTTGTAGAAACCATCTATTTTGGGGGCGGTACGCCCAGCCTATTGCAGATTGATGATTGCAGATTGTTGATTGACACTATTCAAAGCTTATTTACCGTTGCCTCGGATGCGGAGATCACATTAGAAGGTAATCCCGATGACTTGTCGTTGGATAAACTACAAGGCTTGAAAGATATTGGCTTCAATCGATTGAGCATAGGTATTCAATCTTTTTTCGAAGAAGAATTGCAGTGGATGAACAGGGCTCATTCATCAAACCAGGCTTATGCTTGTATAGAAAATGCTTTGGCTACCGGCTTTCACAACTTTAGCATTGATCTGATCTATGGCTCTCCTCTGCTTACCGAGGCTATGTGGAGAGAGAATGTACGCATTACAACAGGTTATGGCATTCCGCATCTCTCCTGCTATGCATTGACGGTAGAAGAAAAAACACCGCTGCAAAAACTCATTCACCAACAGCAAAAGCAACCGGTGGACGTTGACAAACAGGCAAACCAATTTTTACTGTTGATGCAATGGCTTCGTGAAGCAGGTTATGAGCACTACGAAGTATCGAACTTTGCCAAGCCAGGCTTCAGAAGCAGGCATAATTCATCTTACTGGAAGGGTGAACCTTATTTGGGCATTGGGCCGTCGGCTCACTCCTTCAATGGAAGAGAGCGGCAATGGAATGTAGCCAATAACCAACAGTACATTAATGCTATAAATAAAGGACAGATACCCGCTGAGAAAGAGTTACTTACTCCCACACAAAAGCTGAATGAGACGATCATGATCTCGCTACGGACGAAAGAAGGTTTGGATTTGAATGCTATTGCCCAACAATGGTGTGATGCCTTGCCTACTATTGAAAAACGTTTGGCAACATTTTATAACAGTGGCTTGGTGCAACAAAACGGTAGCGTGTATACATTAACGGATGAAGGCATGTTGCTGGCAGATGGCATTGCAGCCGATTTGTTTCAATAATTGCTATTTTATTTTCTATTTAACATAATGCAGATTTTGGGCAACTACATGCCTTTAGGTATAGCGTAGCTATGAAGCAGGTACTAAGGATGAGGAGAGGATTTGTGAATTAGCGGAACAACAAAATAAGTTTATTGATTAGACTAAGTATTTATATTCTGCAGGAAAACAATACCTGACCTAGGGTGTGCCTTTTTGAAGCAGTTTAATTTATAAAATTCTGTAATTGAGCACTTGTATCTATTAATATTATAAAGTATATTGGAAAAGAAAAAGCGACTTGCGCCGCTTAAATGTTTTCACAACGATAAAATCTTATTGTGATTTGCTTCTTTGTAAAATTAACAACTAAATTCAAAAAAGACCAAATTTAAACTGTTAATGAAAAAAGTACTTGGACTTGACATTGGTACAACTTCTATTGGATGGGCAATTGTTGAAGCAACAGATGAAAGAAGAGCGAACTTAAAGACTGGTGAGTTTGCTTTAACTAACATTAACAACGAAAGAACAGGAATACATAAAGACGCTGTCGGTGTAAGAATTATCAGCCAAGACACGGAACGGTTTGACAGAGGGCAAACTCTTAATGACCCCAAAGGCTCAACGTTAACACCGGCCGCTAACAGACGCAAATACCGGAGCAGCAGAAGAACGAAAAGTAGGTATAAACTTCGTAGAGATAAGCTGAATAAGGTCTTACAAACAATGGGTATTCACCCTGACGAAAATTATTTCACCAATAAAAAGGGCAAGAGAGGTGAAAACAATGACCTTGGGGGAAGCTATTTACAAATTGAGAGACAGAGCTGTAAAAGAGCAAATTTCATTAGCTGAATTAGCAAGAATTTTGCTTCATTTAAATCAGTTAAGGGGTTATAGCAGTGACCGTTTTGCCAAAGAAGAGAAATCCAAGTTCGACTATTACACAGGCAGAGTGGTAGCCGTTTCTGAAAATCCTACACAAATTGACTATGAAAAGAACAATAGTTCAAAAATAAACTGGCTCCATTACAGTAAAGAACTTATACCGGATGAACCAATAAAGGTTGATGAAAATACTACAATAACGAAATTTGAAAATGCAAGGATATTCGTCAAAGAGGCATCAGCCTTAACCATCAAAACCAGAGACATTATTACTTTCAATTACAAAGAAAGAGAAAAGAAGGAAAAGGGAAAGATTGTAGCCAATTACTATCAAATTCAACCTACAAATCCAGACCCGGACGACTGGAACTACCGATATCAGCATCTTCAAAAAGACCTAACTGAATGGTGTTCAAATGGTGGGACAGTCGGCTAATATTTCTACTTCAATTTTTACGAAAACCCAATACTAAAACGAATACGGAACAATGTAGTCAACCGGCAGTGGCTTGAAGATGAATTTGATAAGATATTGGATACACAATATGGTCACCACCAGGATTTTTTCCAGCGGTTGAAGATTGAAGTAATCGTAAAAACAGCGTTCAAAAACTATGAGGCTGTACTGGCGGATGTGATGAAGAAAGATGGATTAAAGGAACGGTTCAGATGTCTGTTGAAAGATAAAATCATCTACTACCAGCGGCCTTGGCAGCAGGCAAAAAACAAAGGACAATGTCTTTTTGAGAAGAAAAAAGTAAAAAAAGAAGTTGTTCGTAAAGGCACAGGTCAAAAGGAAATGGTAGAGGAACATGTTGGTCGTACCGTTGTTCCCAGGAGCCATCCTTTGTTCCAGGATTTCAAAGTTTGGCAGCAAATAAATAATGTCCGCCTTTATCTTAATACGCAAGAAGAAATAATAGACCTCTTTGCAGACCCTGAAAATTTCAAAAAACACACCGGAAGGGCCATTCATGAGGTGAAGGAACTACTATATCGTTCTTTGCAAAAAGCAAAAACTCTTTCTTGGAGAAATTTTGTAAAGGAGGATTTAGGCCTTGCCGTTTTTGATGAAAACAAAGAAAAGAAGAACAAAAAGAAGACTGTAAGAAAAGGTATTGACTTTGAAACCGGTGAGATAACAGAAAACTTTTTTTCCGTAAACTTCAGAAAACAGAAAAAGTATGGTACATATGAGGACATCAAATTGAAGGGAAATACCACCAAAATTTCATTACAATCTGTTTTGGCCGACAAAGACGATAGTTGGTTTGACCAAGTGCATGCAGAAACAGACAAGAAGCGGTTGGATAATCAAAAAGACTCAGACAAAGCACTTACCTGCAAAGAACCCATCACAAACCTTCAACTGCTTTGGGAGATTATTTACGATATCACAAACAGCAATACGGAAAAGACTGCCGCCATCATCAAAAAGCATTTTGGTTTTGAGATCGAGGTTTGCCTTCAACTTGCATATATCCAATTTGACGATACGGGTATAGCACAACTCTCAACTAAAGCCATACGACATATTTTGCCCTTAATGAACAAAGGGGAACAGTTAACAGAAAAAGCAAAATCAAAAGTTCAATCGCTCATTCGCCTCTATGTTTCTGAAGAGGAACAGTCAAGGTCTGTAGACGAAAAGCTGGAATGTATCAAAAACATATTGCCTGATAAAAAGGCAAGGCGAAGACTGTCAATGTTCACGGCTGAAGAGTGTTTCCGGTATCTCAATTATTGGGAAGCGGCAGCTGTTGTGTATGGCTCTCACTCTTCAAAAAAAGTAACGGCAAAAGGCGAAATCAAGCCCGTAGCACAACATAGCATGAACAATCCAATTGTGGAAAAGATTATCAACGAAACAATTGCTTTAGTAAACGAAGTGTACAAACTTTATGGCTTTGATGAAGTACGCATCGAATTGAGCCGTGAGTTAAAATCCAGCATGGAAGAACGGCAGCAGATGTGGGAAGCTATGACAGAGAATGCAAAGAAGAATGCTTGGGCAAAGCAAATGCTTCGTGATTTAAGGTCAGCGTTAATAGATGACAACCGTTCTGTAGAAAACCTCGACACAAATACCGACAACAAGAGCAATATTGATAAAATCAAAATCATTGAAGACGTTGTTCGCTATAGTCACCCTAACGAATACAAAGCAAAAGTAAAAGAGTACAAGCTAAGTGAGCCTTCTAAAGCTGAAGTGAAAAAGTACCTGCTTTGGTTAGATCAGAATTTTTGCTGCCCTTACACCAACCAGCCAATTCGGCTTACAGATGTTTTTGCCAGAGGCAAAGTAGTTGAGATAGAGCATATCCTTCCAAAAGAAAGATATTATTCCGATGCTTATTCCAACAAGGTCATTACCTGGAGAGAAGTAAACTTAGCAAAAGGCAGTCGCACAGCGTATGAGTTTATCGTTAGCAAACGGACGCAAAACAGCATTGCCGTTGGCAAAATGGAATTTCCCTTAGTTGCTGCAACAAGTTGGGAACAACATGTAAAAAACATGTTTCCGCCTGGGGGCAAGCGCAACAATCTTCTAAGGAAAGACATTCCTGATGACCCAATTGAACGTACATTAAAAGAAACGCAATACATCAATAAGCGGTTAATGGAAAAATTAGCCGAACTGGTTGGAGAAGAAAGAGTATGGGTAACATCGGGAGCTGTAACAGATATTTTGCGGGAACGCTGGCATTTAAACGACGTGATAAAGGAATTAACCTCACTTTTTTGTACTAAAAAACGTTCTAATGCAGCTCTAATGCAGGCTTTAGTAAAACGTGATGCAAAAGAACTAAAGTTGAAAGCAAATCACAACAGGTTCTTCAAGATTTGTTATTATGGAATATTTATACCAATACATCTTCCATCTGCTCAAAGCCTTCAGCCGGTTGTAATCGTTCCCAAAGAATTTTGTAAATGGTGTCGGCAATAGGAATTTCAGCACCAATAGCAGCATTAATGTGATGAATGCATTTACAAGCATTATAACCTTCTGCCACCATATTCATTTCCAGTTGGGCCGACTGCACAGTATACCCTTTACCAATCATAGCGCCAAACGTACGGTTGCGGCTGTACAAAGAATAACAGGTAACCAATAAATCGCCCAGGTAAACGGAAGCAGCATAGTTAATGTCTTTCTTTTGCGTATTGGTGTGGTGATGCTTGCCTACTACAATATGCTGGATACCGGCTTTGCGCAGGAAGCAAGCCATTTCATCAGCCGCATTGGCAATGTACACACTCAAAAAATTATCGCCGTACTCCAAGCCATGCGCAATACCGGCCCCTAAGGCATAAATATTTTTCAACACAGCTGCATACTGCACACCAATAATATCTATGTTGATGACCGTGTTGATGTAGTGTGTTTCAAAATAAGTGGCTATTTCCCGCGTAGCCTGCTTATCGCTGCCCGAAAAAGTGAGATAAGATAATTTTTCGTGTGCCACTTCTTCGGCATGGCAAGGGCCAAGCAATGCAAAATAATTTTCGATAGAAATATCGTATTGCTGTTGCAAATACTCATTCAGCAATACATCCGGCCCGGGCACCAATCCTTTAATGGCTGATACAATCTTCTTTGTCTTTAATACACCATCCGTTACCTGTGCTAATGTTTCTTGTATAAAAGCAGAAGGCACTACCAGAACCAATACATCTGATGCAGCAATGACTTCATTTATATCGTCTAAAATATTTAACCGGGAAACATCGAAATAGGCCGAGGGCAAATAGTTAGGGTTATGCCTGCGGCGCTTAATGTGTGAAATAGCAGCGCTGTTACGAACCCACCAGTTTATTTTATTGCCATTATCGGTAAGAATTTTAGCTAAAGCTGTAGCCCAGCTTCCGCTACCA
This sequence comes from Chitinophagaceae bacterium, assembly GCA_040290035.1. Taxonomy (GTDB): domain Bacteria; phylum Bacteroidota; class Bacteroidia; order Chitinophagales; family Chitinophagaceae; genus Flavisolibacter. The sequence continues at coordinate 30,902 of PSMG01000016.1, forward strand.
ATTACACCAAAGATTAAACTGCTTTCCTGCATCGAGCATTAATGTTTGCAGCAAATGTAGTGAGTGTGTGGCAATGTGAGTAGTGAGCGGTGAATTGTGAAAAGCGAGTGGATGAGCATCATCACATTATTTCATACTCGATGACTGTGGTGCTGTTCGCTCCAATCTTTTGCCGCCATCGCACAATGCTTCGACAGGCTCAATATGACAGACTTCTGCAAAAAGGATTTCCGCTTTCATCGTGGCTACGTTCAGCTATCGTAAAAGAAAAGACCTATAAGGTTTTGAAAACCTTATAGGTCTGCTATGAATGATCATTCTTAATTAACTAGTCCTTGTGCAACAGCCTTTTTATTTTCTTTTCAAATAAAGTTTGTACTTCTTTTTTGCCCGGTCTATATCCATGGGACTACCGCATTTTATCCATCTTATTTTACCGGCACCATCAACCACCATATTAGTTGGGAAATCTAATCCCAAGTTTAACTCCCGAACCAGTTTTAGCTTCATACTGATCACTGGAAAATCAAAAAGGTACATGGCCATCATTTGGCGAACCGTAGCTGCACTGTCAAATGTGAAAGAAATAAATTGAAAGTCTTTATTGTCTTTGTACTTGTTATAGAGCGTGTTTAATGGTTCCAATTCTGCACGGCATGGCGCACAATCTTTAAACCAAAAGTTTATAAATACTGTTTTTCCGGCAATGCTTTGATTGGTGTAACGAAGACTATCGATCGTATAACCCTCAAAGTTTCCCAATAGCTTATTCGGCTCCTCTAAACCATCAGCTTTGAAAAATACTTTTTGTGCAAAATCGCTCTGCAAATTGGTTTGTGCACTTGCCAAAAAGCCAAAGAACAAAACATAAATGCCAAGCAACAATCTTTGCATGCTTATTTATTTTCGAACAGTTTGTCTTTTGTTACCACCTGCACTTGTGTGCCGGGTTTCAATGTTTTACTGATGGCATTGTAAGGTGCTGTTACTACTTTATCGCCAGACTGCAAGCCACTTAATATTTCAATAAAGTTGATGTCTTGGATTCCCGTTTTCACCACACGCTTTTCTACCTTGTTGTCTTTGTTGATCACAAATACTACTTCTTCCAACTCATCAGATGAAACTGTTGGTGTTGCATCGCTATTAGCATTGTCATCGGTAGTAGCTTTCTTTTTTTCCTTTTTTTTATCATCAATATTCTGATCGCTGCCTTTTACTCTTGCTGCTACTGCTGTAATAGGTACAGCCACTACGTTATCGCTTCTTCTTGTTTTAATATCGGCACTTGCATTCATACCCGGACGGAAAGGAATTTTCAAAGCAGGGTTACTCGCCATGATATCGGCATAAGAAGAAGGATCTAAACGAATGTGCACTTCATAATTAGTAACATCATTGGTGGAAGCAACTGCTGTAGCTCCGGTTTTGTTAGTACTGCTCGCAATTTGTGTAACTATACCTTTGAACTTACGGTCGTTGTAAGCTTCTACTTTTACATCGGCAGAGTCGCCCAATTTTACTTTCACAATATCATTCTCGCCAACATCTACCCGCACTTCTATAGCATTCATATTAGCCACACGCATCATTTCGGTACCTGTCATTTGCGCTGTACCAACCACACGTTCGCCTTTCTTTACGTTCAATTGCGAGATGATCCCATTCATTGGAGAAATGATGGTAGCACGGCTTAAATTCTTATTGGCGGCCTGCAAACTTATTTGTGCACTTTGTACGCCGGCTTGTAAACTGCGAATATTTTGAATAGCTGCATTATACTGCGCCTGCGATGATTCAAGCTTTGTTTTATAGCCTTCGAACTCTGCCTGGGAAATCACCTTATCATCGAAGAGTTGTTTGTTTCGGTTATAGGCTGCACGGTCTTGTTCGAGCTGTGCTTTTAACGCTTGTAAACCAGCAGCACTGTTGCTTACTGTTGCTTGTGATTGTATTACTCTTGTTGCAGCTTCATCTCTTTGCGAAGAGTAGATATCTGCATAGATGCGGGCCAGTACTTGTCCCTTGCGAACACTGTCACCTTCCTGCACCGTGAGATCAGTGATCTCACCAGAGATATCGGAGCTCACTTTTACTTCTACTTCTGGATATACTTTACCGCTGGCATTTACTGTCTCTACAATAGTTCGCTTCGTTACAGTTTCAGCAGTTACTTTCACACCACTATCATCTGATTTATCAATCAACCGAAGCAACACTAATATCAGAATTAATGCACCTACTCCAATCAATATCCATTTTACTGTCTTGTTCATAAAAAGTTTTTAGTTATAGTGGCTTGTTATAATCGTAATCCTTGTCCTTTATAAAACTCCAGCACTTTCATTTTGAATACAAAATCGTACTGTGCCAGCAAACGCTGCAATTGTGCACTGAATAAATTGTTTTGCGTGGTGATCAGATCAATCGTGTTCAATAAACCTACACCATAGCGTTTGGTAGCAAAATCAAAGGCACGTTGTGCTGCTTCTGTCTGTTTGATGGTTGCATTATATTTAGCCGTAGATGTAATCACATCGTTGTATGCTTTGTAGATGTCTTGCTTTAAAGTAAGATCATCTGCCTGCTTTTGTAACTGGTAATTTTTTAAGTTCAGTTTCGAACGTTCATAATTCGTACGCAATACCCCGCCATTAGCAATAGGCACCGAAAGACTTAAACCAACCGACTGACGAAAGTTTTGATCAAGCTGATTGAAGTAAGGTATTCGTCCGTAATTATAATTGATGAACGGTTGATTGGGAAATACATCGTATTGCGTTCCGCCAACAGTAACCTTACCAACAGGTGCAATAAATGTACTTAAGCCTGTTACTTCCTGTGCCCGATTATTATAACTGGAACCTAAAGATCCAAACACACCAATTGATGGATACCTAGCTCCTTTTGCTGAAGCGATGGCTTTTTCCGAAGCCTTTATGCGTAATTCATTCACACGTTGTTGTGGCAGATTTTTTACCGCTAATGCGTAAACAGCATCGGGCTGCAAACTTGCCAGATCATCTAATGGAATTGAGTTGATGTTGGGAGTTGTAATATCAAATGGCGCTGACGCGTCAAGGCTCAATAACGCTTTCAGGTTTAGCAGTGCTTGTCTTGCATTTCCCTGCACGGAAACCAATACTGAGCTATCGTTCGCTAGTTGTGCTTCTAACTGTACCGCATTTAACTCAGGCAAATTACCGGCTCTTACCAGTTTACGTGTGTTCTCTAATTGAGCCGTTGTCTGTCCTACCTGAATTTCACTCACCTTGATTTGTTCTCTTGCCAATAACACTTGCAAATACGCTCCTGCTACATTCAAGGCAATATCATTTTTCAATTTATCAACACTTGCCAAAGCAGCCTGATATTGTAGTTGATTGCTGGCAACTTCATTGAGTTTGCTGAACCAATTAAACAATTCAACGCTTGCCTGTAAATTATATTGACTGAATAGATAGCCTTGTGTGATCAAGTCGAAAGTTACCGGGTTTTGGTTTCTTCCGGAACTATAACCTGTATTAGCACTAAAGGAAGCAGAAGGATATTGCGAAAGCTTGCTTTGATTGTACTGCAATTGAGTAATGCGTGCCTGAACATCTTGCTGTTTTACAGAGATGTTATTGTTCAAAGCATAATCAATACACTGGCGGAGATCCCATTTTTGTTGCGCATGACCAACTGCTGAAAAAAAGACGCACAACAGAAAGCAGAGCCATGGTGAATTTTTCATACCGGCAAAAATAATCTAAATGCGGTGGCATCAAAGACCATTTAACCACTGATTCGGCTCATTTATCAAGTACGAAGAAGCAGGTATTAGTCATGCACTTTTACGGAACTGGCTTTTTATCTTCAGAAAATACCTGATCACGGTTATGAGTGCATACAATAAAATAACAACTGCCATAAAGGTTTTAAAATCGTGAGGCTTGGTCTGCAAGTGAACAACCAGATTCCAAATACTAAGCGCCAATAAAATAATAGCCCCTGTAAAGAAAAGATAGTTTTTCATTTCCTACTTTTTCCAGATTGCAGTGCAAAATAAATAATAACGAACGCAGCCAGAACAACCAATCCAATAAGGCATAAATTGGTTTCATTAATTAATAAACTAATAGCTACAAAAAAATAAGCTGCAATAAAAATCAATGGCAATAATGGATAGAGTTTCATTTGGTAAATGCCTGTATCGTTCAAATGCGCCGTCTTTTTTCGCAGAATAAAAATGCTGCCTGCAGAAAGAATCATCCCAAAGCAATCAAGAAAAATAGAGAAGCTTAAAATGGTATCAAACTCCTTTGCCCAAAATACAATCAATGCACACAGGCTGGCAAATACCGAAAGTGAAATTACCAACGAACCTGTTTTTCTATTGCGTTTTTGAAAGGATTGCGGCAAAATTTTGTCTTCACTCATAGCGTACATTACCCTTGGGTTGCTCATAAGCAACACATTCACATAAGCCAATACACTGAGGAATAAAAAAGTGGATAGAACGCGTTCTGCACTTTCACCAAATATTTTAGAAGCCATGATGGCTGCAATGTTTTTACTGTTCTTCAGGGTTTCAAAACCAATCACTTTTATATAGGCATAGTTGATAGTGAGGTACAAAACAATGATGGTGAAGATGCCCAGAAAAACACCCCGGGGAATATTCCTATTCGGCTTGTCTACCTCAGCCCCAAAATTGATGGTTTGCTGATAGCCGCCATAGGTAAAACTTACCGCTACCAGGCCTGTTCCAAATGCTTTCAAATACTCATTCATAGTAGGGCTAAGCGATTGGGCTACTACCGACTTTGCTACATGTGTAGCAAAAAAAATAGGTGTGATGAGTAAGAGAATTAAAATAATCTTAATGACCATCAAAATACTTTGTGTACGGGCACTCATTTTCAAGCCTAGCAAATTGACGCCATAAAAAAGAGCGATAGCTGCAAAGGCAATGATCATTTGCACAGTTCGAATATGTTGTGCATTAGCTGCGATCTTTAAATATTCAGGGTCTTTTAATTGAGGAACAAAAACACCTGTGATATACTCGCCGCCAATCAAAGCTACTCCTGCTAAAGAGGCTGCATTAGATACAAGTATCAAACAGTTTACACCAAAAGCAATAGAAGGATGGTATGCATAAGAAAATACTTTGTAATAACCACCCGTTACCGGCAAGCGAGAACCAATTTCGGCGTATGTCAGGGCGCCGCAAAGTGCAATTAAGCCTCCGGCCATCCAAGCGGCAAAAAATACAAAGGTGGAAGGTGCATCTTTAGCCACGTTTACCGGTGTTCGAAAAATACCCATGCCAATAACGAGGCTTATTACGATCATGGTAAAATCGAACAGTTGCAGCTTTGGTCTGGCAGTCATGTTTTGAAGATAAGAACAAGTTTGAAGTCTGTTGTTGTTGAAAAAGATTAGTTCACCAACTGCATTGCCACTACGAAGCTGCTGTTGCGTCGCACACTTGTACAGTGGAAATGCTATTCAGCATTGTGCAGCAGTGCTCCAGGAGTTGAACGGAGCGTCGCAAGGAACGATCAATCAGAGTTACCAATGCCGTCAACAAAAAATTTCGTCATCAATTTTTACTGCCTACATTTGCACATCGTAATTGGTTTCTCCGCCTCAGGCGAAGAATGAAAAGGGAAGCCGGTGTAAATCCGGCGCTATCCCCGTAGCTGTAAGGTGGTGAATGGTGAAACGTCAATGGTGAATATTACTAACCGTTTTCATTTCCCTTCACTTGCTAGTCCAATACCACTGTTTTGCAAAAGCGAACGGGAAGGTATAGCATCACCGAGCCAGAAGACCTGCCATTTTACGAATAAAGTATTCAATGCTTTCGGAGGAAAAGCAGGAAAGATAAGACCTCTTATTATCTATCTCACCGTTGTATTCCGAAAGCAGTCACACAAAAAATTGAAACCGTTATGAGAAAAATTTTTGTTGTGGCTGCCGTAATTTTTAGCAGCCAGCTACAAGCGCAAGACTTAGGTCCACGAGTAGGGCGAGACTCTGTCCTTACTGTTGTTGAAGCAAACGTTAATGGAAAAACACTTGACAATTTAGTGGTAACCGCCAACAAATTTCCGAAAAAACAATCGCAAACCGGTAAAGTCGTAAGTGTGATTGATCGGGCTACTATACAGCAAATGGGCGGCAGAACATTAAATGAAGTATTAAATACTGTTGCAGGCACAACCATCATCAATGCGAACAGCAACATGGGTTCGAACCAGCGTATATCGCTTCGTGGCAGTTCTGATGGTAATGCGCTAGTATTGATTGATGGCATTCCGGTGAACGATCCATCGGTAATCAATAATTATTTTGATCTGAACCTTATCAACATTGACCAGGTGGAACGCATCGAAGTAATGAAAGGTGCTCATTCAACTTTATATGGTTCTGATGCGGTGTATGGTGTTATAAATATTATTACCAAGAAATCAGCTACTAACAGGTTTGCGCCGTATGCATCATTGGCAGCCGGCAGCTATAATACCTTTAAAGCAACAGCAGGCTTTAATGGACAAACCAACAAACTGTTTTATGATGTGCATGCCACTACAGTAGCCTCAACTGGTTTTTCTTCTGCGTATGATTCTGTAGGCAACAAAGGCTTTGATAAAGATGGTTATTATCAAAAGATTGTCGGCGGCAATTTAGGATTCAAACTGTCTTCCAAAGTGCAATGGAATTTCTTTACCAATTACAGCACATATAAAACAGATCTTGACGCAGGTGCTTTTAAAGATGACAAAGATTATTTTACGAGAAGTAAAAACTACCAGGCAGGTACAGGCTTTACTTGGAATCAGCCCGGTGGCACATTGCATGTCAATTATCATTTTGATTACAACAACCGTTTTTATCATGATGATTCTACAGACAGAAGTTCCTTTGCTTATTTCTCACAAAGCGACTATATAGGCCGTACGCATTATGCTGAAGTGTATGAAACTTACCAATGGAATCATGTAGAACTATTAGCGGGTATAGATTACCGTTTTAATAATACCATGCAGGATTATTTTTCTCAAAGTAGTTATGGGCCTTATGCACAACCTACTTTGTATGCCAAGAGTTCACAGCTTAGTGGCTATGCATCTGTTGTTTACAATTATCACAACTTTAATATTGAAGTTGGCGGACGCTGGAATAACCATAATGTGTATGGGAACAATTTTACGTACACCTTTAATCCTTCCTACTTAATTAACAACAGCGTGAAGGTGTTTGCAAACCTTGCCTCGGCGTTTAAGGCTCCAACCCTTTACCAGCTATTTGATCCTTACGCAGGTAATTCAAACCTGCAACCCGAAAAATCGAATATGTTGGAGGGCGGGGTGGAAGTATATACTGCACAGAGCCTGAAAGTTAGAGCTGTAGGCTTTTACAACAAGATCAACAATGCTATTCAATACATTACTGTTGACCCGGTAAACTATGTGTCACGTTATACTAACATCAATAACCAAAAAACATACGGTGGCGAATTAGAAGCGGATTATAAAACACAAGATTGGTTACTAAAAGTCAATTATACCTATACCAAAGGGCAAACAACTTCTAATTACTCAGCAGAAGGGAATAAACGTGCAACAGATACAACTTATAGTAATTTATACCGTGTGCCTGAACATGCAGCTAACCTGTTTGCTTCTTATAATGTAACCAAACAATTGTCCGTTAGCAGCTTATTGAAATTTACAGGAAAGCGCTGGGAACCAATTTATGGCAAAGCACCTAAGCAGTTAGACAGTTATTTTACGGTTGATCTTTCTGCACAATATCGTTTCTCAAATCAGCTAAGGGCTTTTGTTGATTTTAAAAACATTACCAACCAGCAATATTTTGATGTTTGGGGTTATACTACCCGTAAGTTTAATTTCATGGCTGGACTAAGCATTAATCTATAAATCATTACCACAATAAAAAAAGCGACTCCTCAGAGTCGCTTTTTTATTTATAACAGTCTTTTACTGAAGCATGAGCTTTTGATAGTAAAGTCCATTAGATGTTGCAATCTTCATTATATAATTTCCTCTTGCAAAGCCAGCTAAATTAGACAAGTTAATTGCATTACGGCCTTCATGTACTGCAATTGTCCTTGTCATCATTATTTTACCATTCATATCAACCAAATGCAACGAAGCATTTTCTGTTTTAGAAGTGGTGATGTAAATAACAGCCGCTTATTTTGCCGGATTTGGTGCCACCTGTACAGAGAAGCTATTGGTTGCTTTTAATGAAACGATGTTGCTATAGTGTGCTCTTCCATCAATATCCACTTGTTTAATGCGGTAGCAAATTTTACCCGCAAATGCAGTCGGATCAATAAGTGAATATTGCTTTACCGATGCATTACTATTGTTGAAAGCAACCTGCCTTACTACATCGTAATGTGAACAGTCTGCACTTCTTTCCACTACATAATAAGCTACGTTTTGTTCATTGGTTACACTCCAGCTAACATTTACACCTGTAGGAAGTTTTGTAGCTGACAACGATAAAAAGCTAACTGGCAAAGTATTGCTAAGCGTTACCGTACCTGTTGCATAATTAGTACAAACTGCAGTAGCGCTTACACTCGATACTTTCACCTGAATGTTATACACCGTTCCTGCTGTACCTGTAAATGGATAGGTGGTGATAGTAATGTCGCTGTTAGACGGAGCCCATTTACCATCAGACAATGTTTTGCCTGTATTTGCATCAACAATGCCATAAAAATTATTAGCAGTTATATTCGAGAGTGTATAGGTCAATGTTGAATTTGGAGTAATAACCGGATTGTTTGGTGATACAATTGTTGGAGCAGTAGGTAAGGTACCACAAACCACAGTTTTTGTATTTGCACAAAATACTTCCTGGCTGGCACCCTGACGAATGCCGATACTTACAATACTATTAGGATTGAATGTACCTGCCGTGATGCCGCTGATTGTCCACGTATTTGTTGTAGTGCTGCCCGTAGCTACAAATACGCCATCCTGATAAATATTAATAGTGGTGGCTGCTGCTGGCGTAGTGCTTAAACTCCCCGTTACTGATGTTGTGGTTTCATTAATAGAAGTACTGATGCTGCCGCAAACATTCGTTGTAGCAGTGGCTGCAGTTGCCGTATTAGAAACACCGCTTAATACGCAAGTACCGTTTTGTGCGTTAGCATAATATTGTGTTGCTGCAATTGCATTGTAGATACCGCTTGTCGTCCATGAACCATCCGATGCAGTTGTAACAGTTGCTACCGTAGTTGTAGGATTAGTAGATGTATATACTTTAATAGTTGTACCACTTGGCTCTGATGAATAGCCCGTTATAGGTTGCCCATCCGTTATTTGATTGTTCGCATCTACATTAATAACCGGTGCTGTGGTGGAACACAAGCCTACAATTTGCGCAGTGCTTTTTGCTATGCAATAAGATGAGTTGACATTACCTGAAACAATTCGTTTAGAGATTGCGGACACCACACCATTTGCCGAAAACGATAAATTGTAGAATGTGATTGTTCCTGTATTAGAAGCTATATTATTTAATGTTCTGGGGATAGTGCCACTTGCAACAACAGACCATTGTAATAAAGATCGATGACCGTACCTGCAATGCCGGTTACTGTAACTGTATTTGTATTAGCAGATACCTTTGCAGGTGAAACAGTTGGCGCCACTGCCAAAGAGCCCGTAGTTCCTTTACATAACGGAGTTACATCTGATTTACATCCTTTAGCATCCTGGTACCAGAATAAATATGTTCCATCTGTTAGTGGTGAACCTGTTTGGCAACCGTTTGAATAAAGCCAGTTGCCGGTTACAGATGAGGTAAACGTTGCGGCTCCGTTGTTTGAAAAAGCTGTTGTTCCCTGATCTGTCGTACTGTTCTTGGTTGTATTAGTAACAGCTTCGTTTACATAAACAGTCCATGCAGCAGAGGTGCGGTTCGTTGCTCCAATTCCTTTGTTTGTTGAATTAAATGTTGCACTTGTAAAGCAACCATAGGTGTTATCAGATGTGCTGGTATTACTTATTGGCGCCACCAAACCCGATGTAGCCCAATTGGAGCAAGCCGCAATAGTAAATGTATTGCTGCTTAAACACATACTCTAGCCTGAAGCCTGTGCTTTTGCCACAAGTGTATTGCCACTAGCTAATGTTACTGTTGATGGTATGTCAAACGTCCATGTGCCCGTGCCAGACGTTGCGGCTGCAGTACCTGTCAATGCTGTTGCACTACCATTTAAGTAAACAGTGATAGTTTCGGAGGTTTGTGTTGATGTACTAAGCTTTGTCCAAGTGCCGGTTACTTGCCCTTTACTATATGCGCCGCCGGTAGTTGTAACCGAAGTTATAGTTGGCGCAGCAGTACAGGCAGTAGTGCTTGTAGGAGCTGTGCTGGTACTGTTTAATGAAGTTGGCGTAATAGGTGGTTGTTGATTGATGTACGCTTCCCATTCTGCATTAGTTGATTTATAAGACCCATCGTTAATACCATAAATATCTGATTTAGGTCCGCCAATGCCAGCTTGCCCCGACATTACAGTGGTAGCATTAAAACGCAAAGGTGTGCTTGACGTAATACCTCCACCTAAAGCAGATAAAGGAACATAAAAATCTAAAAAGAAATCAGGATCACCATTATCATTGGTGCCTGCAATGGAAATTTGTGAGTAATTAGTCCAATCAGAAACCGAATAAATAGGAGTTAATGCTGAAGCATTATCGTTTCCGTCAATGTCTTATACTAAAATACCATTGTTGGTGCCACCAGTGGCCAGTACAATTTCACGTTCAAAACCGGGATTACCGTTTACACCTGTGGTAGCAGGCAAATAATTTGGATCAGCATTAGAACCGCTGTTTCCAAACTTAAGATCGGTATCAATTAGAATACTATAACCTTTTGCACCTGGAACAATAGTACCAAGTCGCATACGGAACAACAAATTGGTTCCATCAAAATACAGATATACTGAATTACCCGCAGCGTCTGGTACAAAGTCGGTATACAAGTGACTGGCGCCTCTGCGTAAGTCGCCAAAGGGTTCATTAGAAAATGCAGGTATAGCTTTAAAGCCAAGCTTCGCATTAGTCACATCATTTCCTTGGAAACCTAGAGTGGAATTAGAAGTGTACCCTACTGGTGGATAAGCAACCGGATCTAGGATAGCATTAGAAGCAGTTAATGTAGCTGCCCGAATAATCTTTCCGGAAACGTTTTGACTGAATGCGTTAAATGTTGTAAAAAAAGAAATGGCAAGGATCGCCAGGAAGAGTACGATTTTCCTCATAATAGTTTTTATTAAGATGGTTGATTCGGTGGAAAAATAAAGGTAAATACTTAGTATTCTCCATTAGCTTGCATAATTATCGGTGAACTTCTTTTTTTAAACGATGAAAAAAAACCCTTGCGGTGGTGCAAGGGTTTTAAAGACATTTAAGTATTTTTTATTTATACTGCGGAATGATGCTGTTAGCAAGATCAACCATGCGCTTGATGCCATCATCAGGCAAATTACCTGATTTGAATTGTTGCAATACATCAGGCAATTTATTATCCATTTCCATCAAGAAGTGCTCTTCAAACTCTTTCACTTTGCTCACTTTTACATCACGCAACAAACCCTGTGTACCTAAATAAATAATAGCAACTTGCTTTTCTACAGGTACAGGAGCGTATTGTGGTTGTTTTAAGATTTCCACGTTACGAGCACCTTTATCCAATACTACTTTAGTTGCAGCATCTAAATCACCACCAAACTTAGAGAAGGCTTCCATCTCACGATAAAGTGCCTGGTCCAATTTCAATGTACCCGCAACTTTTTTCATCGATTTGATCTGCGCATTACCTCCTACGCGGCTTACAGAGATACCCACGTTAATGGCCGGACGAATACCTGCGTTGAACAGGTTTGACTCCAGGAAGATCTGACCATCTGTAATAGAGATCACGTTTGTTGGAATGTATGCAGATACGTCACCAGCTTGTGTTTCGATAATTGGTAACGCTGTTAAGCTACCGCCACCTTTTACTAAATGGCGAATAGATTCTGGTAAATCATTCATTTGCTTAGCTACTGCATCGTTCGCAATAACTTTTGCGGCTCTTTCTAACAAACGAGAGTGCAAATAGAATACGTCACCAGGATAAGCTTCACGACCCGGCGGACGACGTAGCAACAATGATACTTCACGATAAGCTACCGCTTGTTTAGAAAGATCATCATAAATGATCAATGCAGGACGTCCGGTATCACGGAAGAATTCACCAATCGCTGCACCAGCAAATGGCGCATAGAATTGTAATGGAGCAGGATCGGATGCAGTGGCTGCAACGATGATTGTATACTCCATTGCACCAGCATCTTGCAAAGTCTTCATTACACCCGCAATGGTAGATGCCTTCTGACCGATCGCTACATAAATACAATATACCGGCTTACCTGCCTCGTAAAATTCTTTTTGATTGATAATAGTATCAATACAGATAGCGGTTTTACCGGTTTGGCGGTCACCAATTACTAACTCACGTTGACCACGACCAATTGGAATCATCGCATCAATGGCTTTAATACCTGTTTGCAATGGTTCTTTAACTGGTTCACGATAAATAACGCCAGGAGCTTTACGCTCAATAGGCATTTCATAACGTTCGCCTGTAATCGGACCACGTCCATCAATTGGCTCGCCTAATGTGTTTACCACACGGCCTACCATTCCATCACCTACTTTAATAGAAGCGATCTGGCCGGTACGGCGCACTTTAGCACCTTCCTGCAGGCTTCCCATCTCACCCATTAATACCGCACCTACGTTATCTTCTTCAAGGTTCAAGGCAATACCCTGAACGCCGTTTTCAAATTCAACAAGTTCACCGGCACGTACATTACCCAAACCATAAATACGGGCAATACCATCACCGATCTGTAGTACCGTACCTACTTCTTCCAGTTCAGCAGTGGTTTGTACACCGCTAAGCTGTTGGCGAAGAATGGCACTTATTTCATCTGGTTTTATTTCTGGCATATAGCAGATTTAAAATGTTTACTGATTAATAATTAACGGACTTTATAAATAAAATCGTTATTCTCAAATTGTCTGGCTACCTGGTTCAACTCGTAAGCAACACTTGCATCCACAAACTTATCGCCAGCCTGTAATTTAAACCCACCGATGATGGATGGATCAACTTTTTCCTGCAATTCGATTGTTTGAAAATTACTGGTCTTTTTTACCTGCTCAATGATCAAACGCTTAATTTCTTCACTTGCAGGCACTGCAGTAGTTAAAGTTACAATCTGGATTCCTTTCTTCACTTTGTATTGGCTGATAAAAGCGGAAATGATTTCCGGCAATTCACCTTCACGATTTTTGCTGATCAACAGCTTATTGAAAGCAACAGTTAAGTCGCTGATATTACCTTTCGAAACCGCATCTAAAACAGCTTGCTTTTTATCTGCAGAAACCACCGGGCTTCGCAACATACTTACCAATTCACGACTGCCGCCTATTAGATTTTGCAGGAACAAAACATCGTTATACACTTGTTCTAACTGTCCTCTTTCAACAGCCAGGTCAAGTAATGATTTTGCGTATCGTGATGCTAAACGTGGATTAGGCATAAATCAATTAATTAACTTAAGTTCACTTCGTTCACTAAATCTTTGATGTGCTTTTCCTGCGCATCATTGCTTCCTAATTCTTTGCGCAACACTTTCTCTGTTACTTCAACTACTAATTTACCTACCTGATTTTTTACGTCGGTCAATGCAGCCATTTTTTGTGCATTGATTTGCTGTTGTGCATCAATGATGATTTTGTTGGCTTCAATTTTAGCCTGCTCTTTTGCTTCATTGATCATCTTATCCTTTGTTTCACGAGCCTCTTTTAACATAGCAGCTCTTTCTTCACGGGCTCTGGCCATCAACTCTTCGTTCTCGTTTTTCAACTGAGCCATTTCAGCTTTTACACGCTGAGCACTCTCCAAAGAATCAGCAATGTTTTTTTCACGTTCGTTCAATGAACTTAAGATTGGTCCCCATGCAAACTTGCGCAACAAAAAGAACACGATTAAGAAAGCAATCAATGTCCAAAAAATTAATCCTAACGAGGGAGTAAGAAGTTCCATATATGAAATTCGAAATTTTAAGACCTAAATTCTAAGCTTTAGAATTTTAATGCTTTGTTAGAAACTGCATCCGCTGCCCTGTGCTTTGGATGCAGTAAACTTGTGTTGAGTCTTAGACAGGCTCAGACTGACATCCCTTACAGAATCATCGCTAACAAACCAACGATCACCGCAAACAAGGCAACACCCTCGATGAAGGCTGCTGTCAAGATCATGTTTGCACGGATGTCGTTAGAAGCTTCTGGCTGACGTGCAATTGATTCAACTGCACCACGACCGATCTGACCGATACCGATACCAGCACCGATCGCTGCTAAACCAGCACCGATAGCGCCACCAGCATTAGCCCAAACTACTGTGCTCAACAATGTGAATAATAAACTCATGTTTGTTCTTTTATATTGGTTAAAAAAAAGACTTAGATAATAACAGGTTCTGTTGGCGGATTACCATGATGCGCATCACTTTCATGCTGGTGAGGATCTTCGGTAGCCTGTCCAATGAACACTGCTGTTAGGTTAGTAAAGATGAAGGCCTGGATAAATGCTACCAGTACTTCAATCATAAATATGAATACAGAAAACGCAATAGAAACCGGAGCAAAGCCCCAACCGATTGCTTTTCCTAAAGAACCGAAAATAAAAATCAAAGAAATCAAGCAAATGATCAGGATGTGACCCGCCAACATGTTGGCAAACAAACGTATGATCAATGCGAAGGGCTTGGTGAAAATGGAAAGAATCTCCACAGGCACCATAATGAATTTGATACCAAAAGGCACTGGCGGGTTAAAGATGTGTCCCCAATAATGCTTGTTACCGCTGAAAGTGATCACTAAGAAAGAAATAACACCTAAAACAGCAGTGAATGCAATGTTACCTGTAACGTTTGCAGAACCTGGAATTAAGCCAAAGATGCTGTTAATCAGGATAAAGAAGAACACCGTTAATAAAAGCGGCATGTACTTCTTATAATTATGACCAAGGTTTGGTTTGGCTACTTCATCGCGAAGGAAAGTAACTACCGACTCAATCGCATTTTGCATACCTTTTGGTGCACTTTTAATGCCCTGACCAGTACGGTATTTTTTAGCCTCAGAAGTCAATATCCAAACCAAAAGCGTTAGGGTAATGATCATTTGCACTACGTTTCTGGTTAAAGAGAAATCATATACCTTTACCGCTGTTTCAGGCAAGCCTTGTTCATCAACAGCTATAATACTTTCGTTGCGAATGCCTTTAAGTAAATCTTCGGGGAAACCGCTTTCTTTTAACTGCTCTCGGTAGTGTTCGGTAACTAATCGATAACCTAAATAATCTTCTTCACCGTGGTGAAAACGACCTGAGCTAAATACAGAAAAACCTTTTTGTGGAGAGTAAAGAATTACAGGAAGTGGAATAGTTGCATGGTGCTCTTTGCCATCGTCACCTTTATAAGAATAAAAATGGAATTGGTGTGCATCCAGAACGTGACCAAAAATGACTTCGTTCGCATCAAACTTGGACTTGGCTTCCTGATTCATCTTTTGCTCACCTTCATTATTAATATGCGTATCCGCTTGTCCACCCTGAGGTTGTGCAAGCAATGAAGAAGAAATACTTAGGCAAAACAGGCTGAAAACCGCTACCAATAAGAGTTTGACACTTCTAAAGATCATATCTTCCCTGAAATTTGCGGCAAAGATAAGGAGGCGGGAATAAAAAACAGGGCTAATTTGCAAATGCTCTGTTTAAAATTAAAAAGCCACCCATGGTGGCTTAAGACCATATAAAAGTGGTTTTAGAACACTTGCCAGTTTCGGATTTTTAATAAAGGGTTGCCGCTGTTATCACTACTTTTAATCAAACCTATTCCTTTACAATAATAAGCATTGGCAGTTCCACCGATTGGCGTAAAAGTTCCGGCTATTCCAGCCAGGGCTTGTGTAGAGATCTGGTACACATTATTAAAAGTGTTGCCATTCACTGTTACCGTCATATTATTACTAACACAAGTGAACTTAAGGCGTAAGGTAGCAGGCAGGCTATTGTATGTAATGGTAATATCGTTGTTCCAAGTATCTCCGTTTTGCAATACATTTTTTAAAAACAGAATGTCATAATAACGTTGTGCAAACATAACTCCCAAAGCAGCATAGCCACTACCCGTTGTGTCAAACAGCCGGTAAAAACTGCCTGTAGCAACATCTTTTCGATAATAGTCATTGGTTGTTGGTCCGTTTTGATATACAGAAGTGAATTTCTGATACGTATTTCCAAGGAAAGAGCCTGTACCTGATACTGTAGTTTTCAAAGTATCTGGTGGCGAAGGCACATTGTCATAACTCCACCAGCTATTAGCAGTCGTATAAAAATATTCCCCTACCGTTGTACTTCCGGTTACCGTTACGGTAAATGTACACGTAGTGCTATCACCATATTTCAGCGTGAACGTATTTGTTCCTGCAGCCAGGGGAGTGCCGCTTCCATTTAAATTAATGATTGTCGGTGTGCCGGCAGTTGCCGTTACTGTTCCATTAAAATAATAGCCATTCACGGTATCTGTACCCACAGTATAGGTTCCTGCGGTAGCATAACTATGTTGTGCCGTAGCTGTATTGCTGGCAGTAAGCGGAGCACCGGCCGTATACGTGCCTAGTGCTGTTCCGCAGCCATTGGCACTAGTTACCACAATAGATACATTACATACTGTAGAATCGAAACTCACAGTAAAGTCGTCCAATCCTGCAACAGATGGAGTGCCTCTACCCACCAGGCGCACCGTACTTAAACCTGGAGCATTAAATGAGCCTGTTCCAACAAAATAATAGTTGTTTACAGTATCGGTGGTTATAGTGAAGGTACCAGGCGTAAGCACTAATACACCAACATCGATATAATTACTATCGGTAAGCGCTGTGCCAGGTTTAAAAGTGCCATGAACCACTTTAGGCAGACAGTCGCCTGTCACATCATCTTGTAGGGCACCAGTTGCTTTAATTGGCGACTCGAAACTTGTTTCTTTTTGACAGGAAAAAAAGAGTACAGTTAAACACAATAGGCTAGCAGTCAGTAGGTATACACGTTTCATAAAACTTTGAGCAGTTTGTAGCTAAACTACAATTATTTGCCGAAATGTAAACTGCAGTTGCCTTTGAGTGGTTATCAAGAGACAGCAGGCACCTTCTTTTCAAACTGCATTTCATACAGCTTGCTATAGAAGCCACCTTGTTTAATCAATTGATGGTGCGTGCCAATTTCTTTGATCTCTCCCTTATCTAATACAATAATGTTATCGGCCCGTTGAATGGTAGACAAGCGGTGAGCAATAACAATAGAAGTTCTTCCAGAGATTAATTTATCAATAGCCCCTTCAATCATTTGTTCGCTTTCGGTATCCACCGAAGAGGTAGCTTCATCCAGAATAAGCACAGCAGGATCATACAATAAAGCACGAATGAAAGACAATAGTTGACGCTGACCTAATGAAAGCGTTGCGCCTCTTTCCATAACATTGTATTGATAACCACCGGGCAATTGCATAATGAAATCGTGCATGCCTATCAGCTTGGCGGCTTCTTCTACCCTTTCCTGCGGGATATCGTGATTGCGCAAGGTTATATTTTCCAGAACTGAACCTGGAAAAAGAAACACATCCTGCAATACTACACCGATACTTCGACGTAAAGCATCGAGTTGCCAATCTTCAATAGCTACATCATCTACTTTAATAACACCTCGATTAATGCTGTACATTCTATTAAGTAGACTAATTATGGTAGTCTTTCCGCTTCCCGTATGGCCAACGATGGCCACAGTTTGTCCGGGCTGCACCGTAAAGCTTACATCTTTTAATACAGGATGATCTTCGGTATAACCGAACCATACCTGCTTAAAATCTATTTTACCTTTTACTTCAAGAGGTGCAAAAGTTCCTTCTTTCTGAACATAATCATCATTATCCAATACCTTAAAAACACGTTCGCTGGCAATTATGCCCATTTGCAGCACATTGAACTTATCAGCAATTAAACGTAAGGGACGGAAGATGAGATTCAGGCAAAGAATAAAAGACATGATAATGCCTGCGTCAATGCGCTGGCCGGAACCATACCAAACGATCAAACCTATTGCAATGGCCAAAACAATTTCAACAATGGGAAAGAAAATAGAATAGGCAAAGATGGCATTGATGTTTGCGTTGCGATGCTCTTTATTGATCTTTTTAAACTTATCAAATTCTCTTTCCTCCGCAGCAAAAGCCTGCACGATGTACATACCGGTAATATGTTCCTGCACAAAAGCATTCAGTTCAGAAACAGCATTGCGAACCCGGTGAAACGAGCGGTTCACACTTTCTTTAAAATAATAGGTAGCGAGGATCATTACCGGAAAAGGAATTAGACACACTAAGGTCAATTGCCAATCGGTCCAGAGCATATAAGTAAGTACGCAGACAATTGAAAGTAAATCTGCAATGATGGGAATAAGTCCTTCTGCAAAAATATCGTTGATACGTTCAATGTCATCAACCGTTCTGGTGGTTAATGTTCCAATGGGTGTTTTATCAAACTGGCGAAGATTGAGATTTAATATCTTTTTGAATGTAGTTACCCGTAAATCTTTTACAACAGATTGTCCTAACCAGGAAGTAAGGAAGGAAAAGTAAAAACGAAAACCTGTTTCTATAAATAAGAATGCAATTTGAATGATGGTAATGTAAATGAGCCAATTGTAGTTCTTGCCTGTAATAAACTTACTTACGGTTAGTTGAATAAGATAAGGTCGTATGGGTGTAATGATCGCAAGAATAATAGATAGTGCAACCGACCAATAAAAATTCTTTTTATAAGGTACAGCAAAATGTAAGACCCGTCTTAAAAGCTTAAAATCAAAAACCTGTTTCTTTTCGTTGCTCAACGTTCGTCAATTAAATAACTGCAAATGTACTTCAGGAAAACGTCGGGATGTTCATGCTTCGACAAGCTCAGCATGACAAGCGTATTATTCATCATCGTTTTCGCCCATCGCTGTTTTATAAGCTTTGATGAAGATGGCACCTAAATTTTTATACGGAGGGATGTAATCATCCAATCCATCTTTATCCTTGATCATAGTACTAAACTTCTTCCAAAACGGAATCCAGTCAATATTGTTTCCTGCTCTCAGGTTATCAAACAGTAAATCGAGAAATGGTTGGTTAATAGCTAATTTACCTATTTGTTTAGAAGATATGATGTGGGCATCTGGTGCATCCTTCAATACATCATGTATCAAATGATAACCACCGCAAGATCCTAAGTAGACGATCTTGGCTGTTGGCTGTATATAACTGATGGTGGTAGGGGCATAATAACTATGACCACGATGGATGATGATGCTTGGCTCTAACCCTTTTTTATTTAAGTATTTGTTCAATGCTTTTTGTGCTTCATCATCCTTTCCATCTTCTTCGGGCAACGGCTTATTGGCATAAATGTAAACCGGCTTGCCTTTGGTGTTTACTGCGGTAATCCATTGCGGTGTTTGGTATATTTTCCAGGCACCGCTTTTATTTATTTTACTCACAAAGTCGGCGTAGTTCATTTTGCCATCCTTATCACCATAGAAAAACACCTGCACAATTACTTTATTACTATCATTTACCAATGATTTATAATCGACATTATATACCGGCGGAATACCAAACTCTTTTGAGAGATCTATTTTATTGGTAGAATCCGCAGATAAGAAAAGCTTGTACAGCAAATTGTAAATAACAGTACCCCGCTTATTATTCTCGGACAGATTGCGGTCATAGTTGATCTTTACGTTTTGAAGCATTTCTGTAGCTACAGGCTTCATGCTTTCTGCAATGCTTGCATACGAATCGGCCACATCCACACCATCTTCTAAGCCTTCGGATTTCTCCAATCCATTTACGAAGGCACGCATTAGAAGTTGCGCTGTTTCATTTGTCTTTGGAAAGGTATTTAAGAAGTTACTCAAAGTATTATAGCCAGCCGCCATTTTGATAAATTTCTTAAAGCGGTCAAAGCCTACACTCATTAATAAGGAATCGCCATGATTGCCCATCTTCTTCATCATCATTGGATAGACACCATGCGTATAACTAGACGTATATAATTCGTCTTCTGTAGAAACAATGAGGTAATAAAGTTCCTGTGCCGAAAGCGGCTCTAATATTTTGAAACGAACCGCATCGGGTGATTCATGCAAGGCATTTATTTCGTTCACAAAAACTCTTTTTGCTTTGCTGGTGATCATATCCATTAAAGCACCTGCTTGAATAACTGTATCACCTTGTGCTTTTCGGGCCACATAATCGATGCGTGTCTTTACTAAAAGGCTATAATATTTTCTATCGTCGTTCTTTACTTCGTCAATATCTGCCAACGACAGTTTGCCCCTGTAAACATTATCGAGGAAGGCAAAATATAATTGACCGCTATTACTGGATGCCATGCGGGAAACAGTGCGAATAAATGGATCATCAATAGCACGAATAGCAGCTCCTAAACGGTTGCCTGCCGCAGCATAATTGTATAGCTGCTTGGGATCTCTTTTGCCCGCTACTTTTATTAAACTATCCCTGAATGGAACATCAGGATTTTCACGAAGCGTTTTAAATATATTCTCAGGATGAAGTAGTGAATACTTCAAGACTAAGCAGTTTTTTGATGCATTATAACCAACATTGCCATCAAAGGCGCCCGATGCCAACAATAAATAACCAACGTCGTAATTATTTTTCTCAACTAAATCATCAATGGGTTGCTTGAAACGATCACGGTCCATTGCTTTTTCAAACGCATCGATCAGGGCTGGAAAATCTCCTGCATTAAAACTGCGGTTGCGAAAACCGGCAGTGAAGCCACGTACAATATTCTCCAGGCCTTTCAGGTATTTCAATTTATCATTGTGAGAGGTGCTGTCCTTTTCTATTTTGTATTGGAGATAATCAACTTTGGCAGTCAATGATTTAGTTACCAAATAATTTACATCATCGTTCTTAGTACCAGTGAATTGATTATCGGCTTTGCCATCTGCTCTTAATGCATTCTCCTGCTCTTTATCAATAAACTCGTGGCGCAACTGGCGATTGATGGGAGGCTTCGTCAGTTTTTGGTAGTTAATATCGCCTGGCTGGGCATAGGTAGTTAATCCAATTAGGAAAAAGGATAAAGAAAAAAGTTGTCGTAAGGTATCGAGCATTCGCCTCATAATACAAATTTAATACCCACTTAGCGGCAAATGGTATCTATCAATAGATAGTGGGTAAAGTTCATTCGTTGCAATCAATTGGCATTTTATGTACCGTATCATTAATTTTTTATTAACTCTTTGTGAACTGGTAAGCCGGAAAGCACTGTTTTTCCGTTTTCGTGTAGGTTTGCGACAAACTAAACTGTCATGGACGTAAAGGCCAAGGTGTTGATTGCAGACGATGAACCGGATATTTTGGAGATACTGAAGTATAATTTGATCAAGGAAGGCTATGAAGTAGTTACTGCCAAAGATGGCGACGAAGCCATTGAAAAAGCCAAAGCCACCCTCCCCGACCTTATTGTGCTGGATATTATGATGCCCAAGAAAAGCGGCGTTGAAGCCTGCGAGATCATCAGAGCACAGCCACAACTGAAGGACAGCATCATTATGTTTTTGACGGCATTAAGTGATGAAGCAACACAAATTAAAGGATTGACTATGGGTGCCGATGATTATATCACCAAACCTGTGAGCCCTAACGTGTTTATCAGCAAGGTGCAATCGCTGCTGCGCCGGATGAAAAAGCAGGAAACCAGTGTGATAAAGCTTGATCGTTTAACCATAGATCCCGAACGGTTTGTAGTGGAATTGGATGGACAGGAAATTATGCTGGCGAAGAAGGAGTTTGAACTACTATACTTACTTGCATCCAAGCCAAGCCGTGTGTTTTTGCGCAACGAAATACTCAGCCAGGTGTGGGGCAATGATGTAATTGTTGGCGACCGCACCATTGATGTACATATTCGCAAGATCAGGCAGAAGTTGGGTATTGATTGTATTACCACGGTGAAGGGTGTGGGTTACAAGTTTGAACTATAGTTTTCCCGAAGTCCCATTATTCATTTACTTCTTAACTTGTTTCTTAGAAGGAAACTAAAGCTCCATTAAACAGCCTTTACATGCTGAAGACAAAGAACCTCTCCCCTAAACAGCTTTCGGCATTTACTGCTTTTATACTGTCAGTACCCATTGGCCTGGGTATATGGGTTATTGAAAAAAGCTGGCTGGTTGCAGGTGCATTCTTTATCGTGATACTGTTTGGGAGTTACCTACTCATTTTTAGCATTATTCAAAACTTCATTTACCGTAAGATCAAACTGATTTATAAGTTCATTTACCAGACCAAGGCCAGTAAGAAGGAGGAGATGTATTACAAATATATCCTGCCACAAAAGAGTATTGACGAAGTGCGGGAGGACGTGGAGGCGTGGGCCGCACAACGCAGTAAGGAGGTGGAACTCCTAAAGCAGAATGAGACTTTCCGAAAGGAGTTTTTGCAGAACCTATCGCATGAATTTAAGACACCGGTGTTTGCCATACAGGGTTATGTAGATACGCTGTTGCAAGGTGCGCTGGAAGATCCTGAGGTGAACAAACGTTTCCTGCACAAAGCTGCCCGTAACGTGGACCGGTTGGTAAACCTGATCCAAGACCTTGACCAGATATCGAGGCTGGAGCGGGGCGAAATCGTGTTGAGTAAAGAGAACTTTGTGATACAGGACCTGGTACGGGAGGTGTTTGAAAGTTTGTACCTGAAAGGAGAACAACACCGGATCGGATTCTCCATTAAAAAGGGATGCGAGGTACCGCTTACGGTGTATGCTGATAAGGAGAAGATCAGGCAGGTATTGATTAACCTGGTGGATAATGGTATAAAATATGGAAAGGTGGGTGGGCACGTGATAGCCAGCATGTACAATACTGATGGCAGCAATATATTGGTGGAAATCAGTGATGATGGTATTGGCATCAGCGAACGAAACCTGGACCGCATTTTTGAGCGGTTCTACCGGACGCAGGAAGGCAGGAGCCGTGATGTGACGGGCAGCGGGCTTGGCCTTGCTATTTGCAAACATATTATTGAAGCGCATGGACACTCTATTCATGTGCGGAGCAAGGAAGGTGTGGGCACAACCATTGGATTTACTGTGGATATGAGAAGTTAGGGCTATTGGTGCATAGCGACTCGTGCTAGCCTTTAGCCATCCTTTGGTGAAACTGCTGGCATCTACGGGTGAACTACAGTATAAGTTCAGTATTAGTGTAAGTACCCCTGTAATTCGGACGGTTCAG
>PSMG01000017.1:0-53341 GCA_040290035.1 Chitinophagaceae bacterium
CGGGCGGCCCGCTTCCTGTTGCTTGAGAATGAAGCCCATCCGGGTCTCCGTAAATCTTGTCTTTTTCACGTTGACCGTTTTTGAATTTAAGCAGAAAACGCTAATTCTGAACCGTCCGAATTACAGGGGTGCTTACAAACCAACAACAAAATACGCTGGTTCCAACAGTTTATTATCAATTGCCGAACAATTGGTAAACAATAGTTCGATACAACTATGAAGAGCAAAAAACACTTTCTGCATTTATAGGCAGGCAATTCCATTTTGGAAAAAACAACTTATAAAGTAACTCCATTAATTGGTGTGACAAGAGGTGAGTTGAATGGTGCAATTATCAATGTAAAGACGGGAATAGCCTGTGGTAAATTTTTACTGTACACAGAACCTGAAATTTGTTTTGCAAGCGAACGGGAAAGAAGCTTTCTCTTTTCGTGTAGCGAGGTTAATTATCGACTAAAAGAATTTTTATATGCAGGATTGGCTTTACAACATACTAGCTATTTTCAATCTTTTCAGAAAATAGAGCTGGGAATAGTGTTGGGTTTTACAATTAAGGACTTTGAGTTTCCTATTTATCTTTTTAATCCGCTTCAGCAAAATCAATACTTTGTTTTAGGTCTGCACTGGCAGCGTAGTAAGTGAACTGTTTAGAATGGTTTGAATAAGTTTTAATGGAACGATGGAATAGTCTCTTCGATAATTAACCTCGTAATTCAAATAAATCAATGCATTTTCCAAAATGAATGTTACCAGCAGCATTTGTAGATCTTCTTTTTCTTTTGGAATAATAGCGTTATCCTTAACTATTTCGAGGTAAGCCTCTAAAAAGAATTGACTCATGTAATGAGCCCAGAATTGGGCAAAATTTAATAAGTTATTTACTTCGGTTTTCTGCACTTGTGTGTTGGTAAAAAAGCCTTCGTAAGCAATGTGATAAATGGATACAATCATAGATGCCACATCGCGTAGTGGCGAACGTTTCAGCCTTCGTTCACTGTAAGGTCGTAGCGGATTGCCGCTAAAGCCATGTATGGCTACATCTTTACCCGTAAGCAATACTTTTTCCAATGTGTAAAAGCCATGTATGCGGGTTTTTAGAATGTCTAACTTTTTACTGTAAATTCTTCTTAATAATGCTAAAAGTTGTTCTCTTTTGCCTCTGATGCTGTCTGCTTCTGCCTGTATACTGATTGATAATTTTGCGTAGTTCTTTTCTATGCTTTGATAAGTTTCCCGAACAATGGATTGCATAGAAGAAAAAAGCGAACGCTGGTAGTGCAAGGAAAATTTTTCCGGACGGAAGGCAGCACCAGTGCCGGTAGTCAATGCTAAATGCATTTCTCCGGTTCGTTTGCCAATTAAAGAAATAATATCTGCTGCAGCCCCCCCTAAAAAGCTTTTTACATTTTCGGGTAAATCATTAAATGAAACAGGATTGGAAAGTGTCCCCTCGCATTCGTACGATAGTAGTTCTGCTCTGTCTCTTGCTAAAATGCGTTCGATATAATTATTTATCCGCTCCAGCATGAAGCTTTTC
Source organism: Chitinophagaceae bacterium (assembly GCA_040290035.1). GTDB lineage: Bacteria > Bacteroidota > Bacteroidia > Chitinophagales > Chitinophagaceae > Flavisolibacter. The sequence continues at coordinate 1,538 of PSMG01000017.1, forward strand.
CCATCTCCATGATTTTCTACCATTGCGTCCATCATACCCAATAGAATAGATCCATTGTTTTGCTGCCATTCTACGGAGCCTACAAAAACAGGGGTGTTTCCAAATTTTGCCTCATTGGTTAGGAAGCGTGTCACTTCTAATTCAGGCTGCACGCCAACATCTACTTTTCGGAAAAGTTTTAAAAAATATTCATTGTTGTAAGTAATAGAAGTATTGATATGGTCGGCGGTATGAATACGTGATTTTATCTCATCATTCAAGGTCAATGGTTCATTGTTATGAAATAGCAATCCTTTTTCCTTTTTACTTTGCTGCATTAGTTGCAACAATTCGATTTGTAAATGCGAAATGTAATAAGCATCACATAAAAAGCCCGCTTTACTGCCAATAGTCAACCGTGCAATAATGGCTTCCGGGAAAGCATCGATTAACTCCTTTGATGCTGCATCTTCTATCCATGTCAACGGTAGTTGATACCATTCAGGTAACCCATTTTCGTAAGCTATTTCCAACAAAAGCAGAATAGCACCTGCATTATTGATGGTTGTATGCTGGGTAATAGTGACACTATGAATGGTTCGTCTCTTTCCCAGGAACCACGAAGCTTTATACAAATAAGTTGGAAAGATTTTGCTTTGCAATGCTTCTTTTATTTCCGGTGTTAGCAACTCCTCCCAATAAGCAATGTTTAACGACAACGTTTCTGTTTCATCAATAGTGGCCTGCGATTTTTTTAGTTCGAACCATTGATACGAATGAGGACCTAATGTAAAAAAATAAGGCACATCATCTTTTATTAATGGGAAAGGATTTTTGCTAAACACTTCAACAGGCACATAACCTTTAAAAGGCTTCAAATCTATTTCTGCGGGTTGGGTATATTTAGACAAATTCACCAGAATCAACAACGTTTCATCTTCATAATTACGTGTAAAAGCTAATATTTTAGGATTGTCCGCATGAATAAAATTCATTCTACCCCGGCTAAAGGCTTTGTATTTTTTACGCATATTGATGATGCGTTTCATAAACCAAAACAGGGAAGATGTATTTGCTCTTTGTGTTTCTACGTTCACTGTTTCGTAGTGGTATTGCGGATCAATAATAACCGGCAGATAAAGACGGTGTGGATTGGTATTTGAAAAACCAGCATTGCGATCGGGTGACCATTGCATGGGAGTACGAACGCCATCACGATCCCCCAAATAAAAATTATCGCCCATCCCAATTTCATCTCCATAATAAATAACAGGCGTGCCTGGCAATGAAAACAGCAACGAATTCATTAACTCAATTTTTCTTCGATCATTATCCATCAATGGCGCTAGTCGATGACGAATACCTAAATTAATTTTTGCTTTCGGATCTTTTGCATACACACGATACATGTAATCACGTTCTTCATCAGTCACCATTTCCAGTGTTAATTCATCGTGATTGCGCAGGAAGATTGCCCACTGACAGTTTTCGGGTATATCTGGCGTTTGATCAAAAATATCAGTGATAGCATAACGATCTTCTCGCTGCAATGCCATGAACATGCGAGGCATTACAGGAAAATGATAGTTTATATGACATTCATCACCATTGCCAAAATAAGAAGCTGAATCTTCGGGCCACATATTGGCCTCAGCCAGAAAGCAAGTACCGGGATAATGCTCATCAATATACTTTCGTAACTCTTTTAGATATGCATGTGTTTCAGGTAAATTTTCGCCGTTGGTGCCTTCACGTTCATATAAATAAGGCACGGCATCTAATCGAAATCCATCGACACCCATCTTACACCAATAATCTAAAACCTTAATGATCTCTTCACGCACTTTTGGATTATCATAATTCAAATCAGGCTGGTGATGGAAGAACCGATGCCAGTAATATTGTTGTGCTACAGGGTCCCAGCTCCAGTTTGATTCTTCGTAATCCTGAAAAATAATGCGAACATCTTTGTATTGATTTGGGTCATCAGTCCATACATAGAAGTTTCGTTCTTCCGAACCTCGTGGCGCCCTTCGGGCCCGCTGAAACCAAGGGTGTTGATCAGAGGTATGGTTGACCACCAACTCAGTGATCACTTTCAAATTTCTTCGATGCGTTTCTTCAATAAATTTCTGGAACTGCTCTAGCGTTCCATATGATGGATTAATGTTGTAATAGTCGGCTATGTCGTAACCGTCATCTTTTAACGGAGAAGGATAGAAAGGCAATAACCAAATAGCTGTTACACCCAATTCCTGCAAATAGTCAAGCTTTTGTAAGAGACCTCCAAAGTCACCAATACCGTCTCCGTTCCCGTCAAAAAAAGCCTTAATGTGTAGTTCGTAGATGATGGCGTCCTTATACCAAAGTAAACGATCATTTCTGTTTTGTGACATAGCTCTTCTTTAGTTCGTAATTTATCTTAACTGCACAAATAATAAGCCATAGGGAAGTTTAAAACTTATGTATACAGCTTATTCTCGTTCCATGTGAACAAAAATTAAAAAGCACTGTGCATTGAAGGTTATACCACATCCTTTAGTTGGCAGGGAAATTGAAAAACCATAGTCACATAGATGAGAATTGTGGAATTGCTTCGCACTAACCGTCAGAAGAGCTGAATTTTTCATGAATACAATTTGTTTATCCGGGACAACCATTTCCATTAGGCGCAACATGTGGTGGCGAGGGAGTAAATTTTGCGCTGTTTGCCGAGAATGCTATGGGGATTGATCTTTGTCTGTTTCGATCCTTGGATGATACGGAATCAGTTACAGTTCGGGTAAAGGAACAACCCAATCATGTATGGCATGTATATATTCCGGGTTTAAAACTCCGGCAACTTTATGGTTATCGTGTGTATGGACCATATGAGCCACAAAATGGTCATCGTTTTAATCCGAATGAACTAAAAACTTATTGCAATAAAAGAGGCATCCGCTTCATTGGTGATTTGCCTTTTTATGTAAGTTACGATTCAGCTGATGTCTGGTAGCATAAGGAAATTTTCTCCATCTATCAAAATGGTAATCGAATTGGTATCGCAGGTGTGCCCCCAGATGCATTTAGTGCCGATGGTCAATTATGAGGTATGTCTGTATTTAAATGGGATGTACTAAAAAAACAAAATTATGATTGGTGGATAAAACGGTTAAAGAAAAATATTGAGTTGTTTGATATCATTCGTTTAGATCACTTTCGTGCCTTTGCTGCTTATTAGGAAGTACCAGCCAATGAAACAACTGCACAGAACGGTATTTGGAAAGAAGCCCCGGGTAGTGATTTTTTTGCTTCAGTAGAAAAAGAATTAGGCGCCTTGCCTTTTGTTGCAGAAGATTTGGGAGATATTGACGAAACTGTGTTGGGTTTACGTGACCAATTTCACTTGCCTGGAATGAAGGTATTGCAATTTGCTTTTGGCGAAGACCTACCGCAATCGAATTACATTCCGCATAATTATGCAAGTAATTTTATTGTGTATACAGGAACGCATGACAACAATACTACCAGAGGTTGGTTTAACAAGGAAACAACTGGAGCTATGAAGGCAAGAATAGAGGCTTATGTTGGTAAGGCCCTTTCCTCAGCGGAAATACATATTGAATTAGCAAGGTTGTCCTATACCACTGTCGCGGATATAGTTATTTTTCCTTTGCAAGACGTACTTGGTTTGGATGACAAATCAAGAATGAGTACTCCTGCATAGGATGATAATAATTGGAGCTGGCGGTTGCAAAAGGAGCTGCCTTTGAGTACACAGGAAGATCGATTGCGTAAATGGACGAAACTCTATAATCGTGAATAAAAAATCCCGCCGTTAAGCGGGATCTTAGTGACCGCGTCAGGATTCAAACCTGAAACCTTCTGATCCGTAGTCAGATGCTCTATTCAGTTGAGCTACGCAGCCATTGTTTGGGGTTGCAAGTATAATAGAAAAATCTTTTCGCTCTTCTCAAAAAATGTTTATTCGTAAATTTTTGCAGCTGTATTTTCTACCAAGCGTTTAGGAAGTAACCAAACGAAGAATGCACCTAGTTTATTGATCAAACCCGTTATCACTTCACTTTTCTTTGTATACATTGCATTCACGGCAATAGACGCCACTTCTTCTGGGGTCATATTTACCTTTTTTGCGGCTTTCAATCCTTTATCACCAACATTAGCTCTTGACGCAAAATCTGTATCTGTAGAACCGGGGCTAATACATGTAACTGAAACAGGCGTATTTTTTAACTCATAATTTAACCCTCTTGAAAATTGCAACACAAAGGCTTTGGAGGCTGCATAAATGCTCAGGTAAGGAACAGCTTGATAGGCAGCAGAAGAGGCAATGTTTAAAATATAAGCTTGTGGCTGTCTTTTGAGTTGCGGCAAAAATAAATGCGTTAATTCCACCACAGCATTCATATTCACTTGCATCATTTGTAAGTGATCAGTAAGTGAATAGGTTTCAAACTTGCCACTCAAACCATATCCGGCATTGTTTACCAGAATAGATACCGTGTATCTTTTTTGTTGGCACCAATCAAAAATTTTTTTTGCTGCTCCTTGTTGGGAAAGGTCAATAGCAAAATAATCAACGGCAATAGGGTAAACTTTTTTTATTTCCTCAGCTACTGACTGCAATAGCTGCTCATTACGAGCTACCAATAAAAGATTATTGCCTTTTGCTGCTAACTGAAAGGCAATAGCTTTCCCAATGCCTTTACTAGCGCCTGTTATTAATGCTAAAGACATGAACCAAAGTTGAAATTAATTCTGAACTTTTGAAGCAAAGCGGTGGTACAATGGTGTTTTGCTGTTCTCGTCTTTTGGAATATATTTTCCGGTAACAATAGGAACATAAAACACACGACGACGGCTTTTCTCACCAAAATGTGGCGATTGCTGAACACGGTGCCATAAGCGACCATCATGAACCGTTAAATCACCCGCATTGATATCTAAGCCAACTTCTTTTGGATCGGGATTATGATCTACGAAGTATTTTTTCTTGAACAATAATTTCAACACACCTTGCTTATGTGTACCAGGAAGTACACGCAAGCCACCATTTTCAAAAGGGCAATCATCTAGGTGAATACCTACGTTCAACATAGGCATGATGCGCTGTCCAAGGAAAAGATCGCGAGGGCTATCGGTATGCCAGCCCATTTGTGAAAAGGCACTGTTTGGTGTACGAACGTAATTATTTAAAACAAGGCCATCTTTTTCATTCTCGCCGATACGTCCTTCGTAAGGTCTTACTAAATCTAATAAAGCCTGAAGGCGAGGGTCTTGTAAAAATTCATGCAAAACAGCACTGTGCAAAGAAGTAAAGCAGAGCCGTTGGATCATTTTGTTTCCATGCTCATCTTTACCAAATTTTAGAGGAATTCCATTCACTTTTTCAACACCTTGATCCAACCACTCTTTTTCTATGCGTTGCGTTTCTTTAAGGAAAAGATTAACAGTATCTCTATTTATGAAATTGCGGAAAACGATCAATCCGTACTTATCGAAGAAATCTAATTGCTCTTTTGTTAGTTTGGTATCGAGTGTAAAAACCGGGGTCTGCAGTTTATTCATAGCCTATGTCTTTAATCTTCGTTATGAATTATTTGGTTTGCAAATAGCCCATCTAAACGATGAAATAGTTATAAAAATTGTCAATGATGGTTCTTGGAAATACCAACAGTTGCAAGCTTCTTTCCGATCCAATAACACAAACTGGTAGCAACCGGGGCAGCAAGCACATCAATGGTGTAATGAACGTGTTGCATTAAAACCAAAAAACCAACTGCAATAGTACAAAAAATGCCGACGAATTTGTCAATTTTTCGACGAAAGCATAAAAACATAAGGTATGCGGAGGATGTATGGCCCGAATAAAATAAGTCTTTGGTTATAAAACTCTTACCATAAAATTGATTGCTGATAGGATCTATCAACGGAATTAAACCATGTGGCGGATTTAGTGGTACTAAGGAAATGGTGAGAAGTCTGCTTATGGTAACAATGAAATAGCTGTATAAGAAAATGGTAAATATGGCAGGGCTTTTAAAACACCGGACAGCAAACAAAAGCGCCATAAACCAAAGAATGACGAAAAGCGGTATCGAAATATCGGCAGGCCCTAAATGGTCAAGCACAAAATCGTTTAGCACAAAACCATCCCGTTTTTCAATATGCTGGAAAAAATGAGGGAGGGCCGCTAACACAGCAATCATTAAAAAAATTCCAACGATTATTCTTATTCTATAAGCCTTATTTTTCCAGGCTATGTTCCATCTATCCTCTATAAGTCTTTCATTCTTTAATAATGCCATCGTACAAAAGCCTCCATTGCTGCATAATGTGTTAAGCCTAACCGGGCGTACAAATCGGCCGTATGAGCATTTCGTTCTTCTGCTCTTTGCCAGAACTCTCTTGTATCGCTACCCTGAAAAGGCACCATATCTTTTTGCGATTGGTGAATAAAAATACCATACCTTTTTTTCAATACCTGATCCGGGCTCATCGGCACAGCCATTTCAATATCCTCAATATTCCATTCCTGCCAAGCACCTTTATACAACCAAAGCCAGCAATCATTGATCCAACCCGGAGCTTGTTGCTTCAATCTTTTTAGTGACTCAAATACAACATCCAGGCAAACTTTATGTGTGCCATGTGGATCAGCAAGGTCACCAGCACAAAATAATTGATGTGGCTTTACTTCTTCTAAAAGCTTCATTGTAATTGCAACGTCTGCTTCGCCCATTGGCGCCTTTTCAATAGTACCCGTTTCGTAAAATGGCAGATTAAGGAAATGAATATTTTCTTCTTTGATGCCTACATATCGGCAAGTGGCTCTTGCTTCGCATCTCCTGATCAAACCCTTAATAGAGCGAATTAAAGGGGTATCAACTTCATTTTTCTTTTTATGCGAAAGGTAGCTGCGCACTTCTTCCAAGATATTTTCAGAACGATCTTTATTGATACCTGCGATTTCTTCGAAGCCAACAACAAAATCTAAAAAGCGAGTAACGAACTCATCAGTCACGGCAATGTTTCCCGAAGTTTGATAAGCCACATGCACCTCGTGCCCCTGATCATGCAGACGTTGAAAAGTACCACCCATGCTAATAATATCATCATCAGGATGCGGAGAAAAAATAATGACTCTTTTCGGGCAAGGCTCCGAACGTTCTGGATGCTCAGGTAGGTGCACATTTGGCTTACCACCAGGCCAACCCGTTATCGAATCACGAAGCAAGTAATAAACTTGCAGGTTGATTTCATAAGCATCGCCTTTTTCTACTAATAAATCACCCAAACCAAATTCGTTATAATCTGCATTGGTCAACGATAACACAGGTTTGTTTTGTTTCAACGCCATGTTCACCACCGCTTTCTTGATGGTCTTTGGCGTCCATTCAATATCACCGGTCAACCACGGCGATTTAAAACGGGTCAATTCAGAAGCAGCATCTTGATCTAACACAAATTCGCAATCGGAATGTTGCTGCAATAAACTAGCCGGAACACTTTCAGTTACTGCACCTTCTACCGCTTGTTGCACAACAGGGGCTTTCACGGCGCCCCATGCAAGCAATACAATTTTTCTTGCCTTTAAAATAGTGCCTATTCCCATTGTAAGAGCAAGACGAGGTACTTCAGAAATATTAGCAAACTCATGTGCATTTGCTAGACGAGTAGAGTTTTCTAAATTAATCAGGCGTGTGTGGGAATGAATGCTTGAGCCCGGCTCGTTAAAACCAATATGCCCGTTGTTACCAATACCTAGTATTTGTAAGTCAATGCCGCCTGCAGCTTCTATTTTTTGTTCATAGTCTAGGCAATGCGCTTTGATGTCTTCTTTTGCTAACTCTCCGTTAGGAATATGAATATTTTTTGGATCAATATCAATATGATTGAACAGATGCCGATGCATGTACGTATTATAGCTCTGGATAGCATCGTTGTCAATAGGATAGTATTCGTCAAGATTAAATGTGATTACATTTTTAAAACTTAATCCTTCTTGCTTGTGCAAGCGAACCAATTCAGCGTAAAGAGTTTTAGGTGTCGAGCCGGTAGCAAGACCTAACACACATGTTTCCTTTCGCGCTTGCTTTTCTTTTATTAATGTAGCAACAAGATTGGCTGTGTAAACAGAACCTTCTTTAAGATCGGGAAAGATATGTACTGGTATACGTTCGAACGAATCAATTAATTCAATCTCTTTTTGTTGCGGCATACTATGCTTTTGGATGCGCTAAAGATACAGCGACAATGGCTTTGAATAAAACAAAAACCGCAACTACCGAATAATTTTAGTCCTTTATAACCGCAACTTACCGCAATCAATAAACTTGAATTTCGTCCGCAAAAAACCAAGCCTTATTGCCGCCACCTGGTTTGTCCAGCGGAATCAAACCGTAGTTTTTTGCAATGATTTTTAGATATCGGGCATTTTGCTTTGGTGTAGAAACAGTGATCCAACCCATAGTCAAAGTGTCTTTTACAAATTGATTGGACTTGTTTATAGAAGTAAAGTTCGTTCCGTCATTGGAAACCTGCACTTCTACATATTGCGGCAAGTAAACCCAACTTCCATTTTGATCGATTGTATGTACTCGCACAGAATCAAAGCTTGTGGCCTTGCCAAGGTCGATCGTTGCTTCCATATCATCGCCAATCCAACCGAGCCAATCGGGATAACTTAGACCTTTGTTAGAGTAAACACCATTCACTAAACTAAAAGCACCACCTTGTCCCGGATATTTTTCATTGGGTGTTTTAGTGATGGAAACTTTTTTACCAGTGGCTTTATTGAAGGAAAAACTTTGCTCTCTTTGCCCAAACGGTTTACCATTTTTCAATTGATAAATTAAATAATTGCCACTTTGTGTTATTTGTAAATTTATCGCTCCTTTTCCACTTGACATTTTATTTTTTAGATCCGGAGTTAACACATCAGTTTTATAGCTGATAAAAACATTATTTAAGCTGTCTTTTGATTTTACCAAAAACATAATTCCATTAAAATCTTTCGATGGCTTTATCTCTGTGGTTAAATCAAAATACGCCTTACTATAATTCGTTTTCCATAAATCGTAACGCTTAAATTGAGTTTGCAAACGCTTTTCAAAATCAGTCCAACTCTTTTTTTCTTTCCCGCTCCACAATACTTCGCTCAGTGCACTCATACGTGGGAAAATCATGTATTCTACTTTGGAAGGATAGGCGATGTATTCTGTCCACAAATTAGCTTGTGCACCTAGAATGTATTTTGCTTTTGTGCTATCAAGTTTGGCAGGTATTGGTTCATAAGAATAGACTTGTTCGATAGGATTATAACCACCAATTACGAGTGAGTCTTCATTTTTTGTTTGCGAATGATCAAAGTACACTGGCTTTTGCGGCGTCATAATGACATCATGATTTTGTGAAGCAGCATCAATGCCGCCTTGCTCTCCACGCCAACTCATTACCACTGCATTTGGCGCTAAACCACCTTCTAAAATTTCATCCCAGCCAATCAATGTTTTGCCTTTACTATTCACATATTTTTCCATGCGTTGAATGAAATAGCTCTGCAACTCATGTTCATCTTTCAAATTCAATTGCTTTATTCTAGCCTGGCAATTTGGACAACGCTTCCAATTTACTTTCGGCGCTTCGTCGCCGCCTACGTGAACATATTTTGATGGAAAGAGCGGCAACACTTCATCTAACACATTCTGTAAAAAATCAAAGGTTGAGTCTTTGCCTGCACAAAATATATCATTGAATACGCCCCATGTTTCCTGCACCAACTTGGTCACGCCTCGTGCTTGCAAACTTTTACTTTCTTCAGAAGGATGCGAAGGAATAATTGTTTGTTCTGAAGGAAAACAACTTAACCAAGGATAAGCTGCGATAGCGGCAGATGAATGACCAGGCATTTCAATTTCCGGAATAACGGTAATATGACGATCAGCTGCATATTGCACCACTTCTTTCACTTCATCTTGTGTATAAAAACCACCGTATTTCAAGTTGTCATTACCTGTTCCGGGGTAACGTCCGATGATGGTGCCATTACGCCAGCCACCTACCAGTGTCAAGCGAGGATATTTTTTTATCTCAATTCTCCAGCCTTGATCATCTGTTAAATGCCAGTGGAAATAATTCATCTTATGCAAGGCGATGTAATCGATGTATTTTTTTATAAACGAAACAGGAAAGAAGTGACGACATACATCTAGATGCATTCCTCTATAACTAAAGCGAGGATAATCCTGAACAGTAACAAATGGGATGGAAAGCTTTGAACTTTGTATTTTAATTTTCGAAGTATTGACAGGCAACAATTGAATCAATGTTTGAATGCCGTAAAATGTCCCCGTATAAGTATCGCCCTGAATAACAATTCCATTTTTTGTTACGGTTAATGAATAAGCATCTTTATCAGGAGCCTTGATGAATTTTTTAGTTGATAAACAAATAGCATTACTATGTTCTTTTTTATCAACTGGTAACTTAAATCCATAAACCTGCTGTAGATAATCATTGAAAAAACTGGCGGTCTTTGCATCTAAGTTGTCACGGGCAATCAAAAAGGTTTTACCGGTCAATGTAAAATTGCCATTGCCCCCTTTTACACTAACCGGCTGTGGAATAATAGAAACTTCGGTTTTTTTCTGTGCCAAACATACTTGTCCTAACAAACTAACCAAAACAAAAAATCTTTTCATCTTATTTCAATAAAGGTAAATTAATGCTGGATGGATATTGTGTATTGTGGTAAATTTTTATTGTTGCTTTTTGAAAGTCTTGTGGATCGGCCGCATAAATGTTTTCAAACTTTTGTGGATTTCGATCTACTAAAGGAAACCAACTGCTTTGAATCTGCACCATTATGCGATGACCTTTCTTAAACGTATGCGCCATATCGCCAACTTTGAAATTGACTACTTCCACTTTATTAGGAATAAATGGCGTGGGCTTTTCAAAACTTTTGCAAAACTTTCCTCTGAAAACTTCACCATGTACCAACATTTGATAACCACCCATAGGATAAGTGCGAGATAGGGCTCTGCCCATTGTTTGCTCCTCATTCCCATACCTGAAATTATCCGGAAAAACATCAATCACCTTCACTATAAAATCTGCATCTGTGGTGGAAATGCCTGCATACAAATTAGCAGTAATATTCCCTGTTACAGTAATATCACTTGATAAGGTATCTGTCTGAAAAACTAAAACATCAGGTCTGCGTGAGGCAAAGCGTTGATCATCGGTCATATACTCACGGGTACGTTGAAAGTGCACATCTTCGGTATAAGGTACTGGTTTGTTCGGATCACTTATATATTCGCTAAAACCATTTTTACCAGTCGATTGATTCCAGCCTAATTTGCCATTATCCTGTAAGTATAGGCTTTGATTTTTTGCATTTGCAGGTGGCCATTGCTCAAATTGATGCCATTGATTTTCACCTGTGAGAAATACACTTGCTTCTGCAATTTTAGGTGCATCACTTTTTCCCTTCAAATAATAATTAAAGAACGGAATTTCAATATTCTGCTGGTACCATTGTGATGTGTTGGAGCCAAACAGAACATTGCCCATATGTGTACCATCATTGCTTGCCCATTGCCCATGATACCAAGGGTCCATCACTATTTTATTGAACATTTTTCCGGGATTGTTTTCTTCTGCAGCACGATAAGCATTCCAGGCACCCCAATTATCTTCTGCATCAAAATTGCCACCCACCCAAAGCATAGCAGGTTTTAAATTTTTTGTTGCTCTACGTGCATCACGAGCCTGCCACCAAGCATCGTAATTGGGATACTGGTATAATTCGTGCCAAAACTTTACACTATCCCCAATTAACGAAGCCAACTTTTTCAGTGTGCTGGCTTCTAAATAAAATTTATAGTTATCGTGTGTATAATAATCAAAACCTTTGGGTCCAACAGTAGTAGGCTGAGGTCGTGGTTTACCAAATGAAGAATAAAATGAAAACATATCCATTTGAAAAAAAGCTCTTTGCCAATACCATAAAATTTGCAGAAACTTGTTCTGATGCCGTGCATTGTTGTAAGTTTATCTTGTCACTTACTTAGACAATTTCACAACATCTTTTTATTCAAATAACATCAATTTATTTATCAACATGTCTTAATAGCACAACACGTTAGTAATTAGTTTCTATCAGCTGCTTTGATAAAATAAATGTACTGCGGTTTTGTGCACTGCAAAATGATGACAAACCCTGAAATAGGTTGACTAAAAATTAAACATTTTTAGCAACACTATGGCTTACATTAAAAAGGCAGACCGCCGAAAAAATCAGTTGACCTTTACAATAACAAAAGAAGGCATAGATCACTGGGTATGATTACACCCAACCAGGCATACGACGACAACAATCATCTCTATAAATTTTATGACCAAGGCAAACAAACAGCTTAATGCAGGAATGTTGATAAGGCCAAAAAATCCGCCAAAGATTTTTTTTAGGGCTTATCAATGTCCAGATAATTTTGTAAAAAAGGTAACAATTTTAATAACAAAAAATGGTCAACCTATTTCAGGGCGAGACATGATTAATCGGTAAAGAGGGAATTATGCCATTCGCAAGCTTTAATCAGCCTTTAAGAAATGGAATAAGCTTTGGAACTGTAGCTTTATAACGCTTGTAGCTTTCGCCAAACTGAGCTTCCAGCTTTGCTTCTTCGAAATAAATGCCAATCAGCGTATATGTAGTAATGATGATGTCAGCGATCAACAATGAAAGGTGAGGAAATAGAATAAATAAGCTCCAGATGAACAGAAACGTACCAAGATAAAGCGGGTGCCTAACATAGCGATGAATGCCGGTAATGATGAGGTCAGCACCTTTGTGCTCTATGATCAAAGCTCTTAATCCACTTAAGCTGAAAAAATATTTTTTAATGCAGATAAACATGATAATTACGCCTGTTACTGCACCAACACATCCAATAATGTTAGAGCCATTCGTTGGCTGAAACAGCAAGGGCGACATGATGGAAAGTTGATAACCGATGATAGCAGTCATGCTTACAAATGCAAACAGCGTATAACAAATGCGATAATATTTAAAGTCGGCTCCAAAAAATTTTCCTATTTTGTTTTTTACACCAATACTTGCCAGCCAGCTATGTAGCACCCCAAAGATGATCCAGAAGATAGCCAATAAAATATGCTGTATGTTCATCAGCGGGATAGTTTTCTTAAATAAAATAACTGGTTTTGCGTAACAACTCTTTTTGAAAACCTACATTTGCCCACTGCAAAAATGATACTAAGTACCTATGGCACGACCTACCGAAGATACCTACCGACATAAAGGCTTACGCAAAAAATTGGTGGACATCGTCAAAAACAAAGGTATCACAGATGAAAAAGTGTTAACTGCGATTGAAAAAATACCACGTCACTTTTTTCTGGATTCCGCTTTTGATGATGTGGCTTACGAAGACAAAGCTTTCCCCATTTTGCAAGGTCAAACCATATCGCAGCCTTACACCGTGGCTTATCAAACGCAATTGCTCGAAATAAAACCATTTGACAAAGTATTAGAAATTGGGACAGGAAGCGCATACCAGGCGGTGGTATTAGCAGAATTGCATGCGCAGGTTTTTACGATTGAACGACAAAAAAAATTGTTTGATTCGAATAAAGAGTTTGCTTTCATCCGGAAATACCCCAATATAAAATACTTCTATGGCGATGGCTTTGAAGGCTTGCCCACATTTGCTCCGTTTGATAAAGTGATCATCACGGCTGCAGCTCCGTTTATTCCGCCTAAGTTGGTAGAACAAATGAAAGTTGGAGGTATGATGGTTATACCGGAAGGCAGTGGTGATTTGCAAATAATGAAACGAATCATTAAACAGGCAGATGGAAGTGCAAAAGAAGAAGTGTACGACAAGTTTAGTTTTGTACCTATGTTAGGTGGTAAGAAGGACTAATAAAACAATTTATTACCACTAACCAGAGCATGAATCTTTCATGCTCTGGTTAGTTTATTTTTCATTTACCTAATTAAAACACTAGTGCCTTTTCGGGTAATAGTAGTTCCGTCGGCGCCAATTGCTTCTGCAGTCCAAACAAATACATCTGTTTGCTGTGGCAATAATCCTTTTACCTTGCCATCCCAGCCTTCATACTCTTTTTGTGTTTCAAAAATTAACTCACCCCAACGATTAAAAACTTTAAAGGATTTGAGTTCCTTAATTCCCATCAAAGTCGGACGAAGTACATCGTTCTTGCCATCGCCATTGGGTGTAAAGCCCGATGGCACATAAATATCCATCTTCTTACCAATTTTCACCAACTGTGTATCAACGGTAATACAGCCTGCAGCGGTAATAATTTCCACGGTGTACTCCTGTTGTGTGCTACCCCTATAGTTTGAAGTGTATGTATTTCTTGCGTCCAAATAAACTCCTGGGCTCCAGTACACTGAATCACCAAACTGTCTCGCCTGCAAACCTTGTGGCAGATCGGGTACCGCCCAGACAAATGGATACCTGATACCTTTTCGTGCTGTTTCAACCTCGATTGGTTGTTCAGATGTTTTTACACTACAACCTTCACGACTAAACAACATCGCATAATAAGTTCCGCTTTGCCTTACATTCAATCTCGTTCCATTTGCTCCCCTGATAGCAGTACCGTTTCGATACCACTGTATACTATCAGCCGGGAATACCTTGAGTACAGCGCTGTCATTATTGTCCAGGCAATAACTAGTCTTGCCTAGTAACTGCAATGAATCATCCAGCATAGGTGTTCGCACCACTACCGAATCTATATCCATACAGCCACCGCCATCGTGTCGTATACTAAGTACATAAGTAGTAGTTGAAGATGGATTTGCAAATGGATTCGAAACATTCGGATCGGATAAACCCGTTGTTGGCGTCCAACTGTATATGAATCCTTGTTTTGGCGGTTTACCTATCGGAACAGGATTGTTATTGCAAGTAAACGTATCAGGCCCTGCATCTGCTTTTACGTGTAACGTGTCAATCAAATGCGCATATAAAGTATCTAAACAACCATAACCGCTATAAGGCACAATTTCTACGGCAACTGTAGTACCTGATGGAGGCAGGGGGCTAAATGTCAGTGTTTGTTGGTTGCCTAAGACCTGGGTAAAGCTACTATTGTACCAAGTATAAGCCTGATAGCCATAAGGCGCAATTACGTTTACAGTGGTATCGTCACGGCAGAAAAGGGCACCAGTGAATTCATCCGAACATTCTGAATTAACATCGATATAGGCATAACCAAAGTGACGTTGAAAAGTACAATCCGCAGTCTTGAAAAATAGCTTTATCTTTTTACCTGCCAGGCCATTTAAATTTACCGTTACAGCCGACCAATTCTTGCACCAAACTGGTGTGCTCCCTCCCGGATTAGGTGATTCAAAAAAGCCAGGTAAAATTGTTCCGTAGGGAACAAAATAAAAAGATGAACAGCCAATTGTTTGGTTGTCGGTTTCGTTTGTAATATCTACCACCATTCTGGGCTGCTGGTATATTTCGTGATTTGGATCCTGAAACACAACCGCATAATAATAAATCAGCGAATAAACATTTCTGTCAGCCGGAATTGTGAATTCATATGACATTCCTTCTGCTTGTCCGCCTCCTTTATTATTCCCTAATCTTACGCAATAGCGGCTACCATTAGGACTGCGGGTCAGAAATCCGCCATAAGGATCCACCTCGCCGGGTATAGCAGGTATAATTGTGTGTCGGTCAAACTGTGGAGCACTGGGCGAAAGATTGATCACATTTTGTCCACCTACTGCCTGCGTGTTACCTACATAACATTGCCAGCCGTTGAAACTCCCGGATTCAAAATCAATGTTAGGAGGACAATCTTGTGCCTTTATGGCAAATGAGCTCAATAATAAAAAAGCCAAAACAGTAATAGGGTGTACGTTGATGTTGATATTAAGACGATAGGTTTTCAATTGTCGGCTTTCTATTAAAGTTAGGTGATAACTTGGATGAATAAATGAACTTTATCAGTTTGATTAATCAGTTTCCTCAAATCAACAGTAACAAATCATTGAAGCAAAAAGTTTACCATGTATAAATTATTACTAACGACAATACTATTTATTTATTACCTATACTCTTTTGGCCAAAACGCTAATAACTTATCGCTCCAACTCAAGAAAGAGATACGAGAAAAAGTAATCGAAGGTTGTCATCATGGCTGGGATGGCTATAAACAATACGCCTGGAGGAGCGACGAATTAAGCCCCCTTTCTAAAAAGCCAAAAAACTGGTACCGTCATTCGATGCTCATGACACCCGTTGATGCATATGATACATTTGTTCTTTTAGGAATGAAGGAGGAAGCCGCTGAAGCAAAAAAAACTGATACTTGATAGTCTCCAATTTAATGTAGATAACAACGTACAGGTATTTGAAATAACCATTCGTCTGTTGGCGGCTTTGATAACGGCTTATGAAATAGATGGCGACAAAAAATTTCTTTCCATGGCGCAGGATTTAGGCAATCGTTTGATGCCTGCCTTTAGATCGAAAACCGGAATGCCATATCGGTATGTCCATTTGCAAACCGGCGCCATCAGCGATAGCATTAACAATCCTGCCGAGATCGGAACGTTGATGCTTGAATTTGGCAAACTTTCGAAAATAACCGGTGACGTAAAATATTATGCGGCGGCTAAACGGGCCGTCATGCAAGTTTTTAAGCGAAGAAGTAAGCTGGATTTGGTGGGAACACAGATCGATGTGAATACAGGAAAATGGACAAATACAGATAGTCACATCAGCGGTATGATTGATTCTTATTACGAGTAATTATATAAGGGCTGGGTATTGTTTGGCGATAAAGATTTGAAGCAAGCATTCGATATTCATCAAAAAGCAATCAAAAAATATTTGAT
This sequence comes from Chitinophagaceae bacterium, assembly GCA_040290035.1. GTDB lineage: Bacteria > Bacteroidota > Bacteroidia > Chitinophagales > Chitinophagaceae > Flavisolibacter. The sequence continues at coordinate 18,432 of PSMG01000017.1, forward strand.
CAGTAAACAGGACAACGGTTGGTTTATGACGCATGTACACATGAATACCGGCAAAGAGACCGAGTCTATATACGGTGCTTTGGATGCATTTTATGCTGGATTATGTGCCTATTCTGGCGATGTCAAGACCGCAGCTAAAATTCAAAGAGCTAATTTCTACATGTGGACCAAGCATAATATTGAACCGGCGCAATTCAATTTCAAAACAGGAAAAGTTACTAGTGCTTATTATGTATTGCGACCAGAAAATTTAGAAAGCTTTTTTTATTTATATCGAAAAACAAAAAACGAAAAATATTTGTGGATGGGCAAGCGTATGGTTGATGATATCTTAAGTCATTGTCGTACAGAAGCCGGATTTGCCGCATTGAAAAATATTCAGACTTCTGAGCAAATGGATTCTATGCAAAGCTTCTTCTTTGCTGAAACGATGAAATATGCTTATTTACTTTTTGCCCCTGATAGTGCATTTGATCTCAGTAAATACGTATTTAACACAGAAGCGCACCCTTTTGCCAGTTAGTTTTACTGTTCTTTTCTACGAAAATTGAAATTACTTTCACCGCCGTTAAACGCAAAGGACAACCGAAAGTCTATCCGATGTAAAACCAGATTATAAATTCAAACAAACCACTATGCTAAACAAATTCCGACTGGTAGCATTTGCTACGTTAGCTCTTTCCATTACATTTACAGCTTGTAAAAAATCCGACGACACATCTTCAAAAGGTGGTCTTACCGATGCCCAGGTACAAGTACACAACGATGATCAAAACAGAGTAGGTAACAGCGAAAACGCACTTGCAGATGATGCAAACGTTGCCTTAAGCGAAAATGCAAGTTTTGGAGGCAGATTAGATGGCTCTTCTAACTTACAAACACTTATCTGTGGCGCCACCACTGCTTTGGATACAACTAGTAATCCAAGAAAAATTACCATTACATACAATGGCCTAAACTGCGCAGGTACTGAAACACGTACAGGTACTGTCGTTATTTCAATGGCACAAGGCATGCGTTGGAAAGATTCAGGTGCGGTAGCAACCATTCAAGTAACCAACCTAAGAATTACTCGCCTGAGCGATAACAAGTCAATTACAATTAATGGTACCCATACGTTGACAAACGTTACAGGTGGAAGCCTTATTGATTTAGCACAAAGAGGAAGACCGATCGTTCATACCATCACCAGCAACAACATGACTATTACTTTTGATGATAATACACAACGTTCCTGGTCGGTAGCAAGAAAAAGAACGTTTAGTTATAATAATGGTATAGTACTTAGCATTATTGGTACTTATAGCGACAATACAACAAACGGTATTTGCGAATGGGGTACAACACGTTTTGGAACTGCTTTTGTAACAGCTATTACACAACCGTTAGTATTTCGTCAGGATTGCAACGGTCGTTTGGTAAGTGGTCAAATTGAACATACCCGCTTGTCGGCAACAGCGACAGCTACCTTCGGTTTAGATGCAAGTGGTAATCCTGTTAGCTGCCCTAATGGTGCTTATTATATGAAGATTGTCATTACAAGAACAGGTCAGCAACCAGTAACGGTTTTGCTACCTTACTAATAAATTTTTTTACTCAAAGCCTCCCACAAAGGGAGGCTTTTTAATTTTAGTACCTCAGTAAATTAAACTGCTGCTGGTCTGATTTTTGGTTGTTACAGGCAACGAGGTTTGACTATGAGTAGGTTAATTATAGTTTCTAACCGTTTGCCCTTTAGTATAGATAAAAATGAAGGTAAAATTCGCCAGAGTTCCGGAGGATTAGTGTCGGCTATAAAGAGTTTTATCGAACATCAACAAAATCATCCTGCATTTACTGAAAAGTTGTGGTTGGGAACAATGGATGCAACTGGGGAAGAATGGCAACAGGCAGTGGCCAATAATACTTCAGTGGTTGATTTTCAGATTCAGCCGTTGTTTGTAGAAGAAGGTTTGTACAACGATTATTACAATGGCTTCTCTAATTCTGTTTTATGGCCATTATTTCATTACTTTCCTTCTTTAGCAGAATACAAACCAGTTTATTTCGAAGCATACAAAAAAGTAAATAAAGCCTTTGCAGATAAACTAATTGAGAACTACCATGAAGGCGATGTGATTTGGATTCATGATTACCACTTATTACTATTGCCGCAATTGGTGCGTGAAAAATTGCCTGATGCAACAATTGGTTTTTTCCTGCATATTCCTTTTCCTTCTTACGAAATATTTCGATTAATGCCTTCACAATGGAAGCGATCAATTTTAGAAGGAGTGCTTGGTGCAGATTTGATCGGCTTTCATATGCATGATTATGTGCAGCATTTTATTCAGTCAGCTAAAATGATACTGAAAATTGAAAATCAGTTCAGCACCATTCAATATTTCAACCGAATAATTAAAGCGGATTTATTTCCCATTGGTATCGATTATGAAAAGTTTCGCAAAGCGATCATCAACGATTTGGTAAAAACTATCACCATCAAATTAGAAGAACGTTTTTTTAATCAAAAAATAATCTTTTCTGTCGACCGGTTAGACTATACAAAAGGTTTGGACTATCGACTTGAAGGATTCAAGTTGTTTTTAGAAATGCATCCAGAATGGTTGGAGAAAGTAGTGTTCATTTTAAATATTGTTCCTTCACGAGATGCTATTCAAGCTTATGCAGATCGTAAACGTTCTATTGAAGAATATGTAAGTACTATCAATGGTAAGTATTCAACCCTTCATTGGCAGCCGATCATTTACCGGTATAATCATTTGGATTTCGAAGAGCTCTGTTCTTTATACCAAACGGCCGATGTTGCTTTGATCACGCCGTTGCGTGATGGGATGAACCTTGTAGCCAAAGAATATGTCGCCAGTTGTTTTGATAAAGGCGTTTTAATATTGAGTGAGTTTACAGGTGCCGCAAACGAACTAAGCGAAGCAATATTGGTTAATCCAACCGATTCTTTTGAAGTAGCAGATGCTATTGAAGCAGCTTTGACCATGCCGTTGCAAGAACAGCGAACAAGGCTTTCCTTCATGCAAAAACGGTTGAAAGAATATGATGTGATTAAATGGGTGAATGAATTTTTAGAACAATTAAAGGAAGTAAAGGAAGAACAAGAAAAACTTAAAGTAAACCTCCTCGACCGGAAGATTACAGATGAAATAATGCAGAACTTTCAAGTTGCAAACAATCGATGTATTCTACTTGACTATGATGGAACATTGGTTCCAATTCAGCGTTACCCATCGCTTGCCGCTCCAACACCTGAATTATTAGATATACTGAGACAATTGTCGATCGACGAGCGAAACAAAGTGGTTGTCATTAGCGGAAGAGATAGTAAAGTTTTAGAAGATTGGTTAGGGCAATTTCAAATAACACTTGTTGCGGAACACGGTGCTCGCATCAAGTATCCAAATGAAGATTGGGTGGAGCAAGTAAATGTTTCATCAGAGTGGAAAGAGCAGATCAAACCTTTGATGGAAATGTTTGTGACTCGTTGTATGGGTTCCTTTATTGAAGAAAAGGACTATACGCTTGCCTGGCACTACAGAAATACACATCCTGATCTTGGTTTTGTTCGGTCACGTGAATTGCGAAACAGTTTACTGCAATTAATTACCAACACGCCATTGCAGGTCATTGATGGAAACAAGGTTATAGAGGTTCGTCTAATAGGAATTGATAAAGGCAATACAGCTAAACACATCATTGAACGCTTTCAGCCTGATTTTACGTTGTGCATTGGCGATGATACTACTGATGAAGATATGTTTCATGAACTTAGGAGGCTTGGTTACACGATAAAAGTTGGAACCGCTAATACTGCTGCGCAATACACAATTCCTTCACAATCGGGAGTGCTTCCCTTACTGAAAAAATTTGTTGCTATCGTAAACACCGATGGCTAGGCAAATTTTTTTTCAGCCTAAACAGTGCTATTTTAGTGGGCATGACCACCTTGTTTACGAACGTAAAAGGTCTCGTTGGCGTGCATCAGCAAAATGAATTGTTGCGAGGAAAAGCTTTAGCACATTTGCCGATTATTGAACATGCTTATTTGCTTGTTGAGGATGATCGAATCGCAGCGTTTGGGCCAATGAGTGAACTGCAATTGCAACCCGAAGATTTTAATCACATCATTAATGCAAGCGGTCAATTTATTTTACCAGCTTGGTGCGACAGTCATACACATCTGGTGTTTGCAGGAAGCAGGGAGGGAGAGTTTGTCGACAAGATCAATGGATTATCCTATGCTGATATTGCTGCGAAAGGCGGTGGCATTTTAAACTCCGCAAAAAAATTAAATGCGGCATCAGAAGAAGAATTGTTTCGACAATCTTATCAGCGATTGCATGACGTAATGAAATTAGGCACAGGCGCCATTGAAATTAAAAGTGGTTACGGGTTAAGCGTTGAAGGCGAATTGAAAATGTTGCGTGTGATTAAGAGATTAAAGGAATCCTCCAACGTAAACATTAAAGCAACATTTCTTGGCGCACATACTTATCCGCAACAGTTTAAGCAAGACCATGAAGGATATATCAACCAGATCATCAATGAAATGTTGCCGGTAATTGCAGTAGAATGCTTGGCTGATTACATCGATGTTTTTTGCGAAGAGAATTTTTTTTCACCTGAAGAAACAGAACGCATTTGTAGGGCAGGCATAAATCATGGTTTAAAAGCAAAGATTCATGCAAACCAATTGACGCTATCCGGTGGCGTACAAACAGGTATTAAGCTCGGCGCAGTTTCTGTAGATCATTTGGAAACAATGGATGATGATACTATTAATACATTAAGGAATTCAACAACTATCGGAACATTATTGCCTACAGCAGCTTTCTTCTTGCGCATGCCTTATCAACCTGCAAGAAGGCTAATTGATCGCAATTGTGCTATTGCTTTAGCAACAGATTATAATCCGGGTTCATCTCCTTCTGGTAACATGAATTTTGTAGTAGCGTTGAGTTGTATACAAATGAAAATGCTACCCGAAGAAGCTATTAATGCTGCTACAATAAACGGCGCTTTTGCAATGGAGCTTGAAGATGAGGTAGGTTCTATCTCAGTTGGTAAAAAAGCTAATCTCATTCTAACCAAGCCAATGCCGTCTATTTCTTACCTTCCATACTCATTTGCACATAATTTGATCGATCGTGTAATGATTGCAGGCGAATGGGTGAAATGATATGAACGGAATTAGTCCAGAAATACTATTGATTGTTTTGTGCGGATTAGTCATCCTTTCGTTTTTATTTTCTATTCTTTCTAAATATATACGGGTGCCTTCGGTATTGCTTTTGCTTTTTGCCGGAATTGGTTTACGAGCCTTAGCTAATTACTATCGATTTGCCATCAATATTCCCGATGTTATTGTTGAAAGTTTAGGTGTTGTTGGATTAATTATGATTGTGTTGGAAGCAGGATTGGATTTAAATTTAAATAAGCGTAAACTGTCGCTTGTTCGTAATTCTTTTCTTTCGGCAACTGTCATCTTAATGCTCTCCGCTGCATTGATTACACTTATTCTAAACTATTGGTTGAAAGAACCTATTGCAAGTTGCCTGGTGTATGCGCTGCCGCTTTCTATAATGAGCAGTTCAATTGTATTGCCGAGCATTCATCACCTTACCGCATCTAAAAAGGAGTTCCTGATTTATGAAGCTTCGTTTTCCGATATTATGGGTATCCTGCTCTTCAACTATTTCACTGCTAAAGAAATTTTGACTGTACTTTCTTTAGCAACGTTTGTGGCCAATATTGTTGTTGCTATTATTCTTTCGCTACTCATTTCTATTGGCTTGCTATTTATTCTTGCAAGAACAAAAATGAACATCCGCTTCTTCCTCATTTTCGCTTTACTTATCCTAATTTATGAAGGAGGGAAAATGGCAGGACTTCCGTCTTTGTTAGCTATACTGGTTTTTGGACTAACCATTAATAACTGGGACGCCGTAAAACTGCCAACAATATTAGACCGGTTTCGAAAAGAAGAAGTTCAATCACTTAGAACATTGCTTCACTCTATCACTGCTGAATCATCTTTTCTCATTCGCACATTCTTTTTTCTTTTGTTTGGATTTACCATCCAACTCAAATCGATCATGCAAGGCGAAGTAATCTTAGTGGGATCTATGATCGTGATCAGTTTGTTCTTTATCCGTCTTGTCTATTTTCGATTCTTTCTAAATACCAATATGTTTCCTGAAGCATTTCTTATTCCAAGAGGTTTGATCACGATTGTATTGTTTTATAAAATTCCTGCTGCTTTTAAACTTGGTACATTTAACGAGGGAATACTTTTCTTCGTTATCTTAAGCACCAGTATCATTATGGCCTTAGGAATGATTTTCTATAAAAAAGGTGCAGATGAAGTAGTAGAAGAGCCACAATTCTCTGAACGAACAGATATTTTATGAACCTTACACATTTTAAAACGTACAGCAAGCAAGATGTTCTTTCCCTGACCAAAATCCGTCGCTTTGAAACAAAGCTGGGCGAACGGGTACAAACTTTGGATGGCGACATCACAGAGTACATAAAAGGCTTACCGGCAAAGTATATTGTTTTAGGTATTCCTGAAGATATTGGTGTGCAAGCAAATTATGGCATTGGCGGTGCTAGTACGGTATGGATTTCTTTTCTGCAAGCTTTCCTCAATATTCAAAGCAATGATTTTTTTGAAGGAAGCGAATTGGCTGTTATTGGTCATTTTGATTTTGGTGATATACAATACCTAATTGATAACAATGCACACGATCCTGAAGAAAAAGTGCAGGCACTGCGCCATGCTGTCAATGCTATTGATCATGAAGTAGAAGGATTGATTAAACTAATTGTTGCGGCAGGAAAAGTTCCGGTAGTTATTGGTGGCGGTCATAACAATGCGTATCCGCTATTGAAAGGTGCAGCAAAAGGTTTGCAACAAAATGGTGCTATTCCTATTCCACAAATTAATTGCATCAATCTTGATGCACATGCTGATTATCGACCTGTTGAAGGCAGACACAGCGGCAATGCATTTCGTTATGCTGAGGAAGATAATTTTTTGCAGAAATATTGTGTGATTGGCTTACATGAAAATTATTTATCCCAAAATGTTTGGGTGGATATTGTAAACAACCCATTCATTGATTGCATTACGTACGAGGATATTTTCATTCATGAAAAAAGAACGTTTCGACAAGCGGTGTCGCACGCCATTGAATTTACCAATGATACCTATTGCGGGATTGAATTAGACTTAGATTCAATTGCCCATGTATTAGCAAGTGCGTCAACACCGACGGGTATCAATTCATTGTTAGCACGTCAATACATGAACCTTTGTGGCGCTCATATTAAAGCAGCCTACGTACACATCTGCGAAGGGGCTACCCGTTTAAGTAACGGAAGGGTGGATGAAAGCACCGGAAAGTTGATCAGCTACCTGGTAAGTGATTTTATTAAAATGAATAGCGCTCCTAAGTTGAGTAGTTTTTAGCTTCCTTCCAGTTCTAAGATTTTCTCAAAAATTACTTCATATTCTTTGTTCAGGTTCTCCAATTGTTGCAATACAGATTTATAGTCTGTTTCTGTTGCTTTGAACTTAATTGGATTTGAATAAGTATCAGGAGCAGCCAATTGCAACTCTAAATCTACTTTCTTCTTCTGTGTGGCGGCTAGTTTTTCCTCTAATTGCTTAAATAAACGTTGCTGTCGTTGCAGCTCCTTTAAATTGGTTGATTGAACTTTCTTTTCGACGATCACTTCTTTCTTTTCTTCCTGTAACTTGTTAGCAATTTTCTGCTTCTTACTGTTAGTTTCTTGCAATTTGTTGCTTTTGCCCCTCCGTTCTTTCCACTCTGCATATTCATCATAGCCACCTTTGAATTCCTTTATTTCATAATCTACGATTTCCCAAATTTTATTAGCTGTTTTAGAAACGAAATAACGGTCATGCGATACCAAAATATAACTGCCGCCATATCGGTTCAATGCATCGATTAGTAATTCGGTAGAATGAAGATCCAAGTGGTTGGTCGGTTCATCCAGCAGTAAAAAATTTGCTTTCGAGATCATTGTTTTTGCCAGGGCAACTCTTGCCTTTTCACCACCGCTCAATACTCTAATTTTTTTATCTACATCATCACCACTAAATAGAAAACAACCCAGAATATTTCTTATTTCCAGTTCTGTCTTTTGCGAACCCGCCATCAGCATTTCTTCCAAAACAGTATGGTTGATGTTGAGTGATTCCAACTGGTGCTGCGCATAAAATGCTTCATCAATATTGTGTCCCCATTTGCGTTCGCCATCAAAAGGCTCTGACCCTGCAATGATGCGCAACAAAGTAGATTTACCTTTTCCGTTTGCACCAATCAAAGCGATCTTGTCACCACGTTCAATTTCTGCAGATGTATTCTTTACAATCTCTAAATCTTTAAATCTTTTAGTGACGTGCTTTAACTCAACCAAAACCTTACCAGGCGTTTTATCAATATTGAAATTGATCTTAAGATTAGGCCGTTCAATGCTTGCTTCCTCAATGCGATCCAGCTTATCAAGTTTTTTGATTAAGCTTTGCGCCATGGCGGCCTTACTTGCTTTTGCCCGGAAACGTTCGATCAATCGCTCATTCTGGCGAATATAGTCTTGCTGATTTTCGTAAGCTCTTTGTTGCAATTCCAAGCGCTGCACTTTCTCTACTTCATAAAAATCATAATTACCGTTATAGATATGCAACTCACGTTGGTACAACTCCACGATCTTATTCACCATTCTGTTTAGAAAATATTTATCGTGGCTCACAATCACAACAGCTCCCTGGTAATGTTGTAAGTACTTTTCCAGCCATTCGATTGATGGAAGATCCAAGTGGTTGGTAGGTTCATCAAGCAACAACAGATCTGGTGCCTGCAAAATCATTTTTGCCAACAACACACGCATACGCCAACCACCACTAAATTCTTTATAAGGTCTTTTCAGATCGCTGTTACTAAATCCCAAACCTTGCAGTACCTCTTCTGTTTTGTGCTCAATTTCATAGCCACCAGCTTCTTCAAATTCTTGCAGCTTATGGCTGTATGCCAATAACAGTTCGTCCGAAGAAGATGTTTCCAGTTGCTTGGTCAGCATCTCTAACTCTTTTTCAATTGCTTTCGTTTTATCAAAGGCGTGCAAAGCCACACCTAAAATACTTTCCTCCGTACTAAAACTTAGCAAGTCCTGATGCAAATAACCAATGGATGTAAACCGTCCACGTTCCACAGTTCCTTTGTTGGGTTGATACTCACCAGCAAACAATTTCAACAGGGTAGACTTACCGGTTCCATTATAACCAATCAAACCAATGCGTTCCTGTGGATGAATATGCCAGGTGGCATCTTGCACAATCGTTCTTGCACCAAATTCAAACGTAACATTTTGTAAACCTGCTAACATAAGGCGGCAAAGATAGAGTAGGGCGAGAAGCAGCGAAATCTTATACGTTTTTTTAGGAAGGATTTAAACGAATTGAAAATTGTGAAGGAAAACTGAGATTGGCTTGAATATCAGCTCCTGTTCCGTGATTGAGCTTCAGTTGCGTCGCAATCCGTTCATCGTTCGGTAATGCTATTGAGCTTTCACTATCACTAATAATTACATTTCTTATTGCTCGATTTTTCATTCTGCATTCCTTTTCATTATCTTGTACCTTATTAATTGCTTATGCGCATCTTACCTTTTATCATCAGCACAGTTATAACCATTGTCCTAGTCATTGCATTAAACACAAAATGGGGCGCCATACCACCATTGGGGAAGTTTTTAAGTCCGCAACAGGGCTTTTGGCAAAATGCTGAAGCTACCAATTATGACTTCAATCAAAACCTTACGTTCAAAAATTTAAAGGGTAAAGTGAATGTGTATCTCGATGAACGATTAGTGCCGCATGTGTTTGCTCAAAACGAAGAAGACGTGTATTTCGTGCAAGGCTTTTTGCATGCAAAGTTTCGCTTGTGGCAAATGGAGTTTCAAACATTTTATGCAGCCGGAAGATTGAGCGAACATTTAGGCAATAATCCACAATTAGTGAGAGTAGATCGGGAGCAACGTAGAATGGGGATGGTCTGGGCCGCAGAAAATGCCGTGAAAGAAATGGAAAAAGATCCAACATCTAAAGCTTATTTCGATAATTACACAGCGGGTGTCAATGCGTACATCAATTCGCTTACCGAAAGCACTCTGCCTATTGAATACAAATTGCTTGATTATAAGCCGGAAGCCTGGAGCAATTTGAAGGTTGCACTTTTTCTGAAGCTAATGAGCAAAGATCTTGCAGGCTACGAACGTGATTTAGAATTTACCAATGCTAAGGCAACGTTCGACGTGAATGAAATGAGTAAATTATTTCCGCAGATAGCTGATTCATTAATTCCTATTGTACCGAAAGGAACCGCATTTTCTGCCCCGGGAGTTGTGCCTGTAAAACCCACCACAGCTGATTCGCTTTATTTTGGAAAGAATACAACTATTAAGGCGAAAGAATTAAGCAAATCTGATCCGAACAATGGGAGTAACAATTGGGCAGTTAATGGCACCAAGACAAAAAGCGGTGCACCTATTTTATGCAATGATCCGCATTTAGGACTAACACTTCCATCAATTTGGTACGAGATGCAATTAAGCACGCCAACAATGAATGTTTATGGAGCAACTTTCCCTGGCTCTCCCAATGTGATCATTGGCTTTAATGACAGTTGTGCTTTTGGATTTACGAACGCACAACGTGATGTGAAAGATTATTTCGCTATTCGTTTTAAAGATGATAGCAAAAAAGAATATTGGTTTAATGGCGCATGGCAGCCAACAACAATAAAAATAGAAGAAGTAAAGATCCGTGGTGCAGCCACTTTGTATGATACGGTTGCTTACACGCATTTTGGTCCTGTGATGTACGATAATAGTTTCACTAATGATTATACAGGTAATAAAGCCATCGCTGTAAAATGGTCAGCACATGAACCTTCCAATGAAGGAGCTATGTGGTTTAAATTGGATCGTGCAAAAAACTATGGCGATTACGAAGCAGCGATTAAAGATTATAAATGTCCTGGACAGAATATTATCTTTGCTTCTAAGAACGGGGACATTGCGCTGTGGCAACAAGCAAAATTTCCGGCCCGTTGGCAAGGTCAAGGTTTGTATGTAATGCCCGGCGAAGATTCGAGTTATGATTGGCAAGGTTATATTCCGCAGCAAGAGAATCCACATGTGATTAATCCTGCTAGCGGTTTTATTGAAAGTGCCAACCAGCGTCCGGTTGATTCCACTTATCCTTATTTTATTCCCGGTAATTACATTTTAAATCGAGGAAGAATTCTAGCGAAGTCCTTAGACACGATGCATAACATTACGCCGCAGGACATGATGCAGTTGCAGAATAGTGTATATAGCATTTTTGCTTCGGAGGCGGTTCCGTTTTTATTGAAACATTTAAATGCATCTAATTTCGACGAAAAAAGTAAGAGCTATATAACAGAACTTCGTAACTGGAATTTTACAGAATCTGCCGATTCCAAAGCGGCAACTATTTTTCATACCTGGTGGAGTCAATTGCAAAGCACTATTTGGGATGATGAATTTGCACGGGTGCAACAACCTAATGTTCGTCCGGATGCACAAACTTTATTAGAAATGTTGCTTCGGGATTCATCTTTAAAATATGCAGATAACATCAATACCCCGCAAGTAGAAACAGTTACGGATGCTGTAAACCAATCTTTTAAGCTTGCTACTGAAGTATTGCAAAAAGAGGAATTAAAGGATGATTTGCTCTGGTGGAAGCATAAAAACCCAACTATTTTCCATTTGCTGCGAGAGAGTTTAACCCCTTTTGCGAGAGTAGGTTTGCCAGTTGGTGGTTGGAATAACACCATCAATGCAACTACGGAATATCATGGTCCAAGTTGGCGCATGATTGTACAATTATCTACACCTACCGAATCCTATGGTGTTTATCCGGGAGGCGAAAGTGGCAATCCTGGAAGTAAATACTATGACAACTTTGTAGATACCTGGGTTGCCGGAAAATATTATACGCTTTGGTTGATGAAAGAAAACGAATCGTCTGATAAACGGGTTAAATGGAAAATGACTTTCAACAATGCGTAAGCATTGAATTTTAAATTTGAAAACTAACAACATGCGTTTTTTCTTAGCTACCATACTTACTGCTTTAATTTGTTTCATAGCCGGATTATTTCTCCCTTGGTGGAGCATAGCACTTGTTGCTTTTTTAGTTGCCTTATTAATTCCGCAAACCCTACCAAACCATTTCTTGTCAGGCTTTGCAGGCGTTTTTTTGTTGTGGGCTATATTGGCTTTTTGGATCGATGCTAAAAATGAAAGCATTCTTTCTAATAAAATTGCTCAGCTTTTTCATTTAGGTGCTGCCTCATTTTTGCTTATAATTACCACAGCATTTATCGGGGGCTTGGTTGGGGGATTTGCCGCAATGAGTGGGGGTTCACTGCGTAAAAGAAAATCGAAAAGAGCCTATTAATTATTTATATTCGTAATACACCTTTAACTCTTCAATATCGACTATAAGAAACTTCTTACGTGCACGTGAAAACATTATACGCTAAATAATGTTTTTATGAAAAGAAGTTTATCCTGTTTGCACTTACTACAATTATTTCGTCCGCATTATCCGCCTAGAATGTTTTTGATAAAGTAAAACAAAAGGTTAAAGAAAAGACTGACCAGAGAGTAGATGAAAAAATTGACAGAGCAGTTGATAAAGGTTTGGATGGAGCGGAGAATGCGAATAAAGCGAAAGTTGATCCTGCAATGTCTGCTTCTAACAATGAATTAAAAGAAACAATACCCGCGGTAAGCATCAAAGCTTACCAGAATTATGATTTTGTGTCTGGAAATAAGATCTTATTTGAAGATCATTTTGAAACAGATCAGGACGGAGAGTTTCCTGCGCATTGGGAATTGTTATCAGGTCAAGCGCAACTGAATAAGCTGCGAGCATCACCTGCTTTGTACTTGACTGAAGGCAATTATGCCAAGGTAAAACCAAGAATAAGTGTTGAAAAATATTTGACCGATCCATTTACGATTGAGTTTGATTATTTCCATGCACCGGGTGCTTATGGCTTGCTCACCCAATTTCAATATTTAGACAAAGCCTGCGATTGCGAAACAACGTCTGACGTTAAAGTGAATGAAAGCGAAGTAAGCTTTGATGGCAAGGTAAATTTTTCTAAGTCGTATAACCAGGGTTTAGAAGGAGAAAATTTTAGCAACAAATGGCATCATGTGGCGATAGGCTATAAAAATCACCAGTTGAAGGTTTATATAGATCAAAATAGGGTATTGGTAGTTCCAGATACAAAAGCAGATTTCTATAGTGTTGATTTTGCCGGCATTGGCGACGAGAAAAACTCAATCATTTTTAAGAACGTTCGTATTGCTTCCGGCGGTTCGATGAATATGGTGGGAAGGAAATTTACGGAAGCGAAGATCGTAACACTTGGAATCAACTTCGATGTTGATAAGGTCGCTATCAAGCCTGAAAGTATGGGCACACTAAACATGATTGTTGGCGTAATGAAAGATAATCCTGATCTCAAGTTTGAGATTGGTGGCCATACAGATAATTCCGGAACAGCAGCGCATAATCTTTCCTTATCACAGTTAAGAGCAGAGTCCGTAAAAGCCCAATTGGTAAGAATGAGGATCGATGCTTCCCGTCTTTCTACCAAAGGATATGGAGATACAAAACCTGTAAACGATAATGCATCACCGGAAGGTAAGGCCAATAACAGGCGGGTGGAGTTTGTTAAACTTTAACTCAAATAATGTCGGTTGCGACGCATCTATTAAATTCGTCTTGCTTATGAGACGATTTTTTTTATTGTGTTTGCTATTGCATATTTCCCTGCTGTCTTTTGCTGGTAAAGTTTCTGGTAAGATCACTGATAGCCTTGGTGCAGTTCTTCCTTTTTCATCCATACAAGTAAAAAATAAAAACATTGGTACTACAGCCAATAGCGAAGGCAAATATTCTCTGGCATTAGATCCGGGAACATACACCATCATCTGCCAACACGTAGGTTATCAAAAGCAAGAAAAGACAGTTGAGATAAAAGAAGAAAGCCAGACTTTGGACTTTCAACTGGCACAGCAGCAATTGACACTCTCTGAGGTTATTATAAAAAAGGGTGAAGACCCTGCCTACGAGATCATTAGGCAAGCCATAACAAAACGGCCAGTTTATAAAGATGAGATCAAAAACTTTACTTGTGAAGTATACACAAAAGGACAGTTGCGGCTTCGAGATTTTCCGAAGAAGTTTTTTGGCCAAAGCGTAGATTTTGAAGATGGCGATACCAACAAAAGGAAAATGATTTATCTCTCTGAAACTATTAGTAAGTATGCCATACAAAAACCCAACAATTCAAAAATAGAAGTTGTAGCTTCTAAAGTAAGCGGGCAAAGCAATAGTTTTGGTCTTAGTGCACCGCAGATCATTTCTTTTTATGAAAACAATATTCGTGTAGGCAATCTAAGCCCCCGTGGTTTTGTATCACCTATTGCTGATAATGCCCTGAATTTTTATCGCTACAAATATGAAGGCGCTTTTTTTGAAGATGGCCGCCAAATTAATCGTATCAAGATTATTCCTAAGCGCAAGTATGAGCCTTTATTTTCCGGCTATATCAACATTATTGAAGACGAATGGCGCATTTATTCCTTAGATGTAAAACTGACCAAAGAGTCGCAAATGGAATTTGTCGACACACTCAATTTACAACAATTATATATCCCGTTACAGAACAACACATGGGTGTTGAAAAGCCAGGTGATTTATCCGGCTATTAAAGTTTTTGGATTTGATATGTTTGGAAGCTTTGTCAATATTTATTCGGCCTACAATCTGAATCCAAATTTCGAAAAAGGCTTTTTTGATAACACCATTTTGAAATACACAGATAGCTCCAACAAAAAAACAGAAGCTTATTGGGAGACAACCCGGCCTATTGTTTTGCAGCAAGAGGAAGTTGCTGATTACAAAAAAAAGGATTCTATTGAGAAGGCTCATAAAGACCCGCGTTATCTTGATTCAATTGATAAAAAAAGAAACCGATTATCACCAACCGGCTTGCTATTCACAGGTCAAGTGATCAGCAAGGAAAAAAGGAGAATGATCACCTCTCTTCCAAGTATTATTAATACAGTCAACTTTAATACAGTAGAAGGTTGGAATATTAATTTTGAGCCAACGCTTTTTAAACGGCTAGACACAATACCTATTAGCCGAAAGAATTTATCAATTACACCTATTTTGCGCTACGGCTTTAGCAATGGTCACTTTAATGCATCAGTCGCTGCTAACTATCTCTATGGCAAAAAATATTTCAATCGTTTTTCTATAGCTGGAGGGAAGAATGTTTTTCAATTCAATAATAACAATCCTATTCGTCCACTTGACAACACTATCAGTAGTTTGTTATACACGAAGAACTATATGAAGATTTATGAAGCCTGGTTTGGAACAATCGGGTTTTCGAAAGGCTTTGATAATGGTCTAAGCGCAGTAATTACTTTCAACTACCAAGATCGGATGCCATTGGAGAATACGACGGATCAGAAATTGAGAAGGGTAGAGAATAGAATGTACACACCTAATTATCCTGAAGAACTGACCAATCATAATTTCTCACGTCACCAGGTGTTTGCAACAACGGTTGACTTGCGTTGGCAGCCCGGAACGAGGTATATAGAATTTCCACAAGAGAAGATTAACATTGGATCTAAATACCCTGTGTTTCACATAAGCTATACGCAAGCATTCAAAGATGTTTTGGGAAGTGATTTGAATTACAGCAAATGGCAGTTAAGCATTAACGACAATGTGAGCCTGCGCTTGTTAGGGCAGTTAGATTATAATGTCCGCTTTGGTGGATTTTTATGGAAGGACAGTGTAGAAATTCCAGACTACAAACACTTCGCCGCCAATGAAATTAAAGTAAGCAGCACTAAGGTAGATGGCTTCCGATTGCTGCCAACGTACACTGCCAGCAATACAGCTTCATTCTTTACTGAAGCTCATCTGGAGTACCATTTAAATGGATTTCTGACTAATAAAATTCCTGTTTTCAGAAAGTTGAACTGGTATTTGGTTGCCGCCGCTAATAGTTTTTATATTGATGATCATAATTACTACATAGAGCCATCCATAGGTTTGGAAAACATTTTCAAAGCCTTACGCATCGATTATGTTTTAGGTTACCGTTACGGTCAACCGAATATGTCGGGCATACGAATTGGGTTGGGTGGTACGTTATTTGGAAGGAGATAACTAATTTCGCATAATAACCCGAAAAACATAAGTTATGGCATTAAGCTCTACAAGCATTCAACAACCAAAGGCACCAACTGGCACACCACTTTCAAAATTTGATCCTGCATCAGCATTATTGGCCACATTGTTATTAACAATGTACGCCGGTAAAGCCAGCGCTAAACAACTCCGAAAATTAAAACGTCAGGTAGCATGGGAAGCATTCAAGACGAAGGCAAAATCTTTTTTGCATAATCCATTTAAACCTGCAAGTGTATCTGACCGAACGCTGATTTATATTCTAATTGGCCTGTTGGTAATCATTTTAATATTTGTAAGCCCAATTGCTGCTATTGCTGCATTGCTTTTAGGGATTTTACTGGTGCTTTTATTAAGACGTTAATTTTCACATTTCAGCGCCGCTTCAGTTCTTATCTTTACGTCGTTCAGAAATTTTGTTCACCAGGCATGTGTCCTTAAAATTTCAATTAAAATGGCTGTATTACACAATCGTGTTTCCCAAAAGGAACTGAAGCAGCGTTTGCTGCAAGAGACAGAATTCCGTAAGACAATTTCTTTCTATCATTATTTTCCCATTGCTGATCCCAAAGCTTTTCGTGACGAGCTCTACAAGGCTTTGAACGAGTTGAAAGTATTTGGAAGGATTTATGTAGCGCATGAAGGCATCAATGCGCAAATAAGTGTGCCTGAGAGCAATTTTGACGCTTTCCGTACTTATCTCTATTCTATTGAGCCGCTTAACGGTATTCGCCTGAATATTGCAGTTGATGATGATGGTAAATCGTTTTGGGTTTTGAAGATAAAAGTGCGTGATAAAATTGTTGCGGACGGCATTGAAGATCCTTCTTTTGACATGCAAAACCGGGGTAAGTATGTAAATGCTGAAGATTTCAATAAACTAATAGAAGATCCTAATACGATTGTAGTGGATATGCGCAACCATTACGAGTTCGAGGTTGGTCATTTTGAACGTGCCATCGAAGTGCCTTCGGATACGTTTCGGGAGCAATTACCGATGGCTGCCGATATGCTGAAAGAAGCAAAGGACAAAAATATTATCATGTATTGCACTGGTGGTATTCGTTGCGAAAAAGCCAGCGCATTTATGTTGCACCAAGGTTTTAAAAATGTTTATCACCTGGAAGGTGGAATTATTAATTACGCTAATCAAATAAAAGATAAAGGTCTGCCAAGCAAATTCCACGGAAAGAATTTCGTGTTTGATAATCGTTTGGGCGAACGCATCACTGAAGAAATCATTGCTAAATGCCATCAGTGCGGAAAACCTGCTGATACGCATGTCAACTGTGTGAACGATGCTTGTCATTTATTGTTTATCCAATGTAATGACTGTAAAGAAAAATATGAAGGTTGTTGTAGCAAAGAATGCCAGAACTTTATTCATCTTCCAAAAGAAGAACAAAAGGAAAAACGTAAAGGCATTGACAAAGGCCGAAATGTTTTTAATAAATCAAGAGCAAGGCTGAGACCAAAATTGAGTGAAATGCGTGAGGCAGAAAATTGAAACTCAAATTACCTCCTATGAATAGTTTGAATATATTCGTCCCGCAAAAATTAACGTGCGGAAATATATTGCCATAGTACTGCTTAGCCTGCTATTCATCAATGTTATAGGTGTGCAGGTGTTCTATTATTTTCAATCCCTGCAATTGAAAGCTGAGATGAAAGCTTTCTTAAAAACTACTGCACATAAAGACGTTGAAACTATTGTTCTTTCATCAACTACCGCAGTTGAATGGGAAAATGAATCAGAGTTTCGTTATAACAATGAAATGTATGATGTGATTGATAAGAAAACTGAAGGTCATCAACAAATCATTCGCTGTATCTCGGATAAAAAGGAAACTGCGTTATTCAAAACGTTTCAAAAAACCACTAAGCAAAATTCCAAACAGAAAGCAAATCTTCTTTCCAAGTTTATAAGCATACAGTTTGTGCCCAATAAAGAGATACAAACAACAATTACATTCTTATCAACTCTAATTGCCTATTCTCATTCGTCTTTGTTGCTCTCGGAACAATCAAGAGATATACTCAAGCCTCCGCCTCAAATAGTTTGATTTTTTCGATAGATAAGATTCATTTTCATTCTAACAACAAAACTATTTATGAGGCAGATTATCTTATTCGCCATTTGCTTATTTGGCGTTCTTTCAAGTTATGCACAAAAAAATAAAGAGATCCGAATTGTTGACTCAAAAACAAACGAACCTATATCAGGTGTAACCGTTAGGCAAGACATCAAAAATTATACTACTGATAACAGCGGGTTCGTAAATATTATCTGTGGTAGTAATGGAACCATTTTTATTTCTCACGTCGGTTATGAATCAAAACAAATTTCAATTACAGGATGCGAACCTGAAACAATTATTTTAAGTGCTACTGCTCAAACCTTAGATGAAGTAGAAATTACAGCTACTTCCAATCAGAATAAAACGTTATTGTATCAGCCAACTGCTATCACTAAGCTGAGTAACGTTGAATTAAAAAGAAGCACCGGTTTGTTTTTTGATGATATTATCAATTTAAATGTTCCGGGAGTAACGTTTGAAAGAAGAGCAGTTAACAGTGGGCAACAATTTAATATTCGTGGCTATGGTAATGGAGCAAGAGGCGCCAAAGGTATAAGCAGTAATTTCGACGGACAGGGTTATAAAGTTTATTTGAATGGCATCCCTGTAACAGATGCTGAAGGCATTACTGTAATGGATGATCTGGACTTTGGTTCTATCGGTAATGTTGAAGTAGTAAAGGGACCCGCAGGAACCTTATATGGACAAGCTATTGCAGGCGCTGTAAATCTGAAAACAATAAAACCAGAAAAAGGGAAAACTTCAATAGGACAAGAAGTAATGATCGGAAGTTATGGTCTTCAGAGATATACCACCCAATTTCAGTATGGTGGTGATCATTCCTCAATCTTATTGAACTACAGCAAACAAAAGCATGATGGTTATTTTTACCATAATGCTTCCCACAAAGACTTTGTAAATGTTGTTATGGATTTTCAGCCCTGTGAAAAGCAGGCTATTTCAGTATATACGGGATATGCAAAAAGTTATGATGAAAGAGGTGGAGAGCAAACGATCGCTCAATATGAAGCAAAAAGCGACACCGGAAATATTGAATACATAAAAAGGAACGCTCACAGTCATTTGGTAAGTTATCGGGCCGGCGTAACGCATAGTTATTCATTTAACAACTGGCTATCTAATTTCACCACAGTTTATGGTACGGGATGGAATAATGATGCAAGTTCTGCTGGCGGATGGACCGATAAAACAACGCTGAATTATGGAACACGTTCAACCTTCAATACAAAATTTGCATTGTCAAGTAATACAACCTTGAGTGGCATTACCGGTCTTGAGATACAGCAACAAAATGCGCAAACTATTGGCTATAATATGAAGGCAAGTCCGTTTGATCCAACACCGACAGTATGGACGCCAGGTGAGCCTTATTGGGTGCTTAATTCCATTACAAGTAATACATATACTAAATCTACAACCAGCGCCTATTTTACAGAATGGACCTTATCATTTCCGCATGATCTGTCGTTGACAGCAGGTATTGGTTTAAGCAATGTAAAATTCACATTGGAAGATCGTTTCAATCCGGCAACAGCTGTAAAGGCTTCCATATTTGATACGGCTTATAAAAACATGTGGTCTCCGCATTTTGCTATTAATAAGGTATTCAATAATAAAATATCCGTCTATGCCTCTTACAGCACTGGATTTAAATCTCCGGTTAGCGGAACTTATTTTGCTGTAATACCTGCTGTTGGATCAACTCCGGCTAACGCTACTGTAGTGGGAAATTTAAAACCAGAAAGAGGTGAGCAGTTTGAAATCGGAACTAAGGGGTCGTTAATACACGATAAGCTTTCCTATGAGTTAAGTTTTTTCAGAGCAATTTTCCGTGATAAAATGACCGGCATAGCTATAAAGAATCCAAATGATGCAACAGGTGTTACATTGTACACCATAACGGCAAATGGCGGCACGCAAAATCACAAAGGCCTGGAGGCTTTGGTGAAATATACAGCCATCCAGTCTAACAGTAGCTTTTTAAGATTGCTACGTCCTTTTGCGAACCTTACTTATTCTGATTTTAAGTATGGAAATGATTTCAAGTTCCATTATATTAATCCAGGTAATAAAGATTCTGCCGCCGATTACAGCAATCATCGTGTAGCAGGTGTTCCTAAATTAACCTTTAATGCTGGTTTGGATTTCGGCCTACCTATTGGTATTTATGGAAATGTAACTTATGCTTACAGAGATGGAATGCCTATTGTTTCAACAGAAGAATTTTACACAACCTCTTATTCATTATGGAATAGCAAAGTGGGCATACGCCAAACATTAAGTGCTCATTTTGATTTGGACACTTATGTTGGTGTAAACAATATTACAAACACACCATACCCAATTAAAGTATTTATTAACCAATTAACCAATCCACTAACTATAAACGCAGGTGATGCGTATATTCCGGGTCCAAGAAAAGCAAATTATTTCGCCGGCATCAATTTGAAATATAACTTTTAAACAATAATGAAATGAGCCTCATAAAAAGAGGCTCATTTTTATATTAATTCTTCATGAAAAAATTAATTGTAATCTTTTTTGGGCTATGCTGTTCGCAAGCTGCGATCGATATTGGAACAAGAAAATAGATGGTACAAAAGACATACGCATTGTTTGCTTGTCCAAGCATTTAACGGAAATGGTTTTTGCGTTAGGCAAGGGGCATAACCTAGTCGGTGTTGATTTAAGCAGTACGTACCCTGATAGCGACAAACTGATCAAAACCGTGGGTTATCATCGCTCCTTAAGTGCAGAAAGTATTATTTCGCTCAACCCTGATTTAGTTATTCATAGTAATGATATTGGTCCGGACAATGTATTGCCCCAAATCACAAAAGCTGGCTTGCATGTAAAGGCATTTGGTGGAGCTAACACTATTGACAGTGCCCGTTTACTATTAAAAGAACTAGGTAAATTTTTTGGCAAAGAAAAAAAGGCTGATTCAATCATTACACAAATGGATGCTGGTATTGCCCTTGCTGCAGATACATTGAAAGCCTACAATATTCACGATTCACTTCGGGTGATGATCATTCATTTTGGTTTGCGCAATAACAATTATTTTGTCATGAGCGGCAGAAATGGAGTGGGTGATAAGATGATTCGCTTAGCTGATGCCACATCTGCTTTGTACAATGGTAAAAGTGGAAGAGAGCTAAGTCCCGAGGCTGTTGCCTTAGCAAATCCTGATGTGATTATCGCAACAGATTACGGCTATGATAAAATGGGCAGCATGGATAAATTCATTTCCAACGTCCCTGGAGTTGCCCTGACAAATGCAGGTAAAAATAAACGTGTCATTCGTTTTGAAGAACATAGATCTTATCTATTTTGGACCTCGTTCGGGTGATAACATCATTCAATTAATACACGATCTTTATCCTCGTACTAATGTTACGACGAAATAAAGCTTTCTTTCCACTGATCATTGCATTAATGCTATTGGTATTAGGGTGCGGCATCGCTTTCGGTGCCGTTACCGTTTTGCCCTCGGATATGTTTTATTCTTTTACAAATTATTTCACTGGCAAAGACCCCGCTAGTATTTACGAGGCGGTATTCATTCAGTTACGTTTACCCCGTGTTTTACTATGTGGTATTACCTGGGCGATATTAGCAATAAGTGGTGTATTGATGCAAGGATTGTTTCGCAACCCCATTGTGGAGCCGGTACTTGTAGGAACGTCATCCGGTGCTGCTTTTGGCGCTTTCATTGTTTTTGTTTTGGCCGCTAAAATGAGTCCTGAAGTAAAAAGTTATGCAGGGCCGATGTTGTTACCTGTGGTTGCTTTTTTAGGTGCGTTAGCAGCAACGTACCTGGTTTATTCTTTAGCCAAAAGCGCAGGACGTGTTTCTATTTTATCATTATTGCTGATTGGTATTGCAGTAAATGCTGTTTGCTTAAGTGGCACCGGCTTCATGAGTTACATTGCCCGCGATCCGCAAGCAAGAAGTATAACCTTCTGGAATCTGGGAACATTCTCCGGAGCATCGTGGTTGCAGGTGGCTATTGTTGGTGGTGTGGCATTGATCATTTTTATTGTTGTACTACGTGATGCACAAGCCCTAAATGCATTGTTGTTAGGGGAAGATGAAGCAAATTATTTAGGTGTTGATACTGAAAAGTTGAAGCGAAGAATTATGTTGCTAAATACGGCAATGGTCGCTGTTGCCACAGCCTTTGTGGGGGTGATTGCTTTCATGGGATTGATCGTGCCACATGTTGTTCGCTTATTGATTGGAAGTGACAACAGAAGACTGTTGCCAGCTTCTGCTATACTTGGTGCTACGCTTTTGACATTAGCTGACTTGGCAGCGAGATTATTATTGGCACCAGCAGAAATGCCGATCGGCATCATTACATCGTTGGTTGGTGCTCCTGTTTTCATTTTGTTGTTGAAGCGGTTTAATTTTGATTCAGCAAAGAGGAGGTTTACATGATTAGCGCACAATCTGTTTCTTACAAGATTAATCAAGCACAATTGCTTAAAACAACCTCTGTTGCATTTGAAAGTGGTAAGTTTTATATATTATTATGGGAGCAAATGGTGCCGGTAAATCGACACTATTAAAACTACTTGCAGGAGACATAAAAGCTACAACGGGTATTATATCTTATGGTGATAAGAAGCTGACTGATTTTTCAGTAAAATCATTAGCTACAAAACGTGCTGTTCTTTCGCAACATTATCATTTGGCATTCCCAATTTCTGTTGAAGAAATTGTAATGATGGGCCGCTATCCTTATTTCGCAACACAACCTTCACAGAAAGACATAGCCATTTGTAAAAGCGCTATGCAGTTGATGGAAGTGAATGAATTCGTTGAACATGATTATAATACTTTATCAGGCGGCGAAGCACAGAAAGTGCAGATGAGCGGTGTGTTGGCGCAAATATGGGATGAAGAAAAAGCGGAGGAGCGTGTTTTATTTTTAGATGAACCAGTATCGCATCTTGATGTAAAATACCAATACCAATTGTTGCGAGTTGCTAAAGATTTATGTCAACAAAATGTAACGGTTATCGCTATTCTTCACGACAACAATCTTGCACTGTCATTTGCAGACCGAATTATGTTTATTAAAAAAGCTGAAGTAGCTTATAATTTGCAAGAGCCATCAACCATTTCTTCTGATATAGTATCTGATGTTTTTGGTGTAGCGTCAAAAATAATTTATGATGAACATGCGAAACCCTTGGTAATTTTTTAATTATTTATTCCACTTGGCAATCACATCATCAATTAGCTGCACTATTTCATCTTCACTTAAATTGCTCCGTTGAAAGGTTTGTCCTGTTAATTTTTCATACAGTTCAATATATCGGTTTGAAATGGTAGTTACCCATTCGTCGCTCATCTCGGGAACCGTTTGACCTGCCTTGCCCATAAAACCATTTTCGATCAGCCATTCACGTACAAATTCCTTGCTTAATTGCTTTTGCTTTTCACCTTGGGATTGGCGTTCTTCAAATCCGTCTGCATAAAAATAACGGGATGAGTCAGGCGTATGAATTTCATCCATCAATACAATCTTCCCATCCAGCACGCCAAATTCATATTTTGAGTCTGCCAGGATTAACCCATTTTTTCGTGCTAATTCATTTCCTCTTTTAAAAAGAGCCAAGGCGTAACCTTCAATTATTTTCCAATCTTCTTTTGAACACAATCCCCGTTTGAAAATGTCTTCTTTTGAAATATCTTCATCATGACCTTCGTCTGCTTTTGTGGAAGGTGTGATCAATGGAGTAGGAAAGAAGTCATTTTCTTTTAAATTATCTGGCATGACAACACCACAAAGTGTCCGCTGTCCGCTGGAATAGGTTCGCCAGGCATGACCACACAAGTTGCCTCTTACGACTACTTCCACCTTTACAGGTATGCACTTATAACCAAAAGACACATTTGGCGCAGGCACTTCAATCAGCCAATTTGGGCAAATGTCTTCGGTACTACGCAACATATAGGCTGCAATTTGATTCAATACTTGTCCTTTGTAGAGAATAGGCTTTGGTAGTATAACATCAAATGCGGAAATACGATTTGATGCGATCATTACCAAATAACGGTTGTTAATGGTGTACACATCTCTCACTTTCCCCTGATAAAAACCCATTTGATTGAGCAGTTGCAAAGCCATAGAAAAACTTTATTGTACAAACGATAGTACAAACCTAATCCATAAGATTTCAACATTAGTGATAAATGCGGCGAAAATATTTTTAGAACAGCAAGGGAATATGTATTTTGCCAGCCGATTTAATCTTTGTAAATCAAATCGTTTATGGATTAATTGATGGAAAAAACGTTTCAATCCAAAACTAAATTATTATTTATGAGAAAAGGCCTACGCTTTTTTACAGCTTTTGCTGTCACTATGCTTGTAGCAGTAACTGTGTTTGCACAAAACATTACAATTTCCGGAACTGTAAAAACAGCTGCATCAAATGAGCCTGTTGCTGCGGTTTCGGTTTTAGTGCAAGGTTCGTCGCAGGGAACATTTACTGATCCAAACGGAAATTTTACCATTCGTGCGGCAAAATTGCCAGCAACCCTAATTATCAGCTCAGTTGGTTTTGAAAGCCAGCAGATCACGGTTAAAGACGCCTCAAAACCTGTTCAGGTGAGTTTTGTACAAGGCAATTCATTAGGGCAGGAAGTAGTTGTAGCAGCAACACGTTTGCCGCAACGTTTTCTAGAATCTCCAGTGACTATTGAGAGTATCAGTGCAGCTACTATTCGCAATGCCCCTTCACCTGATTATTATGATTTGACTAAGAACTTAAAAGGTGTTGATTTAACAACTTCGAGTTTCACATTTAAAACAGTAAGTACCAGAGGTTTTAATGGTAGTGGTAATCTTCGCTTTAATCAATTGATTGATGGAATGGATAACCAGGCCCCTGGTTTAAATTTTTCAGTTGGTAGCATTGTAGGCCCAACTGAACTAGATATTGATAACGTGGAATTGTTGCCTGGTGCCTCTTCTGCCTTATATGGTTCTGGTGGTATGAACGGTACTATGTTGATTAGCAGCAAAAGTCCATTCAAATACCAAGGCTTAAGTTTCCAAATCAAACAAGGTCTTAATCATACTGATGGTAGCCAGCACAGCCCGGCTCCATACTATGATTGGGCGGTTCGCTGGGGAAAGGTTATTGGTGAAAAATTTGGCTTTAAGTTATCTGGCCAATTCATCAAAGCACAAGATTGGCAAGCAATGGATCAAAGAAATATCCTACGTAATAATGTCTTTAGTTCGTTGAAACCCGGTAATAGAACTACAGATCCGAACTATGATGGTGTAAACGTTTTTGGTGATGAAGCAAGCACTAGCATGAACAGTTTAGCACAGGCTGTTGTAGCACAAGCATCTGCTCAGGCACTTCCTTTGGTTACACAACAAATTGCAGCTGCTTGTGGTTGTACACCTACGCAAGCACAGATTCAAGCCGGCTTGGCTAGTTTCTTGTCAACAAATGCTACTACACGACCATTCTATTTAGGTATTCAAAATAATGTGTTTGGTGGTCAATTTGTGAGCCGTACAGGTTACGATGAAAAAGACTTGGTTGATTACAATGCTTACAACATTCGTTTAACTGGCGGATTGTATTATAAGATCAACAGCAACACGGAGGCATCATTGATAGCTAATTATGGAACGGGAACCACTGTTTATACCGGTGCCGACCGTTATGCAATTAAGAACTTGAAAATGGGTCAATACAAGGCAGAAGTGAAAAATAAAAACTGGTTCTTGCGTGGTTACACTACACTAGAAAATTCTGGTGATGCTTATACTGCTACTACTGCGGCTTTGTTTATTAACAATACATGGAAATCAAATACAAACTGGTTCCAACAATATGTAGGTACCTACGCAGGTGCTCGTTTACAAGGTGTTCCTGATGCACAAGCACACTCTGCAGCAAGATCTACAGCAGATCAAGGTAGGTACTTGCCAGGTACTGATGCATTCAAAGCAGCATTTAACAATGCAATTGGCACTTCAATCAACAAAGGCGGCGCTAAGTTCGACGATCATACAAACCTTTATCAGGCAGAAGGTCAGTTGAACTTAACGGATTACGTTAAGGTGTTGGATGTATTAGTTGGTGCCAGCTATAGGCTTTATCATTTGAATTCTAATGGTACTATTTTCGTAGATACCACCGGTCCAATTAATATTTCAGAAGTTGGTGGTTATGTTCAATTACAAAAAAGTTTATTGAACGATGTATTGAAATTGACCTTGTCAGGACGTTACGATAAGAATAAAAACTTTGAAGGTAGATTTACACCAAGAGCTACTGCTTTAGTAAAGGTTGCTCCAAACAATAACATTCGCTTATCTTATCAAACAGCTTATCGTTTCCCATCTACGCAAGATCAATACATCAACCTACTCACAGGTGGTGTTAATCGCTTGATTGGTGGATTGCCAGAATTTGAAACTTTCTTTAAGTTCAATACAAATCCTGCCTACACAGCAGAAAGTATTGTAGCGTATAGAAATTCTGTCTCAACAGGTATACCTAATCCCACTTTGTTACAAAAGGCTCAGTTTACAACTATCAAACCTGAAACAGTAAATTCATATGAATTAGGTTATCGTGGTTTGGTTACAAAAAACTTCTTGATTGACGCTAACGTTTACTATAGCCAATACAAAGATTTTATTGGTAGAACGGCGGTAGGCAGAGGAACATCTGATAATCCAGCATTGGCGCCACAAGATTTGGCAAGTCCATTTACTACAAACAACTACTCATTTGTTGTAAACAGCGGCCAAACAGTTAATGCTTTAGGTTGGGGTATTGGATTTAGCTATCAATTTGCTAAAGGTTATGGTTTTACAACCAATTTTTCTTCTGATCAATTACAAAATGTGCCTTCAGGCTTAGTGACTTTCTTTAATACACCAAGATATCGTTTCAACATTGGTTTAGGCAACCAAAATGTTTATTCAGGTATTGGCTTCGCTGTTAATTACAGATGGCAGGATGAAGTGTATTGGGAAGGTACCTTTGGTACTGGCAATGTGCCTTCTTTTGGCGTTGTTGATGCACAAGTGAGCTACAAAATTCCAAATACAAAGAGCATATTTAAATTGGGCGGTTCTAATATTTTGAATCGTTATTACCAAAGTGCATTTGGTAATCCGATGGTTGGTGGTTTGTACTACGTATCATTTGGGTATAATTTATAATCAAGACTTCTTAATAGAAAAGCCCCGCAAGTTGCGGGGCTTTTTCGTAGGAGTTGAATGTGTGAGAATTAACCGAATAAACCGCCTTTCTTCAGCGTACGAGTGCCTTCAGCAATCTTGAAACCATTTTGATAGATTTCAATCTTGTAGTCACCGATCTGAAAATCATTTTGTACTAAAGGAACTGCAATGTGCTGACGTGTTCCTTGTTCGTAGCTAATAGTGCTCTTAAATGTATAGGGTCTGTCGCCATCGTTTCTTGTAGTCAAAGTACCAGAATTGTTGCCTGAAATAACTTTACCATCAGGTGCAGTAACAATTACGTATATATCTGCCGGGCCGCTACGTGCAACACGGTTTTCAACATCAAAAGAGATAACCAATTTGTTTACACGACGAGCTGTAGTTGTTTCTTTCTCTTTACCATTGCCTTTTACGTGTAAAGGTGTAATAGTAATTCCTGAAGCACTGAATGTAGAAGCTACATCAATTGTTTTTGCTAATTCTTCTTTTTCAGAGGTGGTAGTTTGCAAATTTGTTTGTAGTACTTCTTTCTCTTTTGTTAGGTGCGTGTTCGTAGCTGCTAATTGTTGGTTTTCACCAGTTAAACGAGCTACTTCTGCTTCCAGGTTAGCAATCCTACGATTCAACTCACCAATCATTGCTCTTGCTCTTTTTAAATCAGCAGATGTTGCATTTCGATTGCTTACAATTTTATTGATCTCTGATTTCAATTTTGCGATCTCTGTTTGACGATCACCCAACTGGCCTTGAAGATTATTATTACTACCAGTTAAGGAATCTAAACGAGTTAATGATTCGTTGTACAACATTTGTACAGAATCTCTTGCAGTCATTGCAGTAGAAGCTTGCGTTTGTACTGCTTGAATTTGCGTTGTCTTTTCGTTGTTTTTGTACAGAAATAATCCCCATGTACCTAAAAGAGCTACTGCTAATGCACCAATAACTATATTTTTGGTGTTGCTATTTGTGGCTCTCGCAGGACCACTGTTTTGCGGGTTTTCTGCAGAAGGATAATTTGTGTTTGCCATCATTGAAGGTTTTAATGTTCGAGTGATTGAATTTCTATTAACAGTTTCTTAAAGGTCGGGTTTTAAATTTTCGCAAGCAATGCCTAAAACCATGCCAAAAATAAAAGTCATTGATTTGCAGTAATTGATTTTTTTATGAGTGCTGAAAAAATTATTACAGAATTAAAAAGCGGCAGGTTTAAACCTGTTTACTGGTTAGAAGGCGAAGAAGAATATTTCATTGATCAAGTAATGGATTATGCAGAGCATAAGATATTAACTGAGGATGAGGCAGGTTTTAACTTAACTGTTTTTTATGGAAAAGATGCAGAATGGCCTGCAGTTGTCAATGCTTGCAGACGTTATCCAATGTTCTCCGAAAAACAGGTGGTGCTGATCAAAGAAGCACAGCAAATGCGTGATATTGAAAAGCTGGAAGGATATATAGACAAGCCTTTACCATCAACTGTTTTAGTGATTTCTTACAAGGGGAAAAAAGTAGATGGACGAACTAAATTGGCCAAGCTGTTAAAGGACAAAGGAGTAGTACTCACTACTAAAAAAATGTACGAAAATGAGTTGCCTGAATGGACACAATCCTTGGTAAAATCAAAAAGCTTGTCCATTACAAATAAAGCTTTGTTTTTACTGATCGATCATATTGGTAATGATTTGAGCCGATTGAATAATGAAATTGATAAACTGGCTTTAAATCTTGGTGCAAAAAAACAAATTACAGAAGATGATATTGAAACATTTGTAGGTGTAAGTAAAGAGTTTAACGTTTTTGAACTGCAACAAGCTATCGCTTCTAAAGATTTGTATAAGGCCATTCGAATTATCCACTACTTTGAAGCGAATCCAAAAGCTGCACCATTGCCGTTTATTTTCCCTTCGCTGTATAATTTTTTCAGTAAAGTGTTAATGATTTATTCCGTTCCAACAAGAGACGAAAAGTCTGTTGCGCAAGCAATTGGTGTTCATACTTTTTTTGTAAAAGATTATTTGCATACAGCATCACGTTATTCGCAACAACAGATTGAAAAGATATTGTTGCTCTTACATCAATTCAATTTGAAAAGTATTGGTGTTGATGATGCGGGAACGTCTGATGCTATGTTGCTAAAAGAAATGGTAGCGAAAATAATTACGGATTAAGAATTTGTAAACTGTTGGTTTTGTCTTTATGCAGTTGCTCAATCAAAAGATCCAGAGAAGGGTATTTTTCTTGACCTCGCAAATATTTCTTTACCGTAACTTTTATCTTTTCGCCATAAATATCCTGGTCAAAATCAAAAATATTTACCTCAACACGTTCGTCTAAGCCTGTAATGGTAGGGCGATTGCCAATGCTCATCATACCCTTATAAATTTTAGATGACACTTCAACCATCACTGCATAAACACCTTGTCCTAAGTGTATTTTATCTGGATCGACATAGGAAAGATTAGCTGTTGGATAACCTAATTTTCTACCCAGTTGATCACCATAAATTACTTCTCCTTCAAAGAAAAAATCGTAGCCTAACAGTTTGTTGGCTGTATCGGTATCACTTTCCCATAATGCATTTCGAATCTTAGTGGAGCTAATGGCAATTTCATCAATCACATGCTTTGGAATTTCTAGTAATTGATAACGATAGATATCAGCTAATTTGGCGAGCAGATCAAAATTGCCCTCACGACCCTTTCCAAAATGATGGTCGTAACCAATAATGATCGTATGCGGATGAAAGTTTTTCACTAAAAAATGCTGTACATAAGCTTCTGCAGATTGCTGAGAGAAAGTTTCAGTAAAAGGAACAATGACAAAATGATCAATACCATGTTGTTCAATCAACTGTATTTTCTCATCAAGTGTATTAATTAGCTCTAATGATTTGTCGGGTTGTACAATTTTTCTTGGGTGTGGGTCAAATGTAATGATGACAGTTTCGCCAGCCACTTCTTTGGCCATGGCAACCATAGCTTTTATGATCTGCTGATGTCCTTTATGAACACCATCAAACGTCCCAATGGTCAATACTGCGTTCTGGAAATTAGGTAGCGCCTCAATAGCACGGTGCACTTGCATAACAGCTGCGAAGATAGGTGAGTTTGCTCTTTGGATTATAAGCCTAAAACTACCTGCAGCTTAGCATATCCATTCTTACTTAGGGGAATGCGTTGGCCACCACGAAGGATCGTTAAATGATTTTCTTTTTCATAGGGATCGATTCTGGTAATCTCCTGGATATTCACAATGTAGGAGCGATGCGTACGAACAAAGTTTTCCTGCGGCAAAACCGTTTCAAAATAGCTCATGGTTTTGTTTTTGAGAAATGCACCTTCGGCTGTATTGATCTTCACATAATCATCCGCAGCTTCTAAATATTTTATGTCCGCGGTAGGAATGATTTTAATTTTTCCACCTGTTTTCACAACGATGCGTTCACTATGGGAAGGCATTTCTTGCGTAGCTTGTAACAGCGACTGTGTAGCCGTTTTTTGATGTAGTATTTGATGTAGTAATTGTGAATTGTTCAAAAACTTTTCAATAGCCTTATCAAAACGTTCCTTGCTGAACGGCTTTAATAGATAATCTACGGCATGCACCTCGAACACCTTAATCGCAAATTCGTCAAAGGCAGTGGTGAAGATTACTGCAGGTGGATTCTCGATTAATTCCAACACTTCAAAGCCATTGATCTTCGGCATTTGTATATCAAGAAAAATAAAATCTGGATTATATTGATTGATGGCTTTGACACCTTCAAATCCATCATTGCATTCTTGCAATACCTCAATCTGCGGAAAGTTCTGCAAATATTCCAATAAAATGGATCGTGCCAATGGTTCATCATCTATAACTAATGCTTTCATTGCTGTGGAATTTTAATGGTCGTAATGAAAATATTTTCTTTCACCTCAGTTTGCAACAAGTCGTTTCCGGAAAACAACAAATACAATCTTCTTTGTACGGATGCCAAACCGAAGCCCGTTCCTTTTCTGGGTAAACTTGTTTCAGGATCAAACGGATTGGTAATTGCAACAACCAACGTATTGTTTTGTGTTCTTGCTTCCAATGTTATAGTTATATCTTCTGCAGTTTCATATAAGCCGAACTTGATAGCATTTTCCAATACCGGTTGCAGCAAAAGTGCTGGTAGTTTTGTTTCAATACCATTCGTTTCATTGTTAATGGTAGTGGAAAGACGATGCCCAAAACGAATTTTTTCAATCTCTAAATAAAGATTTAGTTGATGCAATTCTTCATCCAGGCTTAGCCACTGATTATCTTCTTTTTTCAACGTGCCTCGTAGGAAATCCGAAAGCTGTTGAATCATTGTTCTTGCCTGCTGTGGCTTACTTCCAATCAATGCATTAATCGAATTCAAACTATTGAATAAGAAATGTGGTTGCAATTGTTGACGCAGTTTAAACAACTCTGCTTCCTTAGCTAACTTATCGGCTTCTGTTTTACGCTTTTCAATTTCTTGTTGATCTTGAATCGTATATCAAAGCACTAAGATCAATGCCACGCAACTGATGATTAGAAAACCAAATGCAATACGAATAGGTGTTGACAATGAGAAGAAATGTGCATAATTATTTTCATTTACGAAAAATAAAAAGACGATCGTCCTACTAACAAAAAACCAAATGATTGTTCTCGGTGAAAAAGGGTGAGAATAATTAGACCGGCTGTATTAATTCTGTTGATCGTTCCTTGCGACGCTCCATTCAACGATATGAATTAGATTAACTCTGATGAATAGAGAATTTCAGAACGTACAAGAGTGCGACGCAACTAAAGCATCATAGTAGTAATGCAGTTAAGTCCATAAATAAAAAAGCATTGAACAAATGCTCAATGCTTGAATAATTATTGTGAAGTTTCGAATGCTACCTGCCTTCAAAAATTTTTGCGACCCCAAAGGCAGCAGCGGCGGCCATGGCACCAATCAATGTTACACGTAAAGCGCCACTCCACGGATTGACACCCGTCATCCTGCTTTTAAACCAACCAAAAATAAAGAGACAAATCAGTGTTACTATAACGGAAAACTTTAGCGCATTTAACGGATCATGCACAAAGAAATAAGGGGATAAAGGCACCAGCCCGCCAGCAATATAAGAAGCACCAATATTGAAGGCCGATTTTCGTGCACGTCTCGGATCTGGTTTATCCAAACCCAATTCATACTTCATCATAAAGTCAACCCACTTGTCTTTGTCCTGCGCAATTTCTTCGGTTGCCTTTTGCTGCATTTCTTCACTCAGTCCAAGAGATGCGAAAAACTCTTTTGTTTCATCAATCTCTTTATGACGCAAATGATCCACTTCGTAATATTCACGTCGCAGTTCACTGTTGTAATGGTCTTGTTCTGTTTTACCTGCTAAATAGCCACCCAAGCCCATTGCAATAGAACCCGCTGCAATTTCTGCGATACCGGCAATTACAATAATGCTGGTGTTGCTTACAGCGCCACTCAAACCTGCAGCCAATGCAAACGGAACGGTTAATCCATCGCTCATGCCGATTACAATGTCCCGCAACAAATCGCTGCTTTGTAAATGTTCCTCGTGGTGATGTAAATGCGTGTGCATGCTGTCGTTTTTGTAAAAATAATGGTTGCGTTGCAGTGGTGAAATAATATTTATCAGTTATTACACTAATCTAAAACAGATAGAGACTTTTTTATGATGCTAATGCATTCATCAATTTGTTCTTTAGTAATAACTAATGGCGGTGCTAACCTGATCTTATCGCCATGCGTCGGCTTTGCCAACAAACCGTTTTTTTTCAATTCCATACAAAGTTTCCAGGCAGCTTCTTTGTCTTGGTGCTCAATACAAATGGCATTCAACAAACCCTTGCCACGAACATAGCCAATATGTTTTGAATTAAGATTGCGTAATTCATCTCTGAAATAGTTACCCAACTCGAAAGCGTTTTGTGCTAATTCTTCTTCCTGTAATACTTCCAAAGCTGCAATGGCAACCCTACATGCCAGTGGATTGCCGCCATAGGTAGAACCATGTTCACCGGGTTTGAATAGCAACATCACTTCGTCATTGCTTAATACAGCGCTTACCGGTAATACGCCGCCGCTTAGGGCCTTACCAAGAATTAAAATATCAGGTTGAATGTTGTCATAATCGCAGCAAAGCATCTTACCGGTACGCGATAAACCTGTTTGTATTTCATCCGCAATGAAAAGAACATTAGCCGCTTCGCACATATCTTTCGCTTTGCTCAAATAGCCTTCATCCGGAACAACCACACCTGCTTCACCTTGAATGGGCTCAACTAAAAATCCGGCAACCGTGTCGTCTTTCAATGCTTCTTCTAACGCATTGAGATCGTTATAGGGAATGATGATAAAACCAGGCGTATAAGGACTAAAATTATTTTTGGCAGAAGGATCAGTGCTAAAGGAAATAACCGTTGATGTTCTTCCGTGAAAATTACCTTCACACACAACGATCTTCGCTGCGCCGTCTTGGATTTCTTTTACTTGGTAACCCCATTTACGGCAAAGTTTAATCGCTGTTTCCACCGCTTCCACACCAGTGTTCATTGGTATCACCTTATCATAACTAAATAAGTTGGTAATATACTTTTCGTATTCGCCTAATGCGTCGCTATGGAATGCACGACTGGTAAGCGTTAGCTGTTGCGCTTGTTCTATTAAAGCATCAATAATTTTTGGATGACAGTGTCCTTGGTTTACAGCTGAATAACCACTTAAAAAATCATAATAACGCTTACCTTCCACATCCCACATAAATACACCTCTGCCTTTGTTTAAGACAACAGGAATGGGATGGTAATTATGGGCACCATATTGGTCTTCAAGATCTAAATAGTATTGCGTTGGATGCAAGGCATTCAATGTTGAGGCCATAAGAAGTTTGTTTTGAAATGAATAAATACAATGAAAGAAAAATGAGCAGGCCTATCCTAGGTGATTGAGGAAATCTAAATTCATATCTAAAAAGTGTAGCGCCTTCATTGTAAAATCGTAAATTCGCTGCAAGATACATAGTATGTCTTATAAAATTCCTGCCGAAACAAAAATTGGTCACGTGCACTTAAAGGTTGCTGACCTCGAACGATCCTTAAAATTTTACAGAGATCTTTGAGTTTCTAAGTTTAAAAAAACTGCAAACAAGTTGTCACTTTTTTAGCTTGCTATTTTTACTCCGTAAAGATTTGA
>PSMG01000061.1:0-8695 GCA_040290035.1 Chitinophagaceae bacterium
ACCATCTATTTATTACCCGCTTGACTTCTTGAATATTGACAAGGGGATAATAATAAACGAAGAAGTTTTGTCAGTAATTCTTCCAATATTTATTGTACCATTTGGTTTATCCTTTACACCTTGGAGTAATAATTACCCAAAAAACATCACCACTGCTAAAGAATTGTTTGGTTGCCCAATTTCATATTTGCCAATTACAACAAGGGAATATCTTTTGTTTGTTAGCTATATCATTGTTGGTGTTTTTTCGAAGAGCTGATATGTCGGCAGTTCATATTTTATTCGCTAAATACAACTGGACTAAGTGGAGACATTTTGATCATTATTTCGGCATTATTATTTGCTGTCGGACATCTTTATCAAGGTCGGAAAGGCATTTTATCGAACTTTGTGGTGGGTCTAATTCTTGGCAAGATTTTTCTTCTTAAAGGAACTCTGACTTATCCAATTGTGCTTCACCTTTTCTTAAATTTTACTATTGCGGTTTTAGCATTTAGGCCAATGAAAGATTTAAGAAGGATAACCAATAAAATGCAGACACCGAGTTGAAGCACTCCCGCTAACATTGGTTTGCTTCTATGCCGGCTGAAGAATAAATCCTCATCTTTTGGTTCGCTAATCGGCTTCGGTTTCAGCTCGGCGTTAATAATTGAGCTTTAGCTGTTATCTTAAACTTTTGAAACAATATTGGCCTCAGTTGTGGGCTGACGTTTTTCAAATCCCCAAACAACGCCAAGCCCTGCTCGTTGGCTGCCATTCTTCGGACTGACAAACTTCGCTCTTACAAAGTCATTATATAGCAAATAAATTGAACCAATTAAACTCTAAAAGTTTCATAGTAAAGCGGTCGTATATCTGAACTATACCTTAATTCCTCTTATCCAGCCCCCACGACAGTTTATTGCGAAGTGTTTGGAGGAAGTTGTTTTCGTTTAGTCGTACCAGTTTTATACTGAACTGTTCCCGGCGAATGGCCAATTGTATGTTCTTGTCCACGGTTTCCCTGCGGGAGTCTAAGGCACAAATGATCTGGTCGGAACGGCTTTCTACTTCGAAGGAAACAATAGTGTTATCGGGGATCACAATAGGACGAACGTTTAAATTATGCGGCGCAATAGGTGTAAGCACAAAGCTGTGTGCTTCTGGAAAAACAACAGGTCCCTGGCAGCTTAGCGAATAACCGGTAGAACCTGTAGGCGTAGCCAAGATCAGTCCATCGGCCCAATAAATGTTGAGCAATTCGCCATTTAAATACGTGTGTATCTTAATCATGGGAGCTACATCCTGCTTGTGAATAGCAAACTCGTTCAATGCATAAGGCGTATCACCAAAAATGGGAATGTTGGCATCTACATGAATAAGTGAACGTTTGTCCATGATGTAGGACCTGCGAGCCAAGGCTTTAACGGCACTGCTTACTTCGTCTTTACCAATGGAGGCCAAAAAACCAAGGCGTCCAAAGTTGATACCAACAACCGGAATGTTTTTATTGCGAATTAATGTAACCGTATCAAGCAAAGTACCATCGCCACCCAGACTGATCACAAAATCGATGTCGTCGTTCAACTCCTCATGGTCGGAAAAGGTGAGACAGGAAGATGGAAGTGAAATAAATTTTTTGAGTTCGGCAAACAAGGTTTCATACACTACCGAAATGATTGATTCCTGCTCTAACTCATCGAACAGAATTTGTATATCCTTCTGTTGACCCTGCTCTAAAACCCTGCTGTATATTGCTACTTTCATTGTGATTTATTACACGAATTTTAAAACAATTATCCGAATTGCCCTTCTAAGTTTTCTTTTTCTAAACCTGCATATACTCAATAGTGGAGAAATTACTGTGCAAAGGTTTGTTTGTGTAATTCGCTCTAATTCGTGTTCTTGTTTAATAAAAATCCCTTGTATGTAAAAATAGCCCCTTTTGCCCGATTGAAGCGAAACTGTATTCGATCTTGAAAATCCAATCGTAAAA
Organism: Chitinophagaceae bacterium; assembly: GCA_040290035.1. Taxonomy (GTDB): domain Bacteria; phylum Bacteroidota; class Bacteroidia; order Chitinophagales; family Chitinophagaceae; genus Flavisolibacter. Next base: position 1,976 of record PSMG01000061.1, read on the forward strand.
AACCACAATATCTAAGCCCACACCTGCAGAGAACAACCATTTATTGCTGTAGGTTCCTACCGTTGGCTGGTTATCGTAAACATAACCGGTGTTGCCAAACACTTTTGCATAAACGTGTACCGGTATGTTGTTTGGCAGATCAATTTTTTTGGAAGGAATGCTGTAGGTGCGGTTGAATATTTGCCTGGTAAGAATAGTTTTTGCATAGCCACCCGCTACACCATCCAAGACGTTTCCTTCAAAGCCCTGCATATAACCTTCGACAGGTAAGAAACGACGGAAGAGATAGGGTTGATCAAACGGAAACTTGATGTGACCCATCAAGCGCAGGTTAAAGAAATAAGACTCATTAATGGGAATGTACTGCGAGGTTTTTAGCGTTAGCGCTGCAAAATGACTTTCTCTATTAAAGCCTTTTTGACTAAAGACAGCTTCGCCAATGATGCCGCTTTTTGGATAGGGATAATAATCCAGATCGGTATAATTGAAACGATAATACAATTCGGGATAGGTAAAAGAGGATGTAGTGTTGGTAAACTTGGGATTAAGTTTAAACACTGTATCTGCCGCAGCTAAATAGTTGTACGCAAAGCCAAAGGTGTGTCGTGTTTTTAGTGCCGGCCGATAGTTTAGTTCAATGCTTGTACGCGAAAAAGTTTGTGCAAAGCTGTCGGTGTTTTTATAAGTAGCTACCAGGTTGTTGATGGTTTGGTAACCTATCTCTTTTGTTTTACCGTAAGCAAAAGAAAAGTTGTCTGACCATTTTAAGGCCTTATCCAAAAACAAATTGCGATAGCCTAACCGCACCTGGTGTGTAAAGCCAGTCATTAAATAAATATTCAACTGATCGTTGCGACCTGTAAAATTTTTATGCGTGATATCTACGCCATAATTCACCCGGTTGAGGCTCATACCATTGCGCCGCCATTCGGCAAAGTTGCGATCAGCTAATTTGAAGAAGGGCAAAGGAAAAATATACCAGCGTTCTTTTACATTCACCTGAATGTTCACGTCGTGGTCTTCAAAGTTTTTTAAAGCGATGACAGCATCGTAAAAAAGTTCAGTGCTTAATAATTGTTTTTTGCTCTCATTGAATTTATCTACCAATACATTTAATGGATAACGTTCGCCTTCTTTAAATGAAAGTTCACGCAATACAATTTGTCGCTTGGTATGTTTATTACCCGAAACAATAATACCTTTCACCGTGAACAGTGTTACAGAATCGTGTAGCTTGACACTATCAACAGCCACCTGTGCTTTTGTACTAAAAGCAAGGCTTATCAAGCAGCAAAACAAAACACCACTTTTCCAAAAGGGCATCCGCAATTAGTTTTAATTGAACGTTGAAAATAAATAGGAGATTGTTAAGAGGATGTAATTTTTTAGATACCCAAGTAATGCATCAAGTTGTCGTAATTGTTGCGCAACTCATTTTCGTAAAGTTCTTCACCAAAATAATATTTCACATTATACTCATATCGCTGAAAGCTGCCAATGATATTAGACACATCTAATTTATTAATGCGTATAGTTACCTCGGTAATGCCTGTTTCCGGATCGGTGTAAGTATTGAGCTGTGTAATTTGTGCATCGTTTGATTCTACAATTCGGTTCACCTCTGCAAAGGAATAATCCTTCGTATCCATTTCCAAAACAATCAATGCGCCGGGTTGGTTCAAACTCATGAAATCAGATGCATTGCGCAAGAGATCGTTGTAAGTAACTATACCTACCAAGGCATTGTTATCAATCACCGGCACTATGCTTAGCTTATTGGCAACGGCTACCTGTATGGCTTTTAAGAAATGATCAGCCGCTTTTACAGAATTGCCTCCATCAGTTATGGGCAATTGTTGTAACACCTGCTCTTCATCGCTGTGCAAGAGTTCTTCTTCGCTAATAATTCCTAAATATTTTTCTTCTTCCACTACAGGCAAATGCGCAACATGATAATCGTTCATCAGTTGCAGGGCATGGTAAACTTTATCCTGTAAATGCAGGTAGGGAATAGAGTTCGATATGAGGTCACGGGTTAACATGGGTTTACTTAAAAGACAATTACCGTTACTGAACTGTTGCAGGCTCGTTCAGTTTTTTCAAAAATTTATGCAATATAACATTGAACTCCTCGGGACGCTCCATCATGGGTGCGTGTCCGCACTTATCAATGAAATGAAGCTCGCTGTTTGGAATTAACTTGTGAAATTCCCTTGCCACAAACGGCGGGGTAATAGTATCATTATTTCCCCAGACAAGCAAGGTTGGCTGTTTGATCTGGTTTAATTCTTCGCCTAAATTATTTCGGATCGCACTTTTAGCCAGTGCAATAATCTTGATTACTTTTAACCGGTTACGGGTGATCTCAAACACTTCGTTCACTAATTCATCTGTAGCCATTGCGGGATCGTAAAAAGTTAGCTCTGTTTTCTTTCTGATATAGTCGTAATCGCCTCTGCGGGGATAACTATCGCCCATACCATTTTCAAACAAACCAGAACTACCGGTAAGTGTTAATGATTTGGTGTGTTTCGGGTTTTTCAACAAATACACCAAGGCTACGTGACCACCTAATGAGTTACCTAAAAGATGTAGGTTGGTCAATGCCTTTGCTTCTAAAAACTTAGCAACATATTTAGCCAAGCCGCCAACAGAAGTGTGTAAAATATCCAGTTCAAAGAGTGGTAACATGGGCACCACTACCCTGTAGGATGTACGAAAATATTCGATGAGGTCTTTGAAATTGCTGAGTGCACCAAATAATCCATGCAACAAAACAAGCGGCTCTCCTTCTCCCTCCTCAATATACTTGAACTTGTCTAATTGTTTGATTTGATACTGCATCAGCGACTATCTAATTTTTGCTAAAATAAAGGTTTTAAACCAAATAGTTTACTGTAGAAATCATGCCTATTTTCTAATAAAGAATTGATAGTTGGAATAATGGAAAACAGTAATGTTATCACTATTTACTTGTTTCACCAACCTTACTAAAAAACTGCAATAGTTCGTTGAACACATTTTTAAAAAAAGGAAGAATAACACCTACTGCATTGATCACTTTTGGACCTAATGGCTGTAGATAAGGATATACAACAGAGCTTGCAGTTGTTTCGGGTTTGATCAACTTCAATGCTTCTGCATAGAACAACAAAACACTGTAAACAAAAAAGTAGATAAAGATAAAAAGCACAACGCCTAACAAACGATTGACCCAGCCAAGCATCATTAAACTTATTGCACCTTCTATCAGCTTAGCGCCTAAGCGAATCAACAACACCACGATAATAAATACCCCGATGAATGCCACAACCGGCAACCATTTTTGTGAGACATTTGCTGAACGTTCCAGATAATGTGCTGCAGCAGTTGACAATTTTAATGCAGCGGCTAAACCAATGATGAAGGCAAAGAAAGAAAACAAGGCTACGATAAAACCTTTGCGCAATCCTTTGAACAAAGCAACAAGCAGAAGAACAAATGCAATGATGTCAATAATCATTTGAATGGTGAATGGTGAATGGTGAATGTAATCCTGCACTCACCACTCGCCATTTTTATTTGGAAAGCAATTCTTTAACGGCTGCAGAAATGGCTTTACCATCTGTGCGACCGGCTAATTTTTTAGTAGCCACTCCCATTACCTTACCCATATCAGCAGGAGAGGAAGCGCCTGTTTCAGCAATAATGCTTTGCAGTTCGGCCTTAAGTTCTTCTGTGCTCAACTGTTGCGGTAAGAATTTTTCAATAATGTTGATTTCTTCTTGCTCCTTCTGCACCAAATCTTCCCGGCCTTGTTGCTGATAAATCTCCAATGAATCTTTTCGTTGCTTCATCATGCGCTGCAACAGTTTTAGTTCGCCTTCTTCTGTTACTTCGCCGCCAGCACCGGGTTCGGTTTTGGCCTTGATAATTTCTGCTTTAATGCCACGCAAAGCTCTGAGACTAGCTTCGTCTTTTGCCTTCATAGCTTCTTTCATTTCAGCCATTACTTTTTGCTCGAGGTTCATATAGAAAGTTTTGACTTTTAGTTGCTTATTGTTGCTCTAACTTGTTTTGTTTCATCTGCTCGTCGTTGAACTTCTTCAAAAAATCTTTGGCAAAGTTCTTCATATCACCCACAAGGGCCGATTGCTTGGTGGCACGTTCAAATGTATCGGCCATAGTCATAAAGGTTTGATAGTAGAAGTCAGCCATTTCATCAATCATCATTTTCTGTGTCCAAAGGTCAATACGAAACGCTGTTTTTTCAGCACCATCCCAAAGTGAAAGCATCATGGCTTTAGCTGCCTGTGGGGCAGTAGCGGTACTTTCGGTTGCACTCCAGTGAATGTTAGCAGGCACACGACCTTCATCCAACTCCACTTCAATTGTTATTGTAGATTTCATTGTTTGCTTGTTTTTGGCCGCGAAGATAGACAATGTGTAAATGTGCTATACCTGAATCTGAAGGCAAAGAGTCGTTAAGACTAGGTGTGTTTATCGACACATTGGAGAATGCTTTCCCAAAGTAAATCTGCAGTGCGTTGCCAACTGTATTGCGTTACTATGGATTTTCCATTTTCAATTAGCTTATTACGTAAGGTTTCATCTTTATAGAGCAGCATCAGCTTTTTTCCAATATCATCTGCAATTGTGGGGTCAAAATAAAGGGCGGCATTGCCGCAGATCTCTTCCATGGCTGTTCCTCTTGAGGTAATAGGCGGAATACCGCATTTCATAGCCTCCAAAGGTGGCACACCAAAGCCTTCGAACAAGGATGGATAAACCAAGGCATACGCACTGCTTACTAGTTGTGTCAATAAGCTTTCCTCTACGTAGTCCATCAACACTACGTCGTTTTTGTATTTATAGGCGTTCAATTGTTCCAAAAAATTATCCCCTTTCCAAACCCGGCCTGCCAATACCAGCTTCATATTACTCTTTTGGCGCTTTTTGAAAAAGGAAAAACCTTTGAGCAGGTTGATGATGTTTTTCCTTGGCTGAATGGCGCCTACATAAATGAAATACTCTTTGCCTTCGGTATATTGGTCTTTAATTGCTTGCTTTTCATCTGTTGTTAGTGGACGAAATATATCTTTTGCCGCACTATAAACAACATTGATCTTATCAGCCGGTGTTTTGTAGTTTTTAATAATATCTTTTTTAGAAAATTGAGATACGGTTGCTACTGCTTTTGCCTTCCTTAAAAAAGAACGGGTATACTGCTTGTAAAAAAGCACATGGCTTTTTTTGTATGTTTCCGAGTGATGTAAGAATCCCAGGTCATGCACGACAATACATTGGGGCACTTTCGTAGTAAGTGTAGCAAAACCATCAGGTGATACAAAAACATCCGCTTTTATTTTACGCAGCACTAAAGGCAGTTTTACATCAAACCAAAACTTCCAAAGCAGTGGATGGCGAGCCTGTGGCGGAACAACGATGGGTATCACATTCTTGGAAAAGACAAAGCTCTGGTCATAAGGCCGGTCAAATAAAAAATAGAATTGGTGCTCGGGATGTTGTTCTGTGATACGCCTGAATGTTTCGTGTACAAAATAGCCGTAGCCTTCGAGCTTATCCTTAATGAGAAAACGTGTGTTGACGGCAATGATCATAGGCAATAATCTTAATCCCCTGCACTTGTAAAAGCAGCTAAAGTAGTGGAATTAGTGGCGAAAAATTCCCTATTTGAGTAAGAATTGTTTTGCTTTTTGCACAAAAAGGTGCAACCGGTTTTGGCAATGCCGTTTTTACGTTTATCTCCTTATTGGTACCATGTTTGTTATTATTATTATGAAGTGATACTTTATTGTAACCTTTAAAATAGACTTTATTCAGCGCTTAGCGCTTCTATCATAAACGACCTCTTAGGTGGAAGAGGATGGTGGCTTGTAAAAGGAGCCTTGGTTCGGGGCTCCTTTCTTTTTGCCCTTATTTTAACGATTTAAGTATAAATCAACGTTCTAACCAATCCTTTTATTCAAGTTTACCATTACATTTGTCAGCGATGGAGTATAATACTACTAGAAATTACCTGGAAATGCGTGAATATGGCCGTCATATTCAAAAAATGGTGGAGTACATTAAAACCATAGAAGACCCGGAGCGCAGGCAGCGCAATGCGCAAGCCGTTATTGAGCTAATGGGCTTTTTGAATCCTCATTTAAAGAACGTTGAAGATTTTCGTCATAAGCTTTGGGACCATTTGTTCCTGATCTCTGATTTTGCACTGGATGTAAAATCGCCTTATCCTATTCCTACAAGGGAAACATTAAGAAGCAAGCCTGATCCATTGCCTTATCCAAAACGTCATCCTAAGTTTTCACACCTGGGCAAGAACCTGGAGTTAGTGATTGATAAAGCACTGGCATCGGACGATGAAGCCAAGCGTCTTGGTTTTGCCAACGCCATTGCCTATTACATGAAGCTTGCGTACAGCAACTGGCATAAGGATATGGTGCATGATGATGCCATTCAGCAAGAATTGACCAATATTACCAAGGGTCAGCTTGCCTTTACCAATACGCCTTTTGTGAAAGCCTTTCGTCCGCAGCAAGAGAACCGGGACAGAGGTGGTTATGGCAAACGCAACAATGGTGGCGGCGGAAAGTATCGGAATGGCGGTGGTGGCGGTGATCGCCGAAATGACAAACACAATGGCGGCGGCGGTGGTAAGTACGGAAAGAAACGTTACTAGTTTCTAAGTTTAAAAAAACTGCAAACAAGTTGTCACTT
>PSMG01000062.1:0-8678 GCA_040290035.1 Chitinophagaceae bacterium
TGTCGTACCGGGCATTATTGATGTTGTAATCTTTATATCCTTTCTTTTGCATCTTTTCTTTCAAATCATTACAGCCTTGATGAACATCGCAGCAATCCATTTATACGAGGTACAGCACAAAATCCTGACTTTTTCTTTCAGAGCCGAGAAGCTGCTAACCTATACCATTGGCACGTGCCCTACGTTGTAGAAGAAACAATGAACCGGTTTGCAATACTTACTGGTCGTCAATACAAATTGTTTGAATATATTGGACACCCTGAAGCTGAATGTATGATTATTATCATGGGCATCGGTTCCGGTGCTGTGGAGGAGACAGTTGATTATTTAGCAAACAAAGGAGAGAAAGTTGGTTACCTGCAAGTTCGTTTGTACAGGCTATTCTCTGTTCGTCATTTCATTAATGCCTTTCCAAAAACAATGAAATCAATTGCTTTGTTGGATCGTTATAAAGAAACTGGAGCTATCGGTGAGCCTCTTTTCATGGACGTTGTAACAGCTATACAGGCTTCCTGGAATGATGATATGCCAAAAATTATTGGTGGTAGATATGGTTTGGCTTCGAAAGAATTTAATCCTGCTATGATAAAAGCCAGATTTGATGAAATAAATAAAAAACATCCAAAGAAAAGCTTTACTATCGGCATAGACGATGATGTAACTTTTACCAGCCTCAATTATGATAAAAGCTTTTCTTTAGAGAATCAGCACTTGTTCCGTGGTTTGTTTTTTTGGCTTAGGTGCTGATGGTACAGTAAGTGCAAATAAGAATACTATTAAGATTATCGGTGAGGTAACTGACAATCATGTTGAAGGCTATTTTGTTTACGATTCTAAAAAATCAATTTCGTTAACTACATAGCATTTACGCTTAAGCGATCAACCCCATCCAATCAACTTACTTGATCAACTCTGCAAATTTTATTGCTTGTCACCATTTCAATTATTTAGAGAAATACGATATTCTGAAAGATGCAGAACACGGCGCAACGTTCTTACTTAATTATCCATTTGAAAAAAAAGAAATATGGAATCATTTGCCTAAAAAGATTCAGGAAGAAATTATTGAAAAAGAACTGAAGCTTTATGTGATTAATGCATCACGTGTTGCAAAAGAAACGGGCATGGGCTCTCGTATCAACTCCATTTTGCAAACCTGGTTTTTCGCCATTAGTAATGTAATTCCAAAAGAAGAAGCGATTGAATACATCAAGAAAGACATTCGCAAATCATATGAAAGAAAAGGCGAAGCAGTAGTGTTGAAAAATTTCGCTGCTGTTGATCAAACACTCAATAATCTTTTCCAAATTGATCTCACTGATTATTTAATTGGCCACAAGGAAATTGAAGGGCTGAACGTGAAAGATGCTCCCGAGTTTGTGCAGAAGGTGCTCACCAAAATCATTTCTGGCGAGGGAGATGAATTACCTGTTAGTGCTTTCTCTGTAGACGGTACTCATCCTTCTGCCACTACCAAATATGAAAAAAGAGCGATTGCAGAGCAAGTGCCTGTTTGGGATCCATCCTTATGTTCGCAATGTGATAAGTGCTTCTTTGTTTGTCCGCATGCAGCTATCCGTCCAAAAGTGTAAGACAACGAATTATTGAAAGACGCACCAGCTTTCTTCAAGCACACAGCACCCATAGGTAAAGAGTTTTTTAAAGACAAAACGGCATATTAGTTCAACTTTTTCTTCCTCACCTGGAAAGCTCTTGAAATATTAAAGCCAAACTGGATGTCGCCCTTACCCCAGTCATTGGTTGTTTCCGTAATAAAAGCTCTTTCATTCATTCCAATAGCATTTGTTAAGTGAAGCTGAAATACGTGGCCTCCTGTTTCAATATCAAAGCCAACTGATAGAGGATTATAGGTCTTTTGGCTAACATCTTTGTTGATCACATAATAGTAATCAATATTAAACGAAACCCTGCGAATTAACTTGATTCTAGCTCCGCCACCAATAGCATACGTGTCATTCGGATCGGCCGTAAGTGTTACTAAATTGCGATGTACAATGGTGGGAACTACTTGCAATGTAAATGCTTCGCTAAACTTTCTTCCTACAATCACTTGCCCGTAATAACCCATTCTGTTTGAGAACAGAATGTCTTTTCCGGAGCTACCCAGGGTGCCGGTTTGTAGGGTAGTGCCCCCAACTAGTACTGCCGAGAAAGGAACCGCTTTTGTTCCTATGGCCTGTTGCAAAGGCCGGTATTTAATAAACCCGTCTAATTCTTTGCGATACTTGCTTCGACCTACACCAACAGTAAGATCTTTATTGATAGCATAATCTAAACCTAAACGTATAGTGGCCTGGTCTAAACCAAAAAACTCTTTTGCGCCTTGATTAATATTGCCGAAACGATGAAGAATCCTGAAATCTAAAATGCCCAGCTTAAGCATTTCCATGCTATGAGACATGATAACTCTTGACGACTTGAATGCAGATTCGAGGTATTCTTTATCTGGCTTTTTTTCCTTTATTGAGTCTAATAAATCTTGTGCTTTTACTAGCTGATTCAAGGCAAGTAATGAGAATGCTAAGGCTAAAAATTTCAAATTCATTGTTTTGGCTTTGATCAAGTGTTTTTGACTCGTTGAATTAAATATATTAATTATCACTTAAAGCACCAGGTGTCAAAATAGTATTGTTACATAAACGGAGATTAGACGGAAAGGTTGCTTTTACTCAAATCTTCTTTCGGAACTGAATTTTTTATCAGTTTAGATACCCACGTTGGAGGCTAAATTTTAGTCGTGTGAAAAACTTGTTTCATAAAATATAATACGACTTACAAGCAATCTCAAAATTTGAGATACGCAAGAGGAGACCTGTAAACGTACCTTAGTAGTATATTACGCTAAAGAAGCAGCGCAAAAATACAAAACAAGAGTGGATTCTGTGCGGTGCGTTTATTTAACATAATATAAATTATAAGCTAACTATTTCATATAAAATATTGCCGTGTTGGTAGCCTTTAAATGTGTGAACCTTTGTAGCTGCTCCGTGTCTGAGCTGCAAATACTCCATATCATACCCGTATCCAACCCGACTTAACTGCGTACTTACCCACACGCTGGAACGAATTTTTTTGCAGCCCTAGAACCTGTAACTTTAGGAAGCAAACAATTCATATGAAACGCGTCTTACTGATCCTATTAATTCTGTTCATTATCGCCCAGTTTATTCAGCCTTCCAAAAATAATGGTGACGCTTTGGCGGTTACCGATATTACCCATTCAGTCCAGGTGCCGGATACGATAATGGCTTTACTCCGTAAGTCATGCTATGACTGCCATTCAAACCACACCGATTATCCTTGGTATAACCACATTACTCCGGTCAATTGGTGGCTACACAACCATATAGATGAAGGAAAACGAGGATTAAACTTTAGCACCTTTAATTCTTATGACTATCGTCGCAAGAACAAAAAGCTTGACGAACTGGCAGAGCTAGTTGAAAAGCACGAAATGCCGCTGAGCTTCTATACATTAATCCACACCAACGCTAAATTGAACGATGCCCAGGTTAAAATGATCACAGACTGGGCCGAGGCTGCACAACAACAAGTAATGCAGGATTCAATGAAACACGTTGCACATTAGCTCATTTGCTTGCCCAATTGCGGCGCAACCTCTTCTTGCCTGGTTATATCTATTGGCTGCTTCGGCTTGTAGAACTCTTTGAATATTAGCCTTAAATTCTGGTCATACGTAAAATAATTGTATATCCAGTTCATAAATACGAATAGCTTATTTTTCACCCCGAGGATTAGAAATAAGTGCAGACTCATCCAAATTATCCAGGCAAAAAAACCGCCCAAATGAAGCTTCGGCTTAGATATGTCTACTACGGCAAGGTTGCGACCCACCGTAGCCATGGATCCCTTGTTGTTATATTCATACTCTAACAATTCCGCATTTTTTTGTATTCGTTCTAGGTTTTTTGCCAGATAGTCAGCTTGCTCAATAGCTACAGCTGCTACTTGCGGATGTCCATTTGGATATAAAGGCGTCACCATACTTCCCAAGTCTCCTAAGGCGTAAATATTCTGTGAGCCAAAAACCCTATTGTGACGATCTACTTTTATTCTATTACCTCTTACCAGTAAAGCCGGATCTACACCTGTCGGTACATTGCCCTTGATTCCTGCAGCCCATATCACCATTCTGGATTTAATGGTACTTCCATCAGCCAAGGTTACTACATTGCCGTCGTACCCATTTACCACATTCTTGGTTTTAATGATCACTCCCAACTTATGCAAGTAACGGCAACTATCTTCAGAAGACTTTTCGCTCATGGCTGCCAGCGTTCGCTCACTTCCTTCCAGCAGGTAAATATTCATCTTTTTGAAATCAAGCTCGGGGTAATCCTTCGGCAATACAAAATGCTTCATATCGGCAATAGCACCCGAAAGTTCTACTCCAGTGGGGCCGCCGCCCACTATCACTATATTCATCAGGCTTTGCATTTCCTCCGGATCTTTGGTAAGCAAGGCATCTTCAAAGTTTTGAATCAGCCGGTGGCGAATTTGCAGCGCCTCCACAGTAGATTTCATAGGAAAGGCATTGGCCTGCAATTGTTGCTTGCCAAAGAAGTTTGTATCAGCACCGGTCGCCAGTACCAGTATATCATAACCAATCTCCTCAGATTCAGTTATGATCTTATTTTGATCGGGAACGATTTGTTTTAATTCCTCAATACGTATGCGAACATTCTTGCTCCCTTGAAAAACTTTACGGAGTGGAAAGGAAATATTACTGGCATCTAAAGCAGCAGTAGCCACCTGATAAAAAAGAGGTTGAAATTGGTGATAATTGTACTTGTCTATTAATAAAACCTCGTATCCCTTTTTATTATTCAGCTTCCGGGCTAAACGTAATCCGGCAAAGCCAGCTCCAACAATAACTACTTTCATGGTATTCGTTTAATGATGGATAATAACCTGTGCCACTTATTCAGTGGCGGCGAACAAAGTTACTATTCATTAAACCCACTAATACAACAATCGAACCTTAATGGTGTTAGGAACCTCCTTTAAAAGCTGCGAAGCTTGCTTAGATAATTGCTTGTTTACGTCAACCACTACATAACCAATTCGCTCATTGGTTTTCAGGTACTGCCCGAGGATATTAATGTTGTATTTCGATAGTTGCCCATTGATTTGTGATAACACACCCGGAACGTTTTTATGAATGTGCAGGATGCGATGTGCTCCTTCCTGTGGTGGCAAAGCCAATGCAGGCACGGTATGCGAGCCTAGCGTAATACCTTTTTCTAAATAGCTGAGCAACTTTGCGCTTACATCTTCGCCAATATTTTGTTGGGCCTCTTCAGTGGATCCGCCAATGTGTGGCGTCAACAATACATTGGGCAAGTTTTGCAAAGGTGTCTGAAAAGGATCACCATTCTTTTCTGGCTCTATCGGGAATACGTCCACGGCAGCTCCGGCTATTTGCTCTCTTTCAAGTGCTTTGCGCAAAGCATCAAGATCAATCACCTCTCCCCTTGCATAATTGATAATAATGGCACCTTTTTTACAAAACTTCAGGTTTGATTTGTTGAGCAGATACCTTGTTTGTTCTGTTTCGGGAACATGCAGGGTTACCACATCAGAATGCTTTAGCAAGTCCTTTAAACTTTTACTACTAACTGAATTTCCTAACGGAAGCTTTGTTTCTATATCACAAAACAAAACCTTCATCCCCAAAGCTTCTGCAAGAACACTTACCTGGGAACCTATATTGCCATAACCAATGATGCCAATGGTTTTACCTCTTAGCTCATAACTACCACTCGCCTCTTTCATCCATATTCCTTTGTGCGCAGCAATGTTTTTATCTGGTATTTTGCGAATCAACATGATAGCTGCGCCGATCACCAACTCTGCAACTGAACGAGTATTGCTGTAAGGAGCATTAAATACAGCCACACCATTGTCGGTGGCAGACTTCAGATCAACTTGGTTAACGCCAATGCAAAAGCAACCGACGGCTTGCAGCCTTTCAGCAGCCTTTATAACCGAAGGGGTGATCAATGTTTTGGAACGAATACCTAATATCTGGCAATCTTTAACGGCTGCAATCAATTCCTTTTCTGGTAATGCCCTACCCAACCGTTCTATGTATGTGTACCCATTTTGTGTAAAGTTTTTTACAGCACGTTCACTAATATTTTCTAATAATACAATCTTTATTTTCTCTTTTGGATAACTCGTCTTGGTAGTGTCCATGCTGCAAATATGCATATTATTTATGCCTTCGTTAAATACCAAAATTTTTGAAGTGGTTTTGTTTTTGTGGTAGCATTAGCCATTAATTTTACCGCTTATCTAAACCTGAAAAATCAAACGTTTTGAAATTTGTTGTTTTTGCCCTTAGCCTTTCATTGTGTGTTGCTGGTTGTCAATCTGCAGGAAAGAAAAAAGATTCCCAGCCTTTATTAAAAGATACAGCTCGTTCAGCAACTCCTTCCTTTCCCAGGTTGAGTGATGATGAGGTCAAAAAATATCATGACGAAGCAGCTTATTACTTCAATAAAACCTTACCTGCAAGCAGATTTAATGGAGGTATATTAATAGCAAAGAATGGACAAATTGTTTACGAACGTTACTCGGGTTTTAAAGACCTGCGTACAAAGAAAGATTCCATAGACGATGCTACAACTTTTCAAATTGCTTCTACCAGCAAAACCTTTACTGCAGGTGCTATTTTGAAATTAATGCAGGAAGGGAAAATTAAACTGGATCAACAGGTAAGTGATTTCTTTCCAAACTTTCCATATGCTGTTACAGTAAAGATGTTGTTGGATCATCGTAGCGGCCTGCCCAATTATTTGAATTATATGGAAGCCATGGGTATTAATAGAAACAAAGCTGTTACAAATGAAGATGTGATTACTTCACTGATAAATAACAAACCGCCGCAAGCCTATCGTCCGGATGTTCATTTCAATTATTGCAATACTAACTATGTATTATTGGCTTCAATCGTAGAGAAAGTCTCAGGCGTGCCTTTCCCACAATACATGAAGCAAAACTTTTTTGATCCTTTGGGAATGACCCATACATTCATCAAGACAAACGCTGATTCGGCAACGGTTAATTATTCCTATCAATGGAATGATGCCTTATGGCGTCCCGATTTTTCTGATGGCCCATACGGAGATAAAAATGTGTATTCAACACCAAGAGATTTATTAAAATGGGATCAAGCTCTTTACACAAATGCTATTTTTTCTAAAGAAACATTAGACCTTGCTTTTACGCCGTACAGCAACGAAAAACCATCACAACACAATTACGGTTTGGGCTGGCGTTTGCTGTTTCCAACGCCAGATAAAAAAGTTATTTATCATAATGGCCGATGGCATGGCTTCAACTCATGTTTTGATCGTTTGGTTGACGATAAAGCAACCATTATCATTCTTAACAACCGGTTAAATATTGGCATTTATAACATATCTCGCAAAGCGTATGACATCTTTGGTAATTATAGTGGCAAGGCCGCTGAAAAAGACGATAATAAAGAGTAAATTCGTTAGGTGAAAATTTTCCCCACACCACACCACAAATCAAGGATTGGAATCAATATACAATTCAGTATAAACCAATTGCATCTATTGACTTAATGGAACAAGCTACAAAGGCTTGTGTGGAATGGCTATTGCGAAATGGATTTCGTACTCATACATTCAAAATCTTCTGTGGCAAAGGAAACAATGCTGGCGATAGATTGGCCATTGCTCGATTGCTATTGCATCAACGCATTACAGTTAATTTGTATATACTTGAAACGGGTAAAAGCGGATCAGAAGATTTTCCGCAAAACCTGCAACATTTACATGAACTGCCTTTAGCAGTTATTCATTATATACAAACCGAAGACACTTTACCTAAGTTTGATACAAATGATGTTATTATAGATGCATTGTTTGGAAGTGGACTAATCAAACCATTGGAGGTAATTGCAGCAGAAATTGTTGAACAATTAAATGGTACTTAGAAAACAATTGTTTCAATAGATGTTCCAAGCGGAATGTATCTGGACCAATCGTCTGCTGGTAATACAATCATTCAAACAGTACATACACTAAGTTTTCAGAGTATGAAACTTGGTTTTTTAGTAGCTGAAAATGCACCCTTCATTGGTCAGTTACACACTCTTGATATTGGATTAAGCAAAATATTTGAAGAGCAAACGCCATCATCTTTTGAATTGATTGATGAAGAGTTAATTCAGTGTATTTATAAACCTCGTCCAACATTTGCACATAAAGGCACATTTGGACATGCATTATTAGTGGCGGGAAATTATGGTAAAATGGGTGCTGTCGTTTTAGCGGCACAAGCCTGTTTGCATACCGGCATCGGTTTATTAAGTTGCGCCATTCCAAAATGTGGTTATG
Organism: Chitinophagaceae bacterium; assembly: GCA_040290035.1. GTDB lineage: Bacteria > Bacteroidota > Bacteroidia > Chitinophagales > Chitinophagaceae > Flavisolibacter. Next base: position 8,415 of record PSMG01000062.1, read on the forward strand.
AAATAATGCAATCAACGGTACCTGAAGCAATGGCCATTAAGGATGATGAAGAACAATTCCCTTCTATCCTACCCAACGAAATTGAAAAATACCAGGCTGTTAGCGTTGGGCCCGGTATTGGAACAAAAAATGAAACACAAATGTAAAGACCCCTGTAATTCGGACGGTTCAGAATTAGCGTTTTCTGCTTAAATTCAAAAATGGTCAACGTGAAAAAGACAAGATTTACGGAGACCCGGATGAGCTTCATTCTCAAACAACAGG
>PSMG01000063.1:0-8581 GCA_040290035.1 Chitinophagaceae bacterium
TATAAAATTTAAAGTTGACAATACTTGATGTTGCTAACTCTAAAATCAACTGGCTGAATTTTGGGGAAGCCTACACGCAACAGTAACCCAGTTTTAGTAACCATGTAATGGAACTATTCAAAAAGAAAAACTACAAAAAGCTCATTTATGTTTTAAGCATCATGATCGCATTATTCGTTTTGTCTGCGAATTTTTCCCCCGTAATGGCACAGAAAAAATAGAGTAAGAAAGCTGAGGGTGCAGCAATTGGTGCAGGTACTGGTGCTGTTATTGGTGGTGTAGGTGTGGCGCCAGTGGTTATTTATATGGCAAACACAGAGCAAAGAAAACAAGTACTAATAAATAGTGCTGACAAGACTATTGAATAACAAAGCCTCGCTTTATGCGGGGCTTTTGCTTTAGTGTAAAATTTGTATCTTTTGCAGAGATAATATTTAGCCATGGCGTTTATCGATTATTATAAAGTATTAGGCATAGATAAAAATGCAAGCGATGAAGATATTAAGAAGGCTTACCGAAAACTGGCCCGTAAGTATCATCCCGATCTAAATCCAAATAATCCTGAAGCCAATAAAACCTTTCAGCACGTTAATGAAGCCAACGAAGTACTGAGTGACCCGGAGAAGCGAAAGAAGTATGACCAGTATGGTGAGAACTGGAAACATGCCGAGGAGTTTGAAAAGGCACGACAGCAAGGCCGTGCAAAAAGTGGCAGTTATGGTGGCACACAAGATTTTTCGGAAGCATTTGGTGGCAGCTTTGGAGGTTTTAACGAAGGCAATTATTCTGACTTTTTTGAGTCCTTGTTTGGAGGCGGTGCCCGCAGAAGCAGCAGCAGAACGGCAGGAAAATATAAGGGTGAAGACTACAATGCGCAACTGCAACTGAATCTTACCGATGTAGCTAAAACACACCAACAAGTATTGACCGTCAATGGCAAGAAAATTCGCATTACCATTCCGGCAGGTGTTAAAGATGGACAAGTGATACGATTAAAAGGACATGGTGGACATGGAGTAAACGGCGGGCCAAACGGTGATCTCTACATTACGTTCGTGATCAACAACAATACATCCTTTAAGCGTGATGGAAATGATCTATACACCACTGTTGATGTTCCGCTTTATACAGCTGTATTAGGTGGCGACATTACAGTTGACACTTTAGATGGTAAGGTGAAACTTAAAGTAAAGCCCGAAACACAGAATGGCACGAAGATGCGATTGAAAGGCAAGGGTTTGCCTGTTTATAAGAAAGAAAGTGAGCATGGTGATCTGTATGTCACTTTCAATGTGAAGGTGCCAACCAATCTTACACCACGACAAAAAGAATTGTTCGAAGAATTAGCAAAACTTGGGTAAACCATTTTCTATGGATAACGAATTAATACCGACCGAAGTCATTTGTACACATTACCAGGTGGAGTACCAATTTATTCAATCCCTGCACGAAGCAGGTTTGATCCAATTGACTACCGTGGAGCACAGAGCTTTTATTCCACCTACACAACTGCAGGATTTAGAACGTATGATCCGCATGCATTACGATTTGCACATTAATCTGGAAGGCATTGAAGCCATTGCCCATTTATTAGATAGGGTGAAACTGTTGCAAAAGGAAATGACGCAACTACGCAACAGGCTCCGTTTGTATGAAGAAGACAGCAATACAATAGAGCACGAATGAAAACATGGACAGAGCATTTAATTTATTTCTATAAAAATCTGACGCCGCCAAAGAGATTGCCCAATGATATATTGTGGTTGTATCCGCAGCAAGACAAAACAGTATTGCAGGTAGCGGAACGTTTCTGCTATAAGTTTTTTAATGATACCAGGCAAAGGAAATTGATGCTTGGTATCAATCCCGGACGTTTTGGTGCAGGTGTGACCGGCGTAAATTTTACCGCGGCAAGGCTCTGGACAAAAAGGCAAAAGAAACACATCGATTCAAATGGCCGGCTAAACTATTCCTGGGTTGGCAAATCTTACTATCTGGTAATGACTCGTTGGTAAAACAGATACAAACAGACAATAACAAAGTTGGCAGCACGAAAAAAAAGCACTTATTACTATTTATTTAGTCAGCCAATCTACACACGAGATAAAAGGACCGTTATTTTTAGACTCGCAGAAATGATAAACACTTCTGCCGTCATGACCTGCTTTTTGTTTAAAAGAAGATTGACAATCATTGGCTTCGTAAAATGGTTATCCGAAAAGAAGCTTGGTAAGGTTACGCACAATATTGGCATTATATGAATCAATGAATGTTTTGTATTTCCCCCGTCATTTATTACACTTCATCCATCTTATTTGTCCATGCGAAAAATATTTTTTTAGCTTTACTCTCTCTTTTAAGCCAACGCATATGATTTTTTGATGCGCTCTTTTCACTAGCAAAGAGCAACATACCAACGAGACCGACAAAGCCCTTCTGCTTCGCTATCTCTATTATCTAAATCAAAAAGTCATTTCCCATGCAGTCTGTTGCATCAAAAAATAAATTATCATTATTCCTATCGCTTATCGTTCGTGCCATCAAAGGCGAACAAACCGATTATAAGCAGGTGAGCCTGCGAACTGCTATCATTATGATGGCTATTCCCATGATATTGGAAATGGTTATGGAAAGTGTGTTTGTCTTGGTGAACCTTTTCTTTGTAGGTAAGCTGGGTAAGCATGCCATATCTATCGTAGGACTTACCGAAAGTGTGTTGACCATTGTATATTCACTTGCTATTGGCCTGAGTATGGCAGCCACAGAAACTGTAGCCCGCCGCATAGGTAAAAAAAACGAAGAAGGCGCTTCGGCCACTGCACTGCAAGCTATTTGGTTGGGATTAGTGCTAACAGTGATCGTATCATCGGTATGTGTAGTGTTTGCACCCAGCATTCTGCAACTCATGGGTGCAGAAGCAGAAACCGTTCACAACGGTACTACTTACACCCGCATTATGATGGGCAGCAGCCTAGCCATTGTATTTCTGTTTTTAATCAATGGTATTTTCCGTGGCGCCGGCCATGCATCAATTGCTATGAAAAGTTTGTGGACGGCTAATATCTGCAACATTGTTCTTTGTCCCCTACTCATTAATGGACTTGGGCCTATTTCTGCTTTTGGCTTGACTGGTGCAGCTATGGCCACCGCTATTGGCAAGCATTGGTGTATGCTACCAGTTGTATCACTTGTTCAAAGGCAAGGGCATTATCAAACCATATGCTGCCAGGCTGCAGTTGGATATTCCAATCATTAAGAATCTGGTAAGCATTGGCGGGCCTGCCATGTTGCAATTTATTATTGCTTCGTGCAGCTGGATTTTTTTAGCACATCTTGTAGCCAAACAGGGCATAGCGCAGCAGCGGCAGGTTATCAAATAGCTATTCGCATTCTGATGTTTTTCTTGCTACCGGCTTGGGGCATTAGCAATGCTGTATCCACATTAGTAGGACAAAACCTTGGTGCAAAAGAATATGATCGTGCTGAAAAAGCTGTAGTGCAAACAGCAAAGTACAATGCTGTTTTTATGCTGGCTGTGTCTTTATTGTTTTTCATTTTGTCCGGGCCAATTGTACGCATCTTTAGCAAACAAGAAGAAGTTGCAGAAATTGCCACGCTTGCCTTACGCATCATCTCATCGGGCTACTTGTTTTATAGCGTGGATATGGTAGTGGTGAATGCCTTTAATGGCGCAGGTGATACAAAGACGCCAAGGATTCTGAATGTATTTTGCTTCTGGCTCTTTCAGGTACCGATGGCTTACCTGTTGGCCAAGTATTTTAAGATGGGGCGGTTAGGAGTATTTATTATAGTGCCTGTTTCAGAAACGGTAATGACCATTGCGGCAATTATTTTATTCAGAAGAGGTAAGTGGAAAACAGTGCAGGTGTACTGTTTGGAGTTTAGGTTTTTGTCTCTTCATATATAGAAATCCTAAACTCCTTATTCATCACTATCTTCATTATTCATTAGATAATGCAATGAATAATAGAATTGATAATAATATACTGCGACAGATCTTTTTCATTCTACTGCTGCTGTTTTTAGGGGTAGTGTTGTTCAACCAAATGTGGTTTTTCTTTTCTGCATTTTTAGGTGCAGTTACGTTTTATGTGCTCATGCGCAAACGCATGTTCTATCTTACTGAAGTAAAAAAATGGAAGCCAGGTGCAGCGGCATGGACACTAATGCTTCTTTCTTTTTTCATTATCCTGGTACCTATAGGATTGTTAGGTAATATTCTTTATTCCAAAATCAGCTATGTAGTAGTGCATTCGGGTGAGATGCTGAGCTCATTAAAAACAGTTGCTGCTACTATTAAAGAAAAGCTGGGTTACCAGGTAATTGATCCAAATAGCATTAACAAGCTGGGTTCTTATATTGCCCAACTGTTGCCGAAGGTGCTGAATGTTACAGGCAATACCTTGCTGCAAATAGTGTCTATGTATTTCTTTCTCTACTTTATGCTAACCAATGGCAGGCAAATGGAAAGTTCTTTATACGAATACATTCCACTGAAAGATAGTAATGTAGACCTTTTGGCTGAAGAAGTAAACCGCATGGTAGTTGCCAATACGATTGGCATTCCGCTCATCGCTTTTATACAAGCCATTGTGGGATTGATTGGTTACCTGGTCATTGGTATCGACGAGCCCTGGCTTTGGTTTGTGGCAACTTTTATTACAGCCATGTTACCTGTTATTGGTGCAGGTATTATTTATGGCCCGCTTACCATTATGCTTTTTGTACAGGGGCACACAGGTAAAGGTATAGCCATGGCTGTATGGGGCTTTGGTGTTATAGGTTTGGTGGATAATGTATTCCGGTTGCTTGTAAACAAACGCTTAGGTGACATTCATCCATTGATTACTATGTTTGGTGTGCTGATTGGTGTTCAACTATTTGGTTTTATCGGCCTCATCTTTGGTCCGTTGCTCATATCTATTTTTATTTTACTGTTGCGCATCTACGGCAATGAATTCTTAACCAAGAAAAGAGACATTCACATCGAAAAATAACATCCGGCTTAGTAGTTCTATCTGTGCTTTTACCAAATAGTACTCGATTTTTAAGTAGTTACCAGTAATTGTATAAATTTTTCTTAGAAACCCTTGTTTGGAAAAAAGCCGCATACTATTTTCACATCGTTGACGTTTCCATATCCTGTAAAAACTGTAAACTGTGAGAAACAGCCGTTTTACCTTATTACTGGGCAGCGCATTTTTGATTCTGACGCTGGTACCCATTGCAGAAGCAGGGAGCAAAAAAGTCATCATCAATAAAGCTCCTGTCGTTCACAAAACAAAAACAGCAAGCTTTAAAGAAACAACCAGTTCTTTATACGAGCGATTAAAGCTTAGTAAGCTTGGTCTTTCGGTGCAAGCACTGGAATATGCTTATAAAGGATATCAGTATCTTTTAAGCAAGGGCATGTTGGATAATCCAAACATTATTACCATCTGCGATTTCAGCCAGTCGGCATTCCGGAAAAGAATGTACGTGATTGATGTGCGTCGTCAAAAGTTATTGATCAACACTTTTGTGGCTCATGGCAGAAATTCGGGTGGCGAATACGCAACGCGTTTTTCCAACAGACCGGAGTCGCTGCAGAGTAGCCTTGGTTTTTATGTAACCGAACGTACTTACAGCGGTCAACATGGCACCTCGCTCCGCATTGATGGAAAGGAGCGTGGCTTTAACGACAGAGCAGAAGACAGAGCGATAGTAGTGCATGGTGCACCCTATGTAGGCAGAAGTTTAAGTGGCAGAAGTTGGGGTTGTCCGGCAGTGCCGCAAGTTCAGATCAGAAAAGTGATCAATGTAATTAAAAATGGAAGTTGTTTTTTTATATACCATCCGTCCAACACGTATCTGCACGGGTCCAGAATATTGAACAGTTAGTTGGACGCAAACAAGGATGGATGACAAAGCCCACCGTACCCTATGGTTGGGCTTTTGTTTTTTTAATCACTGATTGAATGATTGAAAATGATTTCGCTGATGTCTTTTGAGTTCTCCGAACCTTAATTCATCACAAAACGATAGCCCACACCCTTCACGGTAATGATTTCAATAGAGGGATCTGCTTTTAAATAATTGCGCAGTTTGGTGATATATACATCAAGATTGCGGCTATTAAAGAAAGAATCACTGCCCCAGAGCAGGTTCAAAATATCTCTGCGCTCTACAATGGTGTCTTTATTTTGATAAAGGATCTTTAAAAGTTCACTTTCGCGATAAGAAAGCTTGCGTTCTTCTTTAGGATGATTCAGCGTTTGTCGCTTTGCATTAAACGTATAATTGCCCAGGTGAATTTCCTCAGGAAGCACTTCGGCAGTTTTAGAGCGCAACACATTTTCAATACGCACAATTAATTCTTCCATGCTAAAAGGCTTACGTATATAATCATTACCGCCAATTTTAAAACCATTCACCACATCGGCCACATCTGATTTGGCAGTTAGAAAAATAATGGGCACTGCATCATTGATCTCTCTTATTTCATCAGCAATGGTAAAGCCATCTTTTTGCGGAAGCATTACATCAAGTACACAAACATCGGCATTAGACTCCTGGAATTTTTTAACTGCATTAGCGCCGCTGTTTTCCATGATCACTTCATAGCCACGGGCTTCCAATGTTTCGCTTACAATCTTTGCCAGGAGAAGCTCGTCTTCTACATAAAAGATTTTCGTTTTCGCCATGCTGCTGAATTAAGCGTTATACTTTGGTAAGTTAATGATAAAATCGCTGCCGTTGTGTTCATTAGCTGCAAGGCTAATGGTGCCGCCATGCTTTTCTATTACATGCGCCACGTAGCTTAAACCAAGACCATAACCTTTTGCATTATGAAGGTTACCGGTAGGTACCCGGAAGAATTTTTCAAATACCTTTTCACGGTACTCCTCCGGAACACCAATGCCATTGTCACTCATTATCAGCGACAGTGTGCTGTCATTGCCTTTTACCAATACATTTATTTGCGGTGAGCCATTGCTATACTTTAATGCATTATCAAATAGGTTGAACAACACACTTACCAAGTGCAAACGATCACCTTCCAGATGCATATCGCCTTCAGTATGTACGTTCACCTGTGCGTTGTGTCGTTCAAATTGCAAACGCATGGACGAGGTTACTTCATCACTCAACGCCTTTATGTCCAAAAGCTCATACTTCAGTTCAATTTCTTTTTTCTCAAACATGGAAAGCTTTAGCACCTTATCTACCAACAGCGATAAGCGTTGTAATTCGTTAGCCGAAATAGCTAAGTATTCTTTTGTTTTTTCAGGATCAATGCTGGCATTAAAACTACGCAAGGCTTCAATCGCTACGCTTACCGTAGCAATAGGCGTTTTTAATTCGTGGGTGATGTTGGAGATGAATTCGTTTTTGATCTCTGCCAGTTTTCGTTCGTTCAACAAGGAACGATATACCAATGAAAAAGACACTACTGTAATGGCAATTAGGAACAGCGTAAAGATGATAGGTGTAACGATCTTTTTAATGAGATACGGAAACGTGTTTCCTAATTCTAACTTATAGATGATTGGATTGCGAATGCCAATCACTGCTTCATTAAACTTAGTTTCTATATTATTAGCATTGGCAGGTGTGTATCGATTAATAGAAAACGGAACATCAATGTTCTGCTCTTCTAACCTTTTATTGTAGGCTGGAATGATCTCTTTAACTTTTATGGAATCCTGCAGCGAATCCACATCCACCAAAAACTGCATGAGGCGGTTTCGTTGCCAGCTATTGCGATTGAGTTTAGACGTGTCACCTTTTACAATCAGTATTTGTTTGGCTGATGTGTCCATCATCTTTTGACGCAACACGTTTACCATGGAAAAAACTTTCCTGGGTGGCATTGGTTCATCGCCGTCAATATCAGGACGATCATGCCTATTGATGCTAATCTTAAATTCCTTTTTGCCTGAGTCAGCAGTAAACTTATCCAGCTTCAATTTGGTTGCCTGCAGCGATACTACAGTTTCCCTGAAAGCAATATTGGTACGAATTTCCAAAGTACGTTTCTCACGTTCGTAAGCCTTACGCAACCAATATACCTGGAAGGCAACGATAGCCAAAATAGTTACTCCCATAAGTATCGGCAATAACTTGATATGTCGCATGGCCACACGCATCGGAACAAAAGTAACGGCAATGATTTTGCCGTTCATCAGGTGTTAACTATTATTAACGTAGTTGCAACGGCATTTAACAACAAATACGAAAAGAGCCGTATATTTTTTAAACTGAATTATTGACAAAGAAGTTATTCAAAAGTGCAACTTCACAATGAATCATTTGCCGGGTAATGCTTTGTCAATTTTATAAAACAATAAACAACCGGAAATGAAGAAACTTTTACTGCTTATTGGCGTAGCCTCTGCTGCCGTTAGCAACGCACAAATGAAAGAAGGCAGAGTGGTATATGCACGTACTATTCAAATGCAATTTCAAGGTGGCAACATTCCTGAAGAATTGGCCCGCCAAATACCTATGAATTTCTGTAACCAGAAATAAGCCCTTTGGGGAAATTCCCCGGTGTATTCGTTAAATTTATGAAATTCAA
>PSMG01000018.1:0-42581 GCA_040290035.1 Chitinophagaceae bacterium
AAATCTTTACGGAGTAAAAATAGCAAGCTAAAAAAGTGACAACTTGTTTGCAGTTTTTTTAAACTTAGAAACTAATAATAAAACAAAATATATAAGTGTTGATAATTGACATCATCTTTAACATTCTTCCCGATATTCGTACTTACTTATCATGCACACAATGAATATACTTTTACTCGGTTCCGGCGGAAGAGAGCATGCCCTTGCCTGGAAAATAAAACAGAGTCCTTTGTGCGATCAATTGTTTATTGCTCCAGGAAATGCAGGTACTGCGCAATACGGAACCAACCTTTCTTTTTCGGTTACTGATTTTGATGCTATAAAACAATGTTGCGAAGAGCAATATATAGATATGGTCATTGTTGGCCCGGAAGAGCCTTTGGTAAAAGGAATTGTAGATTACTTGAAAGAAGAAAGTGCTTTAAATCTTTTTATTATTGGCCCATCAAAAGAGGCAGCACAATTAGAAGGAAGCAAAGCATTTGCAAAAGCATTTATGCAGCAGCACGGCATACCAACCGCTGCATATAAAGAATTTACCGAAGAGAATTTTACTGAAGGCATTGAATACATCAAGCAACATTCATTGCCCATTGTTTTGAAAGCAGATGGGTTAGCGGCAGGCAAAGGCGTGATCATCTGTCAAAATCATGTGGAAGCGGTTGCTGAATTTGAATGGATGATTCAACGCTCCAAGTTTGGCGAAGCAGGCAAGCGGGTAGTAATTGAAGAATTCTTAGATGGCATTGAACTTTCGGTTTTTGCATTAACGGATGGAAGTAATTATGTGTTGTTGCCCGAGGCCAAAGATTATAAACGCGTAGGTGAAGGCGATAAAGGTCTGAATACTGGTGGCATGGGCGCCATTAGCCCTGTGCCTTTTGCGGATGAAGCTTTTATGCAAAAAGTAATCAGCAAAATTGTTGAGCCAACAATTCGTGGTTTGCAAAGAGACAACCTAGATTATAAAGGTTTTGTGTTTTTTGGTTTGATCAAAGTAGGTGATGAACCCTATGTGATTGAATACAATTGTCGCATGGGCGATCCGGAAACCGAAGTAGTTGTTCCCAGAATAAAAAATGATCTGGTAGAGGTGCTGCTGGCAACAGCAAGAAGAAATTTAGCTTCAGTAGCGATTGAAAAAGATGAACGTTGCGCAACAACGATTGTAGCTGTGAGCGGCGGATACCCAAACGATTATGAAAAAGGATTTCCGATTTCTTTTCCGGAAATATTGAATGAGAATGTTCTTTTATTTCATGCCGGAACAAAAGAAGATGATGATAAAATAGTTACTAACGGAGGAAGAGTTATTTGCGCCACCGCACTTGCTGCTGATTTAGATGATGCTATCAACTTATCCAGGGACGCTATCGAGGAACTTCAGTTTGAAGGCAAATATTTTAGACGAGACATAGGCTTTGAGTTTTTGTAATTATACAATTTTATTCCATGAATCCGATCGACTCTTACAACGCAGTTCATTACCATGATTATTTACAACTCGATAAAATACTGAACGCACAAGCACCGGAAAGCTTAAAGCATAATGTAAGTGCTCATGACGAAATGTTATTTATCGTTATTCACCAGGCTTATGAACTTTGGTTCAAACAATTGCACCATGAAGCAGATTCGATCGTTGATATTATGAAGAAGCCTGCGCTGAATGACAATTCACCAGAGTTACAAACTGTTGTTCATCGTTTGAATCGCATGGCCGTTATTTTACGTGTGTTGGTGCACCAAATAGATATTTTGGAAACCATGACACCGATGGACTTCCTTGATTTCCGTGATATGCTTCGACCTGCATCAGGCTTTCAAAGTTGGCAGTTTAAACTACTTGAAGCAAAGCTGGGCTTGAAATTTGAATATCGTCACGGCAAAGAATATTACACAGCACAATTGCGCCAGGAACATGTTGACCTGATCAAGCAGGCAGAAGGGACTCAATCATTTTTACAATTAGTAAATGATTGGTTGGAACGCATGCCTTTTTTCGATGATCAGGAACTATGGATAGAAATGACTGTGCAAAACGAGCGACATCCATTTTGGCATCAATACAAACAAGCTTATTCTAACAGCTTAGCCGAAGCAGAAAAAAACAACCTTGATCTGTTCGACGAAGTATTTTTTCAACACAAAGAGTCACATTATACTTTTTCAGCAAAAGCAAACCAGGCTGCTTTGTTTATTATGCTGTATCGTGGCTATCCTCTTTTACAATTGCCTTTTCAGCTACTAAATTCTTTGTTAGAAATTGATGAGCAATTGAGCACCTGGCGACATCGCCATATGAATATGGTGCACCGAATGATTGGTACTCGTATTGGTACAGGTGGCAGTAGCGGAAAAGATTATCTAAAAGCTGCGGCAGACAAACATTACATCTTTAAAGAAATTGCACAACTCACTTCTTTCTTAATTGAGCGTAGACGATTACCAAAGCTTCCAAAAACTGTGGAACGCAAGCTTGGCTTTGCTACAGCCGATTAACAGTGCTTTAGTAGCGTATACACAAGCTATTAAGTGTGCAACTGCATCATTTGTACTAACTTGTGCTTTCGATTATTGACTATGCGAAAGACATTTTTAGCCCTTGGTTTTTTCAGCTTCTTTTTTTATGTAGCACAAGGGCAAAAACCAGCCCCTACTGCAAAGCATTGGGTAGATAGCGTGTTTAAATCCTTAAGTAAGGAAGAACGTATTGCGCAATTGATGGTGATTCGGGCTCACAGCAACTTAGGCCCCGAACATGTAGCACAAGTAACCGACCTCATTCAGAAATACAATGTAGGCTCACTCATCTTTTTCCAGGGTGGTCCACTTAGACAAGCAAATCTTACCAATTATTATCAATCCATTGCTAAAACGCCTTTACTCATTACCATTGATGGTGAGTGGGGTTTGGGTATGCGCCTTGATAGCATTATCAAGTATCCATACCAATCCACTTTGGGTGCATTGAATGATGAACGTATTGTGTACAAAATGGGTGTGGCCATTGGAGAACAAATGAAACGCATTGGTGTGCATGTAAACTTTGCACCCGATGTTGATGTGAACAATAATCCCAACAATCCTGTTATTGGTTATCGTTCTTTTGGCGAAGACAAAAACAAGGTAGCTAAGCTGGGGATTGCTTACATGAAAGGCATGCAGGATGCAGGCATCATGGCTTGCGCTAAACACTTTCCTGGGCATGGTGATGTTTCAGTGGATTCTCATTTGGATTTACCCGTGATCAATAAAAGCATGCAGCAATTGGATTCGTTAGAGCTTTATCCCTTTAAACAAATATTCAAGGCAGGCGTGGGCAGTGTAATGATCGCACATCTTTCTATTCCTGCTATTGATACAACTGTTAATCGTCCTACATCCCTTTCAAAAAATAATGTAATTGGCTTATTACGTGATGAACTGCACTTTGGCGGACTGACCTTTACCGATGCATTAGAGATGAAAGGTGTATCGAAATATTATCCCGCAGGTGAAGCAGCTGTACAGGCATTAATTGCAGGCAACGATATGCTTTGCTTACCTGAAGATGTAAACGGTGCTATTGAAGCTATCAAGGCCGCCATCAAACAAAAGCGTTTAAAGCAAAGCGAAATTGACGAGCATGTACACAAAGTGCTGTATGCAAAATATTCTTTAGGATTAAATAAACCACAATTTGTCGATACAACCAATTTGGTTAATGATTTAAATGCAAATACAGATAACATCAGGAGATTAGTAGCAAGAAATACAGTCACTGTTTTGCATGATGATTACGGTATGTTGCCTTTACTTTCCGCAAAGAAGATCGCTTATGTTGGCATTGGAAATAAAGTAAATGTTTTTGGCGAACGACTAAATAGCGATTTACGAGCTGATACATTTTTATTTACTTATAGAGATGATTCATTTAAGGCGGTTTCGCTTGCGCAACAAATCAATAACGGGAAATATGATGCAGTAGTAGTTGGCGTAAGTGATTACAGCTTGCGACCTGCTAATAATTTCAATATCTCCAATAGTGCCCTTACGTTCTGGAATGCCTTGCAAGGGAATAAGGCAGTTACTGTTTTGTTTGGCAATGTGTATGCAGCAAAAAATTTCTGCAATGCAAAAGAGTTGATTGCCATGTACCAGGATGATGACATTACCCAACATACAGCCGCTGACTTTTTAGAAGGCCATTTTGCAGCAAGAGGTAAACTGCCGGTAACCGTTTGCGATATTCCTTATGGTGCAGGTATTACGGTGAACAATTTAATTCCTGTGGGTACTTCTCCTGCATGGCTAACCATTGACAGCATTGTTAATGATGGTTTGAAAAGGCGAGCCTATCCCGGTGCGGTAGTATTAGCTATTCAAAACGGCGAGATCAAGTATCACAAGGCTTTTGGCCATTATGAATACGATCCGGCTTCTTTGCCTGTTAACTTAAACAGCATTTATGATCTGGCTTCGGTAACAAAGGTTTCTGCTACTACGGTTTCTATTATGAAATTGTATGAGCAGGGCAAAGTAGACATCAACAAAACACTGGGTGATTATCTTCCTTATACAAGGGGCACCGATAAACAAAACTTAAAGCTTACTGATATATTACTACACCAGGCAGGCTTGGTACCCGATGTATTTTTCTATCGCTCTGTGATTGATCCAAAAACACACAATCCGCTGCCGCAGTATTTGCGTACAACGCCGCAAGATAGTTTTCACTCTAATGTTGCCCGCAATCTGTACTTGCGTGATGACTGGCAAGATACCATGATGTTGCAAGTAGTGCAAAGCCCATTAACCCCAGGCAACAAATACATCTATAGCGATAATGATTTTATCTTTTTGGGTAAAATAGTAGAAGCGGTATCAGGCTTGACGTTAGATGAATATGCACAGAAAACATTTTACACACCACTAGGCATGGGCACAACAGGTTTTAATCCTTGGAGACGTTTTGGTATTGAGCGAGAAGTACCAACGGAGCAAGACAATTATTTCCGCAAGCAATTATTACGTGGTTATGTACACGACGAAGGTGCTGCCATGTTTGGTGGTGTAGCAGGACATGCTGGTTTATTCTCCAACGCTTATGACTTATCGCTTTTGTACCAAATGCTATTGAATGGTGGTACGCTTAATGGCGAACGCTATTTGAAAAAAGAAACCATTGATCTGTTTACAGGTTATCATAGTGATATTAGCCGCCGGGGCTATGGTTTTGATAAACCTGAAAAAGATAATGCGACACGAAAAGAACCTTATCCTTCTGCATTAGCCTCTCCTGAAACATTTGGTCACACAGGTTTTACGGGAACCTGCGTTTGGGTAGACCCCAAAACAAAGTTGGTTTATGTGTTTTTAAGCAACCGTGTATATGATTCACGAGACAATAATATTTTAGGCCGATTGAATATTCGTGGTAAAATTCAGGATGCAATTTATAGAGCTATTCAAGCAGATGAAGCTGCACAATCTGCAAACACACCATCCAAAAAACAAGAAGGTCAAACCTTTTAAGATCAATAAACAGGATTCACCAGCAGACATTACAAAACAGCAAACTTTTTATTAATTTTAATTTCAAACAATAGCAACCATTAAACTAAAGCTTATGAACAATGTGAATCTTCCACAAGGTGATATTTTAACCAAAGATCTATTTCCTGAAAGCACTCGTGTGTTTGGATCTTTTGGGCAAAGGTTGGTAGCAGCACTCCTTGATGGTATCTTAATTTCCGTAGGACTTAGTATTGTTGGCCTACTATTCGGATGGGATTCGATGTGGTCAAGCCTAAGAATGGAAGACGGATTTGTAATGAACTATTATAGGAGCTATTATTCAACCTCCGGGATTGCAGACATTATTGTTAGTTGGCTATATGCTGCGCTAATGGAAAGCAGTGAACGTGGTGCCACTTTGGGTAAAATGGCAATGGGTCTACGAGTAACTGATGAACATGGACAACGAATTAGTTTTGGCAGGGCTACTGGTCGCCATTTTGGTAAAATGATTTCAGCCATCATTTTGTTCATTGGATATTTAATGATGTTATGGGATGATAAAAAACAAACGCTTCATGATAAGTTGGCGAACACTTTGGTAATTAAAGACAGAGGATAACATAATTAAAAAACTACGCCTCAAAAAGGCGTGAAGAAAAAAGGTTGCAATGAACATTGCAACCTTTTCTTTATCTAAAACACTTTATTATTCGCTCTTTGGTCCTTTAGGATTATTCCCATTTCCACCCTGCGGTCTGCGCTGCTGTGTTGGTCTTTGTTGCGGAGGTCTTTGTTGTTGTGGACGCTGACCCTCTTGCTTAGGCTTTTGCTGTTGCGCCTGCGGAGCTGGCTTAGGTGCATTTGGCGCAGGTTTCTGTGCTTGCTGAATAGGCTTAGCGCCTTGTCCTTGTTTGGTCACCTGCATCTCTTTCTGCGGTGGAGCGTTTCTTTGTTGTCCGCGTTGTTGCGGTCGTTGCTGCTGATGTCTTTTCTTATCAGTCTTCTCTAAACTTTGCAAACTGATATGCCCTACCACGTCTACAAACTCCGGTTCAATTTCTTTAGGTTTAGACGTTGTTACATCTACAGGTTCTAATTCTTCCGGAATTATATTTTGATGATTGAGTGAAAGAATCTTTCTCACTCGCTCAATCGTTAATGGATATTGCTTGTTGCTCTCCGGCAATACATACCACATCAGGTTCTTGAAAATATCTTTCTTGATCAGCGTTGCTGTTCCTCTTTTAACCTGCAGCATATCTGCATTTTCCGGGAAGCCCTGCAAAGCATCCAGGTAAGTATCCAATTCATAATTCAAACAACATTTCAAGCGGCCGCATTGTCCACTTAACTTTGTTTGATTAATAGATAAATTTTGGTAACGGGCTACCGCTGTATTCACCGATTTAAAATCAGTCAACCAGGTAGCACAACACAATTCTCTTCCACAAGAACCAATGCCTCCCACTTTTGCACTTTCCTGTCTTGCTCCTATCTGGCGCATCTCCACTTTGACCTTAAACTCAGATGCATAAATTTTGATCAGTTCACGAAAATCAACACGATCATCGGCTATGTAAAAGAAGGTTGCCTTCTTACCATCAGCCTGAATTTCCACCTGACTCATTTTCATGTTCAGGTTAAGCTGCTTGGCTATGGCACGACTTCTAATTAATGCTTCTTTCTCTCTTGCTTTATTTTGTTTCCAAATCTCAATATCTCTATCAGTAGCTCTGCGTAAAACTCGCTTCATTTCGGGATTGGTTTCGGCTACGCCTTTTTTCTTCAATTGCAAACGCACTACCTCACCGGTCAGCGACACTTCACCTACATCAAAACCACTCACACCTTCTACGCTGATCAGGTCGCCTTTATCAAAATGCTGCAGCGTACTGTTTCGGTAAAAATCTTTGCGGGCTCCCTGGCTAAAGCTTACTTCTATTACGCGACATTGATCATTGGTATAAGCTATTGGTAAGTTCTGCAGCCAATCGTAAGTATTCATTCGGTTACAGCCGCCTGTGCTGCAACCGCCATTGCTTTTGCATCCGCTTGGTTTGCCGCCTGTAGCGGTGCCACAACTACCACATCCCATATCTTAAATTCCTTCGGTTTAAGTGATCAATTGAATGAGCAATTATTAATTACTCATTATTCATTTTGAGGCGGGCTGCAGAATAGCTATGATACTTCGGTTGTGTCACTCATTTGTACCTTCTGTAATTCTATGGCAAATAATGCAAGAATAAAAGGAACAAGCGGTCGTTATTATTTTATAGCGAGTATTGAATAGCTGTTTAACGTCAATCTGCACAGGCCAAAACCTCAGATATATATTTCAAGTCCACCCAAAGGCAGATAAGCAAATATAATTTTTTTATGGTAGTAGAAGTAATTGTTCGGTTTATACCAAAATGGTCACGTTGTTTTTAACAATGTGGAAGATTTTAATGCTCAGGGCATGAAAGAGAATTTTTGCATGTGCGTTTCGCTCTATGTAATAGGTGGCCTTGTCCAATTCTTCTACAATGGCGCTTTGCTGCTCAATGCCACTTGCCTTATTCAGGCGCAGTGCAAAGTCTTGTTCGTTTTGCGACAAAGCACTGAGTCTTCCTTCTCTAGCCTCACCGTCTAAAACTTGTAAACGAATAGCCTCTTCCAGTAAGTGGTTGAAATAACGAAGAAATTGCTTTTGCTTCTCCCGCCCCAAACGAGCTATTTCGTCTATTGTTTTAGAAACGGCGATTGGTTGATTTTTCAAAATAGCGTTTAACCAGTCACGCAATAAACCATGAAAGTCTTCGTCGGAGTGCTGCAGTAAGTGTAATACTTCGCGATAATTACCTTCGCTGATATTAGCGATTTGTTTTGCTTGTTCGGCACTAATGTTGGCTTTTGCAACTAAATATTGCTCCATAGCAGCCCCATCTATTGCCGGAATTTTAATAAGCTGACAACGAGATAAAATAGTAGACAAAATTTGGCCTTCACTTTCCGCAACCAATATAAATAAGGTATCTGCCGGTGGTTCTTCAATCAGCTTCAATAATTTATTGCCTTCCTTCCCTAAATACTCCGGCATCCAGAGAACGAGGATTTTATAACCACTTTCAAAGCTTTTTAAATTCAGTTTACGAATAATGTCATTGCATTCATGTGCCGTGATGTTTCCTTGCTTGTTCTCGGCACCAATAAATTGCAGCCAATCGTACACATTGCCGTAGGGATAGCTTTGAATGAACTCACGCCACTCAGTAATATAATCCGTGCTAATAGGCGGTGTGCCTGGCTTTTTGTTCACTACAGGATAGGAGAAATGAATATCCGGATGTACCATTTGCTGCGCCTTTCCAAACGACACTTGCTTTTCCATCCAGGCATCGGCTTCTGCAACCGTAGCCGGCAACTTTATTTCTACCTGTTCCGGTGCATCACCAAACAAGGAAGCTTCTTGTGGTTGTGTTGCTTTACTTAGGTCAGGCAACAACGAAATGTAATTGGCAAAGGCAATAGCCAACGGCAGGGAACCACTTCCCTCTCTTCCTAAAAAAAGCAAGGCATGACTCAAACGGTTGTGCTGCACCATTTCAACTAAATGTTGCTTTACGTCACTCTGCCCTATTATATCTTTAAACTGCACTGTCTGAACCTTGATTTGAATGGACTGAAAGGATTGAAAAGAAAAAGCGGACTAAGATTTAGCCCGCTTCAAATATCATTATATTCATTTAATCTGCCCAAATAAAGGTTCAGATATCTTAATTCAAATATTTCAATACCTCTTCGCTCATTGGCTTGGTTCTGTTATGAATCACCGTGATCAATTTACCATTCTCATCTACCAGAAACTTAGTAAAGTTCCATTTGATCGGATCATCAATACCCATCTTCTTTGCTTCGTCAGTTAAATATTTAAAGATCGGAGCGATATCATCGCCTTTCACAGAAACTTTTTCAGCCATTGGAAAGGTTACACCATAATTCTTCTTGCAGAACTCCCCGATTTCTGAGTTGGTACCAGGCTCTTGAGCACCAAAATTATTCGCAGGGAAACCAACGATCACCAGTTTGTCTTTATACTTTTCGTACAAAGCTTGCAACTCGGCATACTGCGGCGTGTTACCGCATTTAGAAGCAGTATTAACGATCATAATTTTTTTGCCTTTGAACTTCGAGAAATCGATGGTGCCGCCATCAAGTCCTTTTACTTTAAAATTGTAGATAGAGGTTGCAGCCAACAACATAGTGACAATCGTTACAGCAAGCAGTGATTTCATAATTTAAGTAATTAACGTTTGATAATTAACAATGCGAAGGTAAGAAGGTTCAGTTGCCTCGCCTGTTAATTTTATCTTTTTTGGTAAGCGCCCAAATCGGGTAAAGTGCCAAACGGACGTGGCTTTCCATCCAAATCAATGATAACACCTGCATTGCTTCCTTTATTGATAGCAGGAGAATCATCTTTTAAGCGAAAGTTGTAAAACTTATCCGCTACGCTGATGCTGTCGAAAGAAGGATTTTGATTGGTAATGACATTTCCAGATGTGGTAACATTGGCTGGCGTGGTTTGTACCCGCCACAAAACATTGTTGAAAGCTAAGTTGAATGTCCCGCTCCCTTGTTTAGAAGTAGCCACTTCATCGTTCACAAAACCGGCATCGCCCCAGAAAATACAATTGGTGAAACTGGCGTTTAAATTACCGGTGAAAATAGATCCACCTTGCACAGAATAATTGGTTGCTAGTAGCACCGGGTCTTTATGCTGAATATAACTATTGGAAAAGGCAGCCACGGTACAATGCGTAAAATTATAAGTGCCGCCTTTAGCTAACACAACGTTTTTTCCGCAATTACTCACCAATACATTTCTGGCATTGATACTTGAATTGATGGCCAAAATGCCTACGTCATATGCATTGTCCACTACGCTTTCATTCAACGTCAGCTTGGCGCCACTACTCGCTGGCTCGTTTACTACTAAAGCCTGGTAAGCATTTTTGATAATGGCATATTGGAAACTATTGTTTTTGCTAATAGCCGTAAATACAATGCCGGGCCAGTTGGCCGGATAGTTTCGATAAGGATCATCCAGTCGGTCACCGGTAAAGATCACCCTGGTGCTGTCGTATTTATCGCCTTGTACTTGCAAAGAACCATTTACAATAATGGCAGCATCTGCATGTGTATAAATGCGGCACGATTGTGCAACATTCAGCGTTGCATTAGTATCAACTACCAATCCGCCTAAGATCACGTATGGCTTATCGGCAATCCATGTTTCATTGGCTCTGATCATCCGATTACGAAAGAAATGTGCATTCTGTCCGTAAGCATCTAATTGTACCCACTTTGTATTGCCGTTATAATTTATTTCAATGCTGTCGCGAACAACAAAGGCAAGATTGGCTGCATTTGGATTAATGGTAACAGTGACAAAAACATAAGCGCTGTCATTGGCACCAATATCAATATTGTTTACTAATGGTCCAGTAACCCCATCTACATTTATTCTAAAAGGAGAAGCAGCTCCGCCGGCTAACCGCACAGAGCTTACATGAATGCCTTTGTCATTATCGTTGATGACCTTTAATAGCCTTGAAGTAGAACCAAGCGAAGTAAATACGGTGTCAAAATGAAGTGTGTCCACATTCGTGGTTAACCGGGCATTTGAACTTGTCGTAAAGCTTTCTTTTTTACAGGCAAATACAGTGAACAGAATAAAGAGAAAGGGAACCAGCTTTTTCACAGATAAAGTATAAGCCATAAAAATACACTAGTGCGACGAAAAACAAAGTGTGGCGATGCTTAATTCTGCAGCACTTTCCAACAGTTCGCTGCCACAAGCTTCCAGTGTAGCACCAGTAGTGATCACATCATCGACCAACAACACATGTTTGCCGGCAATCGCATTTTGATCTATCACTTGGAACCTACCTTCCATATTTTGCCAGCGTTCTACCCTTCCTTTTTTTGTCTGGCTTTCGGTATGCATGGTGCGAATGATGGCGTTTTTCAAAATAGGCTTTTGGAAAACTTCAGTAATGCCCTCGCACAAAATGGTAGCCTGGTTGTATCCACGTTTAAATTCTTTAGCCGGAAACAGCGGCAATGGAATCAACACATCCACATCATAAAAACGTTTTGATTCCAGCAGCGCATTGCCCATTAGTCTGCCTAAAAAATGCCCGATGGCTCTATTATTCCGATATTTTAATTGATGCATCAGGTGTTGCATCAGCGATTCCTTAGTAAAATAATATTGCGCTGTTGCATACCGAAGCTGTAATCGTCCCCAAAATATTTTTTCAATGGGATTGTTATCGTGCAGATGAAACCTCGTTTCAGGTAATGCTGCCAGGCAACGAAGACAGAGTAAATCATCAGTACTTGGCAAATTACTTCCGCAGCCTTCACATACATGTGGATAGGCAAGATGAAGCAACGAATCTTTTATTTCAGTAAGCAAACGCAATGGCGCAGATTTATGTTTAAATATAATCTGCACCTTTTATAAATGAAAGTAGTTAGAACAAGAACTTATATACTTCTTCAACGCGGCTCATAAGTACTACTTCAATATTCGATTTCTTTTTAGGCAATCCTTTCTGGTTGTATTTAGAAACAATGATCTTTTCAAAGCCCAGTTTTTCGGCTTCAGCTATTCTCTGTTCAATTCGATTCACCGCTCTTATCTCTCCGCTTAAACCTACTTCACCGGCAAAGCAAATATTATGTGGTACCGAAACATCTTCATACGAAGAAAGTAGCGCAACTAACACAGCTAAGTCAATGGAAGGATCTTCTACCTTTAAACCACCGGCAATGTTTAAGAACACATCCTTCTCACCAAAATGAAATCCACCACGTTTTTCCAGAACGGCCAACAACAACTGCAGGCGACGAAGATCAAAACCACTTACCGTACGTTGCGGTGTTCCGTAAACAGATTGTGTAACTAATGCCTGCACCTCTATCAAAAGCGGTCGCCGCCCTTCCATAGTGGCCGCAATAGCAATACCGCTTAACTGGTCTTCTTTCTGTGTGATTAATATCTCGCTGGGATTAAGCACAGCACTCATACCATTATCATTCATTTGATAAATACCTAATTCCGCAGTGCTGCCGAAGCGGTTCTTTAAAGTGCGAAGAATACGATATGCATAATGACGGTCACCTTCAAATTGCAACACAGTATCTACCATGTGCTCTAATATTTTCGGACCAGCAATGCTTCCTTCCTTAGTAATATGACCAATAAGAAAAACAGGCGTGTTTGTCTCTTTTGCATACTGCTGAAACTCCGCAGCACATTCTCTTATCTGCGATACACTGCCCGGTGATGAATCTATAAAAGGCGATTGCAAAGTTTGAATAGAATCTACAATCACTAAATCGGGCTTTAGTTTTTTGATCTCTTGAAAAATAACTTGTGTTGATGTTTCAGTAAGGAGGTAAAAATGATCATTCGTCATTCCCAATCTGTCGGCACGCATTTTTATTTGCTGATCGCTTTCTTCACCGCTGATATAAAGTGTTACCGCATTTTGCAACTGCAAACCCATCTGTAAAAACAATGTTGACTTACCAATACCTGGTTCACCTGCAACCAGCACAATACTTCCTGGAACAATACCACCACCTAATACACGGTTTATTTCTACATCTGTGGTAACTACTCTTGGTGTTTCTTCTGTTTCTATGGAATGAAGCGGTTGTGTTTTTTTAGAAGTAGCCTCTTCCATAAAATTCTTCCAATCATTACTTCCGTTCTTCTTGTTTTCTTTTTGCACCAGTTCTTCAACAAACGTATTCCATTGATTGCATGAAGGACATTTACCTAACCACTTTGCATTTTCATAACCACAACTCTGACAGAAGTATGCTGTTTTAATTTTCGACATCGAATAAAATTAATTGAAATGAACTATAAATTTTTTTCACAACAACATTTGATGAACATGCTGAAAACTTTATAACGAATCCCATATGATCATTTAAAAAATGAATTGCGAACACATAAAAAATGAAAAAAAATTCTCTGAAAAGATGTTGGAAAGGATAAAAAACAACGAAGAAAAAATTCAGTAAAAAGGGCTGATCTTACGATCAACCCTTTTACTTACTAACCCATTAAATTCTGACACTAAGTTACAAATATGCCCCACATTTCAAAATTATTTTTTGACCTTGTGCATAAGTTTTAAGGTGATTTTATATAAAACCGTTAACAAAAATATTTTTGTAAAATATTGATTTACAAAAACTTATAAACCATATCCTAAAGAGCAAAAAATTTTCATTCCTGCAAAACTGTCAGCCAGCAAGTACCATTTTTCCACAGGCTGACAAAATGGTTGAAGATTGGTTAAATTAGGTAGACCCAACTCTTTTTCTGACAATTGGTTATAGATTTGAGAAGGTAAATAAGTACTAAAAAGGAGTAATAAACAATGACACCATCCATTTTTTTTGTCTCATTGATTTTCGTTGTTATCAGCATGATTGTCTCTGGTATCCTCAAAAGCCGTTTTGCTGCCTATAGCAAAATTCCACTCATGGCTCGCCTCACCGGTAAAGAAGTTGCTGAGCGAATGCTACGTGAAAACGGTATTTATGACGTAAAAGTATTATCTGTGGAAGGCTTTCTTACAGACCACTACAATCCTGCAAACAAAACAATCAACTTAAGCCCCGAGGTTTACAACGGCTATAGTGTGGCCTCCGCAGCCATTGCGGCCCATGAAACAGGCCACGCCGTGCAGCATGCAGATGCCTACGCCTGGCTAAATCTGCGCAGCAAACTGGTGCCAGCCGTACAATTTAGCTCTAGCCTTGTGAACTGGGTACTGCTGATTGGCATTTTCATGGCATCTTCTGGCAACTACACGCTTTTGCTGGCAGGCATCATCCTGTTTGCAATAACGGTTTTATTTTCCTTGATTACTTTACCTGTAGAGTTTGATGCCAGCCGACGGGCCTTGGCTTGGTTAGGTCGTAGTAATGTAACAAATACGGAGGAGTATCCAAAAGCAAAGAATGCGCTTACCTGGGCAGCTATGACCTATGTAGTAGCAGCTTTGGCAGCAATTGTCACCCTGTTGCAGTACGTAATGATCTTTTTAAATGGACGAAACAGAAGCTAAAATATCTTTATCTATAAAATTAAAATCCCGCTATAAAGCGGGATTTTTTGTTACATTTTTATTTCTTCGCCGTTTTTGTCAAAGAAACGGAAGTCGGTGAGATGATAGCTTGTATCAGGATGGACCTTAATCTTTTGCTTGAACTTGCGGTTCCATTGCGCCACTTTAGAGGACCAGAACCAGCCTTTAGTGAGATATGCATATAACATCGGGTGAACAATTACCGTCAGGTTCTTATGCTTATGGGTAATAAGGTAATTCAGGTTCTTTTCAATTTCATCTTCCAATATTAATGAAGAAGAAATCTTACCCGTTCCATTACAGGTTGGGCAAACTTCCTGAGTATTGATGTTTAACTCAGGCTTCATGCGCTGGCGGGTAATCTGCATCAAACCAAACTTAGAGATGGGAAGAAGTGCGTGCTTGGCTCTATCGGGCCGCATAAATTCTTCCATGGCTTCCATTAACTTCTTCTTGTTCTCCGGAAGCTTCATATCAATAAAGTCAACTACAATGATACCGCCAATATCTCTTAGTCGAAGCTGGCGAGAAATTTCTTCAGCTGCTTCTAAATTTGTTTCAAGCGCATTTTGTTCCTGGTTATTGCTTACGCTATTATAACCACTATTTACATCAATAACGTGCAGCGCTTCGGTGTGTTCAATAATAAGATAGGCGCCGCTATTCAGGTTCACTGTTTTTCCAAAACCGGCCTTCACTTGCTTGGTCACGCCATATGTGTCAAAAATGGGTGTACCGTTTTGGTGAAAAGTTACAATGTCTGCTTTCTCAGGAGCAATACGCTGAATATAGCTTTTGGCATCAGCGTAAATATTTTTATCA
This sequence comes from Chitinophagaceae bacterium, assembly GCA_040290035.1. GTDB lineage: Bacteria > Bacteroidota > Bacteroidia > Chitinophagales > Chitinophagaceae > Flavisolibacter. Next base: position 15,489 of record PSMG01000018.1, read on the forward strand.
TTGGTTACAATGCGGTTGAAATCTTCGTTTAACAGGTCTCTGAGAATGCTGGTGGTCTTTGTTTGCTCGCTTAGGATTTTTGCGGGAGGCGTAGCACCTTTTAAGTTGGCCTGCATCGTCTTCCAGGTTTCCATCAACTCAGTCAGATCTTCGTGCAATTCAGCTGTGTTCTTTCCTTCGGCAGCAGTACGTACAATGACACCAAAGTTTTTCTGCTTGATGCTTTCAACTATGCGTTGCAATCTTTTTCTTTCTTCAGAAGAATGAATTTTGCGGGATACAGCAACAATATCATTAAATGGGGTAAGTACTACAAAACGTCCCGGCAAGGATATCTCGCAACTAAGTCTCGGGCCTTTTGCCGCAATGGGCTCTTTTAAAATCTGAACCAAAATATTTGGCTTACCGTTCAATACTTCGTTGATCTTTCCGGTCTTTACAATTTCAGGTTCAATCTGGAATTGGGAAAAGTCAAAATCGCCATCTGCATTAATGGCTTGTTGGGTAAATTTTAAAATGGAACGGGCATAGGGGCTTAGATCAGTATAGTGTAAAAAAGCATCCTTTTCAAAGCCAACATCTACAAAGGCAGCATTCAGTCCGGGTATTAATTTTTTTACTTTACCTAAGTATAGATCGCCAACGGCAAAGCTTGAGTCATGCTTGTCGCTATGTAGTTCTACCAGTTTTTTATCTTCCAGCAATGCTATGTCCACACCGTGTCCGGTAGCATTAATAATTAATTCTTTGTTCACATTACTACAGCTTTAATATAGGGTTCTGCGCCAATTGCCAGCATACACCGAGATGCTGCAGTAACCTTTTGATTAATGGGAAGGCAAATTGATGGGAGGGTTGCAATCGGTACTGAGCAATCAGCAATAAAATAATCATTCAGGAGCAGAGGGCTCTGCTCCTGAATGTAGTAAAGAACCTATTTACGTTTTTTATGACGGTTCTTTCTCAATCTTTTCTTACGCTTGTGCGTCGCAATTTTATGACGCTTTCTTTTTTTACCACAAGGCATGTTCTGTTAATATTTTATTTGTTTATAATAGTGATTGGTCAGTGGTCAGTTGTGCTTTGGAGTTTGAAACTCACCACTCACAACTCACTTACTCAATTCAGTAATTCGTTTTTCAATTTCTGTTTTCATTTCGGGAAGCTTTACCAGCAGTAAACTTTTTTTATACCACTCTACTGCTGATGCGTTGGCTCCCTTACGTTCAAAAACTTCTGCTAATGATAAGATTGCTTCTACATTTTGCGGCTGCATTTTTACTACAGCTTCAAAACGCGGAATGGCTTTGTCTAATTGTCCTGAAATAATAGACGCTTGTCCTAAAGTAAGTTGCGCATATATATTATTCGGATCTCGTTCAGCCACTTCTCTTATTTTCATAATGCCTTCCATGGGACTAGCCAGGCTGCCATACAAATAAACAGCACCTAAGCCTACCTTAGAAGAATCATTAGCCGGATTCAGTTTCAAAGAACGTTCAAACAGGTCTTTGGCTTGTTCAGCCTTCCATCTTTTTAGCTCCGGAGTTTCTTCTCTCCGTAAGTTGTCCAAAAATAAATGGGCAGCAAAGGTGAGGGATTTTTCGAAATTTTCCAACCGGGCTGCTTCTGCAGTATATAATGCATACGGCTCAAACAAGTGCATGCTGTCTGCCCAAAAGCGGGCAAGCGTTCGGTAGGCACTTGTTTTTTGTGCTAAAACATTCCCGCGGGAAATGCCATTTTCTATTTCATTTAGCTTTTGTGCTTGAGGGGGGGTAAGGTGTTCTTTAGCATGAAGCAGAATGCTATCATCGGTAACTATACCTGTTTCTGAAGCAGCAGCTTCACTTTGCTGTTGAGCAGAAACAGCTTTGGGATGGTTACCAAATAGTTGAGGCTTTGTAGTGGCGTATAAAAGAACTGTTAGCAATAAGGCACAACCGGCAACAATCCATTGTGGTTTCTTCATGAACAAACCCCGGCTTGTAAAGGGGTACGCAAAATTACTCTTTTACAGCTACTTTTTTTACTTCTGCTACAAACTCTTTTGCAGGCTTAAAGGCCGGAATGAAATGTTCCGGAATGTGTACTGCTACATTTTTCTTAATGTTACGGCCAATTTTAGCAGCTCTTTTCTTGGTAATAAAGCTTCCAAAGCCACGGATATAAATGTTTTCACCTCTTGAAAGAGAATCTTTAATTTCTTTCAACATCTGCTCCAGCGTTACCAAAACATCTACTTTTGGAATGCCTGTCTTTTCGGAGATCTGGTTTACTAAATCAGCTTTTCTCATAAAAAAGTTTAGTCTTTACACCACCAATATAGCACTAAAAATAATGATTGTCAATATTATAGAACATTTTTTGTTCGTTTAATGTTGATAAAGAGAAATCAAGAGATGCAAGAACAAAACATTGAAAAAAAGATCCGGGCTAAGTTTTCAAAGGCGCTTTTAAAATGGAATCGTGAGGTCAACGATCGGTCCATGCCGTGGAAAGGCGAAAGAGATCCGTACAAAATCTGGCTTAGCGAAATTATTCTGCAACAAACCCGTGTGGAGCAAGGTTGGAGCTACTATGAACGTTTTGCTAAAACTTTTCCAACTATTAAAGATTTGGCTGCTGCACCTGAACAACAGGTGTTTAAATTGTGGGAAGGCTTGGGCTATTACTCCCGCTGCCGAAACCTTATTGCCACTGCTAAATACATTGCCGAAGAATACAAAGGTGTTTTCCCAAAAACGTATGAAGAAATTTTAAGCCTCAAAGGTGTTGGTCCGTATACGGCGGCTGCTATAGCTTCTTTTGCGTACAATCTTCCCTACTCCGTTCTTGATGGCAATGTATTTCGGGTGCTATCCCGAATACTTGATATTGAAACGCCGATTGATACTACTGAAGGAAAAAATCTTTTTAGCGGAGTGGCTCAAAATATTCTTCCTAAAAAAGAAGCCGGCGAATACAACCAGGCATTAATGGATTTTGGCGCTACGGTTTGCAAGCCCTTACCGGAATGTGCACATTGCTTTTTTAAAAAAGATTGCCAGGCTTTTTCCTTGCATAAACAGCAAGCCTTACCGGTAAAGGAAAAAAAGATGGTGATCAAAGAAAGATGGCTGAACTATTTTGTCCTAAGGCATAAGAAAAAAATAGCTATCTGTGAACGCAGGGAAAAAGATGTTTGGCAGAACTTGTATGAGTTTTTGTTGCTGGAAACAGACAGAAAGCCAAATATCAAAAACTTGTTTGCCCAATTGGAGAAAAATTATGCGATCTCTAAAACAGACTTCAACATTGTAAAAGAAGCGCAACTTTCGCAGCGTCTCTCCCATCAGCTCATTCATTTCATTTTCATTACTCTTGAACTTTCAGAAGAAAGACAAATAGACGATATGTATTGGGTAGATAGCAATAATCTGGAGCAATATCCTTTACCTAAAACACTTCAATCCTTATTGCAAAAGCAGCAAGTATAAACTCATCTTACTCCATCTTTTTGCAGAGCTTCATAAACAATAAACAGTATGGTTTTTTAGCATAAGCGCTTACCGGCAAAAGATTTGATATTTTTTGAGTAAATTTAGTGACAGGATTTTCTACAGACGATTAAACAAGAAAAACAGTTAGGTATGAGAGGTGTAAATAAAGTAATGCTCATTGGCAATCTTGGAAAGGACCCTGATGTCCAGTATTTAGAGGGAAATATAACAGTTGCAAAGTTTCCATTAGCTACTACAGAAACATTTAAGGACCGTTCCGGAAAACTGGTATCGCAAACAGAATGGCACACTGTGGTACTTTGGCGTGGCTTGGCAGAACTGGCTCAGAAATATTTACACAAAGGAAGCCTTGTTTATATTGAGGGTCGCTTGCGCACCCGTAGTTGGGAAGATAAAGAAGCCAACCGCAAGTTTGCCACAGAAGTGGTTGGTGATAATTTAATTATGCTTGATAAACGCAATGATGGCGGGGGGCATTCATCTAATAATGACGTAACAGACGCAGGCAGTTCCGATGTTCCTCCACCAATTCAGGATGATGAAGATTTATCATTTTAAAAAGAAAAAATAAATTTGTAGTAGGCAAAACAAATTTATCACATTGAGTTTACCAAAATGTTGCAAATTTGTTTTTTGCTTTACATGTTGAGCTTGTTCGAAACATGTAATAGTTACCATTTACACGTTCATCAAAACACAGACCTTTGGACTATTCGTCGGTCAGTACGCTGAAATACGTATTTATCAATTCATTGCTTTTTGCAACACCCCAAAGCGCTGTTTTTTTGGTGGTTTTGTTGCTTATCCTTTTACTTTTAAGTTTTATCACTGCTGGTGCTGAGGTGGCTTTGTTCTCGCTTCAGAGCAAAGACATCAACATGCTTAAAACAAAACAGCAACCTGCTGCTCGCCGCATCACTACTTTAATGGACGAACGCAAAGGGGTATTCACCTCATTACTTATTGCAGGCACTTTCTTCAACATCAGTATTATAATTCTTTCCAACTTTTTATTGCTGCCGGTATTAACGGTACACAATTATACCATCGACCTGATCATACGCATCGTTATCATTGCTTTTGTAATAGTATTGATTGGAAAGATATTGCCTAAGCTTTGGGCTACGCAAAACAATCTTCGCTTTGCGTATTCAACTTCTGCCGTTGTAGAAGGGTTGCATTTGTTATTAAGAAGAATAAGTCTTTACATGGTTACCATTGCAGATAAAATTAACGAACGCAGTGGCGCTTCGCAAATGCAAAGTACCAGCATGAAAGAACTGGATGAAGCTATAGAAGTAAACGGCGAAGAAACAAGCAAGCAGGAAAAAAACATTTTAAAAGGCATCATCAAGTTCAGCAACATTTCCGTAAAGCAAATCATGCGCTTTCGGCTGGATGTAAATGGTATTGAATACGAAACACGGTTTTCAGAGCTTATTCATAAAGTGCAGGAGTTGCATTATTCTCGCTTGCCTGTTTACAAAAATGATTTAGACTATATCGTAGGTGTTTTAAACACAAAAGATATTTTGCCCTACCTGCACGAATCGGCCTTTGATTGGCATGAACTCATTCGTCCGCCTTTCTTTGTGCCCGAATCAAAATTGATCAAAGATCTATTGAAGGAATTCCAAACCAAACGTATTCACTTTGCCATTGTGGTAGATGAATTCGGGGGCACCAGTGGCATTGTTACCATGGAAGATATCCTGGAAGTGATCATCGGCGATATACATGATGAATTTGACGAAGAAGAAACAGCATTCCGCAAAACAGAAGATGGAGTCTACATTGTGAATGCTAAAATGATGTTGTATGATATGTGCCGGGCAATGAATCTTCCTTTGGATACGTTTGACACCGTTCGTGGTGATAGCGAATCATTGGGTGGTTTAGTGTTAGAGTTAGCAGGCGCTTTCCCTATTGTTAACGAAACCGTTTCCTGGAAAGGTTTTCACTTCACCGTTTTAGAAACAGATAAAAACCGGATTAACACCGTAAAGGTTAGCATTGATGAAAGGGATTAACTACGCTTGTTTTGTTGCACTCATTAGTTTGCTTATTGCCTGCAATAGCAATTACACCATTAAGCCTCGTGGTTATTTTAAAATTGATTTACCAAAGAAATCCTATCAAACCTTCAATGCTCCCGGCTATCCTTACACCTTTGAATACCCTGTATATGCAAACATTGTAAAAGACAGCCTGTTCTTCGAAGACAAACCCGAGAATCCTTATTGGATCAACATTGACTTTCCGCAATTTGGTGGTCGCATACATGTGAGCTACAAAGAAATTGGCAAGAATAAATTCGATTCGCTGGTGAATGATGCTTTCACCATGTCTTACAAACAACACACCTACCGGGCCTCTGGTATTGAATCAGAAGCATTCGAAACACCAAACGGTTTGCACGGTGTTTATTTTACACTAAAGGGGAATGCTGCTACAAGCAATCAATTTTTCATTACAGATTCCACTAAGCATTTTCTGCGAGGCGCTTTATATTTCAGTGCTACGCCAAACGAGGATTCGCTGCGGCCGGTAAATAATTTCCTGAAAGAAGACCTCCGGCATTTGATCAACACCTTGCAGTGGAAATAATATAAAGCCAATGTGTTAAGGGCTTGAAAATTCAAAAACAAAAACACAGCCGGCACGTACATTTACAATCATGAAGAAATTAGCATTGTTCGCTGCCTTTTTATTCGGCGCCATCATTACACAAGCACAAACAGAAATTAAGTTAGACGAAGTAGCAAAGCATGTGGGTGATAGTGTGCATGTTTGCGGCAAAGTGTTCAGTGCTCGTTATTTCGAAAACGCAAAGAACAATCCTACCCTTTTAAATATTGGCGCTGCCTATCCAAACCAAACATTGACAGTAGTGATCTATGGCGATGTACGTAGCCAGTTTTCTATTGCACCCGAAACATGCTTTAAAGACCAAGTGATTTGCATTCATGGTAAAGTTGAACTCTTCAAAGACAAACCGCAGATTGTTATTTATAGTAGCAAACAAGTCAGCGTTGCTGTGAAGGATAAACTTCAGGAGTAATCGTATAAACGCTTATACCGAAACGAACGGTATGAGTTGAGGCGTTATTGTTAGTTATAAAACAGCTTGAAATGACAAAGATCCTTACTTGCGCCTTAGCTATATGCCGCTTAAGTTGCAATGAACCCAATACAAAGCAACCAGTAACCGTCAGTGATTCAGCAGACCAAACAAACGCAACAGAATATGTTTCGACAAAACTGCCGGATAGTGCAGCATGGAAGAAAAGCTACAACTTCCAGATGCTAAGCCTAAGAGATACCTTATGGACTTTCCATTATGACGGCAATTGGTATTCAACTAACGAAAAAGACTGGACTAAATCTGCTCTCTCCAACGCCATCGGAAACATTGCCTTTGTAGATTATGTTCCTTTTAAAAATGCTGTTTATGGCATCGGGCATTTCGAAGGGAACATTGAAAGATTCACGCTAAAGCAAACAATTTATAAGTCTACAGATCTGCGGCATTGGGATACAGTTGCCACGCAAAGCAAATCTGCCGAAACGATTTTTTTACCATCCGTTTGTTTTTAATAATAAAATCTGGATAATAGGTGGCGAAGATGAAATGACACAGTACGCTTACATTTGGAATTCCGCTGATGCCATTACGTGGACAAAGCAAAAAGACAATTTACCTTTCGGCAAGCGAAGCCGAAGTCGGGTGATAGAATTTAACCACAAATTGTTTCTGCTTGACAATGATGTATGGAGTTCAACAGACGGACTTTCGTGGCAAAAAGAAACAGATGCCATTTTACCTGGCGAAAATATATTTGGATATACAGCTGTCGTATTCGATAACAAAATTTGGCTGTTAGGTTGTAACAGAAATGGAAAGTTCTTTAGCCAAGTATTAATAAGCTCTGATGGAAAGAAATGGCAAACACAAACTGCACCATGGTCTACACGTGGCGCTATTGCAGCAGCCGTTTACAAGAATAAAATCTATATGACCGGCGGAAAATATGGTGGATTTGTCGAAAACGGCAGAACCACAGAATTTGTTTACAGCAATGATGTTTGGGTATGTGAAAAGAAATAGCTCTAATATTCGCTTCTGTATATGAGACTAAAATAATATCGCCAGCAAAACCTTTTAAATCTTGTGCTCAATCCTTCGCTTAACTCATCCATCTTTTCCTCCATATTACCTTTATACCGCACCCATAGCACACCCATATCTTACCCGTACTTAGTTCGACTGAGTCCGTGTCTTTATTATGTTAAATAGCAAGCCAATAAATGCACTAACTTTTCATAATAATCATCCTAATCATGCAACCACACGAAAACCAGATCATACTTACCATAGATATTGGCGGCTCACACATTAAAGCCATTCTATTAAATACGAATGGCAAACCAATTAGCGGCTATGAGAAAATAAATACACCGCAACCAGCCGCTCCCAATGAAGTTATCGCCGCCATCAGCCAGTTAATACAACCATTTCAGGGATTTAATAAAGTATCGGCAGGCTTCCCTGGTTATGTCCGCGATGGCATTGTATACACCGCTCCAAACCTGGGATCAGAAAATTGGAAAGAAATCAACTTTGCAGCGCAACTATCACAGGCATTGGGCAAACCTGCCAAAGTAGTGAACGATGCAGACCTGCAAGGCTTGGGCATAGCCAACGGTAAAGGATTAGAAATGATTGTTACACTCGGCACTGGCTTTGGAACAGCATTGGTTTATAATGGCTCCTTGTTACCTCATCTGGAAATAGCACATCACCCAATCACAAAAAAGAAAACCTACGATGAATACATTGGTGAAAAAGCGATGGAAGAAATAGGAGAAGAAAAATGGAACATTCGATTACAAAAGGTGCTTGCCATTTTGAAAACCGTATTTAACTATGATCGTTTATACATCAGTGGCGGCAATGCCAAAAAGATCAGCTTTACATTAGACAACAACATCAGCCTTTCATCTAATAAAGAAGGAATTAAAGGTGGAGCTAAATTATGGTTGTAACTAATTAACCAATAAATCGGCGCCACAACTGCAACACATAGTTGTCCTGTTCTTGCGTAGTTCTATCGTCTTCTGCAATGATCAAATTATCGGTTGATTGAGAAGAAGGAAACAATTCAGTAAGACGGCCTACATATAGTTGATATAAGTTCTGATAGTGATCAGCTAAATAATCTAAAAAATCAGGTAAGCGATAGGTTAGAAGCATGGTCTTTCAATTTTGTTCTAATAAGACTATGATCTTCTTCAATTAGCTGCATCCCAATAACTTTTACTTATGACCCTCCTATTGCACATACACTAATTTTTAAGCGCTGGCTTAAATAGTGAACCTTCTTTTGGTTTCGCAAAATAAAACATAGCCGATAGTCCGAAGAAGGTAACATTACTTGCTGACTCTTTCCCACTATAAAAGTATTGACCGAAGATGATGTTGAAGTGCAGCTTTTCGTTGAATGAATACTCAATGCCTGACGTTAGTTCTGTCATTAGGTCTTCTTTTGCGCCAAATACATATCCAATTCCTGCCGTAAATGTATTGGGGATCTTTCCTTGTTGAAATATGTTCAGGTTGGGCCTTAGTTCCAGGTACATGGTTGTATCTTTTTGTCCGGTGCTTAAACTAGTTTTACCAAGGTCTAAACCAAGGCTGAACACATCTCATTGCCTGCCCACTTCAATAGAAAGGTTTGCCTTTTCAGCAATAGTGCCGGCTGTATTGGTTAAGCTTGGATTGATGGAGATATAGGTTTGTGCCTTTATACACTGGACACATAGAAGCAATAAGAAACAGTAACAAAATTTCATAAGCAGTTATTGATTGATCAAAATAAGCAGAGATCGCTAACTGGCATAATCTTACTATGGCTTTAGCTATGGCGGCGTTCGATTACTCACTTGACTATAAAAACCTGGACCTGCGCAAGCACCCTGAGCTGTATCGTACAGGCAAAGGTGAGCAGGGAGTGTTGTTGGTAGAGCCTTATAAAAGCGAGATACTTCCATTTTGGAAATTTAAGACACAGGCAATAGCACAGAAGTCTGCCAAAGCTATCTACAAACTCTTTCAGCAATATAAGAAGGATCTGGATTTTGTAGGGATGGATATGACTCGCAAGTTTTTACAAATGGGCTACACCCGATCACGCAGGTACGCCAATCACAAGTCGGGTAAGAAATATGACGGCCCTGTTCCTGCAGATCAAAAAGGCAGAAGCGGTGCACATGGCAGAGAACAATTGCCGTTAGATACTGATGCCGTCAAGGCCGAGAGTGCAGCAATTTTTTATGCTGCATGGAAAAAGGCTAAAGAAGATAAAATGTACCAAAAATTATTAGCTGCACACAAAGAACAATTCAAGAGCAAATGAAGGCTATTTCTTGTAAACATCAGGATTGTGAATCTGCATCCATTTGTCTACGTTGGTGATAGAAGAAAAACCATACTGCGCATACAAGCTGTGTGCATCCCTGGTAGCTAGCATGAAGCGGCGCAGCCCTTGCAGGGTTGGATAGTTTATGATCACATCCATCAGCCATTTGCTGAGGCCTTTGCCCCGATGGGCTTCCAGTATAAATACATCGGCGAGGTAGGCAAAAGTGGCTTCGTCAGTAATGACCCTTGCAAAGCCTATTTGTTCTCCCTTGTGCAGTACAGTAAAACAAAGTGATCCTTTAATACAGCGTTCTACTGTTTCCTCGGGTATGCCGCCAGCCCAATAGGAGTTTGTCAGAAACTGGTGTACAATGGCTGTATTTATCAGACTCTTGTCCGTGGCAATGAGATAATCGTTCTTTGTCCATTCCATAGGCGCAAAGTTATTGTATTCGCTTTCGTTAACGTAGGACTTCGATAAGCTCAGGGTAACAGGGTCTTTGCAACCTTCCAGGGAGACAATAGTTACAACGATCTTATGTACATCGACTTCATCGATTCAAGAAGGGAAGAGGCAAGAAAATTCAATCGCAAATATTTGGCTGAGCTTAAGAAGTTCAACCGCCAGTAGTCTAAACGATAAAGACAGGATTGATTACAATGTATTGAAATACACACTCGAATCTGGATTAGACGGATTAAGCCACAATACGAACCTGATGCCTTTTAACCAGATCGATGGACTTCCAAGTGCATTAGTATTACTTGGTAACGGTACAGGAGCACAGCCTTTTAAAACAGTGAAGGACTATGATAACTGGATCAAAAAAGCATCTGTGTTTCCTGCATGGGCAGATAGTGCTATTTTTTATTTCAATCGCGGACTGCAACAGGAGATGATCCTGCCAAAGGCATTGGTGGTAAAGATGATACCACAGTTAAATGCCCACGTAGTAAGTGATGTGCAAAAAAGTGTCTTCTATACTCCTATTACCAAATTAACGGCAGATGTATCTGCAACAGATAAGAAAAAACTTACAGATGCTTATACTCCTTTGATCAGCAACCAATTGGTTCCTGCTTACAAAAGATTGCCTGACTTTCTGCAAAACGAATATCTGCCGAAGGCAAGAACAACATCAGGATATAATGTATTACCTAATGGCCATAAGATTTATGCGACCGCCATTCGTGTATTCACTACAACTAACATGACAGCCGACCAAGTGTTCAATCTTGGTTTGAGAGAAGTATCGAGAATAAGAAGCGAAATGGAAAAGGTAAAGACGAAACTTGGCTTCAACGGAGACCCGAAAGCTTTCTTTGACTTTGTAAGAACCAGTGATAAATTCTATCCATACAAAACAGCTGATGAAATATTGAACTACTACCGAAACATTCTGCCAAAGATCCAACCAAAGCTCAGCACGATGCTTAACCATATCCCTAAAATTCCGTTCGAAATAAGGCAGGTTGAAGCTTTCAGGGCAGCCACGGCAGCAGCTTCCTATTCCATAGGTTCGCTTAAGAATAACCGCCCGTGCATATTTTATGTACCTATCGTTGATGCTACCAGGACACAGGCAAGAGAAAGTCTTTTTTTACACAAAGCTATTCCGGGACATCATTACCAGTTATCACTGCAAAGAGAGAATCAGCAGCTGTCTAAATTCAGGCAAAGCAGTAACAATTCGGCTTATGCAGAAGGCTGGGGACTGTATGCTGAAAGCCTGGGCAAGGAGTTAGGGATGTATACAGATCCAGTGCAATACATGATGGCATTGGGAGATGAGATGCACGGGGCTGTACGGTTAGTGGTAGATGCAGGTATGCATTCAAAAGGATGGACCCGTGAACAAGCCATTCAATACTCTCTGGGAAATGAACCAATCGAAGAACAGCGTGCTACTTCAGAAGTGGAGCGGTACATAGCCAGACCAGGGCAGGCATTGGCTTATAAAATTGGTGAGTTAAAGATCAAAGAAATGAGGGAGCGTTACACAAAACAACTGGGTAAAAATTTTAACCTTGCTGCTTTTCATGATGCAATCTTGATGGATGGCGGATTGCCATTAGAAGTACTGGAGCGAAAGATGGATGCATGGGCAAAAACGCAAAAGAAATAAATAGCGTCTTACTCAAGTGCTTTTTAACTGAAGAAGATATTAGACTCTAATAGTCGAAGAATAGGTGCATAAAATTTGATAAGAGAGCAAAAATAATTGTTGTCGAAAAAACAACTTTAGTAATAAAACGATATCTCTAAACTTACAAACTCTTTATCCAAATATGCACGTCATGCGGTGCCGGTTCGTCGCCGCCAAAGTAAGGATTCAACTGGCAACCTTGTGCCGTGGCGGTTGTGCTCAGGCGAGGCATTGTTTGCACGGCATCATTCATGGTGAATACATAGGTATTGGCAGCCGTTTTTATGGAACAATTGATCTCTGCACCAATGGCTACGGGGCGGAGTTCTTTTTCCGACCATGCACTGTTGTTATACACGTAAGCAAACAAGCGCATGGCTCCATCGCTCTAACGCCAGCCAAAACGGGCACTGAACTGGTGATAATCGGCACCATTATCGGGGAAGCCATAAAGCTTGTTGATGTCGTATTGGTTTGCTGCCGCAACCGTTTGATAGATCGCAGTGCTATCAAACTTTACCACAAACTTCCGGAAAGGTCGATGGCCTTATAGGTATTTCCATCGCAATAATTACTGCCTTGTTTAATGGTGTATGTGTAAAACCTGAGAGGGAAGCATTGTTGCCTTTGCCCACAGCTTCGCTAATTACCCGGTCTGCTTTGCTGCAACTAACACATAGGATGGCTAATGCCAAACACAGGATGGTGGATTTCATGAAATTTTTCTATAGGATTTGGACGAGGTGCGAATTGACGAAAAGCTCTGCAATAAAAAAGATGACTTTGGTCGTACTGACAAAAATTTTTGACTAATAGGTTCAAACACTTATTTAGCAGTACGTTTTGACCAAGGTGCTTATTTTTGGCGCATAGGAGAGACCATTGTGGCTGATAGAATACAACTGCTTCCGGATAATATTGCCAACCAGATTGCTGCAGGCGAGGTGATACAACGACCCGCTTCTGCCGTAAAAGAATTATTGGAAAATGCGGTGGATGCCGGCGCTACAGAAATTAAGTTATTCATAAACGATGCAGGCAAATCGCTGATCCAGGTAGTGGACAACGGTACCGGCATGAGCGAGACTGATGCCCGCATGGCCTTTGAGCGACATGCTACTTCCAAGATCAAAAACATTGACGACCTTTTTCATATTCGCACCATGGGCTTTAGAGGTGAAGCACTGGCCTCTATTGCTGCTGTAGCACAAGTAGAATTGAAAACGAAACGTGCACCGGATGAAGTAGGTGTATGTATAGAAATAGAGAACAGCGTTGTAACCAAGCAAAGTCCCATAGCTACGCCAACAGGTACCAGCATTGCCATGAAGAACCTTTTCTTCAATGTGCCAGCCCGCCGCAATTTTTTAAAGAGCAATGCTGCGGAAATGCGTCACGTGGTGGATGAATTCATTAGGGTAGCCATGTCGTTTCCGAACATCTTTTTTTCGCTGACCAGCAAAGGGCAACAACTGTTCTATTTAGAAAGCGGCAGCCTGAAGCAGCGCATTTTACAAATACTTGGTAGCAACTATAATGCAAAGCTGGTTTCGGTAAAAGAAGAAACGGCCTACCTGAATATCTATGGTTTTGTAGGCAAACCGGATACAGCAAAAAAGACCCGGGGGGACCAGTATTTTTTTGTAAACAATCGATTTATTAAAAGCCCATACCTACACCATGCGGTGATGAGTGCTTACCAGGAAATGATTGCAACCGATAGCTTCCCAATGTATGTGTTGTTCATAGACCTTGATCCAACTCAGGTAGATGTGAACGTGCATCCTACCAAGCAGGAAATAAAGTTTGAAGACGAAAAGATCGTGTATGCTTTTGTTCAAGCTGCGGTGAAGCATGCATTGGCGCAGTTTAGCATTACGCCTACTTTGGACTTTGACCTGGATGCTTCTATTCAAAGTCTGGAAGCGATCCAAAAACCATTTACCGATTCTTCGATAGAAAGCACCAAAACATCATCCATTTTTCAAACTTTTACAGAAGCCAACCAGGCACATAAGATTGAAGGTAGTGGGACACTGAAGCATTGGAGTGATCTAGGCGGTCGACAGACCACAGACAACAGACCACAGAAGGAGGAGTTTGTATCGCTGGGGCGACATTTCCTTGATTGGGAAGACCAGCAGATAAAGCAACAGCAAACGCTAATTCATCACAACTCGCCTTTTGCTGATGTAAAACCCGTACAAATTTTCACGGCTTATATTTTAATTCCGGCAGCCAATAGTTTTTTACTGATCCATCAACAGTCGGCACATGAACGTGTGATCTACGAACGATTGGCAGAAGCGATGAAGGGAAAACCCATTGCTACGCAACGCAGTTTGTTCCCTGCTACTATTGAACTGACGCCTGCCGATGCGGTGCTCTTAAACGAGCTATTGCCCGACCTGCAACAAATGGGCTATACCATTGAGCCTTTTGGAAAAAGCACTTTTGTGATTCAAGGTACGCCTGCAGATATAAGCACCGGCAATGAGACGGTGGCATTGGAAAAAATACTGGAAGAATACAAGCATTTCAGCAGCGAGTTGAAACTTTCCAAACGAGAACTGCTGATGCGCACCGTAGCATGGCAACAAGCCATTAAAACAGGAGTAAGCTTAAGCGATAAAGAAATGCAAGGGCTGATTGCCGACCTTTTTGCCTGCGCAACACCCAATGCATCGCCAAGCGGAAGGCCCACTTATTTAGAATTCAAGAAAGATGACCTGGAACGCATGTTCATTCGTTAAAACTTTTTACTCTTCCACAATTCGAAAGGTAAGAAGATATCGAAGGACTGATTGTGCTCTACATGAATAGCGCCATCAGGATCGGTGTATTTAATGAATGGTTGCAAGTCTTTTTGATAACGTATGCCCAGTGAAAAACGTTTCCATTGGTAAGCTGTTTGAAAGAGTATGTGCCATTGCGTTTTGTAGAGGAACGAATCCGTGAAGTTAGGGATGCGCACAATCTTACTGGTTAATGTATCATTGCCCGTGATCAAACTTTTGCGATCAAATTGCTGTTCGGTAATGGCTCCCTGAAAGATGCTATACATAGCACCTACACCTACCGATCGTACCGATTAATGTTTTTAAACACTTTCAGAAAAACATAGTTGAATACTTCCACAGCATCAGTATCATTCTTCATATATCGTGCACAAAGCGACATCATATCCTTGTAGTAGTTTTTATAATATTGTTCCTGCGCTCTGCAGTTGTGTTGTTTGCAACCATCAATTATTTGTTGCTCTTCAAGCAAATGGTCCTGGTTTTCTTGGGTTCACAATTACTGTAATCATCGCACTCGGAATGTTGCCGAAATGTTATGTGTTTGACCTGCTGTTGATCCCGTTGAATCTCTAAATTGGCCGGTAAAGTTTCCTTCGTAATACTGACCTGCTGTAGATGGATAATTTGTAATCGTTACAGTGAATGGTTGAACAGTAGACCGTACGTATTATTGACAGAGATATAATTAACTGTATAATTTCCATTACCTCCAGCAGCAGGCGTCATGAAATTAAAATACATGTTCGTGCTTGTTGTGTTTGCTTTACTTCCTTGAATATAATGGTACAACGAAGTAGCCTGACCTTGTCCAGATGCATAAGCCGTTAAGCTATCCTGTGCAACACTTGTAATGGTATAGCTATTGCCATCCAATGTGTAATTGATAATACTGTGTTGTAGAATTACCGCAAGCAGATACATTACCCACGTTGGTAACCGGAGGAGTAACTGTATAAGTAGCCGGGTTACCTTGTTGCTGTGCGGTAGCATCTACACCAGTAATTTGTACGCTAGCGCTAGATGACGAGCATATTGCATAATTGGTACTGAAATTACCATTAGCATCTGCAGCAGCATAATGCACCCAATTGTTTAAAATGATGATCGCATAACCATTCACCACATTGGTAACTGAACAGGTTAATAATTTTCCTTTAATGGTTATAATACCATTCGCTGAAGGCGTTACATAGATAATACCCAAGTTGGTCCCTGTTGTAAATGGTCCTACGTTTTGAGAGTAGATCGCATTGTTGCAATTATCCAATACTTTTAACAATAATGATGTATTATTTGATACATAGCCACTAACATGGCCCAAAGAATCTGTCCAACCATATGAACTATAGGTATATGGTACCGGAAGTACGAGTTAAACGTACATGAGCATATACTAACGGCGTGCTATCTGTTGCATTCTTCAAGGTCATAGAAAGGATCACTGCATTGGCACTCACATAGCAGTTCCAGAAAGAGAAATGTTTTACATCGCCAACATACACATTGCCTTGTTTGGTAGCTGTGCTTTCTTCTTTCCAGATGCCGCTTGTTTCATCTACCGACCAAAGCGCAATGGTAGCCGGTGCGAAAGCTTGTAAAGAAGCAGGGATAGCTGTTGTTAATGTAGCCGCGGAACCTGATTTAATCTGCAATTTTTCGCCGGAAGCACCTTCCAGTTCAACGGCTAACATACCGTAAAAAGCAAGCGTAGAATGATTGCCGTTTTTATCGACAGCCATAAATGAACCGGGTATTGTTTGGTCTATGTCACTACGACTTGGATCGATGTAGGCCGCATACACCGTAACGGTACCGGTATAAGCTGCCCCAGACGAAGCCACTACAATGCTATTAGCAGGCAAGGTGATCTTGCTGCCATTGGAAAGCATAGCATCGACAGCAGCAGTAACACTTACTGTACCTGCTGCTGTGCGTTTGGTTAGCTTGATCACTACCTGGTTGGTACCAGAAGTAGCAGCAAATGTTGGGTATGCTTTGAAGCAGCCACTTTTTTCAGCAGTTACTAAAGCCGATTTTTTTATCTAAGGCTGCATTCATCATGCAGAAATAACCGTTGCTATTAGTGACAGCTGATTGCGCACCCACTTTCACGGTAACGCCCGCAGCAGGCTGTCGGTTTTCGTAAAAAATATTTCCCTTTAAATGAGCAGTGATGGAATCGGGAGTAACGATGTTAGGTATTGGATCGGGACCACCTACGTGGCTTAATTCTTTTTGACAGCCAAGGGCCATGGCCATCAACACTAAAGAAAGGAGATAAATGCGTCTCATAAATGAAAAAGGTTTGGTTGCATGTACTTTCCCTGAAAAGGAAAGGTTGGGTAAGGTAGAAAAAATCAGGCAATAGTGAACAGGCAGCGAAGCGTGTAATTATTGATGATTCATTATTAATAATTCTGCCTGATGCCTTCAATAAACTTTTCTACGGCACGACGCACCCCGCTGGCGGAGGCATTGTGATTGTTAACTAAGGTTGAGAAAATAAGCAGCTTGCCTTTTTGCGTATATAAAAAACCACTCAGTGCCACTACACCTGAAAGTGTACCTGTTTTAGCAAAAATGTAGCCGCTGTCCTTTACATAATAATTGGAAAGCGTGCCGGTGCCGCCGGTTGGTAAAATATTTTTGATGCGCTCCATGCCAAACTCGTTCTTCATTTTGTTGAGGATGGCTACCATGTCCTGCGGAGTAAAGAGATTGTATCGGCTCAATCCCGAGCCATCTACCCAGCGTGGTTTTTGGGGAAGGTCTTTGAAATCAGTTTTCAAAATGGTGTCGATGATCTTTGCATTATTCATGTAGCCCAATACTTCGTTGCTTACCATTAGGAGTGATTGCTCTGCAAAGAAATTATCACTGCGGTGCATCATGGGTTTGAGGAGGGAGTCGGTGGGTTGGGAGTGGATAAGTGACTTTGTCTCACTATTTACTTGAAAAGAAATTTCCTTTTTAAGCGTATCGCTCAAGAGCTTTTCTATAGTTTTAAGGTCAGGGTGAAAGGTTATCGTTAGCTTATTTGTTTGTCCTTTTACAACAGAAAGTTTATTACTAAATAAATCTCTTGTTACTGTCACTGCTGGGTGAAGTTCTGAATCAAAAGTCATCCATTGAGTTTGAAAATATTTCGGAGTAGTTTGAAAAGAATCAGCAGTAATTATTTTTACAGTAAGCAAATTCCCATACATTGGCAAAGGACTTCTGTGTGCCATGTATGTTTCTAAATAGTCATTCCAGGACCATCCGTTTCCTAAAGCATCATCATCCCAGTTCGAGTAGTCCCATTCCAGCTTTTTGTTATAATTATTTTTCAAAAAATTATAAACTGGCTGGCTTTTATATTCGCTATTTAAAAAAGTAGGGTCTGCTGTTCCTTTAAAAACAATCTTGTCACTGTATTCCTTGTATGTCAATCCCACCAAACTATCTCCCAAATACTTCATTGCTGCATAGCAAATGGGCAGCTTTGTATTGCTTGCCGGTACAAAATATTTATCGCCTTGGTAATTGAACCAATACTTATCCGTAGCAGGTTCATACACACTAATACCAACGTGTGCAGTTTGCAAAGCCGGATCGTTTAAGACGTATTGCTGAGCGGTTTTCTGCAATTGTTTTTGTACAGTACAACTCCACAAAAATGCAGTACAGGCAAAGGTTACAAAGGTTTTGGCTTTCATACTATGTTAATGAACGTTAATAATTAAAGATGCTACCTGTTTCTTTTCATCCTTTTTCAATTTTACAACACTTTCCGCAGTCATTCTGCTTTAAATTAGCGACACAAAATTTTATAATACATGAGAAATGCAGTAAAAGTAGCCTTGCTGGGAGCAGCTGTTGTGTCGGCTGTAGCCTTTCAACAAGGGCCCGGTGACCCTAAGCCTAAGTACATTGACAAAGCCAACATGGATTTGTCGGTAAAACCAGGTGATAATTTTTACCTCTATGCTAACGGAAACTGGATCAAGAACAACCCGATCCCCTCCTCTAAAACCCGCTGGGGTTCTTTTGATGTGCTGCGCGAAGAAAGCTCAAAGCGCATGCAATCGCTGTTAGAAGAAGCAGCTAAGAAAGCAAGCACAGATCCGAAAATGCAAAAGATCGGCGACTTCTACGTGAGCGGCATGGATACAGCTGCTATCAATAAATTAGGTTATCAGCCGATTGCACCGGATCTGAAACGAATTGATGCAATCACTGATGTAAGCGGATTGTTGAACGAGATTGCCTACGAACGGACTAATGGCATGGGTGGCGCCTTGTTTGGTTTTTTCATTGCACAAGACCGTAAGAATGTAAGTCAATACATTGCTCAATTAGGTCAAGGTGGTACTACCCTACCTGATCGTGATTACTATTTGAAATCGGATGCACGCAGCAACACCGTACGTGAAGCTTATCTCCAGCATGTGAAAAGAATGTTCCAGTTGATTGGTGAAGATGCTGCTACGGCGCAAAAAAATGCGGATGTTGTTTTAACCATTGAAACAGCATTGGCCAATGCACAAATGAGCCGTGTAGAAATGCGTGATCCGTACAAAACGTATAACAAGTTTGCGGTTAAAGATTTTGCTGGTACTACACCTGCTATTGATTGGACCAACCTATTCAACAAAATGCAATTGAATGGTGCAGACAGTGTGATTGTTACCAACCCCTCTTTCTTTAAAGCCGTAAACGGTTTATTAACCTCGATTGCTTTACAAGATTGGAAAACGTATTTGAAGTGGAATTTGTTAGATGGCTCTGCTAATTACCTAAGCACTCCGTTTGTAAAAGAAAAGTTTGCCATGGCACAAGTATTGAGCGGCCAGAAAGAGCAAACACCACGCTGGCAAGTAGTAAGCGGCATCATTGATGGTTCATTGGGTGATTTGTTAGGACAATTGTATGTAGATAAATACTTCAAGCCTGCTGCCAAACAACGTATGCTGGACCTTGTGAACAACTTACAGGAAACCTTTGCATCCCGCATTAAGCGTTTGGATTGGATGAGTGATGAAACAAAGATGAGAGCACAAGAAAAGTTAAATGCTTTCACTAAGAAGATTGCTTATCCTGATAAATGGAGAGACTATGCTGGTGTTACTATTAGCCGCAATGATTATTTAGGTAATGCTCGTCGTGTAGGCAAATGGGCGTACAATGATATGATCACTCGCTATGGCAAACCAGTGGATAAAACACGCTGGGGCATGACACCTCCTACCATTAATGCTTATTACAATCCAAGCAATAACGAGATTGCTTTCCCTGCCGGCATTCTGCAATTCCCGTTCTTTGATTTTGGTGCTGATGATGCGGTAAATTATGGTGGCATTGGCGCCGTAATTGGTCATGAAATGACACACGGATTTGACGACCAGGGTAGCCAATATGCTGCTGATGGTAATTTGAAAAACTGGTGGACAAAAGAAGATGCTGACAAGTTCAGAGCAAAAACCGAACAGGTAGTAGCTCAGTACAACAACTATACTGTGTTGGATACCTTGCATGTGAATGGTAAGCTAACCTTAGGTGAAAACCTTGCCGACCTTGGTGGATTGAACATTGCTTACGAAGCATTTACACACACGAAGCAATTTAAAGAAGGGAAAAGTCTTGATGGTTTTACACCAACACAGCGTTTCTTCTTAAGCTGGGCACAGATCTGGCGCAACAATACAACGCCAGAAACAATGGCTAACCTGATCTTGACTGACCCACACTCTCCAGGCATGCACCGTGCTAATGGCCCTATTGTAAATATGGATGCATGGTACACTGCATTCAATATTAAGCCGGGTGACAAGATGTATGTAGCTCCTGAGAAGAGAATTAAAATCTGGTAAGAAAGTTTGATTTATTATAATAAAAGAGCCTGCAAATGCAGGCTCTTTTATTTTTTATACGTAGGAGATTTAATATCGTGATAAAACAAAAAGGTCCAACCTTCTTCATTACCCTGTTGCCACCATTGTTGTCTTAATTGCATTGCTTTCTCCGGATCAAAATCATACTTGGTTTTGTAACGCACTTTCATTTGTTGCAACTGCGGTGCATCATCGCCACCAAAGAAGATAATTTCTATTCCTTCTTCAATCCAAAACACCTGGTGATGCGGCGAATGTGCACCTGTGTGTTGGTAACGAATGTAATCATCAATGGTTCCTTCGTCTGCATCCAAGAATTGCACTTGCGGTGACCTAGTTAATGCTCCAATTTCTACCGGGATGAAAGAAGGGCTGCCTTTTGTAAGTGCAAAATCCAACTCTCTCTTTTGTACATAATAAATAGCGTTAGGCAAGCTTAAACGTGTATGATCGTTTTCCAAACCAATGCCACCTGCATGATCTTTATGCAAGTGCGATAGCAATACTTTCGTGATTTGTCCAGGCTTTAAACCAACCTTCTCAAGGTTGGCATGCAATTGCATTTTACCATGAATGGAATCATTAAATCCTAAGCCTGTATCCAAGAGCAAAATATCTTTTGATGTAACAATAACAAACGGTTGAATCTCTACAAGCAAGCTACCAATAGGCCTTTCATTCAATACATCCCTTTCCTCATCAAAAGGAACAAAAAGCTTGGTTTTATCTATCGTAAACGAACCTTCGGAGAGTGGGAAAATTTTCATGACAACAATTAACGTAAAATCATTTGCTTGTCAGCATCTAACCGAATTAAAATAAACAACATAATCGTAAACGTAAGCAGCGATGTACCGCCGTAACTAATAAAGGGAAGCGGAATACCAATCACCGGCGCCAAGCCTACCGTCATACAAATGTTGATGACAATATGAAAAAAGAAAACGGCTGCCACGCCGTAGGCATAACACCGGCTAAATACACTTCGTTGTCGTTCGGCCACTGTTACAATGCGGAATAAAAGTATAAGATATATGAGCAATAAGGTCATAGTACCTGCAAAACCAAAACCTTCGCCAATGGTACAAAAGATAAAATCAGTACGTTGCTCGGGTACAAACTCATAGCGTGTTTGTGTTCCCTTCAACAAGCCTTTACCGGTTAAACCGCCAGAACCGATGGCTATTTTTGATTGCTTTACATTGTAATCAGTATCTTTTTTCTTAACCGGACGATCACCCACATTGTTTGTTTCGGCTATTCGCAAATATTCAGGAGGCACATCTCGACCAATAGTATTAAAAATGCGTTCTACCTGGTAGCTATGAAAAACGTGCTTGAATAAAAAAGGAACGCCGAAACGTTGGATACCTACACATAGAGCCCAGATCAAAACGATCTTTACGATCATCTCTCTTTTTCTACGCACTATTCTACTCATAATGTACGCTACTAAAATGGCAACAACTGTAAGAATGATAGCAAGTGTATTTTTTTCGATCAGTAAAGTAGTAACAACCAATACAGCAATAGAAAATCCAACGATCAAAATAGTTGCAGGTAAGCCTTCGCGGTACATTACAAAAAAGAAAGAGAAGTATACCAGCGCCAAACCAGTTTCACTTTGCATGATGGAAAAAACAGCGGGAGTTAATGCCAGTGCAGCCGCAATTAATTGTGAACTTGTTTTTGTGAAGTCGAGATTGGGTAGCGAAAGATATTTGGCAAGCGCAAGCGCTACTACTACTTTACAAAATTCAGCGGGTTGAAATTGAAAGCCACTAAAGCGAATGATTGATTCCGTTCCCTTTACTCTCGAGTGAAATGGAAATACCAACAAAAGCAAAACAATGCCAACGGCATACCAGAGATTGGCCGTAGCCGGAAAGAACTTGCTATCAGTGATCAAAATAAAAATGGCTAAAACACCGGCTATAAGAAAATAATAAAACTGTTTGCTGTAGTCGGTTTTAAAGGACAAGAAACTGGCGACGATCGGATCTCCATCGCGATAGGTTACTGCAAAAATAGCCATGATGCCTATGGCCACCAGCAGCAAGTACAACCACACCAGGCTTACATCTATTCCCTTCGATATACCTACTTCATTCTGCCTTGCCATTAAACACCTATCCTTTTCTTTTTAATGGTAAACGCTTTGGGCTCTGTTGCTTCTATTTTATTGATCAATGCTATTCTTTGTGCAGGGGTACTGTCTTTAACCGGAGTACTTGTTTTACGCAAAAACTTTTTCAACCGTGTACTATCGCCGGTCATTTTCATCCATTGCGCAGCACGTATTGAATCTGCTCTGAATTGCTCTTGCTGAATCCAGCCGGGCATCAGATTGGTATTTGCGATGCGTTCCACTTCTTTTACCCGATCGGCACGCAATGAATCGGTAAGGTATTTTTCCAATAACAGCGAAGCCATTGGTGCTGCCCAGGTAGCCCCAAAACCTGCATTCTCTACCACAATCGCAATCGCGATTTTTGGATTTTCCCTTGGCGCAAAACAGGCAAAGAGCGAATTGTCTTTAAGCTTGGTGCGAACACCTCTGATGATGCGATAATTTTCTGCTGTACCTGTTTTTGCGCAAATGGCAATGCCGGGTATTTTAGCAATTTGTGCCGTACCTCTTTCTACCACATCCTGCATACCGCTGTGTACCACTTCATAAACCGTATCGGGTATATGAGTTAATACTTCGTGCTTTTTGCGATATACGTTTAATATAGTGTCTTCTTTTGTTTCCTTTTCAATGCTCTTGATAAAATGTGGTACATAGTAATAGCCTTTGTTGGCAATGATGCACATTGCATTTGCAATTTGCAAAGGTGTTGTGGTCATTGCATCTTGTCCAATACCCAAGGTTATGTTGGTGCAGGAGTTCCAGGAATTGCGATAGAGTTTGTTGTAAAAAGCAGAGTCAGGAATATTTCCTTTGTCCTCACTTGGCAGATCAACACCTAAGCGAAGACCATAACCAAAATTGTTCATGTAGCCTTTCCAGTTTTCATAACCATTTTTTACACCGCCATATTTAGGATTGTCTACAATCAAACGATACGTGTTGCAGAAAAAAGAGTTGCATGAATTAGCAATGGCTAAACGCAAATTAGCTGCATGTCCTGCCCATTTTTCGGTACAGGCAACGGGCCTGTTACAACCATAATATTTACCAGTACAACCAATACCGCTGCGAGGTGTAATGACACCTTCATTCAAACCAATCAATGCCTCGATGGGTTTATATGTAGAACCTGCAGGATACTGTCCTTTGATGGCCCTGTTCAATAAAGGTGCTGTAACATCGAGCACCAGCTTTGAATAATATTTTCTAAAGTTGGCGCCGGCTAATTCATTCGGATCATAATCAGGTGCGGATGCCATGGCAATGATACCGCCTGTCTTTGGATCAATAGCTACAATAGCTCCTACTTTATTCGTCAGTAATTTTTCGGCGAGTTGTTGCAGTTCTATATCCAAGTAAGATTGTAATCCTCTACCTGCCACAGCAGCCGTATCATAAGCGCCGTTTTCATATTTACCAACCAGGCGGTTCTTATTGTCCTTTACTAAAAACTGCACACCACGTTGTCCCATTAAGATGCGTTCATAGCTCGCTTCCAAACCAGTTCTTCCTACATAATCACCCGGCTTATAAAAACCACCCGAACGAGCAATAATACCGGAATCGGCTTCGCCTACATAACCCATAATGTGGGCACCAGCTTTGAACGGATAGGTTCGCACCGGACGTTCCTGTAAATAAAAGCCACTACCGAAGCGCCACATATTTTCTTCCAACCGTGCATGCTTTTCGGGGCTTAACAACGCCTCAAAAATGCTTGAACGAAAACGTCCGTTTTTAAATGCCGCTTCATGTATACGTTGATTAAAATCGGCCGTGTCAATCTCCAGTAATTGACACATATAGATGGTATCAACACCACGAACTTCAGAAGGGGTTACCATCAAATCATACATCAACGTATTATTCAAAATAGCCTTGCCTTTTTGATCAAAGATGATTCCTCGTGGTGGGTACACATTTTTCTTTAGCACTGCATTCTCTACCGCCAATAATGAATATTTACTGGAGATTACCTGCAACGTAAACAAACGAATAGCGATAATGAGAAATGCCGCAGCAAAAACAATTTTAATGATATAGCTCCGCGATTGGTTAAACACAGGCATAATGCGTAAGGGGAATGAAGCACGAAGTGATCAATGGTTTTTTTACTGCAAATTTTGCTAAAGGTTTGCAGATTGTCAAAACAAGTTAAGCCGCAGCAAAGTATTTTTTGAAAAAACTTATGCTACGTTGGTTTTGTAGCGCAGTTTTCTTGGGAAAAGTAGTTCGACGGTAAAGATGAGCAACATGCTAATACCTGTAGTAGCGCCAACTTTGATAATAAAATTGAGGAAGGAACCAAACTGCAACCACTCTAGCAATACCAAATAGGTATGATGCAGAAAGGTTAGAATGAGCGCATAGACCATATACGGTGCAAAACCCATGGAACGTGGTGAAGGCTCATGAAAAGTAAACTCCGATGTTTCTTTTGCAGAAAGGATAGTAATTACAAAGGGGCGTACATATGCAATAAGCACACAGGCGGCCGCATGCAGCCCCGGCGTCATTTGAAAATAATCAAGGATCAATCCGGCTAAAAATGCTATAGCAAGCAAGGCAATTCTTGGCGTAGTAAAAGGCAACCAAAGAATGAACAAGTAATAAATGTAAGGAACGATGAAGCGGTGCAGGTAGGGTATTTTGTCGAGCACAAACACCTGCACGATGATGAAAATGGCGAGCCTGAAAATATTTTTAATTAGATCACTCACTTTTGTCTTCCCTTTTTAGGAGCATTATTTTTTTCCTGCTCCATTTTTTTCTTGGTTTCGTCGTTCAATCTTAACTGCTCTTCCCGCTGCAGATTCTCCACCACAAACACATTTTGCAAACTGTTGAAATTAGCCGCCGTTCTCACTTTCAATAAATAGAATCCCGATGTTGGATCTGTTTCAATACTCGCTACTGTTCCAATCAAAAAATAAGGCGGAAAGTTGAACGAGTATTGACTGGTAAGCACTGTATCGCCTTTATTTACCTTAATATCTTTTGGAATGCCTTTCAAGGTAACAAAGCGAGGATCTTTTGCGTCCCATTCTACTTTACCGGTAAGGTTGTTGTTTTTGATTGATGCGCTAACAGAGCTTTGCACATGCAATAAACTCATTACCTGCGCAAAGTTGGGGCTGGTATTCACCACTACACCCACTACGCTTCCATCGGAGGCAATGACCGCCATGTTATCGTGAATATTTTGATTAGCACCACGATTGATCTGCAAATAATTTTTATCTGCATTCACTGAATTGAAAACCACTTTGGCTTCACGATAAATATATCTGCGGAAAGTGGTTATAGAATCGACACGAGAAGAATCAACTACAATTTTTTGTACGGTATCCGGAACATTAAAATTGCTGCGCAACAGGTTCATAAGCGAATCATTCATGTGATGCACCCGCCTGTTCTCCTCACGTAAGTGAAAATAATCGTCTACCTTATCTACCTGTGAATTGATGCTTCCGGTAACCTCATTGGCCACGCCTAAAAAAACAGCACGATGAAAGCGATTGTAGTTAAAGAGCATCCATAGCGCAACCCCTTGCAATACCAAAAATGCAAGAAACACAAAATAACGGCGAATGAATAAGAAGATGTTTCTCAAGATGGGAGCATTTGAATTTAGAAGTAAGAAGTCAGATATCTGACTTCGGCCTTCACTACTTCTTTTCTTATCTCATTACAAATGGATAGCGTTCGTAATTTTTTAAAGCAATGCCAGTGCCCCGCACTACACTTTTCAATGGATCATCAGCCACATGTACCGGCAACTTAATTTTTTGACTTAATCGTTTGTCCAAGCCTTTTAATAAAGCGCCACCGCCGGTAATATAAATACCACGACGATAAATATCTGCTGCCAATTCCGGTGGTGTTTGCTCCAGCGCTTTCAGAATGGCTTCTTCTATTTTGAAAATGCTTTTATCCAACGCTTCAGCAATCTCCTGAAAACTTACATAGATCTGCTTTGGAATACCCGTTACCAGGTCACGACCATTAACGGGAATATCATCCGGCGGATTATCCAAATCCTTCATGGCAGCGCCAATCTGAATTTTAATTTGTTCTGCAGTACGTTCACCAATCAATAAGCTATGATAACGACGCAGTGCTTCCATGATATCAGCCGTGAATTCATCACCTGCAATACGAATGGACTGATCGCAAACAATACCTGCCAATGCAATTACTGTAATACCTGTTGT
>PSMG01000018.1:42637-50120 GCA_040290035.1 Chitinophagaceae bacterium
CCTAAGGCAGCAGCCATTGGTTCGTGAATCAGGTAAACTTCTTTAGCGCCAGCTTGCTCGGCACTATCTCTTACGGCACGTTTTTCTACTTCGGTAATGGAAGAAGGAATACAGATCATCACGCGCCAGCTAAGAGGGAAAAGAGACTTTTTAGGATAGATCATCTTGATCATCTCCCGTATCATCAGCTCTGCAGCATTAAAATCAGCAATTACACCATCTTTTAACGGACGAACGGTACGAATACTTTCATGCGTTTTTTCGTGCATCATCAGAGCTTTTTTGCCCACTGCCAATACTTCTTTTGGATTATTTCTATTGAGTGCTACAATTGAAGGTTCGTTAACGACTATTTCATCGTTATGAATAATCAACGTATTAGCTGTTCCCAGATCCATTGCTATCTCCTGAGTGAACCAGTTAAAAAGTCCCATGCTGCATCTATTGGATTAAAAGTTGAATGGTTGCTGCAAATTTGATGCAAATAATCCATATCCGCAAAGCAAAAGGGCTTTTGCATCAAGTTTTTTGCGGCAGTAAAACAAGGCAGATAAATGATGATACAAGCTTTTGTAACGCCGATTTAACAACTGTTGCGTCGCAATCCGTTCATCGTTCGGTAATGCTATTGAACAAATGAAGCAGCAGGTTCTACCCACGCATCATTTTCTTTCAGCAGGTTGACTAATTCTTCAACAGCTACTTCACTATTTACGTTACGCTTCACTACTTCTTTGCCCTTGTACAAGGTAATCTTACCCGGACCGCTACCTACATAACCAAAATCGGCATCAGCCATTTCACCGGGACCGTTTACAATGCAGCCCATGATGGCGATCTTAACGCCTTTCAAATGATTGGTAACCGAACGAATCTTTGCGGTTGTTTCCTGCAGATCAAATAAAGTTCTACCGCAAGAAGGACAACTAATGTATTCTGTTTTAGAGATGCGGGTTCTTGTTGCCTGCAGAATACTGAAAGCCGTATTGTTAATGAATGCTTCAACGGTTTGTGCTGTTAGATAATTTCTTCCTGATGCATTTACCATTGACTGTTGACCGTTGACTGTTGACTGCTTATAACTCTCGGCAGTCATTCCAAAGCAAACACCATCGCCCATACCATCCAATAACAAAGCGCCGGCTTCAGTGGCATAATGAACCAGGTGTTCATCGGTTGTGTGCCAATTGCTATCAGTAGTGATGATCACCGGGTTTTTAATGCCCCTGTTCATCAACTCTATAAACATCCTGCGAACGGATTGCATAGCATTGGTATTGGTGCTATTTAAGCATAACACCACTTTCGGATCATTGCCCAGCGCATGGAGGGAAGTAAAATCATTGATAGTCGTTTCATCACTAAAGCAATCCAACATTACAAAGTTTAAGCTGCTGCTTTTGTAGGCTGCTTTGGTATAACCCACATTATCGTAGATGGGAAAATATTTGCCTTGGGTTTGTTCGCTCAAAGCTTGTTCTACTTCCATCCATGCTGCTGGATAAACGATAACTTTTAATGTACCTGGTAATGCAAAATTTAAAATGTGATGGCCTGTGAAAATATAATCAGCGGCGGTATCTGCAATCGTCCATTTATCGGATGCTTCGTCATAACTATAACCAACACTTTGCAAGTCGGCAGGCATAATGCTTTGCAAATTGCTTAGATCGGCAATAACAATAGGTACGTAATGCTCACCAATATTGCTTACGGAAAATGTTTCTCTTCGTTTATACTCGAAAGGAGAATAAGTTATTTTATCAACTTCAG
The DNA here is from genome assembly GCA_040290035.1 of Chitinophagaceae bacterium. Classification (GTDB taxonomy): domain Bacteria; phylum Bacteroidota; class Bacteroidia; order Chitinophagales; family Chitinophagaceae; genus Flavisolibacter. The sequence continues at coordinate 44,411 of PSMG01000018.1, forward strand.
GAATACTGTTGGCAGTTGACTGTTGCCTGTTGCCTGTATACCTCTTCACTATATCCTTACATACCGGAATTTCTAACTCAGGGTCTTCGGTAAGTGATACACGAATCGTGTCGCCTAAGCCATCTTCCAATAAAGTACCGATACCGATGGCACTTTTGATTCTTCCATCTTCACCGTCACCTGCTTCCGTCACGCCTAAATGCAGTGGGTAACAATCACCAAATTCATCCTGCATGGTTTTTACTAACAAGCGATAAGCCTGCACCATCACTTGCGGGTTTGAACTCTTCATGCTCAGCACAATGTTGTGATACGACTCATCACGTGCAATGCGTAAAAATTCCATCGCACTTTCTACCATTCCCATTGGTGTATCGCCATAACGGCTCATGATGCGATCGCTCAATGAGCCATGATTGGTACCAATACGCATGGCTGTTCCGTATTCTTTACAAATCTTTAATAGCGGTGTAAAGCGTTCACGAATGCGATCTATTTCTTCGGCATAATCGGCATCGGTGTATTCAATTAGTTCAAACTTTTTCTTGTCTACATAATTACCTGGGTTAACACGCACCTTCTCTACTATTCGGGCTGCTATTTCTGCTGCATTAGGTGTAAAGTGAATATCTGCAACGAGTGGTGTATGATAGCCTCTCCTGCGCAGTGCATTTTTTATATTCAGTAAGTTCTCAGCTTCTTTTTTAGAAGGCGCAGTAATGCGTATCAGTTCCGCACCGGCTTCAATACAACGGATGCTTTGTTCCACTGTACCTAATGTATCCATGGTATCAGTAGTGGTCATGGTTTGTACACGTATGGGATGGAAGTTGCCCAGCAACAGGTCGCCAATCTTTACTTCTTTTGTATGCAAACGTTTATAGTGTGTAAGACTTTCGGTATAGAACTGCATCATAAATGTGCGTATAGGAATATCTGCAAATATGCAAACAATTCATTCGAGCAAAGGTAAAACAGACAATTTACCAATCTTGTTGAAGTATTGCCAATAATCTGCGGATTTACCAATCCTGAGCTGGATTGCCGCCTTTGTCTTTGTTTCGGCCCTGCATTTGTTGCTGCAGTTTCTTTTCACGATCCTGCAACTGCTGCAGCTTTTGATCTGCCTGGTTTTGATTCATGTTGGACTTGCTTTGCGAAGCACTGCCGCCTCCGTTTTTCTTTTGCTCCTGCAATGCTTTTTGTAAGTTTTCTCTTGCTTCCTTGTCAGCCGGATTCATACGCAAGGCATTCTTGTAAGCATCGATACTGGCAGGAACATCTGTTAACTTACTATAAACCACACCGGCATTGTAATAGGATGCTTGTTTGGTAGCAGGCTCTTTGGCGCTCTTGTTTAAATCATTCAGAATTTCCAATGCTTCTTTGTAGCGCTTTTGTTGTACCAATGCATCGGCCAGGTTATATTGTGCCGTTTCGTTAGGCAAGGCGGCACGGTAGCTTCGCTCCGCAAGCTCAAACTCTCCTTGTTTGTAATAAGCATTGCCCCTTGCAATGGCATCGTTGGTTAGTTGTGCAAAAGCTACCTGGAAGATGAATAGAAATAATATGGTTAACCATCGTTGACTCATGCTTTTCTTCTTTTACGGTCTGAAAAAAATACATCGAAGAGTAGGAACAAAAGCATAGGCGCAGCAGCGCACCAATAAAATGTTTTGAAGTTCATTAAAGAGATATCCGCCAATGGCTTTTTTTCGATGCCTACGTATTGTTGCAATACACCATTAGCTGTTGCGGACACATCGTCCAAATGAAAATAAGCGCCGGTAGCTGACTTTGCTATTTCTTGCAAGATTTGTTCGTTCAAGCGGGATACTACCACTTCACCACCTTCATCTAATTTAGGTTTATGCGTTGCTGTATCGATAATGGCAGCACCTTGTGGCGAGCCTACACCAACCGTATTGATCATCACGCCTCGCTGGGCTAATTCTTTTGCTTTGTCAATAGCACCTTCGTCGTGGGTTTCTCCATCCGATACGAGGATTACTGTTTTAAACCTTGGATTTTGTTCATCGAAGCCGTGGTTACAACGATCCAAAGCATCGGCCATCACCGTACCCTGTATGGGTACAGCAGATGTATTGGCAGAGGAGATGAACATCTTAGCCGCATTATGATCCAGTGTGAGCGGCATCTGCAAGTAAGACTTACCGGCAAACACTACCAAACCTATGCGGTTGGTCGGCATTTTATCGACGAGTGTTAGTAGCAACTGCCTTGCTTTTTCCAGTCGCGATGGTTGCACATCGGTAGCCAGCATACTGTTACTTACATCCAGTGCAAACATGACATCAATACCACTCTTTGCTTCATCAGAACTTGTATCGGGCTTGCGTGGATTGGCCAGGGCAACGCATCCCAAAGCAAAGGCTGCACAAACAAGAAAAAACTTAGCTGCCGTTTTGCTCCGTGAATGATTACCCATTAATCGGTACACCAAGGCCGCATCACCTATTTTGGCAACAGATCTTTTCTTCCATATTCTATAAGAAATATAAAGCAGGATAAATAAAGGAATAGCTCCCAATAAGTAAAGCGCCTGCGGATATTGAAACTGTATATTCAATACAATGTTTTTCGGGATTAAGGCAAAGAATGTGCTAAGTTAGGAAGAAAGGAGGTCAGAGTTCAGAGATCGGAAGTCGGATGTCAGATAGTTTTCCAGTTGTCATGAAGCTTATACACCCTGGCGCCTAACTGGTCCCTGCCTTTACTGGTCGCAGCCTTTATAGAATCTTTGGTATATATCTTCAATAATGTAGTCGCAGTCCTTACCGAACAATTGCCACACTTTCGCTTCTTTTAACGAGCCCAAACTATAAACCAAATGTTTTCTGAACTCATTTTCATAATTACGTTTTCTCCACCCTTACTTCAGCAATGTTGGCTCCAATAGAGATCGGACTGCCCGGATAAGTTGATCTGTTAATGAATAGTTTTCTTCTTTGGGAAAGTTTTTACATAAATAAAATACTTCCTTCGCCAGGGTTCGGGCAAGATTAAAAACTTCTAAGTCCGAAATAGATGTGATCATTTACATACAAATTAATAAAACCAATTGCATTGAAAACAGTCTTTTGTCCGACCTCTGACTTCCAACTTCCTTTCAGCTACTTCTCTCCTTTCATGTAGCCTAACTGCTGCAGGATGCCTTTGAGTATATTCATGCGGATAGCAGGAATATCTGCTTTGCTATCTGCGGTTTCCAAATTCAATACAAAGAAGTAAGGATGCTTGTTTTCTTCGATCCAGCCTACACACCAGGCCAGTGAGTGACCGTTCTCTTTAAAGCCCCAACCTGTTTTGTACGATAGTTTGTACTGTGGCTTGTCTTCAAAAAGCATGGCACGTTTTACTGTTTCCTGGTAGGTTTTGAAGAAGGGAAGTTGGTTGAAGTATAAGCGTTTCATCAGCCCCAGTTGTTCGTCGGGGTGAATTTTGAGCGAGTTGTCCAACCAAAAGGTATCTACACGACTGATCTTTTTATTGCCATAAGCTAAGGTATCTAACCAGTGTTGCATAGTGTCTTTGCCAATGCGACGAGCCACCTCCTGGTAGTAAGACGGACAAGAGATGCGAAAGGCATCGTACATGGTTAAGTCTCGGTTGCATTCCGTGCGGCCACGGTCAATACCATCCCATTTGATCACCATGCTGTCGTTGACAATCTTACCGGTTTGCAGGCCAATCAATGAGTTGATTACTTTGAAGGTAGAGGCAGGCAAATAGGTACTGTCCCGGTATCGTTCGAGGTTATAAATGGTGAATTCGTTGGTGCTGTTATCGTAGATAGCAAAGCAGCCTTCGGTGCCCGTTTGCTTGAAATATTTGCCTAAAGAATTGTCTACTGTGACATTGTTTGAAGAGCAGCCCCAAAAGAATAGTACCATTGCCAGCAGCCAGTAAGAAGAACGTTTCATAACCTATAATTGGCCGCAAAGGTAATACCCATTGTCTGTTACGCCTGAAAAGCTTTTCTTTGCAAACCAGGTATAACTGTTTATGAAAAGACTACCTCTTTTTGCCGTACTCCTATTTGGATTGGCAAGCTGTAAAAAGATGATTGTTCCCGATGTAGGGCCAAAGCTCATCTTCCAATTTAAGTTTGATAGTACCCAGATACGTTTGAACAACATTGCACAACCCGACACAATCTCTACAGGCAATGCAGGACAAAGTCCCCTGTTCAATAAGATGAGTGCCCACTATATAGAGCTTACTCCCAGCGCTACCACACCACTTGGCGGCGGAGAAGTACTGTATAAAGCAAGTGAAACTTCCATTGGGGGTAGCAATGCCATTGATTTTGAACAATCTACGTTTGCTGGTAATGGTGAGACTTTCTTTTCTATGCCCCTGAGTAAAATAAAGGCAGGGGACTACCAATACCTGCGTGTATCGCTGGCTTACCAGAACTACGTGGTGAAGTTCTTTATGGATACGGTGGTGAGTGGTATTACTATACAGCAGGAGTTCCCGGCTACGGTGGCTTCGTTTATTGGGTATAATACCTACATTAAGAACTATACCATACAGAACCAAACGGTGTCAGTGAATGCTAATAAGAAGCAAGGGTACTGGGGCTTTGAGTCGTATGTGAGTGTAAATGGGCTGACCTTTCCTGTGCTGGCTACCGGACAGGCACCCGCAGGTGCTACTACGGTAGTAAACCCACTGTTTGCCACTTCGCCAATACCGGCAGGATCTTGCGTAGTGACGGCAGCCTTTAATCCTGGTACACTAACAATCACCGGTACTGAAACTAAGGATGTGATTGTGCAGGTTTCCCTATCCACTAATAAAAGCTTTGAGTGGATTGATACTAACCCTGATGGTAAGTGGCAACCTACCCGTGGCGAACAAGTGGTGAATATGGGTATCCGGGGGATGATTCCGAAAATACAGTAACGAGGGAGGGAAGTAAGAGGTCTGTGCTTAGTGCAGGGGAAAGACTTATTAAAACATTGTATATCGTCAAAACAAAGTGTGCTTTTCTTTAGAGAGTATTTCTGTTGTTTAAGTTAGTGATTTTTGTTTTTAGTAATCAAGGGAAACGGATTTGTTAGTGAGTTTTTCAGTGAAGTAGACTCTTCTTCTTTGCATCAGGTTTTGCTGTTTGATTTTTTCTCTTCTTTTTAAAATCTGTTCTTGTTTTCCAAAGTATACATCAGCAGGCGTTACATTGTTTAGATATTGATGATAACGTTTGTGGTTGTAATAGTTTACAAACTGCTCAAGTGCTCCTTGCAACTCTTCTGGGCAGAAGTAATGATCCAGTTTTACCACATTTTTCATGCTTCTGTGCTAGCGTTCAATTTTGCCTTTTGTTTGCGGATGATTAATTTTTCCATGTACTTGCCTGATGCCTTTACTTTTAAGATAATCCTGGAGTTCTGAAGCGATATAGCAGGCACCGTTGTCGGAGAAGAAGCTTTGGCCCCCTGATAAGGGCTTAATCCTGCAATTAATAGTGCCCTTTCAACGGTTCTTTCAACATCCTGAGCTTTCATGGTTTTACAAAGCTCCCAGTGAATGATCTATCGGCTGTAATCATCCATTATGGTGCTTAAGTATTACCACCCATCCAGGGATTTTAAAGTAAGTAAAATCGGTTTGCCACATCTGGTGAACAAACAGTGTCTTTTCTTTAAACTCATTTGATGCAGAAAGTAAAATGTGTGCAGGC
>PSMG01000019.1:0-49859 GCA_040290035.1 Chitinophagaceae bacterium
TGGATGGGCGCACATACGGGGATACATACATGTCCCCATTGTTTATCCTTGATCTGAAAAAATAGTGGTTAACCAGAGATGGTTTCTTTTTACGCCGTATACTTATCTTCCCTTTTGCATATTCATTGATCAAAATAGTTCTTCCGAACTCACGAAAAAGAAGCATGGAATGAAACACTTGTTGTAATTCATCAAACGTATGGAACCAAACAGTACAATTAGTTAATGCTTGTATATTTTCCTTTGAAGGAATGCGTTTGAAAAAAGAATACAGCTTACAAACCACATTATTCGGAGCATAAAAAGCAGTTGTTATGTCATTCCTCTCCAGGTCATAAATAAAAGCCCGTGCAAAGCCTTCGTTTAAAAAATAATATTCGTTGCAAACCCTTCCTTCTTTCACTAACAGATCATTCTTGGCAAACTCTTTTGGAGTAAAGAAACCAGCGATATTCTTTGCTTGTTCCTGTGGCATTGGGCATGTCTGAACACTAAAGTCAATTAACTTTTGCATATCAATCTGATTGCATGTACAAGGTAATAAACTATGCATGAAAAACCCCGCATTTGCGGGGCATTTTCTCTAGCTTTTTCGTTTGATGGAACAGTCGACTGATCTTGATTCTTTCACTGCTACATCTTTGCCTGCAGTCATTTCATCAATGGCCATTTTCAAATGCTGGCGTTTCACAGCATTTGGTTCTGATGGATTGTCATCAATAGCGCCATGATAAACCAGTTTGCCATCTTTATTAAACAAGAAATTCTCAGGCGTACGTTTAGCGCTGAAGGCATTTGCTAAATCTGAATTGTTATCTACCACGTAAGACCAATTGTAACCTTGTTTTTTTGCATATTTCTTCATTGCATCAAACGAATCGTCATCACTTCTTTGTGCTTCATTTGAATTGATCAAAACAACACCAATATTATTTTTCTGCGCATAGGTACATATTTCTTTGGTGCGTACCTGATTTTTGATCACATAAGGGCAAGTATTGCAACTAAACATAACCAGCAAGCCATTCTTCTTCATGGCTTCCTTCAACGTAATTTCTTTTCCTGAAATATCTTTTAATTTAACATCTGTCTTCGGTATTACGGATCCAATCGGTAAATCAAGGAAAGTAAATGAAAGCATTGCCACAGAAGCAAGTAGGAGCGAAGAGAAAAGTATTTTTTTCATGGTGATAATTTAGCTTATCCAAATTCCCTGAAATTTTTTGGTTCAACGGTTACCGTTTAATAATAGTCTGTTCCCGCTTAACCATTTTCTTCTTCATTGGAAGATTTTATATTGGAAACGGTCACGTTCAACTCAAATCCTAATAAAACAGCTAACGCATTTACGTAAATCAGCGACATCAAAATGAAAATCGCACTGATAGAACCATAAAGTTTGTTGTAATTGGCAAAGTGGTTAACCCAGAATGAAAACATAAACGTGGCAATCATCATCAAAGCTGTGGCGGTAACAGAGCCGGGAGTTAAATAGGGCCATTTCTTAGTGATTGAAGGACCATGTCGATAAATTGAGGAAACTGTAAAGTAAACTAACACTACAATTATCAACCATCGAATATTCGTGATGATCAAATGAACGGTATGTTTTTTAATACCAATATACCGTAAGAACTCACCTTGAAGTGTAAGCAGCAGCACACAGGAAAATACTAAGGCAAAAACAATCAAGGTTAAGAAAATGGCTGTCTTTCTTTTCTGAAGACCTTTGCGTGTTTTAAAACCGGGGTAATTTTTATCGAATGAACGCAATATGCCCATCATCGCATTGCTTGAAAAAAATACGGCAGCCAACAAACCAAACGACAATAAACCCGTTCGGGGCCGGCTCATAAAATCGTTGAGAAAATCAATGATGACCGAATTGTTTTTCTCTCCGGGAATAACGTCTTTGATAATGCCAAACAGCGTTTTGATGAAACGTTTGGATGATGGAAAATACGGGATTAACGTAAACACAAAGATCAGCGTTGGTGGCATCGCCATTACCACGTTGAATGAAATAGCAGCTGCTCTTTCTACCAAACTTGTCTTTCGCAATTGCTGTAAAAAAAGTGGCCAGACTTCGTAAAGCGAAAACCCGCCAAAGCCTGGCAGCGCAGTATGTTTGCTTTTGTCTACAACACCTTTCAGTATTGGATTAGTGATCAGAGTTCCTTTGCGATGGCTTAACATGCTGCTTATAAATTTTGTTTTTTCAGCGAATCACGTTTGTTCAAAGCATCATGATATTGCCTTGCCTTTTGCATGTGTTCTTCATAAGTGCTACTGAATTCATGCGTACCGTTAAATTCCGAACTGGCAACAAAATACAGATAATCGGTCTTAGGCGCATTCAACACTGCATCAATTGTTTGTTTCGATGGTGTGCAAATAGGTCCTGGTGGCAAGCCTTTATTTCGATAAGTGTTATAAGGTGATTCTGTCGATAAATATTTTTCATAAATGCGGGTCAATGCAAAATCTTTCATGGCAAACTTAATAGTCGGATCTGCCTGCAGGGGCATTCCTTTTTTCAAACGGTTCATATATGTGCTCGCAATATTTCCCTTTTCTGCAGTTGCGTTGGTTTCTTCTTCTACGATAGAAGCAAGTATATAAGCTTGCAAAGGGGACAGGCCATGCGCTTCTGCTTTTTGTTTGCGTTCGTCCGTCCAAAACTTTTGCGAAGCATCATACCATTTTTGATATACTTTCCGAGGTGTTGTGTTCCAATAATACGTGTATGTATCCGGAATGATCACGGATAATGACACTTCAGGATCAACACCAAACTTTGCCAATGAATCTTTACTGTTTAAAAAAGAAAGCATATCCGTTGAATCAAATTCAAACTTACCGCCAGCCATTTCTGCAAGGCCTTCTTTTGTTCGTACTTTATTGATGGTAAACTTCACTGGCACTTGTCTTCCGTTGCGTAACATGCGCACAATCGCAAATACGCTTTCGCCTTTTTTGATCTCGTATTTACCGGGCTTAATGTTCTTCCAATAATCTAATCTATTTGCCAGAAAATTAAATGTGGCTTTGTTACTAATGATGTCATTCTTGTCCAATGAATCCATAACAGCCTGCTTCGTCGTTCCATTTGATTTAATATACAAATAGGCGCGATCACCTTTGAAAGAAGTGGTAGGCCCAAAAAACAACCATGCACCAATTGCTGCACCTACCAGGATTATGACTGATACTGTTACCAATAGCTTTTTCATCGGCAGAAAATTAAATAAAAAATCCCGCCAATAATGGCGGGACTATATAAAACGTTTTCTAAAAATTATTTTTTGTTTGTATCGCCACCTGGCAAAGGTTGCGCATTAGCAGGGAATGTTGCAGTGTTTGGTTTGGTAGATTGTGCAGGAACCGGAACATTTTCATACTTACCTGCTGGTGTGTTAGTCGTTGTACCTCTTGAAATGAAGAAGGTAGATGTCACACACAGTACAGCAATTACTGCTGCAAAAATCCATGTTCCCTTTTCCAGTACATCAGTTGTTTGCTTAACACCCATGAATTGATTGGAAAAACCAGCGATGTTACCAGAAAGGCCACCACCTTTTGGGTTTTGCACTAAAACGATCAGGCTTAAAATAATACAAGCCAAAATAATAAGGATTATGAATAGGACAGTCATATACAAGGTCTTACTTTAATTTTTCAATTAGGTCGGCAAAATAAGGCTTTTTAGAGGGATTGAGCAAACTTAATTTGTAATAAACGTCAATGGCTTTTTGCCTGTTTCCCTGCTTGATCCAAACTTCTGCCATGGCCTCAGTCACGATATCTGCTTCGTTGATGGAGCCTTCTGCCAAGTTTTTTACTTTAATTTCCGAATTGGTATCCAATTGAGCTACCATTTGCGAAACAGGCAAACGCTTCATTGTCTTCAGCCACTCGGTAAAACTTTTCAATTGTTTACCAAAACTGTCTTTTGTTTCTTCCTGGGAAAGCTTGATGCCTTGCGAGGCAAAATAATCTACAGTATGAAAAGGCTCAAAGGTGAGATCAGATGTGTTGAGAACAGGTTCGGGCTTTGTAATAACTGGCTGAGGGATTTCTGTTTTGCCTTTTTCTTCTGAAACAATTGGCTCTTGTTCTTCTTCAAAGGAAATACTCGACTCGTATTTTTCAGGATGCAGCAAACGATCCAAAGCCAAAATATTATGATGATACAAAGGCGCTTTTACCGATTGTTCATCGAAAGCGGTATTGTTTTCCAGCTTTAATTTATGTAGATATAAAAAATGTGCTGGTGCAAAATAGGAGTATTGCTCAGCGAGATGCTTCACTTCTTCTATAGAGACGGCAATTAAATCTTTACCCAATAATGTTTCAGATAAGTTTGAATAATTCATGTGCTACCAATTCGAGAATAACCGGTTAAAGATATCATCTGCTAAATCACGGACCATTGTATCCAATAGTTGTGCTTCTGCTGTTTGTTGTGAAACAGTGGCGCCGAAATCATAGTTACGGGTTACATCAAACTCCTGCGGATCTTTATTGTTTAGCTGATCACGTAAGGTTACATGCACAGTGATCGATATTCGGTTTGTGGTTGATTGTTGATTCGACACACCCGAAGTGGTGATATCATATCTCGATACATAACCTTGAACGTCGTAGTGTGCGTTGTCGCTATTGGTCTGTGTTAATCGTGTTTGATTATTGATCCGTTGCTTTAAGCGGTCGGTTAAGTTGGGGCTTAACTGCGCATTGACATAAGAAGCCTTGTTTTCAATAAAGTGAATGTTGATTGTTTTGATTTCTGCCGGAATAGAAACCTGGCTAAAACGATACGCTCCGCAAGAGGATAAACCAAAATATACAATTCCAAAACTGAGTAAGAATAATATTTGTTTTATGCCTTTGCTCAAATACATGATGACCGAAGTTAAAAGTTGTTTTAGATTATCTAAGAACGATTTTTCATTTTAACTTCTTATTCATCTATATCGTATTCTTTCAACTTTCGGTAAAGAGTCCGTTCGCTAATGCCTAAATCCAAGGCTGCATCTTTACGTTTGCCCCTGTGCTTTTTTAGAGCTTTGATGATAAGTTCTTTCTCTTTATCCATAATGTTCAAACTCTCTTCCACCTCCTCGTGTTCATGAATATCATCGTGCACAATAACGGGCTGTGCAGAACCAACTGGTTGAAGCGAATGTGGCACTAACACAGGTTGAGCTGGCTCGTGATGCAATTCTTTCAATTCATTAAAAACAGGAGAGGTTTGATGTGTAAGGGAAGAATTTTGCATCACATCAAAAAACAAACGCTTTAATTCTGTTACATCTTTTTTCATGTCGAAGAAAAGCTTATATAAAATTTCACGTTCGTTGTTGAATTCATGAGTTCCCTGTCCATTCGAAGGAATCACAGCAGGCAAGCGATTGGGATTATTATTCTCCGGTAAAAACTTGCTCAATTCTTGTGCTGATACTTGTTTATCAGAAGCCAAAACAGAAATCTGTTCGGCAATGTTTTTTAATTCACGCACATTGCCATACCACGGATAATCCATTAGTTTTCTTCTGGCTTCATCATCCAGTTGCACAGGTGCTGTTCTGTATTTCTCAGCAAAATCAACGGCAAATTTTCTGAACAACAAAGGAATGTCATCCTTGCGATCACGCAATGATGGAACACGAATTGGAACTGTATTCAAACGATAATATAAATCTTCACGAAATCTTCCTTGTTGCACTAATTGAAGCAAGTCTTTATTCGTTGCAGCTACTACACGCACATCGGTCTTTTGCACTTTGGATGAACCAACTCGGATAAACTCACCTGTCTCCAACACACGTAACAAACGTGCTTGCGTGCCCAAGGGCATTTCACCAATTTCATCTAAGAAAATTGTTCCGCCGTTAACCGTTTCAAAATATCCTTTTCTACTATCCACTGCACCGGTGAACGAACCTTTCTCGTGGCCAAACAATTCCGAGTCAATCGTTCCTTCGGGAATAGCGCCACAGTTTACGGCAATAAACGGGTTGTGCTTTCTTGCAGAAAGCGAATGTATAACATGTGAGAAAGCCTCTTTACCTACGCCGCTTTCACCGGCAATCAATACCGTTAAGTCTGTATTTGCAACTTGTGAAGCTATTTGCAATGCATAATTAAGCGCAGGAGAGTTGCCTATAATGCCGAATCTATTTTTAATACTTTGTAAATCCATTTTTTTTAAATTAATTCACCAATCAACGTTGCTTGTGTACATTCAGTTACTTTAACTTGTACATAATCGCCGGGTTTGTAGTTTGTATTTCCTTTTGGAAAAACAATTACTTTATTCTGGCTGTTTCTGCCCATCCAATCCTTATCAGTTTTTTTCGAATCGCCTTCGATTAATACTTTAAATGTTTTGCCTAAATCTCGCCTGTTTGATTGGTGCGAAAGTTTCCCTTGCAAATCAACAATCTCTTGTAATCTTCTTTTCTTTACTTCTAAAGGAACATCATCTTTGTAACGACGCTCTGCTAATGTTCCCGGACGTTCGCTATAGAAAAACATATAGCTCATGTCATATCCTGCATAGGACATCACAGCTAACGTTTCCTTGTGATCTTCTTCTGTCTCTGTGCAAAAACCGGCAATGACATCGGAAGAAAGAGCACAATCAGGCATAATCTCCTTGATGCGATCCACTTTAGCCATGTACCATTCTTTTGTATAACTACGGTTCATCAATTGCAATATTCTTGTAGAACCGCTTTGCAAAGGCAGATGAATGTATTTGCAGATGTTTTCATACTTCGCCATTGTATGCAATACGTCATCAGTAATATCTTTTGGATGGGAAGTAGAAAAACGAACACGCAGATCAGGGGCAATCAGCGCTACCATTTCCAATAAGTGAGCAAAGGTTACAGGTGGTTGATCATTGTCTACATAATAATAGCTGTCTACATTCTGACCTAACAACGTCACTTCTTTATAGCCATTGTTGTATAAATCCTGGCATTCTTTGATAATGCTTACGGCATCACGGCTGCGTTCACGGCCACGGGTAAAAGGCACCACACAAAACGAACACATGTTGTTACAACCACGCATGATGCTTACAAAAGCAGTAATACCATTGCTGTTTAAACGAACAGGAGCAATATCGGCATAAGTTTCTTCGCGGCTCAACAAAACATTCACCGCTTTCTGACCACCACCTGCTTCCGTGATTAATTGTGGTAAGGTTCTATAAGCATCAGGACCAACAACCATGTCTACCAATCGTTCTTCTTCCAAAAACTTTGCCTTCAAACGCTCAGCCATACAACCCAATACACCTACCATCATCGCAGGCCTTTGTCTTTTCAACTTACGGAATTCTGTCAAACGCTTACGAACTGTTTGTTCAGCTTTTTCACGGATAGAGCAAGTATTCAAGAGAATTAAGTCAGCTTCTTCAAAATTGCGGGTGGCTCCAAATCCTTCTTCCTGAAGAATGGAAGCTACAATCTCGCTATCGCTGAAGTTCATCTGGCAGCCATAGCTTTCTATATAAAACCGACGTTTATAACTGGTTGGATCATTCTCAAAAGGCGCATACGCTTCCCCTTGTCTCGCCTCATCATGTACTTTGGTGGTAGCTAAATCAAACATAAATCGGAAAATTGGAGAGCAAAGATAATTAATGAAGCCGCATGTGGTGACAGGATGGCAGATTTTTGGAAGATTTAGTATTTACCCGCTTCTTATTTTTGTACGAATGAAGTGTGTCACCCTTATACTTTTGGTTCTTTTCAGTTTAAAATCACTGGGACAAAGCGGAGAAGTTGTTGGAACCGTGCTTGATGAAAACAAAAAATCGCTTCAAGGCGCAAACGTACAGTTGCTACCTTTTTCTGATTCATTGCCGAAAAAAAATACCACCACTGATAAAGATGGTTATTTCCAGATGCAGAATATTCTCTTTGGTTATTATCGGTTGAAGGTTTCCTATGTGGGTTTAAAAGAGTTAACGATTGACAGTGTCTACCTCCGTGCTGATAAATTTCACCTGAATTTGGATGATATTGTTTTAAAATCAAAAGGAAATAACGAAGACCTGAATGAAGTAATTATTTATGCTGAAAAGCCGTTGATTCAAACTAAAGACGGGAACATAACATTCAATGCGGGAGAATCTCCACTCAGTGCAGGAAGCAGTGCCAGTGAGTTACTCACTAATGTTCCACTTATTTCAAAAGATCCAAATGGGAAAGTGCTGGTACGTGGAAAAGAACCCAAGATTTTAATTGATGATAAGCCAGTAGAATTAAATGCACAACAGCTTCAGGATTTTTTAGAATCACTACCGGGAAGCTCTATTGAAAAAATTGAAGTTCTAACTAATCCGCCGCCACAATATGCCAACGAGCAAGGTGGCGTGATCAATATTGTTACGAAAAAAGGCACTGTTGGTAAAACAGGACGAATCAATGTTTCTGCCGGAACACGTGGAGAAATGAGCGCAAGCGGAAACTTCAATTATCGTAAGCAAGGTCTTTCGTTTAATATCAATGCAGGGATTTCGGATAATCGTTTTCATGGCTTTGGCAATTCAGATCGCCTGAACTTATATGACTCAAGCCATTTCAGAACGGCTAATCAATTTGCCAATCACAATCGTCGGCCAAACTTTCGAGCTAACCTTGACTATGACTTCAACAAGTCCAATAGCATTAATGTAGTGCTGCAATACAATCAAAATAAGTTTGACAACGAGAATAAGACAGAATATAAAAACAGCACTAAGTTCGATTCTGTTTATCGCTTAACAACGAGATCCATCCAAAGTGTTGGTGAGAATTATAACCCGTATGCTAGTTTGAGTTACAACTGGAAATCAAAACGGGTAGGAGAGACGCTACGTTTACTTGCAAGCTGGAATTACTCAGAAAGCAATAACGAAAGAGATTTTTACCAGCAATATTTAAATCCTGATTATACATTATTTTCCGATTCAATACAGCAACAGTTAACCAACAACACAACTGCAGGTTACAACTTTCGATTGGATTACAATTTACCTATTACCCAGAAAACCATTCTGTCAACAGGTTCATTCTATAATATCTCACGGTCACACATTATTTCGCACGCTTCTTATTTAAGTAAGGCTGATAGTAAATGGAATTCCTTAGATGCCTTAAACAATGATTTTATCTTTCACCAGTATGTGACCAATTTCAGAGCTTCGGTAAAACAATTATTTGATAAGAGCTTCAGCATGACTTTGGGTAGTTCTGCTGAGGAAACCAGGTTTCAGTTTGATTTATTGAAGAATGATTCGGTGGCAAAAAACAGCTACGGGACTTTTTTGCCTTTCGCTAACGTAAACAAGAATTGGAATAACATTTATAACCTCACATTAGCTTATCGGCGCAGTATTCGCAGGCCGGGCATTAATGAATTAAACCCAACGGTCGATATTTCTGATCCTTATAATATTCGCTTTGGTAATCCTGTTTTAGATCCTTCTACATCGCACAATTTTGATCTGGTTTTTGGTAGAACAAAAAATGGCTTCTTTACAAACTTAGGCCTAGGCTATAATCTGGTTCAGAATATGTACAGTGCTATCAGAACATTACGCATTAATCCAACCACAGGTTTAAACACGGATACAGCGCAGATCACGTACATCAATATTGATGATCGGAAAGAGTATGAAATAAGTACATGGAGTGGCTATACCATCAATAAAAAATTGCGGGTGAATTTTAGTGCCAGCTATACCTACAACCACTATAGTGAGTTCGATAAAACAAGAAATAAGTATCGTGACGGAGGCTCGTTGACTTCAAATCTGAATACAAATTATACATTGCAAGACATATACAATATAACCGGCAGTTTCACTTATAATCGTTTTGCAAACCCGCAAGGAACAGTTAGCAGCAGTGTAAGTATGAACATAGGACTGCAAGGCAAATTTTTCTATAAGCGTTTGATCGCAACCATCAACATCATAGATCCTTTTCAAGACCAGCAAAGCAGAACGACAACTTATTCCACTTACTTCATGCAGCAAAATTATAGTTTAACACAAACACGTAATTATCGCTTTACCTTGGGGTATAATTTTGTAAAAGCGGCAGGTGCAAAAAAGAAAGATCAACAGAAAAAAGACCAGCTAAAGAACTTGTTACCATCTAAACAGCAGTAGGCATTTTCTTTGCCAACCAGGAATCTTTAACGGGGATGATCCATTTCGTTTCCAATTCCTGTTTATTTAAAACAAGATTATTAAAGTAAAGCGTATCAGACGTAATAAATCCATTTTGGAAAGCATAATTCAATTGGTTCAATGGCAGCAATTGAATTTTATCTTTAACAACAAAGGCTAAATTATTTCTATTGAAAAAATCAACATGAAACCGCTGTTCTAACGACTTGATAAAACGAACAGAACTATCCGTACTGCATCCGCTTACACCTGTAGTTGTTTCATCTGCTATCAAAACCACAAATTGGCCAAAAAATAAGTTACCATAGGCTTTTACATCAGCTCCATGCGATGTCCATTGCTCACAAAATTCTTTGATCAAGTCCTCAAGGTCAAAGGCTTCACTCAGGGAAAACAAGCGACTGCTTTGATAAATCCAAACACGACTTTGAGGGGCAAAGTTTTCAGGTAATAAATGTTGGTAGTCCAAATTCATGAAGCAAAATTACAAGCGATCAATCTAAACAGCATGTTATTATTCCATGCTGGCAGCAACCAACTCTGCTACATCTAATACCTTTACCGAGTCTTCTTTTTCAGCACCTTTTACGCCATCAGTAAGCATTGTGTTGCAAAACGGACAAGCAGCAGCAACAATGTTAGCACCAGTATCAATGGCCTCCGCAGCACGTTCAAAATTTATTCTTCTATCACCTGGTTCCTCTTCTTTAAACATTTGCGAACCACCGGCACCGCAACAAAATCCTTTTTTACCACACCGTTTCATTTCTACTAACTCTGCATCGAGTGCTTCCAATACTTTTCGGGGTGCTTCAAAAATACCATTACCTCTACCCAGATAACAGCTATCATGATAAGTGATGCGCTTGCCTTTAAAGCTATCTGCATCTTTCAACTTAATTTTTCCTTCGTCAATTAATTGTTGCAGGAAAACAGTATGATGAATGACCTCATAATGGCCGCCTAACTCGGGGTACTCATTTTTGATAATATTAAAACAATGCGGGCAGGCAGTAACAATTTTTTTGATGCCATAATTGTTTAACACTTGTATATTTTGATAAGCCGTCATCTGGAAAAGAAATTCATTGCCTGCACGCCGTGCCGGGTCGCCGGTACACATTTCTTCTTTGCCTAAAATAGCATAATTGATTCCAACTTTATTTAAAATGGTGGCAAATGCTTTTGTAATGCGTTGTGCCCGCTGATCAAAACTTCCTGCACAACCTACCCAGAATAAAATTTCAGGTTGTGTTCCTTCAGCCAAAAACTCTGCCATTGTTTTTACCATCATACAAAAATGTTGAGCTCCAAAAATAAGCCATGAACGATTAACATCTTTTAACCTTTATGCGTGGCATCAAATTTTAATTTTGTTGCACCACATGAAACGTACTTGGCAAAAAGTTACGAACTGGGAGCTATGGCCCTTTTGGCTCCGATACGCACCCATCGGTCCCGTGTGGCTCTGGTATTGCTTAAGGGCTAGATCATTTTGGTTTTTTTCTTCTTCCAATCCAACCATCACTTTTGGCGGCTTTGAAGGCGAAGGCAAAAAGGAAATGTATGAGCAACTATTGCCAGCACGCAGACCTCACACCATTTACATCAATCCGAATAACAGTTTTGATGATTTAAAAAAAGTGGTAGCTGAAAATGAGTTCAATTATCCTTTCTGCGTGAAACCAGATGTGGGCATGAAAGGATTGATGTTCCGTAAAATTGACAACGAAGAGCAGCTTCGAAAATATCATGGTCAAGTTACGTTTGAATACATCATCCAGGAGCTGATCACTTTGCCTATTGAGGCAAGTGTTTTTTATTATCGGTATCCAAATCAAAAGAAGGGGGTTATTACCGGCTTTATTTTAAAACAGTTGTTGGAAGTTATGGGTGATGGGAAAAGCACATTGCGACAGCTTATTGAAACGCATCCTACAGCACAGCATCGAATAGAGGAGATGTATATTAAACATGCCCCAAAATTAAATGTTGTTATTCCCAAAGGAGAACATTATTTATTGACTTATGCTGCTAATTTGAATCGTGGCGCCAAGTTCATTAACCTGCAACAGGAAATTGACGAAACTTTGCACCAGGTTTTTGATGAAATAAGTCACCGAACGCAGTTTTATTATGGCCGGTATGATATAAAATGTGCATCCATCGAAGAATTGAAAAAAGGCAATTTCAAAACGCTTGAATTTAACGGAAGCGGTGCCGAGCCAAATCACGTCTATCAAAGTGGTTACTCTTTATTTAAAGCCTATAAGGAAATTTTAAAGCACTGGAAAGTGTTGTACGACATCTCCCGCATCAATAACAAAAAAGGTGTACGCTACTGGGAGTTTAAGCGAGGTTATCAATTTCTAAAAGATTCCAGGAAACATTTTGCCAAATTAGAAGAATGGGATAAAAAGATATTTGTCTGACAATGTGGTTCTCAAGTATCCTTAGATTTGAACTTTTAGTAGTTCATGCCTAAACTAGTACGTGTTTTTTTTACGGGGATGTTTGTAAGCTTTTTGGGCTCATTGCCCTTAGGCACGTTGAATATTGCTGCCTTACAGATTTCTATAACAGATGGAATACAACAAGCATTGTTTTTTTCATTGGGGTGTATTGTTGTTGAGATTATATACGTCCGCATTTCATTGATTACACTGGATTGGGTTCGTAAGCAGGAGCGCCTTTTTCGCATTTTAGAGTGGGTAACATTGGGAATCATTCTTGCATTAGCTTTATCTACTTTTTACACAGCACTTCATCCAAATGTTCATAAAAATATTATTCTCAGCAGCATTTTGCCCAAATTTATTTTAGGACTAATGATGAGTGCTATTAACCCAATGCAAATTCCATTTTGGTTTGGTTGGAGTACAGTGTTATTAACAAAGAAAATCTTGCTTCCGCAAGCGAGTCATTACAATAGTTATATTATTGGAATTGGACTTGGTTCGCTAATGGGTGCTTGTGTGTTTATCTTTGGCGGCGTATTGATGGTAGATAAATTAAATGCCAATGAAAATTTAGTGCAGTGGATAATTGGCGGAATTTTCACTATTACGGCAATTGTTCAAGCTATCAAAATGTACCGGAGGAAGAGAAGTATGGTTGAACAATTAGACCATCCGGAAGAAATAACACATGGATTGGAAAATCGATTATAAAATACAAAAACCATAAACCAACAATTATGCAATTAAGCCACACCATCATTCCAGAGTTGCAACAAGAAGCTGCAGCCACACGAAAAGTATTGGAACGGGTTCCTTTAAACGATCAAAACTGGAAGCCGCATGAAAAGTCGATGATTATCGGTAAACTGGCACCACATGTTGCTGAGTTACCAGGCTGGATAACAATGAGAATTCTTACAGATGGTTTAGACTTTGCCACTTCTACTTATAAATCTTCAACCGTTACTAGCAACGAAGAGTTAGTAAGCATATTTGACGAGAACGTAAAGAAAGCAATCGAAACATTGGAGGGTGCCAGCAACGAAACGCTCATGGGCACATGGACGCAGCGTAATGGTGAGGAAATAATTTTTTCGCTGACTAAGTTGGCAGTTATTCGGTCCTGAGCTATGAACCATATGATTTACCACAGGGCACAGTTGGGTGTTTACTTGCGATTATATG
The DNA here is from genome assembly GCA_040290035.1 of Chitinophagaceae bacterium. GTDB lineage: Bacteria > Bacteroidota > Bacteroidia > Chitinophagales > Chitinophagaceae > Flavisolibacter. The sequence goes on from PSMG01000019.1 coordinate 13,840, forward strand.
ATATTCCGGTGCCTGGTATTTATGGACCAAGTGCTGACGAAATGTAGTTTGTTAAACAGCTGATAGATTTTTTCAGCTGTCATTTTTATTTATCATCTGTTGTATGAATTGGGATAAGTTTTACGATAAAGCCTATAACTGGATATTAACGATCGGACCTCGGATCATTGTTGCTCTACTTTTATTGGTTCTGGGTTTATGGTTACTGCGCTTTGTAAAAAAATGGGCGAACAGGCATTTTACCAGGCGTGAATTTGATCCTTCGCTACGTCCGTTTTTCATTTCTCTTTTCATTACGACCATGCGGGTGTTGTTAGTGCTGGGTATTATGCAAATACTCGGCATTCAAATGACCATTTTTGCAGCTATTATTGGTAGTCTTGGTGTCGCAGCAGGTTTAGCTCTTTCAGGCACTCTGCAAAATTTTACAAGTGGTGTTTTGATTCTTTTTATGAAGCCATTCGAGGTTGGTGATGACATCATTGCACAAGGTATAGAGGGAATGGTCACTTCGATACAAATTTTTTACACGGTTGTACTTACTTATGATAATCGAACTGTGATCATTCCAAATAGTAAATTGTCTAACGAGGTAATTGTTAATTTGAGTAAAGAGGGGAAACGTCGAGCAGATATTGAATTCAAACTAAACTTTGGGATTTCTTTCGATCAAATAAAAATAATTCTGGAACAGACCATTCAAAAGAATAAAGACATTTTAAAAGATCCAATACATCGTATTGGTGTTTCTGCCGTTGAATCTGATGGCTATCGGGTGGTGGTGAATGCCTGGGTAGATGCACATGGCTTCATAGATGCTAAAATGCAATTGCAGCAAAGTATTATCAATGATTTGAAAAACGCAAACATTAAATTGCCGGGGGTTGCTTGACACGAGCATTAGTACCCTGATGTGGCTTCTGTTGCATTGCAATCATTTGCCGTTCAGTACTAACACTAACAGTATTTACATCCGCTCTGGAACATTTATTCCCAACAAATACATTCCTTCTTTCAAAACATTTGCTGTTAATTGACAAAGATGTAGCCGCAATTGTTTTTTCTCTTCATCTTCAGCTTTCAACACGCTGTGTGCAGTGTAAAAAGTATTGTAGGTCTGTGCTACGCTGTACACATAATTAGCCACTGCAGCGGGATTGTGTTCTGTTGCAGCATCTTTCACAATTTGCGGGTATTGCTCTAGCAGCAGTAGTAATTCTTTTTCCAACTTTTCCAATGTGCCGTCTGTTCGTAAAGAACCGCTTGGTGTTTCTTTACGGAGAATAGACTTAATTCTTGCATGTGTATATTGGATGAATGGCCCGGTAAAACCATGGAAGTCGATTGATTCTTCGGGGTTAAATACCATCCGTTTTTTTGGGTCAACCTTAATCAAAAAGAATTTTAAAGCACCTAATGCAATCGTTTCATACAGTTGGTTTAATTCTTCATTGCTGAATTCTTCAACCTTACTTTTCTCCTTTGTTTTAGCTGCAGCTTCTTTTACCATTTCATCGATCAAATCATCCGCATCTACCACTGTTCCCTCACGACTTTTCATTCTTCCACTTGGTAATTCAACCATGCCATAGCTCAAGTGCTGAATGCCATCTGCATAAGGCTTTCCTAGCTTTTGCAGAATCAGTTTCAACACCTTCATGTGATAATTTTGTTCATCGGCAATCACGTAAAAGCTTTGGTCATAATGAAAGTCCTGGTATTTCTCTTCAGCCAATCCCAAGTCCTGCGTTATGTAAACAGAAGTTCCGTCCTTACGCAAAACCAATTTTTCATCTAAGCCTTCGGCTGTTAAATCAATCCACACACTGCCATCTTCTTTTTTAAATAAAACACCTTGCGCTAAGCCTTCTTCCACAAATCTTTTTCCCAATAAATATGTTTCGCTTTCATAATAAATTTTATCAAAGTCTGCTCCAATGCGTTGATAAGTTTGATCAAACCCTTTGTACACCCAGCTATTCATTCTTTTCCACAGATCAATTACTTCAGGCTTTCCTTTTTCCCAATCTACAAGCATCTGTTGTGTTTGCTGCATGATAGGTGCTCTTTTTTCTGCTTCTTCTTTTGAAATACCTGTTGCAATGAGTTCTTCAATTTGTCTTTTATGCTCATTGCTGAATTTCACATAGTAATCACCAACAAAATGATCACCTTTGGTTGCAGTGCTTTCAGGGGTAGCGCCATTACTGAATTGCTCCCACGCAATCATACTCTTGCAAATGTGTACGCCACGATCATTTACCACGCAAGTCTTCATCACGTCTTGTCCTGCAGCTTTCAAAATTTGTGCAACGCTCCAGCCATAAAATATATTTCTTAAATGCCCGAGGTGCAATGGTTTATTTGTGTTGGGAGAGGAGTATTCTATAATGATTTTCTTTGTCGTATCTGGGTTTATTAAAGGAACAGTGGTGCTGTTTTCCGATAGAAATTGAACAAGGTATTCATCTTTAACCGTTAGGTTTAGAAATCCTTTAATGATGTTGTACGAAGTAAAAAGATCGTGATGTTGTTGCATTAAATAATCACCCAGTTCCTTACCTAAAACTTCTGGCGATTTTTTTAATTGTTTGATCAATGCAAACAATACAATAGTATAATCACCTTCAAATTCAGGTTTGGTTTGATTCACCAAAACAGCATCTGCTGAAAAGGAAATTTGATACAACGCTTCGATCGCCTTTGCTGCAGCCTCTTTCACCCGTGCAACTAAACTCATGTTAAAATCTTTTGGGCCGCAATTTACTTAAACAGAAGCAGAGCTCCGCTGAAAGCATTTTTAACCTATGTTAACGAAATGTCTATTGTAAAAAAACAGTTAGCAGTTATTTTCGCAGTTTATGCGCAAAGTGCACAACAAGGTTCGAGCATTTATTTTTACTGTTCTGGATATTTTCTATCCCATATTTAAGCGGTTCATGCCTTTGCAAACCTACCACTACGCAGCTTGCGGCGGCGGAAACACTTTATTTAATATTGTGCTTTATCATTTGTTTTATAATTATGTAGTGCACAAGCAAATTGTGCATGTTGGTTCTATTGCATTAACACCACACGTTGCTTCGTTTATTCTTGCTTTTTTTTTCACGTTCCCCGTTGGCTTTTATCTGAGCATGTTCGTGGTGTTTCATGGGTCTTACTTGAAAAGAAGAGTACAATTGCTCCGTTATTTCATTGTAGCAATGGTTTGCGTTTTCTTGAATTATGTGCTTTTGAAATTCTTTATCGAAACGTTAGGTTGGGAAAAGCATCCGACACTTGCATTAGTAGCAACAGCAACAATCGTAGTGATTTTTAGTTACCTCTCACAACGCTATTTTTCGTTTAAAAAAGGAAAATTAGTTCCCGCCAATGCTGAAGTAGCTAATGCTTTGCGGTAAAGTCAATTTCTGACACCACGACGTTTAATTTGCCAACACAATTGCTGCGGATTAATAAGTGCGGTGGTAATGCGTAAACGGCCGTTAGTTTCAAATCATTCACACTTCCACTGCCTTTGATGCCTTTTGTCCATTCTCTATTTAGCCAATCGTTCAGCGTTTTTGAAGCGGTATTATAGTATTGTGATAAATCAATAGAAGAATATTTTTTGAGTTCAGAAGTGATCTTGTTACTGAACAACCATTTTGCTGTCTTCAGCAAGAGATTTTTTGTCCGTAACTCATAATCCAGTTCTTTCACTTCGATGCTTTTCTTTTCGGCATTGTATAATGGTTTACCAAAGAAAAAGGCAGTACCATTGAATGAGCCTATAAAATCAAGCTTAAATAATAAGTTGCCGTCTGTGCTGCCCGTTACAGTTGCGTTTTGCACTGTAACTGTTTTTTTAAAAAGCCCTTCACCTACATCAAAACTTTTCCCAGCAATCAATGTATTCAACACTTTACTTAAAGAATCATACTGCAAAGCGGCTTCTAAGTAAATATTAAAACTACCGGAATTGGTGGTGCTTGTAAGGTCAGGTACAGCAGAATTAATGGCTACAGGCTTTTCCATTGATACCACCGGCGTTGCAGAAATACCAATGCTGATATTCAGTAAATCGTTCTTTGCATTAATGCCTTCCATGCGTAATTTTTTGGGGTGTAAAGCGAAATAGCCAACATTGGGAATCGTGTACACATCATTCAACATATTCCATGCCCGCTGCATATACGGACGCAAATTGTACACACCAAATGAATCCTGCATGGCTTTTTGTGAAGCATCCAGTTTTGACTTTAAGCCGTCAACTACCTGTTTGGTTATATCTTGCTCCCAAAAGCAAACGGTGCATTTGTCCAATGCTTTGGGCTCTGTCCGGCCAATTTTTGTAAGCAATGTAAGATTGCGTTGTAATTGAAAATTAGAAGTAAATCCAATAACTACTCTTCGTTCTTTTTCCTCAAAGCCGCAACGGCATGAAGGCGACCAGGGAGAAACAACAGTTCCATTCACACATGCCCTTGAAGCACCAATAATTTGATAAAAACCAGTGAACGATAAATTAAGTGTCGTTCCATTCACAGTCATTTGTAAAGGCGATCTGCGAAAATGATATTTATACCGGGTAGTGGAATTGGGCTGTACCCAATCATTGGGATAATTAGGAGAAGTGAAAACAGTGTCCAGATTTCGCTCTGCTAACGCATAAATGGGTTTAAGATTAATTTGAATCGGGATGTCAATTTGAGATTCAGTCAAAGAGTCAATTGTGATGTTGGAACTGGTTTTTGTTTGGGCTTTGATAGAAACCACAAATAATGTTGCACAGATTAAAAAGTAGACTCTCATATTTGTTAAGCTCATCAAATATAAAATCTGTCAGGAGAACCAATCGTTAATCTTTATTGATTTCAAAAACGCAGATGGCAGTATTCTTGTTGCTTCATTTAAAAAACTATGGCAAAGCATAATATTGAGGAAAGTCAGCAATAGAGTCAAGGTGTTGGATAGGTACACAAGGGAATAACGACATGAAAATTTCACAGACGCATAGCGGTCATAAAAAAGAGGAACAGGATGATCGACACATACCAAATCAAGATCACTCTTCCGCATCTAATTCAAAAAGACAAAGGGGCTAGCCTTTATCAAATTTTTTTGTGAAGGTGGCCTTGGCTGCCTTCTTCTTATTTGGGTTGCGTCATGCTAAACCAATTGCTGCAGCCATCCGTAACAATAGCTTCTATTTCGTAAAATTGCTCACGAGGTTCAGTTTCGAATGCTACACCTTTTGTTTTTAATTCCTCATAAGTTGCCTTGCAATACCGCTAATAATTCTTCCCAACCCTTATCCCGGGTCAGGTCGGTTTGAATTTTCGAACTGCCTTTTGGATAAAAGATCCAGCAAACAACATCATCCTTTACTAAGCGCAAAACCTTTTTCAATTCTTTTTCCATTTGCGGCTTGTCTTTTACAAACCAATGTAACTGGTTGAATTCTTTTGCTGATTCGGAAATTTTTACACCGGGAAGGTAGCGGGCCTAATGACTTTTTTTAGTCAGCGCGTTGGTTGATGGCCAAAATAGTCGTTCCTTCTTTTATACGCAGTTTTTGAGCAGTGGTGGAAGCCATGGATTTTGTTTGATGCTAAAATAACTTTTTGCTTGGAGCTAATTTACCCCATCTTGCTATTGTACAAGTGCGACTCAACTGAGGTTTCATGTTAGCAATGCAGCATAGCACAAAATAAAATCGTATTTCGACCAGCTCAGGCTAATACTTAATCTAGAATGTAAAACTATCTGCCAAAATTGCATCTTTTACCCTCACGGCATAATCATTGATAACTTCTAGTGAACTATTAAATTTATTAATCAAATGGGAAAAATAATTGGTATTGACTTAGGTACAACCAATAGCTGTGTGGCCGTAATGGAAGGCAGTGAGCCAGTAGTAATTGCCAACGATGAAGGCCGTAGAACAACGCCTTCGGTTGTGGCTTTCTTGAAAAGCGGTGAACGTAAAGTAGGCGATCCTGCTAAACGTCAGGCAATCACTAACCCTAACAACACTATTTCCAGTGTGAAGCGTTTTATGGGTCGTCGTTTTGATGAGGTCACAGAAGAAATTAGCCATTGGAGTTATAAAGTAGTAAAAGGTGACAATAATACTGTTCGCATTGATATAGATGGCAGATTATACACTCCCCAGGAGATCTCTGCCATGATCCTTCAGAAAATGAAGAAAACTGCCGAGGACTACCTCGGACAGGAAGTGACTGAAGCTGTAATTACAGTTCCTGCTTACTTCAACGATGCTCAACGCCAGGCAACAAAAGAAGCCGGTGAAATTGCAGGCCTGAATGTTCGTCGTATTGTAAACGAGCCTACAGCCGCAGCATTAGCTTATGGTTTGGATAAGGGTGGAAAAGATCACCATGTTGCCGTATTTGACCTTGGTGGCGGTACGTTTGATATTTCTGTGTTGGAATTGGGTGATGGTGTGTTTGAAGTAAAATCAACCAATGGAGATACCCACCTGGGTGGTGACGACTTTGATAAAGTGATCATGGATTGGCTGGCAGATGAGTTCAGAAAAGATGAGAACGTTGATCTCCGCAAAGACCCAATGGCTTTACAGCGTTTGAAAGAAGCGGCTGAAAAAGCAAAGATCGAATTGTCTTCTTCTTCAGAAACAGAGATCAACCTTCCTTATATCACTGCAATTGATGGTGTTCCTAAACACTTAGTGAAGAAATTGAGCCGTGCAAAGTTTGAGCAATTGGCCGACAATTTATTTGAACGTTGTTTGAAACCTTGCGAGCAAGCATTGAAAGATGCCGGTTTGGCAAAAGAAAAAATTGATGAAGTGATCCTTGTTGGTGGTTCTACACGTATCCCAAAAGTCCAGGAGATCGTAGAGAAATTCTTTGGAAGAAAACCACACAAGGGAGTGAACCCTGATGAAGTGGTTGCCGTTGGTGCCGCTATTCAAGGTGCGGTGTTGACCGGTGAAGTGAAAGATGTATTGTTGTTAGATGTTACACCTTTGAGCCTTGGTATTGAAACAATGGGTGGTGTAATGACAACCTTGATTCCATCTAATACAACCATTCCTACTAAAAAGTCAGAAGTTTTCTCTACCGCTTCGGATAATCAACCTGGTGTACAAATCCATGTATTACAGGGCGAACGTCCGTTAGCTTCTCAAAATAAGAGCTTGGGTGTGTTTAATTTAGATGGTATTCCGCCAGCTCCAAGAGGTGTACCTCAGATTGAAGTAATCTTTGATATTGATGCAAATGGTATTTTGCATGTAACTGCAAAAGACAAGGGTACAGGAAAAGAACAAAAAATCCGTATTGAAGCAGGTAGCGGATTGACAAAAGAAGAGATTGAAAAAATGAAGGCTGAAGCTTCTGCCAACGCAGAAAAAGACAAGCAGGAGAAAGAACGGATTGAAAAAATTAACCAGGCAGATAGTTTGATCTTCCAGACTGAAAAGCAATTGAAGGAATATGGCGATAAAATTCCTGCAGATAAAAAAGGTACTATTGAAAGCGCATTGAACAAATTGCGTGATGCACACAAATCTGGTGACGTAGCACAAATTGATCCTGCTGTTACAGAATTAAATAATGCATGGACTGCGGCAAGTGAAGAGTTGTACAAAGCAACACAAGGCGCAGGTGGCCCTCAAGCTAGCTCTGATGGCGATGGCGGCGCACAAGGTGCCGGCAACACAGGCGAAAATGTAACAGATGCCGAGTTTGAAGAAGTGAAATAATGTTTCAATGATCTATACAAAAACCCACGGAACTCCGTGGGTTTTTAATTGCTAACCCATAATATCGTTGGATAATAATTTCAATCATTTTTTCTTCCATTCACCAAACTGGTGCATCAGCCGTGAATGTGTTACGGAGTGGCCTAATTCATGTTCTTCTTCCGCTTCAATAAAGGCATCCTTGTCATCTTCGTCTAATTCATCAAAAAAAGCCTTGCCTGTTTGTGTAGATTCCAAAACAGCTTTGGCTTCCTCTAATAAAAAAATGTCATTGCAGTTGTCAATAAGCAGATGCAGTTGCGCTTTTAGATCGGGTTTCATAACATAGTTTTTCTTAAAGGTAAAAAGCTGCGGTAAAAGAAAATGCATGTTTATTTAAACCTTTCTTCGTAACTTATTCCAAACAAAAAAGTCACGCACTGCGTGACTTTTACTTTATAATAAAGTCGGTATTACATAATGTCTAATGCCTTCACAAAGAAAGTAGCCACAAAAGGAATAATTAGGGTCAACCAAGGCCAATGTGTTGCAATAGCAATAATCAAGGCAGCAGCTGAAACAAAGAATAACAACCAGTATAAACCTCTTGAATTTCTTTTTACTTCCATTATTGAAATAATTTTGCGCAAAAATAGGGTAGGCTATGCAAACAACCTGAAAAAGGTTCTCTTATTCTCACCTCAGTTTTCTTATTTTCGTCCTATTTTGTGTCGTTGAGACACAACAATTGTTGAACCTTCTGCTTAATTATTTCGAATGCGGTTAGATTTTTATTTGCGTTTTAGTACACGGTTTGGTCAGCGTTTGGTGTTGTCGGGAAATATTGGTTTGTTGGGAAATGGCGAATGGACCAATGCCATGCCCTTGCAGTTTTTAAACGAAGAATTTTGGCATCTTTCTATTGATATCCCAGTTGAATCGAAGTTTACCCTTCATTATAAATATGCCTTGGTTGAAGAAAACGGGAAGGTAAGGCATGATGCAGAGAAGAACCGCTTTATTCATTTGGATAAAAATGCAAAGAACATTGTTTGCATCGATAGCTGGAATGACGGATCGTACATAGAAAATGCGTTTTATACCACCCCCTTCCAGGAAGTTTTCTTTAAAAAGCAATCTTCACCAAAACATAAAAAACTTGACAGTTTTACCCATGAGTTTAGACTAAAAGCTCCTTTACTGCATCAAGACGAATGCGTTTGCTTATTAGGCAATGCAAGTGAACTAAATAATTGGAATACAGCAGAACCGATCTTGCTTCAAAAAATAAAAGACTGGTGGAGTGTACAATTGAATCTTTCTCAGACAACCTTCCCGATCACTTATAAATATGGAATTTATAATCTTAAACAAGAAAGGTTTGTTCGATTTGAGGGTGGACAAAATCGTATCGTACACGCAGATGATCTTGCCCAGAATCAATACGTTGTTCATGATGGGTTTCTCAACCTTAATCATACTTATTGGAAAGGAGCAGGAGTAGCCATTCCGGTGTTCAGTCTTCGTTCAAAAAATAGTTTTGGAATAGGAGAATTCAGTGATTTAAAATTATTGGTTGATTGGGCAGCAGAAACAAAATTGAAACTCATTCAATTACTGCCTATCAACGATACAACGGCAACATATACCTGGCTTGATTCCTATCCTTATGCGGCAATTTCCGCTTTTGCTTTGCATCCAATCTATATTAATCTAACAAAGGTTGCAGGGAAGAAACATGCAAATGCCATTAAAACATTAGCTAAGAAACAAAAGCAATTAAATAGCCTTATGGAGATTGATTATGAGCAAGTACTCAATTTCAAAATAAATACACTGAAGGAATTATACGATTTGCGGGGAACCGAGTTTTTGGAAGAAGCAGAATACAAATCTTTTCTGGAAGACAATCGTTATTGGTTAGAGCCTTATGCCGCCTTTTGTTTTTTGCGTGATAAGTTTGGCACATCGGATTATAATCAATGGAAGACGAATAAAGTATACAATAAGGAGGAAGTAGCCCGTTTAGTATCTCCAAAAAATAAAAGCTTTCAACAAATTACTTTCTATTATTTTGTTCAATATCACTTGCACCGCCAGCTGAAAGAAGCAGTTAGTTATGCGCATAAAAAAGGCATTGCCTTAAAAGGTGACATTCCAATTGGTATTTACCGTTATGGTGCTGACGCCTGGACCGATCCTTCGTTGTATAATATGGATCAGCAAGCAGGCGCACCGCCGGATGATTTTGCGGTAAAGGGGCAGAACTGGGGCTTTCCAACATACAACTGGAAGAAAATGGAGGAAGATCACTTCGAATGGTGGCGGCAACGCTTCATGCAAATGAGCAATTATTTTGACGCCTTCCGCATTGATCATATTCTTGGCTTTTTTCGTATTTGGAGTATTCCAATGCACGCCGTAGAAGGCATCATAGGACGATTCATTCCTGCTCTTCCTGTTTCAGTGTATGAGTTTTGTGAAAGAGGCATTTGGTTTGATTATGATCGTTTCTGCAAACCATACATAACAGATAATGTACTTACACAACTATTTGGCGACAAGTCAGAGTTGATCAAAGAAGCCTATGTATATCCTTCGTCTGAAGGTCAATATCGTTTGCGAGAAGGTTTTGAAACGCAAAGAGAAGTAGAAGCCTTCTTTGCTAAGCAAGAGATTAGTGAGGAAAACGAAAGCATTAAGCATGGTTTGTATGACCTGATCTCTAACGTTATCTTGTTCGAAGAGCCTGGTTCAGAGCAACAGGATTTTCATTTCCGCATTGCTATCGAAAGCACATCCTCTTTCCAAAATTTAGATGGCGATACGCAGCGAAAACTGAAAGATTTGTATGTTGATTATTTCTATCGCAGGCAAGATGATTTTTGGGAAGCGGAAGTCATGGGCAAATTGCCTGCCTTGAAGGAAGCCACCAATATGTTGATCTGCGGCGAAGACTTAGGAATGGTACCGCATTGTGTTCCTTTTGTAATGAAGAGCTTGGGCATTTTAAGTTTGGAAATTCAACGCATGCCTAAGGATATAAATACCGAATTCTTCCATCCAAAAGATGCACCTTATTTGTCGGTTATTACACCTTCTACCCATGACATGAGTACCATTCGTGGCTGGTGGGAAGAAAGCCGTGAAAAAACGCAACGCTTTTATAATACCATTTTAGGAGAGCAAGGCACAGCGCCTTATTTCTGTGAACCTTGGATCAATAGGGCAATTGTGTTGCAACACTTGTATTCGCCGGCAATGTGGAGCATTTTTCAGTTACAAGATTTGTTAGGTATGAGTGAAAAGTTACGCAGAGAGAATCCAGTCGATGAACGTATTAATATACCAGCCAATCCAAAACATTATTGGCGTTACCGTATGCATATTTCGCTGGAAGATTTATTGAAAGAAAAGGAATTCAATCACGAATTAAAAGATTACATCACCAACAGCAGACGTAACTAAGTGAAAGCATTTTATAAATCGTACGAACTAAAATTCCGACATCCATTTACTATTTCCAAGGGAACCAAAACGCACCAGCCAACACTGATCGTTTCATTAAATCATTTGGGGTGGGAAGGCTTTGGGGAGGCACCTGCCATAAAATATTACAACATTACGGTTGAGCAAATGATAGCTGATATAGAGCGAAAGAAACAATTCGTTGAAAAATTTGCATTCACTGAACCCGAACGTTATTGGCACTATTTACATCATCTTTTCCCAAATAATCCATTTTTGGTTTGCGCACTGGACATTGCTGGCTGGGATTTGTACGGAAAAATGAAAGGCAAGCCATTAAAGGAATTGTGGAAGCCGGAAGACCTGAAACATCCTCGTACAGATTATACTATCGGTATTGATACCATTGAAAAAATGGTAGCGAAAATGCATGAAAAACCATGGCCAATTTATAAAGTGAAATTGGGTACTGAAAATGACATCGAGATTATTGAAGCTTTGCGCAAACACACAGATGCTACTATTCGTATTGATGCCAATGCTGCATGGACAACACAAGAAGCCTTGCAAAAGATTGATGCCTTTCAACATTTAGGTATAGAATTTATTGAACAGCCATTAGCAAAAGATAATTGGGACGGAATGAAAGTATTGTTTGAGAAATCACCCATTCCATTGATAGCAGATGAAGCTTGTGTTTTTGAACAGGACCTGGATAAATGTCATCGGCATTTTCATGGCATTAATATCAAATTAACCAAATGCAGCGGTATTACACCTGCTTTGCGTATGATTGAACGGGCAAGAGAATTGAACATGCAGGTAATGGTTGGAAGCATGAATGAATCTACGGTGGGTTCTGCCGCCATTGCACATCTCATGCCTGTGATTGATCATGTAGATGCAGATGGACCAATGTTGTTAGAAGAGGATGTTGCCACTGGTCTAACGTATAATAATGACGGAACCATTGATACATCAAAGGAGCCTGGCTTAGGAATCTTTTTCACTGATCTATACAAAAAGTAAAGGCTTACTTACGCAAGCCTTTATCAATTCTATCTGAAATTTATTACCAGATTCTTACCCGTAAACTATCCGGGCGATACATTGGCGTATTCGGCTTGATGTTGAACGTGGTATAAAAGTCATCTACATCAGCGAAAGGCCCATTTACACGATACTTGGCAGGAGAGTGAACATCGGTAAGTAAACGGTTACGTAATTGCTCATCTCGAATTTGGCCTAACCAACCCAATGCATAGCCTAAGTAATAACGTTGCATCGGCGTCATACCATTAATAGTTTGATTCTTTTTGTACTGTTCTGTATTTTGAAATGCTTCGATACCTAGTAAAATACCACCTAAGTCAGCAATGTTTTCTCCTAATGTTGCTTTACCATTAATGTGATAACCCTTGATTGGTTCATATTCATTAAACTGTTTTACCATCACCTGCGCTCGTTTGTTGAACTCTTCTTCATCTTTTTTCGTCCACCAGCTTTTCAAATTTCCTTTCTCGTCAAATTGTCTTCCTTCGTCATCAAAACCATGTGTGATCTCGTGACCAATAGTTGAGGCACCTGCATATCCATAAACCAAAGCATCGTCCAATTCACTGTCACGTTTTCCCGGTACAGTGAAGATTCCTGCAGGTAAAACAATTTCATTATTGGAAGGGTTGTAGTAAGCATTATACGTTTGGGGTGTCATGTCCCATTCATCTCTATCTACGGGCCTGCCTAATTTATTCATGTTGTAGTTGTGCCACCACATGTTTGCGTTCATCAAATTTTGTACATAGCTTTCCTTACCGATCTGCATAGCAGAAAAATCTTTCCATTTGTCTGGATAGCCAACTTTCTTTTTCATTGCAGCAAGCTTTATATAAGCCTTTTGCTTCGTGCTATCACTCATCCAGGTAAGTTTTGAAATGCGATCTTTCAGTGCATCACGAATGGCTTCTACCATATCGGAGTAACGTTTCTTAGCTGTATCACTAAAAAATTCTTTTACATACAATTGACCTAATAATTCACCCATGGCGCCTTCTTCACTTTGAATGGCTCTTTTCCAACGGGGACGTCTTTCTTTAGCGCCACTTAATAATTTGAAGAAGTTGAATTGTTCTATGCCAAAGCGATCTGGTAATGCACCGGCAAAATCATTCACCAACTGAAACTTCAAATAGCTTTTCCAATCGGCAATTGGTGTTGTTTTCAAAATCGTTTCTAAAGCTTTGAAAAATTCCGGCTGACCTACAATTACTGAATCAACATGCTGTACGCCTATTGCCGCCAAATAATTTATCCAATTAATAGAAGGAGAGAGTTTCCCCAAATCGGTAATCGCCATTTTATTGTAGTTGCGATAGGGGTCACGCAAATCTTCAAGCTTACGGGAAGCCTGTGCCAACCTGGTTTCTAAAGCCATGATGTTTTTTGCTGATTTCCCTGCATTGCTACTGTCGTCACCAGACATCGTAAGAATTTTTGTAACATATTTTACATAAGCAGCACGAATATTCTTAGTGGTTGAATCTTGGCGAAAATAATATTCTCTTTGCGGCAAGCCTAGGCCACCCTGGCTTAAACGATACGCCATTACATCACTGTTCTTATCATCTTGAGCTACATAATCGTTGAACAGTGTAGATGAACCAATCTTTTTTAATTCTGATACTGTAGTTAACAATGAGACCACATCATTGATCGCATTGATTTTATTTAACTGCGCTTGTAATGGTGTTAAACCTTGTTGCTCAATTTTGGTACTATCCATCGCCGTTGCATAAAAATCGCCGATCTTTTGTTCAGCAGTACCTGCTGCTGCGTTCTTCTTTGCCGCTTCTTCACTAATTGTGCGAAGTCGTTTCAAATTTTCTTCAATCACTAAATTGCCGATGCCCCAACTGCTTTGGTCAGATGGAATAGGATTTTTTTTGATCCAGCCACCATTGGCATACATAAAAAAGTCTTGTGAAGGATCAACTGTTGTATCTCTGTCTGTTGCTAGAATATCTTGCGCAGTAATGTTTGCTGTAGAGTCTTTAGAAGCACCGGCAACCTTAGTGTTCATACCGTTGCAGGACGCCAATAAAACAGCCGCACAAGCTGGTAGAAGAAGATGACGCATAAATTTTTGATTCGTTTTTAGAGCTTTAAAAATAGGCATTTCGTGCAGCACAAATCTGGAATTTGGATAAACGGAATCAGAATTTGTGTTTATTTAAAGACGCCGTATGTTTAGTAGATTTCACCGATTGCGCAATAGTCTTACTCGTATTGTTGTTATTTTGCAAGCCTAACCACCACTCATGAAGCACCTTTTACTAACGCTAGTTTTATTCCTATCGACCATACTCGCTAATGCGCAGGATGATTTTTCGTATGTCCCTTCCGTTGGCGTTTATACAGGAATCATTAATTATGAAGGCGATTTGAAGCCAAACAGCTTTACGTTTCAACATTCTAATTTCTTCTTTTCATTGTATTTGCATCAACCCATTTTGCCACACATTGTTTGGCGTTTGGGTGGAAGTATTGGTAAACTGGAAGCTGCTGATCGATACAACCGTGATTATTTAAAGTCTCGTAATTTGAGTTTTTATACGAACATTCAAGAGTTGTATTCCGGTTTTGAATTATCTCTTTTCGATATTGATAATAAAAGAATTACGCCTTATGTTTTTGTAGGTGGCGCCATGTTTCATTTCAACCCATATACCTATGATAAAAATGGGAAAAAAGTTTACTTACAACCGTTGAGTACAGAAGGACAGGGACTTGCTGATTATCCAAACAGAAAGCCTTATCAACTGACGCAGTTTGCTCTAACATGGGCTGGTGGCATCAAGTATAAAGTGAACGACTACATCAACGTGGGGGTTGAATTGAACCAACGCAAAACCTTTACCGACTATTTGGACGATGTAAGTTCTTCTTATGTTGATTATAATAAGTTGCTGCAGACAAAAGGTGCTAAGGCCGTGGAACTAGCTTATCGTGGCGATGAATTACCGAACGGAAGCTCCTATCCACACGATGGTGAGCAAAGGGGTACGCCAAACGAAAAAGATTGGTATTATTTCCTCGGTGTGCATGCAACATTTCGGGTTGATTTTATTAAATCTTCTATTGAAAATTTGTTTAGTGGCAGCGGTTCTGCTTATTACAATAAGCGTTGTCCTTCTAATTTCTAAATCGCTTCGTCCGAAAGCTCTTCGCTAAATGGTATCATATTTGCAAACCCTTTGCAAAAACACCCTAATGAGAAAAACACTTTTGCTTTTGTTGCTAATCCTAGCTTCCTCTTTCTCATTTGCACAATTCCGGTTAGGCTTGTTTGGTGGCATTGCTAATTATGCCGGAGACCTTGTGGATCAACCTTACATTGGAAAGCTTACTAAGCAGGCTTTTGGGTTGACCGGTACTTATGAATTTACCGATCGCATTGCGGTAAGAGCAAGTTTTATACACGGACAAGTTGCAGGAGACGATCGGTACAATAAGAAAGATTACCTCAAGCTTAGGAACTTAAACTTCACTTCCAATATAGATGAGTTTAGTGTGTTGGCTGAAATAAACACGTTTAGCTTATATGAGAAACGTTGGACGCCTTATGTGTTTGTAGGACTCGGTCTTTACCATTTCAATCCATATACAACTGACTCTGCAGGTAGTAGAGTTTACTTAAAGCCTTTAAGTACGGAAGGTCAGGGAATTCAAGGTTATGCAACAAAGCCCTATAATCTTACGCAGTTGGCATTGCCATTTGGTGGCGGTGTTAAGTTTGCCATCAATGATCGTATCCAATTAGGACTTGAAGTAGGTATTCGAAAGTTATTTACCGATTACCTGGATGATGTGAGTAACAACTATGCCGATCCTTCAGATTTGCTTCGCGAAAGAGGACAACAAGCAGTTGATCTATCTTATCGTGCTGATGAAGTGCCCGGCGGCGATCCAAAATACCCAAGCAAGGGAGCACAAAGAGGAAGCGCCAAGAACCTGGATTGGTATTATTTCACCGGTCTTCATTTAACATTTGCACTCGGTGGCGGCAGAAGCAGAACTTATGCAGGTGAGATCTACGGAAATAAGAAACAATACAACTGCCCTAAACTAAAGCAATAACAATTTGTTTATGCTATGCATGGTAAATTTGCATCAGCATGGCATATAAAAATCTGCAACACTTCATTGAAGTTCTGGAAAAAGAAGGCGAACTGATTCGCATAAAAGAATACGTAGATCCCAAACTGGAAATAGCAGAAGTCACTGATCGCATTTCCAAAACAACTGGCGGTGGAAAAGCATTGTTGTTTGAAAATACGGGTTATAATTTTCCTGTATTAATGAATGCTTACGGTAGCGAACGTCGTATGTGCTTGGCGCTTGGTGTCGAGCATTTGGATGATGTAGCAAGAGACATTGAAGGATTATTTCACATGCTTTCTTCTCCTAAAGAAAACATGATGGACAAGCTTAAAATGCTGCCAAAGCTAGGTCAGTTTGCATCCTGGATGCCAAAAGTAAAAAGCGGCAGAGGCGAATGCCAGGAAGTTATCTGGCAAGGCGATGATGCCGATATTTCCAGGCTTCCCGTAATTACTTGTTGGCCCAAAGACGGCGGCCCTTTTGTTACGTTGCCTGTTATTCACACCAAAGATCCTAATACCAATACACGCAACGTAGGCATGTATCGCATGCAGGTTTTTGATAAACAACTGACTGGTATGCATTGGCACAAACACAAGGTATCTGCCAAGCATTTTAAAGAATATAAAGAAATGGGTAAGTGTATGCCAGTGGCAGTGGCTTTAGGTGGTGATCCTGCCTATGCTTATTCTGCTACAGCTCCTTTGCCTGAAAATGTAGATGAATACATGCTCGCCGGGTTTCTGCGCAAGAAAAAAGTAGAATTGGCTAAATGTATTACGCAACCCGATATTGAAGTACCTGCTGATGCCGAGTTTATTATAGAAGGTTATGTTGATCCAAACGATGACTTAATTTGGGAGGGACCATTTGGTGACCACACCGGCTATTATTCATTGCCCGATTGGTATCCTCGTTTCCATATTACTTGCATCACACATAAAAAAAATGCAGTTTACCCAGCAACCATCGTTGGTATTCCACCACAGGAAGATGCATGGCTGATTAAAGCTTCTGAACGTATTTTTTTAGCACCGATGAAAATGACCATGGTGCCAGAAATCTTAGACATGGATATGCCCGTGGAAGGTGTTGCGCATAATTTGGTGATTGCAAAAATCAAAAAGGATTATGCAGGACAAGGTCAAAAAGTAATGAACGCTATGTGGGGTGCCGGACAAATGATGTTCAATAAAATTTTGGTGTTGGCTGATCAGAATAGTGATATACAGAATTATGAAGCGCTGGCTAAAAATGTCTTTAAAAATATAAATCCTGCTACTGATATTTATTTTTCACAAGGCCCGATGGATGTATTGGATCATAGCTGCAGCAAGCTTGGTTTTGGTGGAAAGATGACGATTGATGGAACAAAAAAATTTGATGAAGAAACCGACGAGGATTTCCAATTTCCGGCTTCAGATTTAAGATTTGATAATATGATTCTTACAAGCAGGTTCTCGGAAGTAAAAAATGTCAACAGTTCTTTATTGCAAAAGAATATACCTGTGTTGATCGTTTCTATTGAAAAAAACCGGAAAGGTCATGTTCGTGAATTGCATGAGCAAATTTGTGGATTGAAAGAAGTAGAAGGCGTAAAGCTAATTTTATACGTAGAACATACGGTAGACCCTGCCGATTTAGGCGTGGCCTTATGGCGTTTTTGCAACAATTTAGATCCAAAACGGGATAGCTTTTTAGCACAGCGTCTTTCGCAGGTTCATTCAGATAAAACCTTTGCCTGCATGGGTTTGGATGGCACCCGTAAAACCAAGGAATTGGATAATTTCCAAAGAGACTGGCCAAATATTATTGTCGCTGACGATGCGACCATAAAATCAGTGGATGAAAAATGGAGTCGGTTAGGTTTAGGCGATTTTGTTTCTTCTCCGTCATTGAAATTTAAGGGACAGATGTATGGTGAAGAAGCTGTCGTTTCTTAGTAGCAGGTAGAGGTCTTATCTTCACTTCATGACAGGCAAGAAAGTACATGTTTTAATGACTGGCGCCGGTGCTCCGGGTGCTGCTGGAATCATTAGGTGTTTGCAAGAAGCAGATTGGATTCAACTAACAGTAGCCGATGCGGATGAAGCAGCAGTTGGTAGACATTTGTGTAATGACTTTGTACTCATTCCAAAAGCAAATGATACAAATTTTGTCGAGGCATTACTTACTATTTGTCGTCAAAAGGAAATCTATGTTGTCCTTCCTTTGATTACCAGAGAATTATTTCCTCTTGCTAGAAATAAACATCTATTTGAAAAAAAAGGTATTAAAGTATTAGTGTCTTCGTTTGATGCAATTGAAATCGCCAATAATAAATCAACGTGCTATCAATTTTTGCAAAAACAAGGTATTGCTATTCCTAAGTTTTTCGTTGTAAAAACCGTTGAAGAATTTATTCATGCTGCTTTTGAATTAGATCATCCACAAAAATCGTTTGTATTCAAGCCATCCATTGCCAATGGAAGTAGGGGCGTTCGTATTGTTTCAGATTCTATCGACGAATCGGAACAACTTTTCAACAATAAGCCATACAATCTGTTTATTACCTATGCGCATGCGTTGAAAATTCTTTCATCAAAATCTTTCCCTGAACTATTGTTATCCGAATATTTACCAGGCGATGAATATTCTGTTGATTGCATTGCAGATGAAGGCAATGTCAGATTGATCGTACCTCGTATACGGCAAAAAATGATCAATGGGATAAGTGTGCAAGGTCAATTTATCAATGATGAACGAATTAGGGAGTATTGTACCCAAATCATAAAAGCTATTGGCTTGCATGGAAATGTCGGTATCCAGGTAAAAATGTCCAAAGATAATCTTCCTTTATTGCTGGAGATCAACCCTCGTGTTCAAGGCACTATTGTAGCGGGTTTAGGGGCAGGCATTAATCTTCCATTATTAGCTATAAAGCAAGCATTACAACTTTCCATTTACGAAAATGAATGGCAGGTAAGATGGGAAACCTCTTTCTCTCGCTATTGGTCAGAAGTTTTTTATTGAGCTAAAAACACCACAAAAATTTTAGCATGCTTTTGGTACTTCCACAAGTGTGAATAAAATCCTACAAAATGAAAAAGATTGTTTTGTGAGTATTGGTTGGCTTTGTAACGTTATTATCCTATGGTCAATCACCCACTCCTGACACATTGTTATGGCGCATATCCGGTAAAAACTTAAGCAAGCCTTCTTATTTATTTGGTACCATTCATATGCTTTGTGCAGATGATGTTCAATTAAGCGATAGCTTGAAAAAGGCTATTGCAAAGAGCGATCGGGTTTACCTTGAATTGGACATGGATAACTTATCAGAATGATGAGTGTTTTGCAAAAAATGAAAATGCAAAATGTTACTACCTTATCCGACCTGCTCGTCGAAAAGAATTATACATTAGTAAAAGATTTTTTTAAATCGCATAGCTTTTCCATTCCATTTTCCATTTTAGAAACTTATAAACCCTTACTCGCTTCGTCGTTATTGATGCAAGGTACAGTAACCTGTAGCAACCCGGTATGCATGGAGCAGTTGATCATGGGTGAAGCAAAGTTGGAAGGCAAATCCATCAAAGTTTTGGAAACAATGGCATTTCAATTGAGCATTTTCGACAGCATCCCATACAGTCTTCAGGCAAAGCAATTGGTAAAATATGTACAGACTTATAACGATCAAAAAGACAGTACTGACTTTGAGGAATTAACCAGGGCTTACAAGCAGCAAGACTTAAAAAACTGGAAGAAATAACAACAAGAGATGATATGGGCATTGACAATTTTGCTGCGTCGTTGTTGTACAATCGCAATAAGAATTGGGTGAGCCAATTGGAGAAATTAATGCCTGAAGGTCCACTTGTGGTAGCAGTGGGATCAGGACATTTAGTAGGAGCGAAAGGATTGATCAATCTTCTGCGCAAAATGGGTTACAAAGTAGAACCCGTGCGAAATGATATGAATAAAGATCTTAGCTTACGATTATAAAAGAAAATCCCGCTACTAAGCGGGATTTTCTTTTATAATCTTTCCAAGCCAGAAAAGAAGAAATCACCTTCAATTTTTGCATTTTCGTCGCTATCGCTTCCATGCACTGCATTTTCGCCAACAGAAGTTGCAAACAATTTTCTGATCGTTCCTTCATCAGCTTTTGAAGGGTCGGTTGCGCCAATCAAGGTTCTGAAGTCAGCCACTGCGTTATCCTTCTCCAAAATAGCTGCGATGATCACTCCGCTGCTCATAAAGTCAACCAACTCTCCGTAGAAAGGTCTTTCTTTATGTACAGCGTAAAACTCACCAGCTTTTTCTTTGGTCAACTGTGTTTGCTTCAAAGCCACTACTCTGAATCCTGCTTTAATGATTTTATCTAAAATAGCACCGGCATGTCCGTTTTTCATCGCATCGGGCTTGATCATGGTAAATGTTCTGTTGCTCATACGTTCATTTTTGGGCTGCGAATATACAGCGAATAAGTTTGAAGTTCGATGTTTGAGGTTCGAAATTGGTAAACTCTGCGCTACCTTTGCGGCTTCGTTATGACAAAAGTTAAAAGCTATTTATCGCTCATCAAATTTTCGCATACTATCTTCGCCATGCCCTTCGCATTAATCGGATTTTTTTTAGGGTTGGTATCGTTTGGTTTTTTTAAATCTTGGTATGGCCAAGCCGATTACGAATGGTTTGGCAGTGATGTTTCTTATTTTAATTCATATCCTCATCCGATTAAAGCGGTCATAATTAGATTTCTTTTCGTTGTACTTTGTATGGTTTTTGCTCGCAGCGCAGCCATGTCCTTCAATCGTTACCTCGACCGCCGCTTTGATGCACTTAATCCACGTACTGCTATCAGAGAAATTCCTAAAGGCATTATCACACCTAAAAATGCCTTGATCTTCACTGTTGTTAATTGCTTGCTTTTCATTGTTACTACTTTTTTTATCAATCGAATTTGCTTCTACCTTTCACCTGTTGCACTAGCAGTTATTTTAGGCTATAGCTATACCAAGCGTTTTACACCTTTGTGTCATTTGGTATTGGGCTTAGGATTATCGTTGGCGCCGATTGGTGCTTATTTAGCTGTAACCGGTCATTTTAATTTATTGCCCATTCTTTTTTCGTTTGCTGTTCTATTTTGGGTAAGTGGCTTTGATATCATTTACGCCTTACAAGATGTTGACTTCGACCAATCGCAGCAACTGTATTCCATACCAACCTGGTTAGGGAAGGAGAATGCTTTACGTGTTTCGGAGTTTCTCCATTTATTGAGTGCCACAGCAGTGGTAGCTGCCGGTGTGATAGGTGAGTTTGGCTTTGTTTATTGGATCGGTGTGTTGGTGTTTGGTGGTTGTTTAATTTACCAGCATTCTATTGTAAAGCCAAACGATTTAAGAAGGGTCAACATTGCTTTCATGACTGCCAATGGCATTGCTTCTGTTGTTTTTGCCATCTTTGTGATCACTGATTTATTTATTCATTAATGGCAAGAATATTATCCATTGATTACGGCGGCAAAAGAACAGGCCTTGCAGTAACCGATCCCTTAAAGATCATCGCAAGAGGTTTGTGTACAGTGGAAACGCCAAAGCTAATGGCTTTTCTCAAAGACTATTTTGCAAAGGAGCAAGTTGAGCTAGTCATCATTGGGATGCCGGTAAATTGGGATGAATCAGAAACACATGCAACGCCTTTAGTAAAAAAGTTTATACAAGCTTTTCAAAAAGCGTTTCCAACAATTCCGGTGAAAGAAGTGGATGAACGTTATACCTCTATACTTGCCTCGCAAGCCATGCTGCAAATGGGCTTGAAGAAAAAGCAACGTCAGAACAAGGCAATAGTAGATGAAATTGCCGCTACTATTATGTTGCAGGAGCATTTACAACATAATCTTTAGGCACTTACAATTATATTTGCTGCCAAGTGTAATTCGTCTTATATGATTCTTCCTATTGTTGCATACGGCAGTACTATTTTACGCAAAGTGGCTCATGATATTGATGCTAACTATCCCGATCTTCCAAAGCTTATTGAAGACATGTGGGAAACGATGTATGCCAGCAATGGCGTGGGTCTGGCAGCTCCTCAAATCAATAGAGACATTCGCATTTTTGTAGTAGACAGCGAACAAATCTTTGCCAACATGGATGAAGAGGAGCGAAAAGAAACGGCGTATCCTGATGCACCTGGCGTTAAGCAAGTATTTATCAATGCACATGTGGTTGAAGAAATCGGAGATGACTGGGCTTATAATGAAGGCTGTTTGAGCATTCCGAAAATACGTGAAGACGTGTTACGTGCCGAAGAAGTAACCATTGAATATTACGACGAAAACTTCATTAAGTATACTAAAACGTTCAGCGGCGTAACAGCTCGTGTGATACTTCACGAGTATGATCACATTGAAGGGAAATTATTTATTGATTACATGTCGCCTTTAAAAAAGAAACTGATCAAACGCAAGCTGGACGACATTTCCAAAGGCAACATTCGTGTTGATTACAAGATGACATTTGCTAAATAAACTACGATTTTCGCCAAATTCTTGCATTATTCTGGACATATTATAGGGGTAGAGCAATAACAAGCTGATTCAAGCTTCGGAAAGCTTAGTTACCTTTTATTTTCTGTGGAATTTTTACACCATTTTAATAGGTTTTGTGCCTCATTTGATGGTTGTTTCATTAAGAACCTGAAAAAACTACGATATGTCTAAAATTTTTTGTGTTGAATTCAAATACATTAATAAGATGCATAAAGCCATTGTAAGCGTGGCTAACGAAACATATCATATCCAGGTTTTGGATCGATTAATCAAAACGGTTTTTGGTGATGAATATTTAAAGTTCCAGGGTGACAATGGCTATCAAACATTGAATCAATATAAAGATCCGCTTGCAAAAAATGTATTAGACCGCATTATTACAGCTGTTGAAAAAGAAGTTTACCCTTCCTCCAATTGTGGAATATTGGCTTAATTTGCTTCCCTAATTTAAACCTATGGCTTGTAATTTCTCACTCAATTTTAATGGTGATCCCGGCAGTGTATTGAACAAAGTGAAATCCGCTATTGAAGGACAAGGCGGTACTTTCTCCGGCGATGCCACCTCCGGTTTCTTTAGTGTAAAAGTAATGGGCACTATTGCTGGTTCATATTCTGTTTCCGGGAATCAAATTGACATTACCATTACAGATAAACCGATGTTCATTGGCTGCGGCCAAATAGAAAGCGTACTCAAATCGCAATTGGGTTCATAAGTCATTAAAAGTATCTTTGCCGCTCTCCAATACATAAATAATGAGCGAAGAAAAGAACCTTAATTTCATCGAAGAAATTATTGAAGAAGATTTAAAAAGTGGTAAATACGATTGTATTGTAACCCGCTTTCCGCCTGAGCCAAATGGCTATTTGCACATTGGCCATGCAAAAGCTATTTGCTTAAACTTTGGCCTGTCCAAGAAATATGGCGGTTACACTAATCTTCGTTTCGACGATACTAACCCGGTTACCGAAGACACGGAGTATGTGGAAAGTATCAAAGAAGATATTCAATGGTTAGGCTTTCAATGGAAAAATGAGTCCTACGCCTCTGATTATTTTGAAACATTGTACGGCTATGCAGTAAAGCTCATCGAGAAGGGTTTAGCATATGTAGATGACTCCACGCCTGATGAAATTGCTGCTATGAAAGGAACGCCTACCGAGCCTGGAAAGAATAGTCCTTATCGTGATAGAAGTGTAGAAGAGAACTTGCGTCTGTTTGCTGATATGCGTTCCGGAAAATATCCCGATGGCGAAAAAGTGCTTCGTGCAAAAATAGATATGGCTTCACCGAATATGCACATGCGTGATCCTATCATGTACCGTATCAAACATGCACATCATCACCGCACCGGTGATGCATGGTGCATCTATCCAATGTATGATTTTGCTCATGGACAAAGTGATTCTATCGAGCAGGTAACACATTCCATTTGCACATTGGAATTTGTGCCACATCGTGAATTGTATGATTGGTTTATCACGCAATTAGAAATCTTTCCATCGCACCAATATGAATTTGCACGATTGAATTTGAACTACACCGTCATGAGCAAACGAAAGCTTTTGCAATTAGTGAATGACAAATACGTAGATGGTTGGAATGATCCACGGATGCCAACAATAAGCGGCATGAGACGGAGAGGATACACACCGGAAGCTATACGTGACTTTTGTGATCGCATTGGTATTGCAAAACGAGAGAATCTGATCGATATTAGTCTATTAGAGTTTTTTGTACGTGAACACTTAAATAAGATAGCTATTCGTAGAATGGTGGTTTTTGATTCGATCAAAGTGGTACTTACTAACTATGAAGGAGCAGTAGAAATGTTAGAAGGCGAGGACAACCCTGAAGATGAAAATAGCGGCAAACGCCAGATTCCATTTGGTAAAGAGCTCTATATCGAACGTGAAGATTTTATGGAAAACCCTCCAAAAAAATATTTCCGTTTGTATCCCGGTGGTATGGTTCGTTTAAAGCATGCTTATATTATTAAATGCGAAAAAGCAATTAAGGATGAGGCCGGAACGATAACTGAATTACACTGCACTTATATTCCTGAAAGTAAAAGTGGCGCAGATACATCCGGCGTCAATGTAAAGGGTACCTTGCATTGGGTGGAAGTAACCAATGCTATCACAGCAGAAGTTCGTTTGTATGATCGTTTGTTTAAAGTAGAAGATCCGCAACATGAAGAAGGCGATTTTAAAGATTATATTAATCCTGATTCGCTGCAGGTAATTCAAACGGTGTATGCAGAACCTTCTTTGAAGAATGCAAAAATGAATGACCGCTACCAGTTTTTACGCAAAGGTTATTTTACCTTAGATAACCAGGATACACATGGTCGCCTCTTGTTTAATCGTACGGTTACATTGAAAGATGCATGGGCTAAAGAGCAAAAGAAAGCCATGAATAATTAATAATTATTGATTATTCATGGCTGTTGACCTGTTTCACTTAACCCTTCTTTGCATTGCTGCTTTCTTCGCCGGATTTGTAGATGCCATTGTTGGCGGCGGGGGATTAATTCAATTACCGGCTGCTTTGGTTTTGTTACCAGCTTTTCCAGTTGTAAATGTGATCGGTTCTTTAAAGATTCCGGCTTTCACAGGAACTGCATTCGCCGCACGACAGTACGTCAAGAGAGTGGATATTAATTGGCGATTGATTACCGTTGTTTGTACCATTGCTTTTTTTGCTTCGTTTGGCGGTTCGCAATTACTTACCGTGGTGAGTAATGGTTTTATGAAACCGATCTTATTGGTTGTATTAACAGCAGTGGCCATTTACACCTATACAAAAAAGAATTTCGGCCAGCATGATGTAAAGGATCATTCGTCGCAAAAACAATTGCTGATTGCTACAGCCATTAGTCTGCTTATTGGTTTTTATGATGGCTTTATTGGACCAGGTGCCGGTAGCTTTTTAATTCTTACTTTTATTATGCTTTTGGGATTCGATTTTTTACACGCCTCGGCACATGCTAAGCTGGTAAATCTGGCTACCAACCTAGGTTCCATCTTTTTGTTTTTTCTTTACGGCAAAATCATTTGGGCTATTGCTTTGCCGATGGCTGTTTGTAATGCTTTAGGCGGCATAGCAGGAGCAAAGTTGGCCATTGCCAAAGGCAATAAATTTATTCGTGTTTTCTTTTTAGAGGTGGTAATAGCAATATTGTTTCGGTTTGCATGGGATGTGTTTGGAAAGAGATGATAAAAGCTCGAAAATTCGAGCTTTTATGAACAATTTATTTCTTTACAAACGTATACGGATCGTACTCAACAAACTCGTTTTGCTTTGTGGTCACCGAACGAACTTTGCCATTAGCAATATCAAACTTGACAGCAAATACACCGTACTCAATATTGTTGTATTGCATCAACCATTCGCCGTTATCCATATAATTTAAAGTTGCTACCAATTCTGGTTTGGCACTAAAACCAATCTTTAATTGATTGCCAATCTGGCTAACGGTAATGGGGCCATACAATCTGTTTTCATACACACCCGCATAGGCAGCGTAAGGTAGTTCTGGTTTATTACCTTTTTTTGCTCTTTGTTTCCAGCTATTAATTTCAGTTACTTGTTCCGTCATGCCCGCATTAAAACCACGCAGTTGTTGCAAACTTCTGTTTACATAAGGCACGCCTAAGTAGGCATCCAAAATTTGGTAACGAAGTGCCTCGAAAAAGTTTTGGTTATCGTTGTTGGTCAGTATAGCAATGCCCAGGCCTTCTTCCGGCACAAAGCAAACATTACTTACCATGCCTCCGGCTCCGCCAGTGTGCCAGTAGATTTGCCTACCGTTATAATCAGCTACAAACAATCCCAAACCGTAACCCCTGAAATGCATTGGAAAGGCAGCAGATTTTCGGCTACCGATAACAATATTTACATCGCGGGTTTTTTGCAAAACACTAAATGGTAACACACGTTTACCATTGTAGCGACCGCTATCCAATTGCATGAGTAACCAATGCGATAGATCGGACACATTACTGATAATGCTGGCAGCGGGAGCAAGGTTGTTCCAATTATCATAAGGCACTTGTTGTAGCGTAGACGTGTAAGAAGTGGTGTACGGCACAGCTACATTCGGTTGCTTTTCCACGCCGGTTGAAAGTACCATCGTGCTGTTCATTTCCAAGGGAGCAATAATGCTGTCGTGAACAAAGGTTTCCCATTGTTGTCCGGTTACTTTTGGTATTACCTGGCCGGCAGTCATAAAACAACTGTTGCAGTAGCCGTAATCCTGTCGGAAGATTTGCGATGGCTTTAGTAAACGCATACGCTTCATGATTTCCTCACGGGAAAGAGTAGTGTTCCAAAAAGTGAAATCACCCTGAAAGGTTTTAGTGCCAATGCGGTGTGTAAGCAAATCCCGAATGGTAACTAAGTTGGTTGTTGCCGTATCATACAAACGGTAGTCGAGAAAATATTTCGTGATCTTATCGTTTAAAGAAATTTTCCCTCTTGTTTCTAACAGTGATAATGCCGTGCCAGTAAATAGTTTGGTATTGCTGGCAATCATGAATAAAGTATTGACATCCACTGGTGTATTGGTTTTAATATCACGAACTCCGTAGCCCTTCATGATTACTACTTTGCCGTCTTTCACCACAACAATAGCAAGGCCCGGCACCTGCCAGTCTTTAAGTCCTTTCTGAATATAACTGTCTAAGCTATCCGTAATAAAGCCTGGATTCTGCCCAAACAAAAAATGTATTTGTGCTAATAACAAAAGGGAGAGAAGTAGCTTTTTCATATTAATGATTGTCGCAGCAAAATACGCTAAACTGTTTTAATCTTTACCCGAAAAAGTGAATGACAACCATCATTACCTGTAAAATAGGCGTTACTGTGCTGGTATTATTTTTTTAGCAACTGAGAAAACTTTAAACCATTGGTTATGAAAAGAAATTACGTTTCGCCTGCTATCCTTATTGCAGGTATTGTACTTACAGCCTGTAACAACTCTTCCTAAACCACTACTTCCACATCATCCGGCTCAGTAAACAATTCAGCTAATACTACGACAACTACGCCAACGCTTTCTACACCTTCAACCGACACCGCTAATCACATGAATAATGGATCGGGAACAACTGCATCGGCAGCTAACTTAAGCGATGCAGATAAAAAGTTCATTATGGAAGCTGCTGTAGGTGGAATGATGGAAGTGCAGGCCGGCCAAATGGCATCGCAAATGGCAACAAATGATCGTGTAAAAGCATTTGGTCAAATGATGGTTAATGATTACTCAAAGGGTAATGAACAGTTAAAGTCGTTAGCGGCTTCAAAAGGTATTATGCTACCTGCAGATATACCCGCTGACATGAAGTCGCATATGGATGCCATGTAAAAAATGAAAGGAAAAGCATTTGATCAGCATTATATGAGCATGATGAATACAGACCATGCGAAAGATATTAGCAAATTCGAAATGGAATCTAAGTATGGTAAAGACAATGACGTGAAAAATTGGGCTACGCAAATGTTTCCTACCTTAAAAGCACACAAAGATTCTGCAGCCGCAATATCTAAAATGCATATGTAAGCTTTCAGTTTTTAGTTAACTATAATTGCCTCCTGATCGCAGGAGGTTTTTTTATTTGTATTCGCCAAACACAGCACGAAGTTCGTCAGCAATTTCACCAAGTGTAGCATATTGTTCAACTGCTTCAATTACTGAAGGCATGATGTTCGTTCCTTCTACTGCGTGTTGACGAACTGCAGTAAGTGTTTGTTGCACCTTATGGTTGTCTCTTTTGTCCTTTAATGCTTTGAGCTTTTGTATTTGTTCATCACGAATGCTATCATCGATGCGAAAAACAGGAATTGAGCCTTCTTCTTTTATGGTGAATTTATTCACGCCGACGATGATCTTCTCACCCCGTTCAATGCCTCTTTGGTATTCATAAGCACTTCGCGCAATTTCATCCTGTATGAAACCTTGTTCAATGGCTGAAACACTGCCACCAATTGTATCAATTTTACCGATCAATTCCCAGCCCTTTTTTTCAATTTCAGCAGTTAAGTTTTCAATAAAATAAGAACCTGCTAAAGGATCAACCGTATCTGATGCGCCAGTTTCAAAGGCAACAATTTGCTGCGTACGCAAAGCAATTCGGGCTGCTTCTTCGGTAGGCAAACTTAAGGCTTCATCATAACCGTTGGTGTGTAACGATTGTGTTCCACCTAACACTGCTGCTAATGTTTGAATAGTAACCCTTGAAATATTATTTAATGGTTGTTGTGCTGTCAAGGTGCTGCCACCGGTTTGTGTGTGAAAACGTAACATCATTGCCTTAGGGTCGGTTGCACCTAATTCTTTCATCATCTTAGCCCACATCCTTCTTGCTGCACGAAATTTGGCTACTTCCTCAAATAGATTATTGTGTGCATTAAAAAAGAAGGAGAGACGTTTTCCGAACACATTAATGTCTAAACCTTTTTCCAAGGCCGCTTGTACATATGCTTTGCCATTGCTCAATGTAAAGGCAATCTCTTGCACTGCCGTACTACCTGCCTCCCGAATGTGATAACCTGAAATAGAAATGGTATTCCATTTAGGCAATTCTTTGCTGCACCATTCAAAAATATCAGTAATGATGCGCATGGAAGGTTTTGGAGGATAGATATAAGTTCCCCGTGCGGCGTATTCTTTTAAAATATCATTTTGAATGGTTCCGGAGATTTTTTTTAAATCGGCCCCTTGTTTCTTTGCCTGCGCTACATAAAAAGAAAGGAGAATATAAGCCGTTGCGTTAATGGTCATTGAAATAGAAACATCTTCCAGTTTAATACCATTAAACAGTGTTGTAATGTCTTCCAGGGAATCAATAGCTACACCCACTTTACCAACTTCACCTTCCGCTAATGCATGATCGCTGTCGTAGCCGATTTGTGTTGGCAAATCAAAGGCAACACTCAAACCCATTACACCTTGCGACAGCAAATAATGATACCGTTTATTGCTTTCTTCTGCAGTTGAAAAACCTGCATACTGGCGCATAGTCCACAGCTTTCCACGATACATATCAGGCTGCACGCCACGGGTAAATGGAAACTCGCCAGGCTGTTCAGTTAACCGTTGGCCGTTGGTCGTTGGTAGATCCTCTTTTTGGTAAACCGTTTTTATTTCAATACCTGAATCGGTGTATTTTTTATCACTCATTATTTCATCAACTTTTTCGCTTCAAAATTCAATGCGTTTAAAACAATTGTGTGCAAAGCTGCTTCTTGCTGGTTCATAATGATCTCTACCAACTGCTTGTTCAAATCTTTTGCCCCTGCATCCTGCGGAAGAATGTTTGCTACCTGGTTAACCAATAAAATATTTTGATCTCGCAGATTGCGAATGTATTCCCAAATAACGGGGCTTACATAAATCTGTTGCGAAGCATTGTATTCAAATTCCTGTTTGATATGTTCGATAAGCAATGTTTGCATAGCCCGTGCAGACAGATCAGGCTGGCTGGTTCTGCTGATTAAGTTTGGAAGGGCAATGCGTTCGCACAAAATTGCCAAACGTTCGTAAGCCTGCAATTGCAAAGGAATGGCATCAAACCTGTTTGAACTAAGGACAGGCGCTTCTTCAGTCTTATTGCTGTTTTTGCTGATCAAAGCAATAATAACAATTATCAGAGCAAATACGGAGATAATCAGGCTTACTGCATTTTCATTCATAGAAATGGTTAAGGCGCAAAAATAAAGAAGATGTGAAACTAGTCCTATGAAACTATTCTGGCATAGAGTTGTGCTAATAATTGAATAATTTTGACGTATGGAAACGATGATTAATGCACCTGTGAAATTTACGGAAGGAGCGATTGCAGAAATAAGACGCCTAGTTAATGCATCTTCTTTCGATCATAGTCAGGTTCTACGTATTGGTGTGAAGGGTGGAGGTTGTTCAGGCCTTTCTTATGTTTTAGGCTTTGATGCACAGACCGAAAATGACAACGAATATGATTTTGAGGGAATCCATTACGTAATGGATAAAGCACATGAAATGTATTTGTTAGGAATGGAAGTGGATTGGCAGGATGGTTTGAATAACCGCGGGTTTACGTTTAAAAATCCTAATGCATCCACTACCTGTGGTTGTGGTAGTTCATTTGCTGTATAAAGGAACCAAGATTTTGAAGATGTGCCAGGATTAAAATGAAAAAGGACATCGTCTGCAAATATTAATTAAAAAGGGTCTTCATAATTGAAGACCCTTTTTCTTATAAATATATAAATATCTAATATCAGGATAATATTAGTTCTACACATTTGCTGTTTTCTTCTTTGGAGTTTCTACTATAGAAGTAGCATCACTTCCTAATGTTTTCTTACCACCCATATCTACAAGAATAGGAGCGGCTACAAAAATAGAAGAATACGTACCAGTAATAATACCAATCAACATTGCAAAAGCGAAACCTTTGGTTACTTCACCACCCACCAGGAACAAGATTAAGATAGTTAAGAATACAGTTAATGAGGTCATGATGGTACGGCTCAATGTATCATTAATCGCTTTATTAATTACTGTTTCTTTAGAAGCACCTACCATTTGTCGGCTGTATTCACGAACACGGTCAAATACGATCACTGTATCGTTCATAGAGAAGCCAATTACCGTTAAGATGGCAGCAATAAAGTGTTGGTCAATTTCTAAAGGGAATGGCACTACGCTTCTTAAGAAGGAGAATACTGCTAAGATTACTAATACGTCGTGCAATAAGGATACGATCGTACCTAGTGAATATCTCCAATCGCGGAAACGGATAAAGATATAAATCGCAATGATTAATACTGACCAGAAAGTAGCCCATTTAGCACCAGATTTCAAATCGTCCGAAATTGTAGGCTCCACTTTTTTAGAACCCAGTACATTCATCTGAACAAATTTTTCGTAAGAGGTACCTTGAGGTAAATACTTCTGTAAGCCTTGGTATAATTTACCTTGTACTAATGAATCTGCTTCTTTACGAGTATCACCTTTTAAATAAGAAGTCGTGATATCGAGTTGATTGTTGGTTTCAACTGTTTTAATAACAGGCGCTTCTCCAAAAGAAGCTTTCAAATCGTCACGAATCGCTTCTACGTTAACAGGCTTGTCAAAGCGAACCATATAGCTGCGACCACCTTTAAATTCCACACCTTCATCAAAGCCGTGGAAAATAGAAGCAATACCTAAAGCTAATACAACACCAGAAATTACATAAGCCACTTTTCTATATTCAATGAATTTGAACGCAGCATGTTTGAAGATGCGCTTAGAAATGCCAGTGAAATAGTTTAAGTGATGTTTTTTGTTTGTGAAGATATCAGATACCCAACGGCTTACTAAAATTCCGCAGAATAAAGAAAGAAGGATACCTAAAATCTGTGTAGTTGCAAAACCTTTTACCGGCCCTAAACCGAAAGAGAAAAGGATGATTGCAGTTAATAAAGCAGTAACGTGAGCATCCAACACTGGAGGCAAAGAACGACGATAACCTTCGCTAACAGCCTGCGGATAGCTTTTACCACGGGTTAGTTCTTCTTTGATACGTTCGTAAATGATTACGTTCGTATCTACCGCCATACCTATTGTTAATACCAAACCGGCAATACCAGGCGCAGTTAATGTAGCACCTAAACCAGTTAATACTCCAATAGTAAATAACAAGTTTAAGATCAAGGCAATGTTCGCTACCCATCCGCTGGTGTTATAATAAACCAACATTAATAAGAAGATCACGACAAATGAAATGGCAAAAGACATAATACCACCGTGAATAGCATCTTTACCCAATGTAGGGCCAACAATCTGTTCTTGAACGATACTTGCAGGAGCAGGTAATTTACCCGCTTTTAAGATGTTTGATAAATCAGTCGCTTCTTCTGTAGTAAAGCCACCGGAAATGCTTGAATTACCACCTTCGATCGCATCGTTTACACGAGGAGCGGAGTAAACAATATTATCCAAAGCGATAGCGATGTAGCGGCCCTTATTTTTTTCTGTCAATTGTGCCCATGTACGAGCACCTGCAGGGTTCATCTTCATTGTTACTTCAGGCTGACCTGTAGTAGGATTATAATCAGCACGAGCTTCTGTTATCGATTCACCTTCAATTGGTGCTTTTGCATTACCACCTGTTTTTATGGCGTATAATGCAACAAAGTTTGCTTTTTTACCATCGCGATTGTTAGGCATGCCATACATCCAGATGATATCAGCAGGGAAATTAGAAGCGATTGTTGGTGATTGTAAGTAGGTACGAACAATGCCGGTGTCCTTTGTTTGTACATAACCAATCTGGCCATTATCAACGGCTCTGCCAGATTGTGGATCAATCATAAATTGAATATACTGCCACAAGCTAGCTTTGGCACCTTTGCTTGTGTCTTTTACATTCTTACCGACTAAATCAACAATGTTTCCCTTACCTGTATCTGCTTTATTTGTCGAGGCAGTTTTGGTAGTGTCAACTTTTGCAGCAGTATCTTTCGCCGCTTTGTTAGTTCCACCCATCATGGTGTTGAATGCTTCATCAGCTTTACCAATGCCAGCGACAATTTCGCTGATATTGTATACTTCCCAGAATTGAAGATTAGCTGAGGATTGTAAATATTTACGAACACGTTCGCGATCCTGAATACCAGGCAACTCAACTGAGATGATTCCACGATCACGATCAGGATTGATGTTAGGCTGTGCCACACCAAACTGGTCAATACGGGTACGCAATACTCTATAAGTGCGGTCAAACGCATCGTTCGCCTCTTTTCTAATCTGGCTCAATACCTTATCATCAGAATCAGTGATTTTAATTCTGTCTTGGTTAGCTGTTGCAAAAAGAGGGGCTAATTTGTTATTTGGAGCTAATTTTTTATACTCTTGGGCAAACAAAGTCACGTAATCAGCATTGCTGTTTGCACGGGCTTTATCTGCATTTTCCAAAGCCTGCAAAAAAGTTGGGTCTTTTGAACCGTTTGCCATTGATTGCAGCAACCCTTTCAGTTCTACTTCCAATGTAACGTTAATACCACCTTGAAGGTCCAGTCCAAGGTTTAATTCTTCGTTTTTTGCTTTGTCATAGCTGATAGCGCCGGTAACGCCATAAGTTACTGTTACATCTTTTGTGCTATCAAGCAAGCGCTTCAAGCGGTCTTTATACATTATGTCCAGACTATCCTGGTAAAGGCTTTGCAGCTCTTTATTGTCAGGATATTTTTGTTGCGCAGTGGGGAATTTGCTTACAAAACTTTTTGCCTTCGCTTCCATTTTTCTTTCATGGTTACGCACTACCCATGTAAAAGAAAGTTCATAAATAGAATAAATGATAAGCAGAACGGTAAAAAAGCGGACCAAGCCTTTCAGTTGCATACAAGGTTTTTTTAAAGAGGGGCAAATATAGCCTTTTCAAGTTAATATTTTGGGTGAAATTCGTCTGATTTCTAAACCTAAAAGGTGCTTCAGACAAGGGGTTTAGACCAGATTTAAAGTTTAAGACAGATTGACGCTAGTGGTATTGTTGTTTTATTGGTAAGATGGAATAATGCATTAAAGATGGAAGATTCGAAAACCTGCTTAGTCGTTATCTGAAGCATGACTTTAGCACAAATACGAAACGCTTTTATGATGTTAGTACAACCATTATGATTATTTACTCAAACATTATTCACATTCAGTACTACTAACTTAACTCATTTTACAAATACTACTATTTTTGCGCCTTACAATACAAGAATGGAAAACAATCAAGCAGAAAGAGTACAGTGCCTTATTATAGGTTCTGGTCCGGCTGGATATACTGCAGCCGTTTATGCGGCAAGAGCGAATATGAAACCTGTTTTGTATCAGGGAATCCAGCCTGGTGGACAATTGACCATCACCACAGAAGTTGAAAATTATCCTGGCTTTCCAGAAGGAATTCAGGGTCCAGAGCTTATGATTCATTTTGAGAAGCAGGCTGCCCGCATGGGAGCTGATATACGGTATGGATTAGCAACTAAAGTTGATTTTTCAGTACAGCCTTATAAAGTTTGGATTGATGAGGAAAAATTAATTGAATCAGATGCAGTGATCATTGCCACAGGCGCTTCTGCAAAATGGTTAGGATTAGAAAGTGAGCAACGGTTGAATGGTTATGGTGTAAGCGCTTGTGCTGTTTGTGACGGATTTTTCTTTCGCGGTAAAGAAGTGGCAATTGTTGGGGCTGGCGATACAGCAGCAGAAGAAGCATTGTATCTATCCAAACTTTGTTCTACGGTACATATGATTGTTCGTAGAGGCGAAATGCGAGCCAGTAAGGTAATGCAAGACCGAGTAAAGAATACAGAGAATATCAAAATATATTGGAACTCTGAAACGCAGGAAATTTTAGGAGAAAAAAGCACCGAAGCAGTTCGTATAAAAAATAATGAAAGCGGGGAGGAAACTACGATTCAGGTTAAAGGATTCTTTGTAGCTATTGGTCACCAACCTAATTCTGATATTTTTAAAGACTGGTTGGATATGGACGAAGCTGGTTATATCAAAACTATTCCCGGCACTTCTAAAACTAATATCGAAGGTGTATTTGCAGCCGGCGATGTGCAAGATAAAATCTATCGCCAGGCAGTAACGGCAGCAGGCAGTGGTTGTATGGCAGCTTTGGATGCTGAACGATATCTTTCTGCAAAAGGTTTGCATTAATAACAAATAATTAATAACAATAATTGGCAGGTATTATCTCCATAGAGCTTCACAAGCTTCGCTTTTTTGCAAAACATGGTTTGTACGGAGAGGAGAAGCTCATTGGAAATGAATATGAGATTACTCTCTCACTCTCTATAAAAGCTCCAAAAGAATTTATTACCTCTGTAGAGCAAACCATTAACTACGTTGAAGTATATAAGATCGTTCAGGAAGAAATGAATGAGGCTAAACTGCTCCTTGAAACTTTTGTGATGAATGTTGCTGATCGGCTGCAGAAAGCTTTTCCAGAATTAAAAAAGATTAATATTTCTATTAAGAAATTACATCCACCAATTGTTGACTTTATGGGTTCTGTAGGTGTCTGTTTCGAAAAAGAATATTAATCTAAACGTGTTGTGCTATTAAAAACTCAAAGCATGTTTGATTTGAGTTAATTTGTTACCGTTTAAATGGTTGATTCAGT